>CAVQNJ010000001.1:0-287240 GCA_963713845.1 uncultured Alphaproteobacteria bacterium
CATGCGCCGGAACCTCTAAAGTAAACTATCAGGGCAATTCATGGAAATACGTTCTCAAAGGAACCTGCACCACGATCAAAACCCCGAAGGGGAATGGGTCTTTGACTGAAATCTCCGGCACGCGCACCGGCGGCTAAATCTCCAAAATTTGGATCTGAGCCATGAGACCGACCGCAGGAATAGGTTTCAAAGCCGAGCATTTCGACGAGGCGATGAGTTGCCTTGCGAGCGGCCTCTGGTTCGAGGCGCACGCGGAGAACTACAGTGGTTGAGGGCGGGCCCCGGCTGGCCATGCTCGAGGCATTGAGAAGCGCTCATCCTTTGTCCTTGCACAGCGTTGGATTATCCCTCGCCGCAGACGCCGATCCAGACATGCGGCATGTGGCGCGACTGAAGGCGTTGGTCGACCGCTTCGAACCCTTCTTGGTCTCGGAGCATCTCGCATGGTCGGCCTGGCGAGGCGTTTACAGATCCGGGTCTTCTGCCATTTCCGCGCACCGTCGCGGCGCTTAATCAAATCGTCGCGAATGTCATGCGGGTCCAGGACGCGCTGGGTCGCACCATTCTCCTCGAAAATCCGGCGCTTTATATGCCGCTCGATCGAGATGAGGTCTCCGAAACCGAGTTTCTCGACGAAGTCGTCCGCCGATCCGGGTGTGGGCTGTTGATCGATGTAAACAACGTCTACGTCAGCGCCAACAATCTTGGCTTCAGCGCACGGGCATACCTTGACGCCATACCCGGAACCGCGATCGAAGAAATTCATCTTGCGGGTCATGCGAGAGATGTCCGTTACGGCGAACGCCTCCTGATCGACACCCACGACGCGCCGATTTGTGAGGCAGTCTGGGGACTCTATGAAAGACTGATCGAAAGCGCTGGACCAAAGCCGACTCTGATCGAGCGGGACGCGAATATTCCCTCTTTTGCCGAGTTACGGCGAGAACGCGACCTCGCCCATGGCCTCCTGACTTCGCAATCATCGTTTGAACGCGGCGAGGCGTCCCATGTCTGACCTCGCCGGGTTTGCGGATTGGTTTTCCGAGACTCTCCACCACAGCGCTGATTCGAGCGGGAATGGAGACGCCGGAGCGTTGCGGATTGGGCTCAGCGTTCACCGCAATACGGTCTACAAGGCGCTCACCGACGCACTTCGCGCCAATTACCCTACTGTTGAACAACTCGTAGGCGAGGAATCGTTCGCTGCTAGCGCTTACGCTTTTTTGGCGACCGACCTTCCCGAAGAGCCCTGTTTGAGCGCATTTGGCGCGACTTATCCGGATTTCCTGGCCGTTTTCCCCGCGGCCGAGGAATTGCCCTATCTCCCCGGAGTCGCCCGTCTGGACCGCTTCTGGACTGAGGCGCACATCGCGGCGGACGAAGACGTTCTGTCACCGCAGGCGCTAGCCGGCGTTCAACCCAACTCTTTGTTCGATTTGAAGCTTCGTTTGCACCCCAGTGCGCGGCTCGGATGGTTCGCGGAACCCGCGCCTTCGATCTGGCGGTTAAATAGGCCGCCGGCGAGCGCACCAGAAAGCTTCGACGTCGATTGGCTCGCGGAAGGCGCCCTGATCGTCGACCGCACGGCGAGGTGGTCATGCTGATTTTCGACGCCGCGGGTTACGCCTTTCTGGAACAATGTCTCGCCGGCGAGACCGTCGGCCAAGCCGCAACTTCTGCTCTCGAGATCAATTCCACCGCTGACCTAAAGAGCCGGATTGCTCAATTCATCGCTCTCGGCGCCTTCATGCCGATTGTCGATACTGCATCGAATCGAACGGGAGACCACGAATGACCTCCATCGCTTTTTGGTTGAGACGCCCCTTTGCGATGTTCGCCGAACTCGCCGAGTCACTGATCCCGGAATGGCTTCCGCAGCTCGTCGCCCGCCTCGGCGTCGCCGCAGTCTTCTTTCAATCCGGACGAACAAAAGTGGAGGGACTGCTGACCATCACGCCCGGCGCATACCAGCTGTTCGAAGAGGAATACAAGCTGCCTCTGTTGTCGCCGGATGTCGCCGCACAACTGGCGACCTACGTCGAACACCTGTTTCCGATCCTGCTGGCATTAGGACTTTTCACGCGCCTGTCCGCCGCTGCGTTGCTCGTTATGACGGCGATCATCGAAATCTTCGTCTATCCCGCCGCTTGGCCAACTCATTTGAGCTGGGTTGGTCTTCTGCTGCCGTTGCTTGCGCGCGGCGCCGGCGCGCTCTCAATGGATCGTTTTCTGAACATTAGGTGATTTATACGAGAGCTGCTTCAGGATTCGCGGGGATCTCGTCGGTCCAGATTTTTGCGGTCCTGTTGAAACGACGCCGTCATAAAGGCCGAAGGACCGCTCAGCAGCTCTCGGCAGCCAACTGATGACGTCACTCCAACAGTTTACAAGGAAGGTTTTGTTATTCCCACGGCAACTATGCGCACACCGACTTGAATGGCCGTAAACGGTGCGGGACTTTCCTCCCCATCGCAAACAGCGCCCATCGCTGACGGTCTTTTGCATGAAGAGATTATTCGACGCCTGCCTGTCGCTCGCTCACATCGTTTCCATCGATCGAAAGTTCACGAGTACCGGCTTCTTCCAAAATTGCGCTCTTTCATCGAGCGATTTTTGTAACGGTGATCCTCAACAAAGCGAAGAACATTTCGTAGGCTCTTTCCGGGCTCACGATCTGCTCGTCTTTCGAGCGAATTTCTGAGGAGGTTAACATGAAGGTCAATATGTATCCGGCACTCGCGGCTGCGGCTGTCGCGCTCGCACTGAGCGGCATGGCCGCTACGCCGGCTTCCGCCAAGAAGGCGGGAAAGACTGTTGAATGCATGGGCATCAACTCCTGCCGAGGCACGAGCGCCTGCAAAACTGCAAGCAACGCTTGCAAGGGCCAAAATACCTGTAAGGGCCAAGGATGGCTGCCGGCGAAATCGAAGGAAGCCTGCGAGGCGAAGGGCGGCACGGTCGGCTAATCAACGTTGAGGGCAGGCGGGAATCGTCATCCGCCTGTCCTCCGAAAATGTCGGAGGGAGGAGCCATCCATGAATAAGCCTTCACCGCTGGGATTTGGCCTCGGTCTGCGGCCAGTTTACTTTCAGGACATCCTTGACAAGAAACCCAAGGTCGACTGGTTCGAAGTGATTTCAGAGAATTACATGATCCCCGGCGGCCAGCCGCTCGCCATGCTCGAACGCATTCGCGCGGATTACCCCATCGTCATGCATGGCGTATCGATGTCGCTGGCCTCCACCGATCCGCTCGATCTCGCATATCTGAGCGCTCTAAAGCGCCTTGTTGAGCGTTTTCAGCCGGAGTGGATTTCGGATCATTTGTGCTGGACTGGCGTCCATGGCGTCAATCTCCACGACCTCCCGCCCATTCCATATACATTCGAAGCGCTGGACCATGTCGTCGAACGCATAAAGCGCGTCCAGGACTTTCTGGTCGTCAAATCGCGATCGAGAACGTCTCAAGCTATGTAACCTTCGCTGAATCCGAAATGGACGAATGGAGCTTCATCTGTGAGATGGCGGAACGCGCCGATTGCTGGCTGCTTCTCGACGTCAATAATGTCTTAGTCTCTGGATTCAATCACGATTTCGACGGAGCAACGTTCGTTGAGGCTATTCCCGCCGAACGCGTGGTGCAATTTCACCTCGCGGGAGCTGCCGCAACGTCCGACGTCAGCCTGGCCCGCTCTTTCAGTTCTCTTTTGTGCAGTGCCCGTTGACGGACAGTGTCACCTTGTGGGCCACTTTATCGATGGCGTACAGATACAGCACGCCGGTAGGTCGCTCGATATTGCCCCCCTGTGTTTTCATGGCATTCTTAAAGACACAGAATTTGTCATCCATTTGAATGAGATTGAATTTCGCATCCAGCTGGCTCAGCCCGTCGATCTTCACCACTTTCTCCTGGATCCGAATTGAGAAAGGTTGGAGCTGCGTTGCGGCCTCATCGTCACGCTGCATGTTGCCTTCACATCTAAAGTCCGCGGACACCTGTTCTGCCATTGCGATTGTCGAGAACAGGAACATGGTGGCGGAGATGATTTTTGTGAGCATCGTAATGTTCGCCCTTCGATTTTTGCCAATTGCAGAATTCTCGATCGCCCGGGATCCCCGAGTGTTGAGCGCGAAAGACCTCAAATAAATCCTGACCGTTGCCGGAAACATGTCAAGCTTTCTGATTACGGTGATGACGAATGAACCGGCGGGGGGCGCCGCACCAGAGTGAGCGTTCACTCGTTACATTTTTCTATGCCTGAAGGCAATTACATTGTTGTTCTGCCGGATTCCCTTTGACCAGTGGAAAGACGCAAGGCTATTAGTAACTCGCGGGAAAGGGTTTCGTCGGAACGCTTGACGCGTCCCAACGATTATCACACGGCGCTCGTCCTACGGCCGGGCAGGCATGGGGATTTCAGCCGAGAAAGCGGGGCTGATTGCAAAAGTCGCCGCAGACAAACTAGCGAGAAGCGGGCTTTCTCGCTAGTCTAGTAGGCGAATGATACATACGAAGGCCGGAACTCTCATGACCTTGGACGATTATGTTCTGACGGCAGCAAAGGTAATAGCCAGTTCCGGCTCCGCTCTGGGGAATCCTCTGATTGCCGCTACGTGGGAGGCGGCGCTTCCTACCTTTGCGAACCAAGCTTTCAAGGACGGGGTCAGCTTGGACTATTTTCATGGTGCTGTGATCGAATCTCGGAAGTTTTTCGATGGGTTCTTTTCAGCGACGAAACCGGCCTTTCCCCAGAGCGACGACAGGCGTCTCTGGGTCCACGGGAAGCTTGGGCCGTTCGAAAGCATGGACCCAAGGACCGATATAGATGTGAAGAAAGTCAAAGAAATCGCCGATACGTACGTAACTAGGCCGATCATACACGATCCTTACTTCAGCTGGTGCCTTCTCGATAGTCTGTTGTTCACGGAAATCAAATCGTACCTTCGGGTCATGATGGCGACCCAATTCGGGAGTGCTCCGGGAAATCCAGCTTACTTCCTGTCGAGGGGAAACGAGGCGACATACAATCTTCTCAAGCCGCTTTTCTTCGTGCTCGCCGTCGTTTTCAACTACGTCACTCCAGCCGCCATTGGTTATTACGCAGTCGAGAATGGACATGAAATTATCGGGGGACTTCTTTATGCGGTCGCCGCTATCGGCGTCGTTTCATATATAGCCAGCTATTCGAAAAGGCAGGCCGTCAAGAAGCGCAACGAAGAAAAGCTGACAAAAGTTCTCGAATTGTACGACGAATTGAAGAACGAGGTGATCCCGGCGAAAAGGGTGAATGAGCTATCAGACCAAGCAAACAAGCTCGGCGTACGCTTTGACGGCACGATCCTCTCTTTGATCGAGACTGCCCTCCGTTAGCCGTAAGTCGACGTTCATCCGTGACTGCGTTAACACTACTCCTCGGATCAAATTATGCTCGAGACCGTTATCCTTGCCTTTGGTCTTTCGGCCGACGTGTTCGCCGCTTCAATTGCCCTTGGGTCGAGCTATGCTTTCCCCTTGCTCCTGAAGATCGGCGTTGCAATTTGTTACGGCCTCTTAGGCGCCTTTGCTCCATTGGCTGGCTTCCTAATTGGAAAAGCGCTTCTGCCCTCGCTGGAGAAATTTAGCCCGTGGGTCACTTTTTCAATTTTGGGGCTGCTCGGAGCTCAAACCATTTGGGCGGGTCTTAAAGGAACAACTCTGGAAAAATATGCGAGGCCGCCCTCTTTGGGCGCAATTTCATGGGCTGGGCTCGCAACAAGCATTGACAACATTGCGGTGGGGTTAGCGCTTCCATTTATTTCCCACGACATTCCTGTCGCGCTGGGTGCGATCGGATCGGCAACATGCCTGATGACGTTTATCGGCTTAGGCATCGGAAACAGGATGGGTATCCTGTTCGGCAAATGCGCCGAGCTGCTTGAGGGCGCCGGACTTGTCTTGATCGGCGCAAACATCCTGTATCGTCATCTGAAGGACGGGGGTTAGGCGAGCGATAAGCGGCATCGTCGCCGCAAAGAGTTTGCAATCTCTGCCAATTCGCGACCAAGGACCGACGCGGTCCAAGAACGACATCGCAGGAAGCAGGAAATCACGCCCGGAGTTCGGGTTTATCGGCAATATCGAGCACGGCGCGAACCACGCCATCTCCTCTGGAGACTGAGAGCCGTCGGGAACGAGGGCGACACGCGCTTATCCAACTCGGCGTCACCCCAAATCCCGCGTTGCGCGACTAACGCTTTCTCCGTCGTTGGCGTGCAATGTCCAGAAGGAGAGCGAAGAGGCGATTGTTACGCCTCCCAAAGTGAGGAATGCCTGATGTAGCGCGGAGGTCACCGCAAGTTGATCTGATTGGGGAACGGCGCCAAGATACCATGAGGTCACCAGGGATCCGCATGCGAGGCCAAAACTCATCGAAATTTGCTGAAGCGAGCTCGCAATTGTGCTGGCCATGCTTGATTCGCTGGGCGTGATATCCGCGTAGGCCATGCTGTTCATGCTCGAAAATTGCAGGGAATTGAAGAACCCTAAAGCCAAGCCCAGGACGACGATCATCGCCACCGGTGTTTGCGGACCGACCAAAGAATATAAGCAGATGCTTATCCCGATCATCACCGTGTTGACGATGAGCACTTTTCGATACCCAAAGCGCTCAAGGACACGTGCGGAAATTGCCTTCATGCCCATCGCGGCCGCGGCGGTTGGCATCATCAGAAGTCCTGATTGCCATGCGGGAAACCCTAGGCCAATCTGATAAAGCAGCGGGGTCAGGAACGGTATTCCGCCAACGCCAAGTCTCGTGATGAATCCGCCCATCACCGACACGCGGAAGGTTCGCACTTTGAAGAGCGCGAGTTGCAAAAGAGGGTGGGGCGTTGCCGTTGCGTGCGCACAATACGCCGACAAGCAAGCCGACGCTGAGCAATGACAGAGCGCCTGAGACCCGCACTCCGATCTGGTGCTCGCCAAAAATTTCAAGCAGCCACGAGAGTAAAGCGGCGCCCGATCCGAACAAGACCAGTCCGATCACATCGAGGGGATAGCTCGTGTCGCCGTAGTAATCCGGCATGTAGCGGTGGATGAGCCAAAGCGCGATGAAGCCTATGGGAACATTTACGAAGAAAATGTCTCGCCAAGACAGCCAGTGAACGATCAGCCCGCCGATCGTCGGACCGAGTAAAGGGCCGATCAATGCAGGAATAATGACGAAATTCATCGCTTGGAGCAATTCTGCCTTGGGAAAGGTGCGGATGATCGTGAGACGGCCAACTGGCATCATCATCGCGGCGCCAACCCCCTGCAGTATTCGCGCCGCCACCATTTGATGCACGTTGATAGCCAGCCCGCAGAACACCGACGAAATCGTAAAGATCGCGATTGCGGTCGCAAAGACCCGTCGGGTCCCGTAACGATCAGCAATCCAGCCGCTTACCGGTATGCAGACGGCGAGACTAAGGATATAGCTGGCGACCACGGCCTTCAGACTGAGTGGCGTGACTTGCAGGCTCGCCGCGATCGACGGCACCGCAGTGTTTACAATCGTCGAGTCGAGCTGCTCCATGAACAGCGCCGTCGCAACGACCCACGGCAGGAAGCGCTTGACGGTTATGCTATCCATTCGCGCCAACTTTCAAATCCGCTCCTCGACGCCATAAGCTTGAAGCCATCGTATGAGATGTCAACGACTTTGCCACCGAGTGAACAAAGCAGCGCGGCAACGCAGTTGCCGCAACATCGAGATCCCCGACATAACCTGCGCCGCGTTTTCCCACGAGGGCGACAGCCGGCATGATTCGTCAGATTAATCGGTGAGGCTTCGTCATGATCGTCAACGAATATGTCTCTCGTCTTTACGAAATCCTTATGCGCTGATCCAGATTTCGAATGGCGTCCTTATGCCGGGATCTCCTATATGCGTCGTGCATCCCTGCAATAGGAGCGGAGCATGGCTGATTTTATATTTGTTGGTCTCGGCATTTTTCTCTTTGTTTTGGTGAGCGCCTATGCGCGCGCCTGCGGTCGCCTCTGAGGGAGACCTCTCCATGTATGAACCCATCTTCGGCTTGTTCGTCGCCGCACTTCTCGGCGTCTATCTCGTCTACACGCTTCTTCATCCCGAAAAATTTTAGGCCACGGCTCTGGTTTCGCGAGGTGATATCATGACTGCCATTGGTTGGGCGCAAATCGCCCTTGTTCTCGCGGCCGTTCTCGCGGCCGCGCTTCCGCTCAGCGGTCATATCGCCCGCGTGCTCGCGGGTGAACGCACGTTCTTGTCTCCCGTTCTCACTCCGGTCGAGCGTGTATTCTACAAACTTTCCGGAGTTGATCCCGCGCGCGGACAAAGCTGGTTCGTCTATGCGATGTCCATGCTCGCATTCAGCGTTGTCGGTTTTCTTTCACTCTATCTGCTGCAACGGCTTCAGAAAGTGCTGCCGCTCAATCCGCAGGGCTTCGACGGCGTGCCCGCGGATTTGGCGTTCAATACCTCGTTGAGCTTCATCACGAATACGAACTGGCAAAATTACAGCGGTGAGACGACGATGAGTCATCTCACGCAAATGCTCGGATTGACGGTCCATAATTTCGTCTCCGCAGGCACGGGTTTGGCCATGGCGTTCGCGTTGGTGCGCGGGTTTGCGCGCGCCGAATCGTCCACGATCGGCAACTTCTGGGTCGATCTGACAAGATCGACTCTTTACGTTCTGATGCCATTGTCGATCGTTGTCGCGCTCATTCTGATCGCGCTCGGCATACCGCAGACGCTCTCGGGTTCTTTCGAAGCGACGACTCTGGAAGGCGCCAAGCAGGTCATCTCGATCGGGCCGGTGGCGAGCCAGGAGGCGATCAAAGAACTCGGCACCAACGGCGGCGGTTTCTTCAACGCCAATTCGGCGCATCCCTATGAGAATCCCAACGCCTTCACCAACATGGTGGAGATTTGGGCCTTGTTGGTCATTCCGTTTGCGTCCGCTTTTGCTTTCGGACGCGCTGTCCTCGATTTCCGTCAGGGGCGCGCAATCGCCATCGCCATGAGCATCGTGCTCGTCGCCGGGATCGGGGTCGCCTATTGGGCGGAAGCTGCCGGCAATCCTCTTTTGATCGCGATCGGCGTCGATCCTTCGCCTGGCAATATGGAAGGCAAGGAAGTGCGTTTCGGCGCCGCCATGAGCGTGCTTTTTGCTGCGGCGACCACGGGCACCAGCACTGGCGCGGTCAACGCGATGCATGATTCCTTCACGCCGCTCGGCGGACTCGTGCCGCTGTTTAACATGCTGCTCGGCTGCATTTCGCCGGGCGGCGACGGCGCAGGCCTCTATGGCTTCCTCGTGCTGGCCGTCGTCGCGGTGTTCGTTGCCGGACTCATGGTCGGCCGCACACCGGAATATCTCGGCAAAAAGATCGAAACGCGCGAGATGAAACTCGCGATGCTGGCGGTGCTGATCTATCCGCTGACGGTGCTCGGCTTTTCCGCGGCCTCGGTAATGCTGAAGACGG
This sequence comes from uncultured Alphaproteobacteria bacterium, assembly GCA_963713845.1. GTDB lineage: Bacteria > Pseudomonadota > Alphaproteobacteria > Rhizobiales > Beijerinckiaceae > Methylocystis. Next base: position 9,490 of record CAVQNJ010000001.1, read on the forward strand.
CGCTCGACAGTTTGGCCAACGCCGGACCGCATGGGCTATCTGAAATTCTTTACGCATTCGCCTCCACCAACGCCAACAACGGTTCCGCGTTCGCGGGTCTGACCGGCAATACGCCTTGGTACAACACGACGCTTGGTCTTGCGATGTTTTTAGGGCGCTTCGCCTATGTGATTCCGGTGCTCGCGATGGCGGGTTCGTTTGCGGCAAAGAAGAAGACGGCGGCCTCAGTTGGAACGTTCCCGACGCATGGGCCACTGTTCGTCGGCCTGCTGCTCGGCGTCATCGTCATCCTCTATCTGCTGCAATATTTCCCGGCGTTGGCGCTCGGCCCCATCGTCGAGCACTTCCTGCTGCAAGCAGGTAAGACTTTCTGATCGGAGTGTCATCCATGTCTCATAAAGTCGTTGCTCCCGGCCTCTTCGATGCCGCCATCATCAAGCGCGCGGCGATCGACGCGTTCCGGAAACTCGATCCACGGCGACTGGCCCGCAATCCAGTTATCTTCGTCACCGAGGCTGTGTCGTTGGTGGTAACGATCCTCTTTATTCGCGACCTGGTTTCGCACAACGATGTCGCGCTTTTCTCAGGGCAGATCGCTGCCTGGTTATGGTTTACAGTGCTCTTCGCCAATTTTGCTGAAGCTGTGGCGGAAGGACGCGGCAAAGCTCAGGCGGACGCCTTGCGCAGAACCCGCTCCGACACTCATGCAAAGCGTCTCATCGATCCCGACGGTAAAAGCGGTATGAGAGATGTCGTCGAGGGCGTATCCGCGCTCGATCTGAGAGTGGGCGACATTGTTCTCGTCGAGGCCGGCGATCTCATCCCGGGAGATGGCGAAATCATCGAAGGCGTGGCGTCGGTCAACGAATCTGCCATCACCGGCGAGTCTGCCCCGGTCATTCGCGAGGCGGGCGGCGACCGTTCGGCGGTTACCGGCGGCACGACTGTGCTTTCCGATTGGATCAAAGTGAAGATCACGGCCGCGCCCGGCTCTACCTTCATCGATCGTATGATCGCCCTGGTGGAGGGCGCGGAGCGTCAGAAGACGCCGAACGAATTGGCGCTGTCGATTCTATTGTCGGGTCTGACCATCATCTTCCTGATCGTATGCGTCAGCTTATGGCCGCTGGCGGGCTATTCCGGAACGGTTCTCTCCGTGACAGTTCTCATCGCCTTGCTGGTCTGTCTGATCCCGACGACCATCGGAGGCCTATTGTCGGCAATCGGCATCGCGGGGATGGATCGCCTAATCCGCTTCAATGTCATCGCCACATCGGGCCGCGCGGTCGAAGCGGCTGGCGACGTCGATACGCTCCTCCTCGACAAGACCGGGACGATCACCTTTGGCAATCGTATGGCCGATGAGTTCATCCCCGTCGGCGGCATATCGGAACACGCCCTTGCCGAAGCGGTTTTGCTCGCTTCGCTTTCGGATGAAACTCCGGAGGGCCGTTCGATCGTCGCTTTGGCGATGAGTCGCTATGGCCTTAACTTGCCCAATATCAGCTCCGACGCGCGGATCGTCCCGTTTTCCGCTCATACGCGGATTTCGGGGGTCGATCTCGCCGGGCGCGCGCTACGGAAGGGCGCGGTCAATTCCGTCCTCAGCCACGCGGGGCTGAGCAACGACCGTGCGCCTGAAGACCTCAAGCGGGCGGTTGAGCGTATCTCCCGTGTGGGCGGCACGCCGCTCGCGGTGTCGGAGAACGGACGGCTTCTCGGAATCGTGTATCTCAAAGACATCGTCAAGCCTGACATCAAGGACAGGTTCGCCGCGTTGCGCGCGATGGGCATCAAGACCGTGATGGTGACGGGTGATAATCCGCTCACGGCGGCGGCGATCGCCTCCGAAGCCGGAGTCGATGATTTCATCGCGCAGGCGACGCCCGAGGACAAGCTCACCTACATCCGCAAGGAGCAGCAGGGGGGCCGCCTGATTGCAATGTGTGGAGACGGAACCAACGATGCGCCCGCCCTGGCCCAAGCCGATGTCGGAGTCGCCATGCAAACAGGCACGCAGGCCGCGCGTGAAGCCGGCAACATGGTCGATCTCGATAGCGATCCGACAAAGCTCATCGAAATCGTCGCCATCGGTAAACAGCTCCTCATGACGCGGGGCTCGCTGACGACCTTCTCGATCGCCAATGACGTCGCCAAATACTTCGCCATTATCCCCGCATTGTTCGTCGTGACCTATCCTGAGCTCGAGGCGATCAACATAATGAAGCTCGCCTCGCCACAGTCTGCGATCCTCTCGGCTGTCATTTTCAACGCATTGATCATCATTGCGTTGATTCCATTAGCGTTGAGGGGCGTCGCGTATCGTCCCGTGGGCGCCGCCGCGCTGCTGCGCCGCAATCTGCTGATTTATGGGCTTGGTGGCGTCATCGTCCCGTTCATCGGCATCAAAGTCATCGACATCGTTGTTGCAACTTTGCACCTGGCCTGAGGTAACGATCATGTTGGCTCAAATGCGTCCCGCGATCGTGATGATCGCCTTGTTCACCGTCTTGACCGGCCTTGCTTACCCTTTGGCGATCACGGGGATCGCTCAGCTCGTGATGTCCGGCAAAGCCAATGGCAGCGTCGTCGAGCGCGACGGAAAGGTCGTTGGTTCGTCCTTGATCGGTCAGAACTTCACCTCCGATCGCTATTTCCATGGTCGCCCGTCGGCGACCAGCGCGCCCGATCCCGCGGACCCAAGCAAGACTGTCGACGCGCCCTACAATGCTGCGAATTCGGCGGGCTCCAATCTCGGCCCGACGTCGAAGAAGCTAATTGACCGCGTCAACGGCGCGATCGAGGCGGAGTTCGCGGCGGGACGAATTGATGTCGTCGCGGCGGACGCCGTCACGACCTCTGCGTCGGGCCTCGATCCACACATATCGCCTCAATATGCATTCGCTCAGGTTCCCGCTGTCGCCAAGGCGCGGGGTGTTGGCGAGGCGCGCATTCGCTCTTTGGTGGAGGCCAACATCGAGCAGCGTTTCGCGGGAATTGTCGGCGAACCGCGTGTCAATGTCCTCTTGCTCAATCTGGATCTGGACGGGTTGCGGTAGTCGACCAGTGACGCTGAACCGGGGATCGCGCATTTAGGCGCGATTCCCGGTCTGGTCGGTGTGCAGTCTATCGGAAGTAGGAGCGTGTCATGATCGACGTTGGTTTGGTTAAGCTGATCCTCCTGTCGTTGTTGATGGTCGGGATGGTGCGCCTGTTTGTGGTCGTGTTTCTGGGGGATGGCCAAACCGGTCCGGCGATCGGCCGCCTCATGAAACGACTTAATGCCTCGTCTGGCATGGGCGCGGCAACGAAGAGCGGCGCCAGTCAGCGAAGAACAAGAAGCAACAGCGAACCTTTGCGGTTGCTCGACGGAGGACGCGTTTCTCGGGCCATTCGCTCATGAACGTCGCCCGAATATATTGAACGCGCGGATCCTGCAATTTGGCGCTATCGTGATAGGGGCGCGATTGGATGCCGTCCGCTTGGCAAAAGTGAAGGTCAAGATTAAGCGAGTTGACGCAGTTGGAGAAATACTTGGAGCGCCGTCCTGATCCTGAAGCGCTTCTCGCCTTGGCCGATCGCGAATCAGGCGGGAGGTTGCGCATTTTTTTGGGCGCCGCGCCCGGCGTCGGTAAAACATACGCAATGTTGTCAAAGGCGCGCGCCTTGAAGGCGGACGGCGTCGACGTCGTCGTCGGTCTTATCGAGACGCACGGGCGGCGGGAGACCGAGGTCCTTACGGAGGGATTGGAGATCCTGGCGCGCCGCAAGGTCGAATATCGCGGCAGGATTATCGAGGAATTTGATATTGACGCCGCACTCGCGAGGAAGCCAAAGCTTATCATTGTCGATGAACTCGCTCACACGAATGCGCCCGACAGCCGTCATCCCAAACGCTGGCAGGATGTCGAAGAATTGCTGGGCGCCGGCGTCGACGTATGGACTGCCCTCAACATCCAGCATCTCGAGAGTCTCGCGGACGTCGTTTCTCGCATCACCGGCGTCATCGTGCGTGAAACGGTGCCCGACCGTGTCTTGCAAGACGCCGCGGACGTCGTTCTTGTCGATATTACGCCTGACGAACTTCTTCAAAGGTTAAGAGAAGGCAAAGTCTACGTCCCGGAAACTGCGAGGCGCGCGACACAAAACTTCTTCACACAAGGCAATCTCACGGCTTTGCGTGAACTCGCGCTGCGTCGCACGGCGGATCGTGTCGACGATCAGATGGTCGACTATTTACGGCAGAACGCCATTGAAGGGCCGTGGGCAACCTCCGAACGCTTGTTGGTGTGCGTTGGCGGAACGACTTCAGCAGAACTAGCAGTTCGCGTTGCCTCGCGGCTCGCGACCAGCCTCAATGCCTCCTGGGTCGCCCTCTATGTCGAACCTCGCGGTCAAGAGGAAGTCGACCCCGAGCGCGCAAAGCGCATTGACGACGCCCTGAGACTTGCCGAACGACTGGGCGGAGAAGTTGCGCGTCTTTCCGGGCAGGACCTCGCCGGAGAGGTGCTTCGATACGCGCGGCACGAAAACATTACCCAGATCGTCGTGGCGCGCTCGCGCGCAGGCATCTGGGCGCGCATCTTGCGCCGATCCTTGACGGACGAAATTGTTCGAAGGTCAAAGGATATCGCCGTCTATGTGGTGGCTGAAGATCAAGGGACGGCAGTCGTCGCCCAACGCCCCTGGCGGCGTCCCGCGCGCCTGGAGTTATGGATCAGCATGGGCGCCGCCCTGTTGTCGGTGGCGCTTTCGGTCGGGATCGCGCATCTGCTCGAATTGTCGCTGCGCCTGCCGAATCTGTCGATGGTGTTTCTCATTCCCGTAATATCCTGCGCGGTTCGCTTTGGGCTTTGGGCGGCAATCGCGGCGTCTCTTCTCTCATTTTTTGCCTACGATTTCTTTTTCGTCGATCCTCGCTACCAGTTCGCGATTGCGGAGCCGCACGAATTTTTCTCGCTCATCGTCTTTCTCGTCGTCGCCGTCATAACGGCCATGCTTGCGAGCAGGGTGCGCGAGCATTCTCTCGGCTTGGGCTCACGCGTGCAAGCGGCTCAGTCAATGTTTGAATTTTCGCGCAAGCTGTCGGGCGCGGCAAAGCTCGATGACGTTCTCTGGGCAGCCGCGGTGCACGCGCAAAAGGCCTTGGAAGCGCAATGTGTTGTGTTGCTTAGGCCCGATGAGGGAGATCTGAACATATGCGCGGCTTGGCCGCCCGTAGATCAATTAGACGCTGGAGAGGAGAGCGCGGCCCGTTGGGCGCTGGAAAAGTCCGAGGCTTCCGGCTGGAGAACAGGGACGCTGCCAAATGTGCGGTTTCAGTTTCGTCCCTTGGCCACCTCTCGCGGCGTGGTCGGCGTGTGCGGCATCGAGCCAAAGGTCCCCGGAGAGCCGCTTGCAGCGCAGGATGAAAGAATGCTGACCTCTATTCTCGAACAAACGGCGATTGCGATCGATCGATCGTTGCTGGTCAATGAATTCAGTGAAAGCGGCGGCGCTCGAGGAGAATGAGAAGCTGCGGACGATGCTTCTTGCTTCGCTTTCCCATGATTTGCGGACGCCACTTGCCTCGATCACTGGCGCGGTTACAAGCTTGCTGCAGCTTGGCGATAAGATTCCAGAGAACGACAGACGGGATCTTCTGATTTCGATCGAAGAGGAGGCAGGCCGCCTCAGTCGCTTCGTCGTGAATTTGCTCGACATGTCGCGCATCGAATCAGGCGCGCTTTCGCCGCGACGCGAATTGGTCGATGTAGCGGACGTCATACGCGGCGCAGTTGATCGATGCCGAAAGGTCTTTCCGGGGCAACAGATCTCCCTCAGCATAGCGCGGGATCTTCCGCCCATTCGCGGCGACTTAAATTTACTCGGGCAGGTATTGTTTAATTTGCTGGATAACGCTCAAAAATATGGAGGCGACTCCGGAACAGTCGTTCACGCGAGGCGTGAAGGACAAGACGTCGTCGTCACAGTCACCGACGAAGGACCCGGCATAAAGCCCGTCGATCTTGAACGTATATTCGAGAAATTTTATCGGGGCGGCCGGCCCGACGGCCGCAAGGCCGGAACCGGCCTTGGCCTCTCGATTTGTCGTGGCCTTGTCGAAGCGATGGGAGGAACGATCATCGCGCAAAGCCCGGCGATTTGCAGACGCGGCACGCGTATCGTCATGCGGTTTCCGGCTGCGGAACAACCGAACCGAGGCGTGTTATCAGATGAGCGCCATTCTCATTCCCCTTGATGGCCGCAATTACGCTTTGTCCGAGCGGTTAAGTCCGGTGCGCCCATCCCAACTTCATAATCGACAACAGCAACTGCATCCAGCTCTTGAAGGGTCAGCGAGTTTAAGTAGACGAATGACGCCCCGGAGTTTGGTGCGTGCGTCGCTCGGCCGACTTGCCGACTGCTTATGTGCGAGCGGGAGCTATACTACGTTCGCCGCGGCCGTCTCAAAGTTTTTGACTTGCGCTTTGCCAAGTTGGGGCAAAACAAGCCGGTGTTCGCAGTATTTTATTTAAAAACAAACTTGCGCCAAGAATTACGACGACAGTTTGCGCGACTTTCGCCGAATCGGGATCGGCGCGGACCCTTGCAGAGGCAAACGATGAAAATTCGGCGGCATTATGTGGCTTGCTTGCTTTTTGTTTCGTGGTTGAGCATAGGAGCTGCCGCTGAGGCGGCCCATCCGGCGGCAACGCCGCAAAGACCACCTGCGCCGGCCGCTCCAGTTGCTGCCCCGCAGCCTCAATCCGCTCAACCAATGATCCCGACGCCGCCACAGATCGATGTCGCCGAAATCACCAAACGCGCCAATCAAGAGGTCGGATCTGACATACACGCGACGGTGACCGGGTGGAAGCGCGAGCTGGATCGCGTTGAAGGCGACCTCGAGCGTTCGAATCTCCGCTATGTCGAGCTGAACAATTTGCGCGATGAATTGCAGCATCTTCGAGCGGGCGTCGACGATTTTTCGGATCATGTGACGCCCCGACTCGAGGCCGTTAAGGCTGAACTGGAACTGCTTGGTCCGGCGCCGACCAAGGATCAGCCGCCTGAGGCAGAACAGCTTGCGCAACGGCGCGCCGAACTTAATTTCCATTCCGGTTTGCTCTCGGAGGGCCAAAGCGCCGTCAGCGCCGCGCATCTTCGCATTGAGCACCTCACCAATGCGATCCAGGACTCTGCGGCGAAAAAATTTCACGACGAGACTGTTCCAGCGCGTGCCGGGAGTTTATTCCGCCAAAACCTGGGCTGACACGCCGAAAGCTGCGCCTGTGGCCGCACGCCGGGTCGGCGATCTTGTTGGGGCTTGGTGGAAAGACATCCCCGATTACGAAGATCTTATCCACACGCTATACGAGACGCTTGCGCTTTGGGTCGTGCTGAGCTCGGTTGCGTGGTGGGGCGTTAAGCGCTTGCGCCGCTGGCGAGAAGCGACCGAGCCGCCTTTTTGGACACGTGCTTCATCAGCAGCGGGCGTCGTCCTGCTGCGTGTCCTGCCGGCAGCCGCGCCGATCGTCTTCCTTTATGCAAGCGTCGCAGAAAGTCAGAGTTTGCCCGAGGCTGTCGACTGGCTTTTTTATTCCGGTGCGCAATCGACTATCGTAATTCTCGCCGTTTACGCATTGGTCACCACTGTTTTAGCGCCCTTCGATCGGCGCTGGCGCCTTATCCCAGCGGCCGATCTCACGGCGCGCCGGCTGAGCGCCCTCGCAGTCCTGTTAGCCGTCATCTACGGGGTGACGTCGCTGATATATACCGCGACCTTGCAAGCGCAGGCGCCTTTTGCACTCACAATGGTCATCGCCTTTTCGTCGAGCTTAGTTTCGGCGTTGATCGTTATCGTCATTATGCTGACGCCGCTTGACGTCGCGCCTCGGCAAGGTCTGCCGGCGATGAAGTGGCCGAGAGCGCTGCGCATACCCATTTGGCTTACAGTCGGCGCCATCGTCATCACTGCGCTCTCCGGCTACCTTGCGCTTTCGCGTTTCCTGACGCGACAACTGATCGTCACAGGCTCAATCCTTGCGCTGGTCTACCTCCTTCTCTTATGGGTTGAGGGCTTCGCCCAAAGCCTCGGCGATGACAACGCAACCCTCGGACGCTGGCTAAAGGAGAAGGCGGTCCTCGATCAAAGGCGACGCGAGCAGATCGCAGTTCCGGTCGCTCTCTTCTGCAAATTTAGCGTTCTGGCGCTCGCCGTGCCGTTGATCATGGCGCAGTGGGGGTACGCCTGGCCCGATATTTTTGATTGGTACAGGCAGTTGTTCTTCGGCTTCCATATCGCAAACACACAAGTATCGATCGCGGCTCTTTTCGCCTCTTTTATTGTGTTCGGGGTCGGTTACGCCGCGTCAAAACTTTTCCAGGGTTGGCTTGATGCAAGAATTCTTCAACCAGCCGGAATTTCCGGCGGCGTTCGCGACTCCATACGCATTGCAGTGGGCTATGTCGGTGTGGCGATTGCCGCCTTGGCCGCCATTTCCTACGCTGGCTTTAATCTGTCGAATATTGCCATCGTAGCCGGAGCTTTGTCCGTCGGCATCGGCTTTGGTCTTCAAAGCGTCGTAAATAATTTTGTCTCCGGCCTCATTCTCTTGGCTGAGAGACCAATCAAGATTGGCGATCTCGTCAACGTCGCGGGCGAAGAGGGCTACGTTCGGAAAATCAGCATACGCTCGACTGAAGTTGAAACCTTCGATCGCGCACATGTCCTCGTGCCGAATTCGTATTTCATTACTGAAAAGGTCAAGAACTGGACGCATCGCAACAGCGTCCGACGCATGACGATTCCCGTCTCACTCGGTTCAGATTGCGATCCGCGCAGGGCGAGGGCGGTTTTGCTCAAAGTGGCGCAGGACAATCCACACGTGCTTGCTATGCCGGCGCCCTCGGCGGTTCTCGAGGATTTCGGCGACAATTTCCTCTTCAAGCTACATGTCTACTGTGACACCGATCGAGACGTGCAGACGGATCTGCGCCTCGCGATTCTCGACGCGTTGCATGCAGCGGGCTTGCGGAAACTTGCGCATCTCTCGACTGAAAAGGCATCCAATCTTTTAGCAGGTGAGGCGGCGTGGAGCGCCGCATCTGCGACGATTGACAAGATCGCGTAATGACACCGCTTGTCAGACCCGACGCTCCGGGATCGGAACGCAATCGAGCGATGCCTCCGGCTCCTATTTCGTGAGCGCTTTGGGGCGACGTCAGGTGATAACTGTTGTCGCAGGCGTATCCGCGTTTGCGACTTCACAGCGGCCGGAACAGCCACGACACATCTTGCGCAGACAATGGCGTCCAAGACGGGAGTGAAGCGATTGGGTCACGCAGTTTAGTCCTGCCTTCTGACAAAATCGCTTGTCGCCTCGTTCGGTTTATAATTGTCCTTCACCAAAACTCGCGCTTTTCGGGACGGCGTTTGTGAGACAGCGCTATCGTCAATTTGAATCAATTGTGGACGGGCAAAAGCCGACGACGCAAGTCGCATTCAACGTTGAAGAGCGCCCCGTAACTCTTGCGGTCTCGCATTTCGCCGTGCAAGGGAACCTTCGCCGTCGCTTTGCGTTGTCCACCCATTACGCGCATTCAGCGATCCGAGGTCAGGGATTGCTCAAATTGTTTCAAATTTCGGAGAATTGACGTGTGGAGCAAATTTACTCTCCGCATTCATGCATCGTTGTCTTTGGTCTGTTGGCGTCTGTTTCCGTCGGAATGGCGCAATCTGTTCCCGAGGGTCAAGGCTGGGACGCAGCAACGCGGCGCGACTTTTACAGCCGCGATCAGGGCTCACGCCTCGTGCCGTGGCGGTGGATTGCGGCGCTCGAACAAGCCAACGGGCGCCCTTCATGGCCGACAGTCTCGTGCGCTATGGTTATTTGCCCAATCCTGAGAGTTCGCCTCCCGGTCTTCCCGTCGGCTTCCTAGTCGCAAAGCAGGGCGTCGACGAGCCCTCTCTCTCACTCAATTGCGCCGCTTGTCATACCCGTCAGATCGAGGTTGCCGGCAAGACCTACCGTATCGAGGGCGGCCCGTCGCTGGCTGATCTCGGCTCATTCTGGATGGATCTGGATACGGCGATGGGGCGTATCCTCGCTGACAAGGCTCAATTCACCGCCTTCGCAAAAAGAGTGCTGGGCCCTGAATGGTCGGAAAAAAGCGAAGCCGCGCTGCGACTGAAAGTGGACGCTTGGTATGCACCGTTCCACGCGATTTCGGACCGCGGCCTGCCGAAGCCAGGGCAGGATCGACTGTGGGGACACGGCCGGATCGATGCCGTCGGCATGATCCTCAACCGCGTCGCCGGCCTCGATATCGGGCCCGAGGAAAATCACTATGTGATCGAATCCAATATCGCGCGCGCCAATGCGCCTGTGCGGCCACCTTTTTTGTGGAACGCCCCCATTCAAAATCGCACTCAATGGCCGGGGTTCGCCGAGAACGGCAATTTGATTTTAGCGCTCGCGCGGAATCTCGGACAGGTCTACGGCGTTTTCGGTGCGTTTCATCCCAGGAAGGACGATTCCCACCCAATCGGTTATGATTACCTTGGCGGCAATTCCGCTAACTTCGACGGGCTTGCAGCTCTCGAAAGTGATATCTCCGTCCTGAAGCCTCCCAGATGGCCTTGGGCGTTCGACGCCAAACTCGCCGCGAGGGGTCAAGAGATTTTCAACTGGCCGGCCGAGAAGGGAGGCTGCGCAGAATGCCACGGCATCAAACCACTCGCCGACGGCAATTGGATCACACCGGTCACGCCGCTCCCGCGGATCCGCACCGACGCCAAAGAGTTATTGAACATCGCGCGTAAGGTCGACACCGGCGTCATGACCGGCGCCTTCATTCCACTGCTCGGCCAGCCTTTGGAAAAGACGGACAGTGCCGTGAGTTTGCTCGGTGTTGCGGTGCGTGGCGCAGTGTTGCAGCACTTTTTCCCGGATGTGCGCATGGATCCGCAACTGCGGAGACTGCTCATGCAACTCCATTTGACGCTTGATGGGGAACTGCAATCACTCGATCCGGAACTCAAGTCCGACATTATAAGCAAGATCGAAGCAATCAAGGGCGCCTATCCCATTCCGGGTCTTGGCGCAGCGCCGCCTCCTGGCTACGAGGCGCGCGTACTCCAGGGAATTTGGGCCGCAGCGCCATATCTGCACAATGGCTCGATTCCGACGCTCGCGGAATTGCTGAAACCATCGGACAAGCGCGTCAGCGAATTCAAGATCGGGACGGCCTACGACCCGGAAACCGTTGGTCTCGCGGCCGATCAACCAAACTCCAGTTTTACGCTCAAGACCACGGGCTGTGAGGATCCTCAGTCAGGCGATAGCCATTGCGGCCACGATTTCGGCGTGACGCTTTCGGACGATCAGAAAAGGGCGCTGCTGGAATATCTCAAGACATTATGAAGCCCGCATTCAAAGTCGAGCGAAAACCTAAACCATGTTCGGGAGGGAAAAATGAAAAGCACATCGGTGCTGGCGCTAATCCTCGGCGCGCTAATCACGTCCGCGCAGGCGGGGGACTTCACGAGCACTGCATTCGAAGATCCCCCGCCCGGCGAAGCGCAGCAGATCGGGCAGATCGTGGATCTCACTGTGAAGTTACTCCAATATCGTTATGGCGACAGTCTCTCCCGCCGTGGCGTTCACGCCAAGGATCACGGCTGCGTGAAGGCGACTTTCGTGGTCAACCCAGACGTTCCGGAGGCGCTCCGCACAGGCGTCTTCGCGACGCCGGGAAAGAGCTACGACGCCTGGGTGCGCTTTTCAAATGCGACCGGAGTGGTGACGGCTGATTACGAAACGACCCACAAATCAACAGGTGAAGCCGAGCACAAAGCGACGAGCCGCGGCATGGCGATCAAGTTGATGGGCGTCGACGGCGCAACGCTGTTCGACGAGCAAGGACCCAAGACGCAAGATTTTCTTCTGATCAATCAGCCGATGTTCGGATTTGGCGATGTTGCAACTTATCTGAAGGTTACGCAGTTGCAATTGCAGTTCAAGGACAACAACCAGGCGATTTTCGGCACGCTCTTTGGACTCATTCCCCACCCGACCATCGCGCCGATGAGCAAGGAGGATATCGGTAAAACTCAGAATATCCTGAAGAGGATTGGCTCCGACACGATGAGTAATCCGCTCGATGGGCCGTATTTTTCGGCGTCTCCGTTCCTGTTTGGACGGAACAGGGCCGCAAAATTCAGCGTGACTCGCCGCGATCCGGAAACGAAACCGATCGATGAATTTCCCAGCGATGATGCGCTGCGCCAAGCCATGAAACGCAGCCTCAGTGTTACGGGAGGCAAACCGGCTGTGTATGATTTTGCCGTGCAGCTACGCCCGGACGGCTTAAAGCCGAATGACGTTGGTTTTCCGATCGAAGACGCAGCGTCGCAATGGAACGAAACAAACGACGCGCCGTTCCAAAAGGTCGCGGTCGTGACCGTTCCGCCGCAGGACTTCGATAATCCTTTGCGCATTACCGAATGCGAGCATCTCGTGTTCACTCCGTGGCACGGGCTGGTCGAGCATCAGCCGCTCGGGGGTATCAACCGACTGCGCCGCGCGGTCTATATCGCCTCCTCGCAGTATCGGGAGCAACCGCGTGAGCCGTCGAAATTTCCGACAGATTACCCGAGATGAGCAGGAACAAACGCGGCTCGACTTGGAGGCGATGATGGCGGAAGAAAACAAAGGCCTTTGGGAGACGATTAAGCCGGATATCATGAAGCTCTTGACTGTCGGCGTTCTTGGCTCTCTCCTCTCCGGATTGTTTGGCTATGTAACGTGGCTGCGAGATAATCGCCTCGCCCGCCTGGAGGAAAATCTCAAAAACGCGGAAGAAATCCATTCGGAAGCCATCGCGCTTGCGCATGAACGTTGGTATCGAGGGTTTCGCTTGCTTGATGCATTCGCTGAAAGCGTCGCGCCGCGACCAGGATACGATGGGCGACTCAAAGACGCACAAAGATTCTACGACGATCTTTTAATAAAGTGGAATGTAAATGACGCCACTCTCCTCAGTCGCATTGATTTGGACGTGGACAGTCCGCTTGGCAATTCTGTTCCTGTCAGTTTGCGGGATATCTCGAAGATTGATTGTCACAACGCGTTCTTCCATGATTCACTAGGCGCCGAGATTGGAGAGCTCAAGCGTTTATCCGTCAAGACGTGGCATGTTTCCATGTCGCATTGCTTCATTCAGCTCAACGACGCAATTCAAACAATGCGCGATCACATCGACAAAGACGGGAAGCTTGACGATCCAAAAAAGTTCCTTGATGATTTGAAGGCAGCGCAGAGAATATCTGGGGATGTATATGTAAACGCCTCCCTTTATCGAACGGCCTTCCTACAACGACTGATGGAGCTAAAGGCCAGGGAAATCGTTTATTACGGCGAGACGTCGAATCTTAAGGCGTATTTCGACCTTAAGCGGAATCCCGACAAGAGTTTCATCCCCGTCAATTAACTCCTGTCGGACCAGAGTCTCGGCATAATGACGCGGCCCGGAATACCACTCGATTGCGTAAGACAGTGGAGACGGGATATCTCACATTTAAACCTCCTTACGGTCGGGGCGTGATGCTGGCGGGCGCTACGACAAGTGCCGCGCGGGCGGATTTCGCTTCGCGACATGCCAAGGCTGCGATATCCCCGTCGCAGCCTCCTTCGGCTAAGAATAGTTACTACTCTCGATACGCGACGGGCGTTGATGGCCAAAAACGCGTCGTGGTGACGATACCGGGAAGCGTCACGGTTATGTCGCGGGATGTGCTGGACGATTTAAACGCCAGGACTCTCGGCGACGCCTTGAGAAGCGCGCCTGGCGTCACAAATATCTGTCGCTGACAAATCGAGACAAGCTGCGGCTTGACGATGGGCTCTTAATCGGTCGCGGGCTCCGCGAAAAAAGCGCCTCATCATAACCTATGCGGGTTAAACTCGGGAGCCTCACGTCAGCCTGAAGGGCGCATGGGCCGAAAGCGTGAACTGCCGCGACCATTGAATTCCAGCAGCTTGATCGTCGCTTATTCTCCGGGCGGCAGTGCGTCGGACGTGACCTCTTCGGCGATGACTCTGAAGGTCGAAAGGTGCACGGACCGAACGAGGTTACGATTGCGACGTCGGTTGCATCACGTCCGCGCGCCATCAAAACGCGTCCAATTCTCGGAGTATTGTGGCGCGCATCGAAGGTGTGCCAGCGGCCTCCGAGATAAACATCAAACCAGGCGCTGAAATCCATCGGGGAAATGTCGGGCGGTACGCCGATGTCTCCGAGATAGCCGGTACAATATCGCGCTGGAATGTTCATGCAACGGCACAATGCAACGGCGAGATGCGCAAAATCACGACATACGCCACGGCGCTCGGTATGGGCGCCCCATGCGGTTCTGGTCGGGCTCGCGTGCTCGTATCCGAACGCGATACGATCGTGGACGTAATCGCAGATCGCCTGGACAAGCGGCCATCCCTTCGGAAGGCCACCGAAAAGCGTCCAGGCCACGTCCGACAGGCGATCGGTTTCGCAGTAGCGGCTGCCAAGGAGATAGATTAAAACCTCGACGGGCAGGTCTTCGAGCGCGTGTTGCGCGGCCTCCGGAGCGAGCGGGTCGGGCTCACCGCTGTCATGCACGAGGAAATCCGAGGAGATAGTTAGGCGGCCGGCTGGGGCGCGGATCACGTGGCAAAAATTCCCAAAACTGTCATGGTATGTATTCGCGGAAATGGGTGGATCGAGCCGCAAGCGATCCGGCGTGAGCAAATCGGGGACCCGCGACGCATGGACGCTCAAAGTCAAAATCATCGGCGTCGGCTGCGGGCATTCATAGGAAATCTCATAGCCTGCGCGAATTTTCATCGATAGCCTTTCCGTGGCACATTTCGAGCCTTGGCGCTCTCGCAAAACAGAGGCTTTCACGACATCGCCGGGGAATTTATCCTGCAATCCCCTGTCGCGCTGGCGCAGACCTGGAAGAATGCTTAGAGTGTCGTCTCTTGATATCTGCGAAGAGCCAGCCTGCCTCTCCCGAATGCGACGAACGCCCAATGTCCCCTGCAAGGAAGACTCCTTCCAGTAACGAGATGCGATTTAGATGCCACACAGCCTCTTGGCCACTGATGAACCTTCGCCGATCACAGTGCATAACGCAAAGGGACAGTCGCCGTTCCTGATCCTGGTCGATCATGCGGACAACGCCATACCGCGTTCCCTGGAAGGACTGGGGATTTCGGAGACAGAGCGCACACGTCACATCGCCTGGGACATTGGCGCCGCAGCCATCTCCCGTATCGTTGCGGATACGCTCGACGCAACTGTGATACAGCAGAACTATTCGCGCCTGGTGATCGACTGTAACCGCACGCCCGGAGTCGGAGTCCTCGATCCCGAAAATCAGTGAGCTGACCTCGATACCGGGAAACATAGGCTTGAGCGAATCATGAAGGCCTCCCGAGTGCGGGAGATTTTCCGACCTTACCACGATCGGATCACAATCGAGCTTGACTGTAGACGACAAGCAGGACCGGCCAGTCGCGCTGGTCGCGATGCACAGTTTTACGCCCGTTTTCATGGGAGTGGCGCGACCTTGGCATTGCGGAGTTCTTTATAATCGCGATCCGCGTTTAGGCAGGACTTTGATAGCGCTCCTCAATCGCGAAGAAGGGCTTTTCGTCGGCGACAACGAACCCTATAGTGTGTCCGACGCGACCGACTACACAATTCCGGTGCATGGCGAGAAACGTGGATTGCTTCACGTCGAAATCGAGGTCCGTCAGGATCTGATCTCTGACGAGAGCGGGCAGCGAGTTTGGGCCACGCAGCTCGCTCGCGTTTTGCCGCAGGCCTATCAAGCGCTCCTGGAAGCCAACGTGCCCGTCGAACGCTCTGTCCCCGGTTCTTCATGACTTTCCTGTCCGTACGCCACGTCACACGGTATACTTACAAGGCTCCGGTGCGCTTCGGCGACCACCGGCTGATGTGTCGGCCGCGCGACAGTTTTGATCAGCGCTTGATCGAGTTCAGCCTTGACATCCTTCCGCAGCCGAAGGATTTGCGGTGGCTGCACGACACATTTGGCAATTGCATCGCGGTCGCAACCTTTAGTGGGGAAGCAGACGAGCTGGTGTTCGACACCCGGATCGTGCTCGATCATGAACCGACCCATGGCCCGGAATTCCTGCTGGAGTTCATGCCCGGACCTACCCGTTTGCCTATGGCGCGGAGGACATGCCGGACCTCAGCCGATTGATCGAGCGGCAGTATCTCGATCCCGATCATCTTATCGACGGATGGGTGCGACGGTTCTTGCGCCAAGGGCGTCCGATGGAAACAGGCGAACTGCTGCTGACTCTGACGACCGCCATAAAGGAAAGCTTCGTTTATAAGACACGGCCCGAGCGCGGGACTCAGGATCCAAATCTCACTTTGATGACTGGGCGGGGCAGTTGCCGCGACTTCGCGGTGTTCATGATGGAAGCAGTCCGCACGCTGGGGTTGGCTGCACGGTTCGTCTCTGGCTATCTTCATATCCCGAACGAGGCAAGCGCCGACTTCCAGGGCGGCGGGAACACGCACGCATGGTGCCAAGTTTATTTGCCTGGCGCGGGATGGGCGAGTTCGATCCCACTAATGGCATCGTCGGAAACAAGAACCTCATCCGCGTCGCCGTCGCGCGCGATCCGCGTCAGGCGCTGCCACTATCCGGCACGTTCGAGGGCGCGGCAACGGATGCATTGGACATGACTGTTTCCGTCGAGACACGCGAAATCAAGGCGGACAAATAGGACCCGCTAACCGTTTCGCCGAGAACCATGCGAGAGCGTCCGCGAAAAGTACCTTATCAGCAGCAGAACATGACCACCGGCGGCCATGGCTATAAAGCGGAATTCTGAATGCGTCGATTTGGTCCGTCGGCGCCGCGCCGTTGAACCCGCGGGCGCCGCGCTCTATGATTGGTGATAGAAAAATTCATGCGGTCTCCCGATACAGCAACAAGAACACTCCTGCGCTGATCAAGGCAATAGGCCAGACGACCGCGGCAACCTTTTTGAGCTCCGAAGTCGGCAGACGAAGCTCAAGCCATCGCGCGGTCGCAACGATCACGCCAAGCATTGCGACGGGCATGTGGCTGATCTCGGTCAAAACTTCCTCCTTACTGCCGGTATGACCATAATGGGTAAGTAGAAAAGCCGACGCGCCGGCGATCGTCAGAGGAAATGCGAAACTCGTCAAAGCTGACCGTGTTTTTTTTGATTGTACGCGCCACTCGAAGAGTGCGAGACCCGCGACCAACGCTATCATGATCTTGTGCTGTGCAATTCTTGGCGTTGCGAGGCTGACGAAGAAACCTGTCTTTCCAAGCGGCCAAGCCTCGTCGTCCGCCACTATGAAGAGATAGACGGCAAGGCTGAGAAAAAGCACGGGCCAATGCCGCGCCAGTGGCCTGATATGCCCGAGTTGGGAGACGAGCGCGACCATCCCTGTCAAGATGACAAACAGCGCGGCATAATGGTGATGCGCCTCAGACCAGGCAATGTCGAGGGACGTGCGAGGTGGGGGGCTCTCTGTCGCAACTGTATTGGCAGGAGCGCTTGGCGCCGCCAAATCGACGGAGGTAGGAAGGGTTGGAATCCCCAAGCGTGGTGAAACGGGTTCAAATCGGCTCAGTATTTCGCTTGCAGTAGGCCGGGCCGCTGTGGTGTCTGCCCCCAAGGGCGATGAGGCCAGCGCGGCGGCGCACAGGATCGCGATGATGCTGACTCCAACTTCTGCCTCCGCAAGAACAGGGACGTTTTGGAACGCGGCGGACTCGCCTCGCCGCAGCATTCGAATTGCAAAAAAGTTCGCGGCCCCCAAGCAAAGCAGGACGGCGAGTAGCGTCACCTTCTCGTCAAGCAAGAGGCCGTAAGTCGTCTGATAAAGCCTCTCGAAAGATCCGACATAGGGGACGGACATATAGACGCCCGTCGCGATCAAGACCGCGACAGAAATTAGCGAGACGATTGAAAAGCGTCGGGACACGCAGAGGCGTTGATCGAAGCCGCCAAGCGCACGAAGCGATACAATGAAATAAGGGATTCCACCGATCCATGCTCCCAGCGAGAAGAGATGGAGCGTCTCGGCCGCTAGGAGCGCTGGAGACGGTTCGCCCCTGCTCGCTGCATGGGTGACTCCCGTATGCGCACCAACGAGAAGCGCCGTCAAAACGAACATCAGCGTGACATTCTGATAAGACGAACGACGCGCCATACAAGCAAGCGCAAAAGCCGCGGCGGCGGAAACCAGACCGAGAATAGACGCATCTGCGCTTAACGCCGTCGTGAGAGGTGCGCCCGACGATCCCATCAGAAAAGTTGTCAAAGTTCCTGCGGCCAGAAGTTGAGCCAAGCACAACGCCGAGGCCGCCCAGAACAGGATGCGCCTGCAAAGTCGTGTGAGGTTAAGCAACTCAGGTGTCGAAGGCGTTAGGGCGGTCAGCGTGAACAGGCGATAAGTGACGCCACCAACAACGAGCGTCAGCGCCGCCAACGAAGCGCTTCGGATTATCCAATCGGCGAAACCGTAGATCGAGAGAAACGCCTGCATGTCACCGCCCTACGCCAAAGCTGATTTGGCCATGATCAGCATGACCGTCCACGCTCAGGACCTGCCACTGGACAAGGTAGCGACCTTCGTTGAGGCTCGCTCCTATGACTTTCAGAACGCTTGGATTATCCCCGTCACGTCGTGTCAGCGTTAGTTGACTGCCGTCGGATTTGACGACTTTCACTTGGCAAAACCGGACATCGAGACGACTGTCGAAGCGAAGCTCGATCATGACATCACCCGCAGCTACGACAGCGCCGTCGTGGGGAACCGCCTCCACGAGAGAGGAGTGCGCAACTGCGTTGAGAGGAGCGCTCATCAACAGAGCGATCACATATGCGAGTGGCCGCCGCGCCATAGAACACGCTCCCCGAGAGCGACTTCACGTTCGCCCGGGCATAAAATGTATTTTGATGCGCATGCGGCAAGCTTTACAGCAGCGCGCATTTGGCTCTGCGGCAAGGACACACGGTGTCTGTCGGTGGTCGAGGGAGCCCCGCGGCTCTCGCGGCGGTTTGCCCCTCTCGAGTCGCTTCTGCCGGTTGACTTTCTGCTGCACACGTTTGATGCGGCCGCTCACGTCACTGCACTGACTGCGCGGCAGCGTCAGATCTTGGATTTGGTCCTGGGTGGCGCTCCGAGTAAGAATGTGGGGGAGGGGGGCGCTTTGGGAGGCGCGGACTGAGGGTTCGACGGCTCCGACTTACGCGCCGTAAGAGGATGGCAAAGTGGATCCCATCGTTATCGTTTCGGGGCTGGACAAGACATATGCCAGCGGACATCAGGCTCTCAAGCGCATCAATCTCGAGATACGGCGCGGCGAGATTTTTGCGTTGTTGGGACCAAATGGCGCAGGCAAGACGACGCTGATAGGCGTCATCTGCGGTCTTGTCCGTCCGACCGCCGGAACTGTGACGGCCGACGGTTACGACATTATCCGCAACTACCGTGCCGCGCGCGCAACGATCGGGCTTGTGCCGCAGGAACTGGCAACGGACATGTTCGAACGGGTGTGGGATACGGTCAGCTACAGCCGCGGTCTCTTTGGCAAAGCTCCGGACCCCGCACATATCGAGCGCGTATTGCGTGAGCTCTCGCTCTGGGACAAGAGAGACGACAAGATCATGACTCTTTCAGGCGGGATGAAGCGTCGCGTCCTGATCGCCAAGGCGTTGTCCCATGAGCCTCGGATCTTGTTCTTAGACGAGCCCACGGCGGGTGTCGACGTCGAGCTCAGACGTGACATGTGGGGTATGGTGAGACGACTGCGTAAGCAAGGCGTCACCATCATACTCACCACTCACTATATCGAGGAGGCCGAGGAAATGGCCGATCGCATTGGGGTAATTGATAGAGGCGAGATCGTGCTGGTCGAGGAAAAGCGATTACTGATGCGAAAGCTGGGTCAGACCCGGGTTGTGATCGGCCTGACAAAGCCGCTTGAATCTGTCCCCGCCCTTGTCGCCGCGTGGCCACTGACGCTTTCAAGCGATGGTCTGACGCTTTCTTTTACAGTGGCAGGAGAAGGCGAAGGCGAAGACGGCAGCGTTGCGGATCTGCTCAAACAGCTCTCCATCATAGGCGTCGATTTCAAGACAATCAACATGACCCGCTCAACGCTCGAAGACATCTTCGTTGATCTGGTGGGGAAGCGGGCATGAACCTCTATGCCGTTCGAGCGATCTACATATTCGAACTCAATCGAACATGGCGTACGATCTTTCAGAGCATCGCGTCGCCGGTGATCTCGACCTCGCTGTATTTCATCGTCTTCGGGTCGGCGCTCGGCGACCGCATGACGAAAATTGACGGAATCGCGGTACCGGAGCGTTCATTGTCCCGGGCCTGATTATGCTGACTTTGCTCACGACGAGCGTCACCAACGCCTCATTTGGCATATACATGCCACGCTTCACGGGCACGATCTACGAGCTGCTATCCGCGCCCGTCTCGGTCATTGAAGTCCTGCTCGGCTATATCGGGGCTGCTGTCACGAAATCGGTTGTTCTTGGCATGATAATTCTCGCCACAGCGCGATTCTTCGTGTCGTTTGACGTCATACACCCCGTCTGGATGGCGGTATTCCTCGTGCTGGTCTCCATAACTTTTTGCCTTTTCGGCTTCATCCTCGGCGTCTGGGCCGATGGATTCGAGAAGCTGCAGATCGTTCCTCTCCTGATCCTCTCGCCACTTACCTTTCTTGGGGGCACATTTTACTCGATCGAAATGTTGCCCCCGGTCTGGCGCAGGATCGCCTTGTTCAATCCCGTTGTCTATCTCGTTAACGGGTTTCGTTGGTCCTTCTATGGAACGTCCGATGTTTCCGTTGTGATCAGCCTTAGCGTGATGTTGGGCTTCCTGGTCGCTTGTCTTGGCGTGGTCGCGTGGATCTTCAAGACCGGCTATCGACTGCGGAACTGACCGGACATGGCGATCTCACATGAACCGGCGCGGGGCAACGCCATCGTGTCGACGCGAGGCTTTGCCGCGTTGTTCAAGTGATTTGGTTGACTTTCGTCAGCCGCTTAGGCTTCAAAGTGCGATTTTCCGGGACGGCAACGATGTCTCTAGCTTTTTGAGGCATGTGTAAGCCGCGGTCCGCAACCACTGACGCGATTGCAGACCGCCGAAGACCTGGCTCAGCCGATAGCAACGGCCAAAAGCCAAACAACTATTGTCTTAGAAGAAAAGTCCAAGGCAACCACCGGCCAGCCCGCCGACAACGGCGGCGGCAATGGTGTTCGGTAATCCGCCGAGGGCGAAAGCCGCGAGCGTGCCAATGATAACGGCGCCGACGCCCGCGAAGATGTAGGTGTTCGTCGTGATTTCGAGTTCTTTCTCAGCCATAACCCTCTCTCCTCTTCCTCTCCCGGGAGCCCAGCTCTTTTTGATGAGCATTTTTGCGGTCCCTTGGTGGCGTCAATTTGACGCAGGCCCAAGGCTAACACAAACCCTATGCCTGTCCAGTGTTTTAAGAAAGGAATTGTCAGTTGTGCACCCATTGCAAATTTGCCTCAGTCCAGCGTTTGAAATCGCGCGCTCGGATTCCCTGGCGCGGGAGGGGAAAAGAATGAAATTCTCTTCGCTTCTGGCCTTAACCATTACCTTTGCCGCCGCTTCGTGCGTCGCAATTTATGGCGTTGAAGCTCAAGTCGCAGCCACGCATTACGGCGAGGTGTCGCAATGCGCGTTACATAGCGTCGACCTCAATAATCTGAGCCGGTTGGCGTGCAAGTTCAATTCGATTGACGCGGCTCGAAGCCTCCACATTGAGTATGTGTCCGGCGAGTGCGTCTCCACGCGGAACGGCGCCTTTTCTGTAAAAGAGTTTCAGATCATTGCGATCCCCGGTTCAACAGTCGTTCCCTATCAACTGCCCGTTCCTAGAAGCGCTCTGAATTCGGCCTATGTGAATGGCAGTTTCACTTTCAGTGCGAGCCCGACCTCAATCTACGCAAACGCGGGCACACAGGTTTTAGCTTACGTGGACCTGGTTTTTCCACCTTACGGGCCGTCTGGCCTTATTGGGAATATCGAGAGCTGCACCGTTTCGTTGTCGGGCGTCTTTACCGCCGATTGAGTCCGTGAATGGCATTTGGGAAGCAATGCGGCTAACTCGTTTTCCGGTGCGGTGGCTGTCGTCCGGACATCGCATTTTCCTGGGGTTGCCGTTTCAGCGCCGATCGAACGGCAGATACTCCCGCATATTCTCGCCCGTATACAGTTGGCTCGGATGACCCATTTTCGAGTTGGGGTCTTCGATCATCTCCTTCCACTGGGCGATCCAGCCGACTGTGCGCGCCACCGCGAAGAGAGCGGGGAACATGGCCGTGGGAAATCCCATGACTCTCAAGATAAGGCCCGAATAGAAGTCGACATTTGGAAACAGTCGGCGCTGTACGAAATACTCGTCCGAAAGCGCTATGCGCTCAAGTTCCTGCGCGATGTCCAGCAACGGATCACGAATGCCGAGTTCGCTAAATACTTCATGGGCGGTGCGCTGCATGATTTTCGCGCGCGGGTCGTAATTCTTGAAAATTCGATGGCCAAAGCCCATCAAGCGGAATGGGTCGCTCTTGTCCTTGGCTCGAGCAATGTATTGCGGAATGCGCTCGGGCGCGCCAATCTCCGACAGCATTTTAAGCACCGCTTCATTTGCGCCGCCGTGCGCTGGGCCCCACAAGGAAGCGACTCCGGCGGCGACACAAGCAAACGGATCAGCTCCGGAGGAGCCCGCGAGTCGGACAGTCGAGGTGGAGGCGACCTGGGCGAGATCGGCATGGAGTATGAATATGCGATTAAGCGCCTTCGCGAGGAGCGGGTTCACTTTGTATTCCTCGGCCGGGACCGCAAAGCACATACGAAGGAAATTCGACGTGTAGTCGTGATCGTTACGTGGATAGACAAAAGGCTGCCCGAGGGAATATTTGTACGCCATCGCAGCGAGCGTCGGCACCTTCGCAATCATGCGCATGGACGCGATCATGCGCTGCAAGGGATCGCGGATGTCGGTCGAGTCATGATAGAAGGCCGACAAGGCGCCAATCGACGCGACCATGATAGACATAGGGTGCGCGTCGCGGCGAAACCCTTGAAAGAACCTCATCATCTGCTCATGCACCATTGTGTGATGCGTCACGCGGTAGTCAAAGTCCTCCTTTTGCAGCCGGGTGGGAAGCTCCCCATAAAGCAGAAGATAGCAGACTTCGAGGTAATCGCCTCGTTCTGCGAGCTGATCGATCGGATAGCCGCGATGAAGCAAGATACCCGCGTCCCCGTCAATATAGGTGATTTTGGATTCACAGCTTGCCGTTGAAAGAAAGCCTGGATCGAAACTGTAGAGTCCAGTCTTAACGGCGAGAGTGCGCATATCGATCACGTCGGCGCCGCGGGTGCCGTGGACGACGGGTAGATCAGTTATCTTTCCATCGATATGAAAAGAGCACTTTGCCTCGGTCATGGGCCGACCCCGTACAGGAATTGAACGGACGACGAGCGAACCTTGACGCAAGCAATTGTCGCACCACAATCGTGGAGCGCAGAACCCGTGTCTCTAGGGGATTCGCTGTGGATCTTGCAGTTCACGCCGCACAGGGGCGCGAAAGGAGCATCCCAATACGCGCTCGCGGTTTGATCGGATTGGCGGAAAGAGCAACAACACAGCGTCAGCTAAACGCGAGCGATCGCTTGACAGGCGAACAGACTCTTGCGGCATCTGCGGAGAAACCTATGTAGGCCTTCCAAACTTCTCCGGCCCCCCATGCGTCGCGGGTGTTCAGCAAGGGAAGCTTTTGAGAAGTCAGGAGGCCGTCCGGTCCACGCACCCGTGCCGGGCGGCCTCTGTTCAAATCCTCCGGCCGTCCTGGGATCTATTTCTTACTCGCGGTCCCATGAGTTGGATGAACCTTTTCGACGGTTTCCCAAATCGACCCGGATGAGTTGGCCACGCTCTTAGGTTTTTGCTTCTTTGGCTTCTTCATTTCACGATTGCCATGTTGCTGTCTATCGGCCATGTCGACCTCCCCCTCAACCTCAATCCGAGGCTAGGCAACATATATGGCGTCTGCCGAATGTACGGAAAGCAGCCAAAGAACAAAACGCGCGTTTATCATCACTAACGTAATCGTCTGATCAAGGGCATGTTTCTGGAGCGGATAAAAACTCATCGCGATCGATGCAATGATCGCAATCTCTCAAGCCGGCGCCTACGCTGACGCCGAACGCCCCAGGCCTTCCGCCGCACAGGGGATCAAGAGCGCGTGCTTGGATATTCTTGAGGACTGCTTTGAAGTGGGAACTTGAACGCGGGTCGATAATTTCCACAGCTTACGCCGCTAAGTTTGGAAGAGGTCGCGCGGCGGCGCCTTTACTTTTGGCGCCGTGGACCTGCGAGAGCTTCTGCGATGATGGCAAACGGACCCTTGGCGGCGGCGGGCGCCACGACGGTGCTTGAGGCGGGCGTCGCTAGCGCCTGCGCGGACGGCGCCGCATTCTTCACCACGTACTGATGCGCCAAGCCGCCGCCGATAAGGGCAACTCCAACAATCCAGCCGTGCTGACTGATCCAGGACGACAAAGGCGCGATGTCGAACTCTGATTTCCGATAATTCCTTGCCATGAGAGGTCTCGCTATGAAAATTTCATTAAGGAATACATTAAAAATCCGAGGTTAAAATTTACCTCCCAGAACTCAAAAAAACCTGTTCTGAGAATATTTTACGCCATTCTCCCGGGACCACGGCCAGCCAGGCCGTCTGGAGGCCCCGCGTGCTCCAGAGCACGATCGAAAAGGGCGCCTGCCCAGCTTCGGCCGTCGCTTTATCGATCCATTCGTAAGATCGTCGTGATAGCGGGCGCAGCTGCGCTGCGATCGCGCGCCGCGACCTTATAACGATCGCTGCAAAACGCGGACTTCAGGCTGAAAGTGCTCCAGCTTGACCTCAACTGGCGCACTTTTTCGATCTCGGCTCGATGGAAATCGGCAGGTGTTAATGTTGTGGCGTCTGGGGCTGGGTGGATTGGAACTATCTGATCACGCGTCACGCTGGACACGAAGACTGGTTTTCTGGGAGTACAACTCTACCTCGAGGTCCAGTAGCTCGTGAAACGCCATCGTTATTCTTTGAGAAAATTCGAAACGAGCGCCGAGTGCTCCTTGCTCCGAAGCCTCACAAATATCTACGTCAAGAAACGACAGTCTCGGATAAACATCTTTGCATATCCATTCAATCGCGTCTTTTTCTAATCCCCTTGCCGATAAAATGCCTCTTACGATTGTTAAGAGCGTTTGGTCCTCCGGAAACGCCAGACGCAACTGATCTCGTTCGGACATTTTTCAACACTCGACTTCTTATACGCGAAAGCCTGCGAGTGACGAAAGTTCGCTCGCGTCCACATTCAAGGCAAAGAAAAACAATCCTTATCGGCAGAATAATGGCGGCGGCCGGTCCGCGATGGCGCCGCGGGTCGCTCTTAGCGACGATCCGCCCTGAACTGCACCGGCACATCAAATGATAACACTTCATCGGCTATCGCCGCTGGCGGCGGTGGAACGGGATCAGCGCGCTTCATCATAGCGAGCGCGGCCTCATCGAATGCAGGCAGGCCGGAGGAATGCTTGATGCTGTAGCCCAGCACGTGACCAAGTCGATCGATGTTGAAATGCACGCTGGCCTCCGCGGTCCGCCTCCCGCCGCCGACGGGATATCGCTTGGCGCGGTTGAGATGCGCCATCAACGCTTTTTGCCACGTCAGCTTGACGGCGTTCGCCGCGGTGTCCGCGCCTTGCGCCGGCGCTGCAGGACGATCAGCCACTTTAGCCGCATCCGATTTCGGCGGCGCCGTCGCCTCCGACGCGGAGGATTCGCTTGAAACGACCTTCTGCGCTTGCCGCGACTTTTCGTCTTCGACCGGCTTTTGCGGTTTCGCGTCGCGCGATAATTCCGCTTCCTCGGCCTGCGCCCGGGCTATCTTCTCTTCGTTGCTTTCCTTCGTCTCGGCGGCGGCGACAGAAGGCGCAGCGGCCGCCAACTCGTCGGTGACCGGGCCGGGAGGCAGGTCAGTCGGCTCGGTCTCACGCGCTGCAACGGGTTCGAGTGAGAGCTCGATCGCAGGGGCGCCGCTCACGTCGTCTTCGATATCGCCTCGAAGGGTGAGGAACGCAGTCGCAGCGCCCACGATATGCAGTAGAATCGCGCAAACGGCCGCAAAACTCCAAAGCTTGCTGTTCACCGCTTCGCGTCGCCGTGCCGCGACCCAGCTCATTTCATCCCGCTCACGTCTTTGCCGCCAGCGTCGAGCGCAACGAGGGCGACTTTGAGAAAGCCGCCGGCGCGCAGGCGCTCCAGCACCGCCATCATCTCACCATAGGGCACAGCGTTGTCGGCGCGTAGATAGATACGCTTGCTCTTGTCGCCGAGCTGCCTTTCGAGCGTCGCGATGAGGTCGTTACGCTTGACGGGCGCGTCTCCGATCGAGAGCGCCAGATCGGATTGGATTGTCACATAAACCGGCTTCTCCGGCTTCTCGTGCGGCGCCGCGTTTGAAGCCGGAAGTTCGACCGGAAGATCGACGGTCGCGAGCGGCGCGGCCACCATGAAGATGATGAGAAGGACCAGCATCACGTCGATGAAGGGCGTGACATTAATCTCATGTGTTTCCTCAAGATCGCCTTTTCGAAGATGCGCGGCCATTTCAGTTACTCCGCCGCCTGGATTTTGCTTGAATGATGTCCGCGATCGAGATCGCGCGAAACGATGCGCAGCAATTCGCCGGAGACAGAGGAGACGAGCTCCAGATAGGCGCCCGTCTGACGCGCAAGATGATTGTAGATCAAGACGGCTGGAATGGCCGCGAAGAGACCGATCGCCGTCGCCAGCAAAGCCTCGGCAATGCCGGGCGCGACAACCGCGAGATTGGTCGTCTGCGCTTTCGAAATGCCGATGAAGCTATTCATGATGCCCCACACGGTTCCAAAGAGGCCAACGAACGGACCGGTTGAACCGACGGAAGCGAGAAGTCCCGTCCCCCTCTTGATTGAAAGCGCCTCGGCGCGTTCAACCTCTGCGAAGCAGGAGGCGACGCGCTCCCTGACGCCATGGTAGGCGAGAATGTCTGACGAAAGCTTCAGTTCCCGCGTCGCTTCAGAAAGAAGAGCTGTGGTCAAATTGTCGCCTTTGCCCAGGACGAGGCGAGCCTCCGAAAGCCCGCGCGCTTCAGAGAGCTTGGCGATGGCCTCCAGGGCGCGCTGTCGCGCCCGCTTTAATTCGATGGTCTTGGCGATCAGAACGGTCCAGGTTCCAATCGACGCCAGCAGCAAGCCAATCATCACAATTTTGACAACGATATCGGCGTTGGAAAACATCGTCCAGACCGAAAGGTCGTGAGGTCTTGTCGCAGCGATGGCCGCCTCCGCCGCGCGAGGGATCTGCGTGCCCTGGGCCCAGCTCGTGGAGACGAAGGCCGCGAGAGAAAGCATTCCCAAGAACGCTGAATTCATCGTGATTTTCATGCTTCCGCCCATATCCGAATGAGGTTGTGGTAGATTCCGGTCAGCCTGACGCAGGCCGCATCGCCGGCGCCAAGCCGGCTGCTCAAGGATTAAATCGCTTGGTCGAGGTCAAACAGCAAAGCGCGGGCCACATTGTCACGGATCATGCTTTGTAGCCAAAAGAACGAAGCGACCCGCTCGCCACGCGTCACTTGCCGAACGAAATGAAGACTGGTTGAAGGATAAAGGACGAGATCGCCTGCCGCGAGCTTGATCTCCTGCTGTCCCACGCGATCTTCGATGACAAGCTCGCCGCCATCATAATCCTCGGCGTCCGAGAGAAACAAGGTGCAGGACAGGTCGGTGCGAATACGGATGGCCGTTCCAGAGACGCCGCGAATTGCGTTGTCCACGTGAAGCCCGAAATCGTGACCGCGGCCATAGCAGTTGAACAGCGGCGGAAATATCTTGAGCGGAAGCGCCGCCGAAACAAAAGTCGGGCAGTCGGCGAGCGCTTGCAGCACATGCTCTCCCAATTCCCTTGCAGCGGTTCCACCTTGGGGGAGCTGCAAATTGTTTTTAACGAGCGAAGATTGCGAGCCGGCGGTCGTCCGTCCATCTTCCCACTCCGCCGTCGACATGGCTTCTCGAAAGAACGCCACCTGTTGCTTCGTCAAGATCTCGGGGATGCAGATCAACACGGCGCTTACGTTTCCCCCCAGATGCGGATGAGATTGTGATAGACCGTCGTCAGCTTGCGAAGGTCGGGGTCGTCGCCGCCGACGCGTGGCGACAGGTCGCCTATCGCCGCGTCGAGATCGCAGACGAGGTCGCGCGCCTCGTCGGACTAAATCATGCTTTGCAGCCAGACGAACGACACGAGGCGTTCACCGCGGGTGACCGGCGTGACCATATTCAGACTGCCGGCGGAAAAGAGCACCGCGTCGCCGGCTTGCGGCTTGAATGTCCGGGAGCCGAAAATATCCTCGACGACGAGTTCCCCGCCATCATAATCCCCTGGCTCTGAAAGAAGCAGGGTGGCCGAGAGATCGACGCGTATGCGCGCTCCAGTCATGGCGTCGCCGCGAACAGCGTTATCGACATGCGGATCGTAGCGGTCCCCTGCTTTGTATCGCTCGAAATGGGGAGGAAAGATGTGCAGCGGAATCGCCGCCGCGACGAAGATCGGACTGGCGAGGAGGGCCGACGCCACAGCGGAACCCAATTTACGCGACAATTCGGAGTCGGGCGTCAACAGGCTGTTTCGTTTCGCTGCCTTGCTCGCGCCGCCCGATGACGCGCCGTCTTCCCATGGCGCGCCGGCCAACGCCTCGCGCACGCGCAGAACATCCGCCTTTCCGAGCGCGCCAGGGACGTAAGCGAGCATTGCGGACCCTCCTAGAATTTCACCCGGGCTTCGAGGTAGGCGGCGCGGCCGGGCGCCATTTGTGCGAATGGCGCGGCGGACTGGTAGAAAGCGTCATAGAAAGTGCGGTTGAAAAGGTTCATCACAGAGAACTTCAGCGTCGTATATGGCCCGATCTTCGCCTCCGTGAAGAGGTCGAAGCGCCAGTACCGAAGGGAGCTCCGTCGGCACGTTTACGAATGGATTGGTTCGGGTCGGCGCGGGCCAGCCGAACGCGTTGAAATTGGTCCCGCCATTGGCGATGAGATTGTTGCCGCCGTAGATTTTCGACCGGTAAATCGCTTGGCCGCCAATCTCCAGCACATCCGGATCAACGCCGAGAAGATCGCCGAATTTGTACTTCGAAAGCATGCTGAAGGACTGGTGGGCGATATTCGCGAGTTGCAGGCCGACGTTCGTCTGCGCATAAGAACTGGTCACCTTCAACTCCATCAGAACCAAGCCGCCAATCGCGCTCCACTTGTCGGTGATGTTTCCCGCGAGTTCGAGATCAATTCCTTGAACAAAGTATGCGGCGTTGCCCGTCGTCACGCCCGCGTTTACCTCTCGGGCGCCGGTCACAGCCGTTCGGAACAGCGCCGCAGTGGCGAGGAGATGGCGATCGAACAACTCCCACTTAACGCCCATCTCCGACGCGCGATTGTATTGTGGCGGAAAGATTTGCACCGCGGTCGACAGGCCGCCGTAATTGGCCGCCGTCCCATCCAGCTCGGCGCCGACTGGATTGCTCGACGTCGCGTACGCGGCGTAAAGGCTGACATTCGGCATCGGCTTGAGAACCAAACCGGCATTGTAATTCACCATGCCCGAATGATTGGCGGCGAAACTCGTATAGGTCTCGTTGCGGCTGGTGATCATGTAGTCGTCATAACGGACGCCGCCATTGGCGATGACGACATCCTGGTAGTTGGCGGTTTCAATGAGATAGCCGGACTTGGTGTCGACCGATATGCGGGTCGGATTGCCTGTGAGATAGGGTTGGCTCAAGAAAGGCAGGCCGGTCGGCGGTAGATAGAGATTGCCGACAATGCTGCCGCTGACGGGTCCGGCGACGTTTAGTTCCGATTGCAGCCCGGCATAAGTGTCTCGCGTTAGATATTCTCGGGAAAATTCGACGCCCGTCACCACCGCATGATTAACGGGACCTGTATCGAACTTGATCGTTGCGTCAGTTTGGTTGTCGAGAACGGACGTGACCTGATTGCGGCTTTGTGGATTGAGATTCACCGTGGACACAAAGATGTTTGCCCCTTCGGCGAGAGTGCCGATGTAATCCAGAACCGACCGGCCCTGACGAAGCCGGCTGTTGAGTGTGATATTATCCGAAACCTTGTATTGCGCGGTGAAGGTCCCAAAATCTTGCTGAGAGATCTGGAAATCGCGATTGGTGAAGCCGTACCATGTGTAGCGCGGAACCAGGCCTTCGGTGACCGGCCGGTTTGCGATGCGATTATACGCCACGCCGAAATCTGGCAGCCCGCGCTGATAGACGTGGTTATATTCCGCCGTCAGGGTCAGTCCTTCGATGGGCTTGAAGACCACCGATCCCGCAACGCCATTGCGATTGTCGAAGACGTAGCTGCGGCCCGCCACATTGGCGTCCTGATACATGGCGTTGAGACGGACCGCGAGGATCGGACTAATTGCCTTGTTGACGTCCAACGTGACGCGCTTCGTTTGATCGGAGAAGCCGCCCATGAAGTTCAGGTCGGTGAAATCGCGGTCGGTCGCCTGTTTCGTGACGATGTTGATCGCCCCGCCGGATGTGCCGCGTCCCGCGAATGTTGAGCCGGGACCGCGCAAAATCTCGACCTGTTCCGTATAGAAGTTTTCGCGGATGCTGACGCCCGGATCGCGCACGCCGTCGACAAAGATGTCGTTGCGCGCGTCGAAGCCGCGAATAAAGAAGCGGTCGCCAAAGGCGTTGCCGCCTTCGCCTGTGCCGAGCGTGACGCCCGCCGTGCTGCGTCCAATTTCGCGCAGAGTCGTCGCATTCTTGTCCTGCAGGACTTCTTTCGTCAGTACGGTGATGGTGCGCGGCGTATTAATGATCGGCTGCGTGAATTTGTTGGATTGCAGTCGAACCGCGCGGTAGGGGGCCGCGGGATCCGCGTAAGGGTCTGCGTCGGCAGCAGCGACGAAAATCGGAACACTCGGAGCGCCGCCGCCTCGCCCCCCTGCCGCCGATGCGGCGCTTGCGGAATTTGGTCCTGCGCCGCGCTTTCCGGACGTCGCTTGGGCCTGGGTCGTCCGGCGCGCAGGCTGAGGCTTGGCGGCGACCGCGGGCGTCGGTTTGGGCTTTGCCGGCGCGATCGGGCGCGGCTTCTCGCGTGGCGCCTCCACTTTTACGGGGGGCAACGTCGTGGACAATTCCTGAGCGAAGGATACGCCGACGGTTGAGGTTATGAAAGCTGCGACGCCCAACGCCGTAACGGCCGATCCGTCGCGCAGAGTTGCCCTCGGCGAGGGGAGTCTCAGCGCGCGTAGCGAAAGCGGAGATTTGATGGAGCCTGGAACGCGTTTCACCAGAGTGCCCTCCTGCAGCGCAGATCTTGCAGCGGTTGCTGGCTGGCTGGGCGCTTGGCTTGGCTGGCTTGCTGATCGCTTGAACATGCTTTCTCATGTGTACGAGGGACCAGCGCGCACACTCAAGAAGAAAGCGCGTATCGCAAGTTGGAAAATTTCCAGAGTTGCTGCTTTCGATTACGGGGAGCCGCCTGGGGTGAAATAACGTTGTGCGAGATGTGACAAAGTGGACATGGCGACGTAAGAATAGGTGCAATTCATTCGAACATAGAAAGGTTCCAAAAAGCGATTACCGCTGTTGACGCGACCCATCTTCTCGGTGAAATCTTTCATCGATGGAAAAGCAACCAGAGACAGCAGCCCACGGAGAAACGATCCCGCATGCGTCGCCCGTCGACCTCCCGGCTCCGCGCCAGTTTGACACGCGCGAATTGCTCGGTCGAAGACAAGAGGCGTCGATTATACATGCGGGGCAGCGCTATCGACTGCGCATCACGGCGAACAACAAGCTTATCTTGACGAAATAGCGGCTAGGCTGCGACAGCTTTTGATTCCATCGGTTGGCGCGGCAGTCGAAGGGTGCGTTTTCTCGCCGATTGTCGATGCGGATTGCGAGTGTGGACGGTTGCTGCGCAAGCACCGTCATCGTCATCGGCCGTCACGCCGTTGTCCATCCCTTAGTAAAACGCTCGAAGGTTTTAGTGTTTATTCTTCGCAACCCATTTCAATAACGCAAATGCCGCAACAATCATGAAGACCGTCGCGGCAAAATTTCTGACAACCTCAGCGACGTCTTTCCAGTCATCAAGCTCCCACACGACATCACGCTCCATGACCTGCTGTTTAGCTTTTCTCTCTCGCGAGCCATTTCAATAAAACAAAAATGCCGACCAGGGCTAAGCCCGCCTCAGCAAAATTCTCCAGCATTTTGGAGAGGTCTTTCCAATCCTCGAGCTCCCACATTTCCGACCTACCCACGAGTGCAATTGTTCGAACGAACGTAGCGCGAAGTCGTTTTCAGCTTCACGCGCTGCGCCGACGGGCTAACATTTGAGCGAAGCGCGCCGCCATTTCGAAGCATATGGGTTTCGAATTGATTTGTCCTCTGTCATCAAACCAAAGACATTCGAGTTCGCAACGGCCCGCATCGACGCATCAAATCGACGCAGTGCGCGATCAGCTTCATTCGGCGGCCTTTTCGGCAAGTCGTCGCTGCAAGTTGGCGCTGCCCGCGAGCCCGCTCTCTCCGCAACGCGGATCCCGCGTCGGCTCGCTGGGCGAGGGTGCATGAGTTCGGAGCCAGGAGGCGGAGATTGTAGCTCGCGCTATTCCCGCGCCGAACACGCCTTTCCACAGTGGAAGGCGCGGATCGGCACGCAGGTCACGCGGCTTCGGGAGGGTTCGCCAATGCTTGCCCAATTAGGAAACCAGGGGCCCGTCCTGTTAGAAACGGTGCGCCATGGTCGTCAAGGTGTACAGTATTTTTCCATTCTGCATAAATTTTGTAACGTCCTCCGCTGTTGAGATAGCGGTCGCCGTCGCGCCTTCAGACATTGCGATACACTTTCTCGATTTCATAATTTTGGCGAGGCGCCTCGAATTATGCGCTATCCCTGCCTTGGAGACGGCGACGACGCCGTTCTCTGTCGGGCAGGCGAAAGCGTCGTTTCCAAATGAAATTCTATCAACTGGCGACTTTTCTTGAGACTGCAAAGCAACTGCCGCACGCGCTTCTTCCTGCGGCTCTCGTTTCTCAAGCGTAACAGGAGTCCGTTCTTCGGTCGCCGACATAACCTCCGTGGGTTGCGGATTTAGCGGTTTCGGCGTCATCGACGCAGTTTGGCGGGGGGTGGTCGCGTAGGCGCCGACGCCGAGCGCGCCAAAAAGCGCAAAACAGAAGATAAACGCGGGTCCTGCCGCGTCTTTCGCGAAGTGGGGAAAGTTCATTTGTGATCCTTCCAGAATGATAGGCTCTGGCCTCAAAGTCAAAGTAGAGCGAAACGGTTGGTTCCGCGGCGCGACACGGACGCAGGGGCTTACCGAGAGTTGGCCAATTTTAAGCAGGAACCGCGCCAACCGGATGCGCGCTCACAAAAGGATCGTGACGCTTCGCGGAATGAGGACAATGAGCCTTTGGCGACCAAAATTGCGACGGCCCCGGGCGCGGCGCTTGTCTCAAACTTGGGGCCTGAAGGGCGCAAGATCGCCATGATCAAAACCAGCCAGGCGACGCCCATGATCCTTTTGGGAGACTTGTTGTAAAAATTTCGATGGGAAGGGGCGGCCTCGACTTCTAAAGGAGCGTTCCCCTGAGGATCAGCAATGCGACGCTGAAGTAGATGACTAGGCCCGTTACGTCGACGAGCGTCGCGACAAAGGGCGCGGAAGCGCTGGCCGGGTCGAAACCCAGTCGTTTCAAGGCGAAGGGAAGCATCGACCCGGACAGAGACCCGAAGGTGACGATGCCAAGCAAGGCGGCTCCGACCGTGAGGGCAACCAACGCCCAATGCTCTCCATAGTCAAAAATACCGAGCTTCTGCCAGACGCTTATACGGATGATCCCGATCAGTCCAAGTATTGCGCCTAGCGTAATTCCCGTCGGAATTTCACGAAGGGCAACCTTCCACCAGTCGCCCAGCCGCACTTCGCCGAGCGCGATGGCGCGGATGAGGAGCGATGTGGCTTGTGAGCCCGAATTGCCACCCGAACTCATGATGAGCGGAATGAACAAGGTGAGCACCACAGCCTTCTCCAGCTCGTCCTGGAAGTGCTGCATGGCGCTCGCCGTCAGCATCTCGCTGAGGAAAAGCGCGCACAGCCACCCGGCCCTTTTATAAATCATACGGCCGAAGCCTATCGACATATAAGGCGCATGAAGCGCCTCGACGCCGCCGAATTTCTGCACGTCCTCTGTATTTTCCGCGACGATGGCGTCGATGATGTCGTCGACGGTGACGATTCCAATCACACGCCGCTGCGAATCTACGACGGGCACGGCGAGCAAATCGTACTTCGACATAAGGCGACTGACGTCCTCGCGATCCGCATTCGGAAGAACCGTAATGGGCGGCCGGGCGTAGGCGACAGATAATACGGATGCGCTGGGCTCAGCCAGGATCAGCCGACGCAAGCTGACCGATTGCAAAAGCGCAGTTGTTGTCGGATCGAACACGAAAATCGCATAAACGGTTTCTCTGGTATGCTCGACCCGACGTATGTGTTCCATCGTCTCGGCGACCGTATACGTCGAAGGCACGCTGACGAATTCGGTCGTCATGATGCCCGCAGCGGTGTGCGCAGGAAATGACAGAACGCGTTCCAGGCCCACCTTTGCTTCAGCATCGAGGCCGCTCAGCAATCTCGTAAAATCAGGCTCGCGCAGTTGGCGAAAAATCTCGGCGGCGCGATCGATCGACACCTCGCGTAAAATACGGGGCGCAATATCCGGCGGCAATCGTCGGATCAACGTCGCAGGCTCATCCAGACCAGGTTGGTCAAATGTCGCCGCAGCTCGGTCAACCGGCATCGTCGCGAGAATGCTGAGGCGTTCTTCGATGGGGCGTGCGTTAAGTATTTCAACAAGATCTGCAACATGCATATTGGTCGCGCGCGCCGCGATCAAGGCAACCGGCTCATTGAGGTCATCGGAAAGTTTTTCGTTGTTCATGACTGTCTCGAACCCCTCTTTCGCCCGCAATACTAATGAACTGTCTAGACCTCTTACTCAGCGTCGGACGCCGGAAGCGGCGAGACGCCCGTTCGGGCGTCTCCGTCACTTCGCGTAGAGACGGGCGATTTCATCCGCGAAAGCGCTTTCGATCGCCTGACGCTTGAGTTTCAGCGTCGGAGTCATCAAGCCGGCGCCAATCGTCCACGGCTCGACGGTCAGCCAGACCTTCCGTGGCGTCGCATAGCTTGGGAGGCGTGCAACCGCCTTCCTGATCCTTTCGAGCGCCACGGAGCGCATCTGGTCCGAGGCCAGGGCATCCTCAAGATTCCCGCCAATTCCGAGCTCCTTAGCCGCATCCTCAGCCATGGATCGGTTGAGCACAGCGATAGCCGCGACGAAGGGCCGACGCTCGCCGACCACCATCGCCTGCTCGAACAGCGGGTCGGAAGTAATGGCTTGCTCCAGATCGACGGGGGATATCTTTTCGCCGGTGGACGTGACGATGATATCCTTGATGCGCCCTTTGATCACGAGACGATTGTCCCGGATCATCGCCTGGTCGCCGGAATGCAGCCAACCATCGGGCCCCAGAACGCGTTGCGTCTCTTCCGGGCGCCGCCAGTATCCGAGCATGACGTTTGGCCCTTTGATCAAAAGTTCGTCGTCATCGCCGATCAGAACTTCGACATCGGCAATCACTTCGCCCACCGTTGTGGGATCGTTGCAGTCGGGCCGGTTGACGCTCACCACCGGGGCGGTCTCGGTCATCCCATAACCTTGCAGCAGATCGACGCCCATGGACAAGAAACAGCATGAAACCGCCTCAGGCATCGCCGCGCCCCCTGCTACCGCAACGCGTAACCGCCCGCCGAATTCGGCGCGGATCTTCGCGGCCACAATCCAGTTCAATACGGGCCAGGCGAGCCGGTCCATGATTGACAATCGGCCTGAGTCGCCGGCTTGCCTGGCCAAAAACCGCCGCCATCCCACGCGCTGCGTGAACTCATAGAGCGTTTGCGCCAGCACGCCCTTGCTTGCCAACATCTGATGGAGCTGTAGGTAAGCGCGTTCATAGATGCGCGGCACAGAGATCAAAACCGTGGGACGTATCGTTCGCAGATCCTCCGTCAAAAGTGCGATGGAGCGCGCGTAGGCGACCGTACTGCCCGACGCAATCGGTAGATAATATCCCGCTGTTCGCTCAAATGTGTGAGAGAGCGGAAGGAAAGACAGGAAAACATCATCTGTGGCGGGCGCGACGCGCTGCAGCACTCCAGCGACATTGGACACGACGTTGCGATGTGACAACATGACGCCCTTGGGGCGCCCGGTCGTGCCTGACGTGTAAACAATCGCAGCCAGCGCCTCGGGGGAAGCGCATTCTTCTGGATTTTGGTCCGCATCGGCCAATTCCAACCATCTGGAGGCGCGCACTGCGCGTTTATCCGCCTCAAGCAAAGGATCGTTGGCGACTTCGACGTCCGACACAACGATGACGCGCCGCAGACTGGAAAGGGCCGCGACCTCCGGCGCCAGGCGCGCCCAATAATCTGGGTTGTCGATAACCAGCACCGCGGCGCCGCTGTCCTCAATGATGTAGGCGAGATTGCCGGGATTGTCAGTCGCATGCATCGGCACGATGACGAGGCCGAGCGAAAGTGTGGCCTGATCAACGCAAACATAATCGGCGCCGCTCGCCATCAATGTTGCGACACGGGATCCGATTGGAAGCCGCTCTTCGCCAAGCGCCCTGCGCCAGCGGTCGAACTCGATCCGCGATTTCACTCCAGGTGCGATTTGTCCAATCGCCGGACGCCGGATCATATTGCCGATAGGCGACGGCGCGAGGCGATAGCGCGAACTCGTGCGCGGAACAGTTCCGGCAGCGTGCGCGCGGCCGCTATTGAGCCTTGAATTTGCGTTTCGCTCATCGTGCCTGGGGCCTCACCTGACAAAGGATCCCGAATTGTCGCATTTTTGTCCTTCCGGAGGAGCGGGGGGGGGAGGCGGCCCCGTCTCGGCGCTTTCCTGGGGGATTTACCGGATTGAACGCCGGGACGATAGTAAACTTTTTCATGTCGCCCGATTCCCCGAGGGACGACGAAATCTTCGAGTGCGTCACGGAATTACCGACGCCACTACGATCGTCTCTCCATCGACGAGGAATCTGCCGCAGCCTTGCTGGTAAATCGTCTTCGGATTTTTCTGTGCGGGCCTGATCCATGCCTTCAAACTTTTGAGGACGAACAGGCAATAGCGCGCATACATGCTCTGCCCTCCTTGCAATCAGATTGAACGTCGAAAACTGTTCGACATCGCGTTACGGAGTAGTTGCCGATGACGAACCTATGCGCTTGCAGGGCGGTCGAGGCGACGTTTCACTTGCGGCATTGCCTGCCCGAGGCGTTTAAAATCGATATCTCAACGAGCAGGGCAAACCGGAAAAGGGAGGCCAAGCGATTATGACGCCGCGCCTGAATTCCAGTCAAAGGCTAGAAACATTGATGCGTTAATTATCCTTTTGCGCGAGTCGGAGGCGAAACCGGCGCCGCTTGCGCAAAAAGCGAGCGGGGCACGCGCCTCGCTCGCACTGTCT
The DNA here is from genome assembly GCA_963713845.1 of uncultured Alphaproteobacteria bacterium. Taxonomy (GTDB): domain Bacteria; phylum Pseudomonadota; class Alphaproteobacteria; order Rhizobiales; family Beijerinckiaceae; genus Methylocystis. Next base: position 47,288 of record CAVQNJ010000001.1, read on the forward strand.
TCCTCAAACTGGATGGCGTCATCGTGATCAAGCGCTTTGTTCTGGGGGCGGCAATGGCGCCGCTCATGTTTTTCGGGGTTGCGTCCAGTAGCCTGGCGGCGCCGCCTGAGCATGCTGGAGAGCATCATGCATTCTCAGCCGAGGACAGTGCGGCGTTTACAGATGCGCACATAGCGGCTCTCAAAGCTGGGCTGAAGCTGACCCCGGCGCAGGAAAAGAACTGGCCTGCGCTCGAATCAGTTCTTCGCGACGTGGCAAAGGCGCGATCGGGGCGCCGGACTGAGTGGCGTGAGAAAGCGAGGGAACACAGTGAACGTCCTGATCCGATTGAGGGCCTTCATGGAGGAGCCAAAGCGCTGATAACACGCGCGGGAGAAATGGATAAAATCGCTGATGCAGCGAAGCCCCTGTATGATAGTCTTGATGAGGCTCAGAAACGGCGCTTCGGCATCCTTCTTCACGCAGTGTCGCGAACGCATGACCACCTGGGTTACGTCGCGCCTATTGGCGGACATGAACATGCGCATGGAGACGAATGAGTTGACGTGACCGACCCTCGGTCGCATGGCCTTCGCGGCGAACACAACTTTGCTCGGCATCGCCGTGTCCGCCGCGCAGAATGTCCGGCAATTTGGATCGTTTGAGATCGACGGCTAAAAGCGCGTCTTGTGCGGACAGCCCCGAAAATTGCGTGTAATGCGGGTTTTTGGGTCGTCCCGGCCAGACCTGCCTGTTCCTCGGCGCGAATCCCCGCCGCGGAGTTTCTGGCGCTCTCCTATCAGTCCGGCGCGGAGACGCGACCCGAGGGGGTCGACGACAATCTTCCCGGAACCCAATTGTCGCCGTCGGCGCAGTGATTCGTCTGTACCTGTCTTGCGAAGTCCACCAAGAAGGCGAAGCAACTTTTGGAGTCGCCTCATTGACTGCATGGTCAGTCAAAATTATGGTCGGTACGACGCGTCGTCTATCCTCAGTCTGCGGCGAGCAAGATGGCAGTAGCGAAAGAACGACGCAGAACCGATCACGAGGGGAGGCGCCGAGCGATACTTGAGGCAGCCCTGACGATATTTGCCGCCGAAAGGTATGCGGCTGTGAAACTAGACGACATCGCGCTCGAGACCGGCGTCTCAAAAGGAACGATCTATCTCTATTTCCGCGACAAGCAGGCGTTGTTTGGGGAAATTGTGCGCGGCGCCGTGAGCCCTGTCCTCGCGCGGTTGGACGAGGCCTCAAAATGACGCGACGCATGCTCCTTCTCGGTTTGATTGCGGCGATCGTGATTGCCGCAGCGGGCTGGTGGCTGACGAAGCGAGGCGGAAACGAGGCGTTTGAACTTGCCGGAAATGTGGAAGTGCGACAAGTCAATCTCGCCTTCAAGGTCGGGGGCCGGATAGAGAAACTCCTTGTCGATGAAGGGGACCGTGTCAGTGAGGGCCAGACGCTCGCGCTGCTCGACAAAGTGTATTTTAAGGAGGCTCTCGCTCAGATCCGGGCGCAACGAGATCAAATGGCCGCAAACGCCGAAAAGCTCGAGGCTGGGAATCGACTCGAGGACATCGCTCAGGCGGCGGCGAACGTCGCTGAGCGTGAGGCCACCCTTGTCAATGCGCAGCAAGCGCTCAATCGCGCCGATCAGTTGCTGAAGAAGGGCACGGGTACTCGCAAGACGTCCGACGACGCTCGTGCAGCCCGCGATGAAGCGCAGGCGCGCCTGAATTCAGCGCGTCAGGCTTTGCGTCTGATGCAAATTGGCTTTCGCAAGGAAGATGTCGAATTGGCTCGAGCCGAGCTCGCGGAAAGAGAAGCGTCGCTCAAAATAATAGAGCGCCAATTGACCGACGCGGAACTGAAGGCTCCGAGCCCGGGCATCGTCCTGAGCCGCGTTCGCGAGGTAGGCGCGATTGTGAATGCGGGTGAAACCGTTTTTGTGCTTAGTCTGATCTCGCCGATCTGGGTGAGAAGTTACGTCTCTGAAGTCGACCTTGGTCGGATCCGCCCCGGCATGGAGGTTGAGTTGCACACAGATACCGCGGGCCTCAAACCATTCAAGGGACAAATTGGTTTCATCTCGTCGACAGCCGAATTTACGCCAAAGACCGTTGAAACGCGCGAGTTGCGAACGGCTTTGGTCTATCGATTGCGAGTCGTCGTCGACGATCCGGACGGGTTCCTGCGCCAAGGCATGCCCGTGACGATCACGGTTCCTCCCCCGCAAAATAGCGCGGTGGCGACCGCCACTGCCCAATGAAGGACACGCTCGTTGTTATCGAGCGCCTCACCAAGCGCTTTCCAGATTCGACCGCGCCAGCCCTGGAAGGATTGACCACCGCGATCAAGTCCGGACAGGTGACAGGATTGGTGGGGCCGGACGGCGGTGGGAAAACCACGCTCATGCGCCTGATGGCTGCGCTGATGACGCCAAGCGAAGGGAGCGTAACGGTGTGCGGCTATGACGTGATGACCGAAACGACGGCCATCCATGATACCGTCGGATATATGCCACAACGCTTTGGCCTCTATGAGGACCTTTCGGTTCTCGAAAACCTGACGCTTTATGCCGATTTGCGCGGGGTCGTCGGAAGGTCGCGCACGGAAACCTTCGAGAAGCTGCTTTCATTCACCGATCTGGCGCGCTTCACCGACCGGTTGGCGGGAGCGTTATCGGGAGGTATGAAACAGAAACTGGGGTTGGCTTGCGCCATGCTGCGTTCGCCACGACTGCTATTACTCGATGAGCCGAGCGTTGGCGTCGATCCGATCTCGCGGCGCGAGCTTTGGCGTATGATTTATACTTTGGTCGAGGAGGGCGTTGGCGTCGTTTGGAGCACAGCCTATTTGGATGAAGCGGAAAACTGCGCCGATGTTATCGTCCTCAATGGGGGCCGGGCGTTGTACCAGGGCGCTCCCAAGGCGATGACGGCGACAGTCTCGGGCCAGGTCTATCAATTACGCGGCGCCGTCGCGGATCGGCGCTCTTTGCTCGCGCGTGCTTTGGAGCGTCCTGAGATCATCGATGGGGTCATGCAGGGCGACGCGATACGTCTCGTCATCGCGCAAGGGAAGTCCGCGCCGCGCGTCTCTGAGTTGAGCGGGGCCGAAGGTCTTTCGCTGACCTCTGTCGCTCCGCGTTTTGAAGACGCCTTCGTTTCGATGCTTGGGGGCCAGCCAAAGCGAACGCTCAAGCTCGGCATGCGGAACACGCCGAGAACCGACGGGCCGCCGCCGGTCGAGGCGCGCGGGCTCACCAGGCGGTTCGGGGATTTCGTTGCGGCGGATCGAATCGACTTCGCGATCCGTCGCGGCGAAATATTCGGGCTTCTTGGTCCCAACGGCGCGGGCAAATCCACGACCTTCAAAATGATGTGCGGATTGCTGCGGCCGAGCGAAGGCACCGCGTTGGTGGATGGTCTCGATCTTTACAAGGCGCCTGCTGAGGCGCGCGGCCGTCTCGGCTACATGGCCCAAAAATTTTCACTCTACGGCGACTTGAGCGTGCGGCAGAATCTCGAATTTTTCGCCGGAGCCTATGGATTGTCCGGGCGCGCACGTCGCGACGCGATTGAACGCGTGGGGAACGTCTTTGAACTGGAGCCGCATTTCGCCGCAAATGCCGGCCAGCTTCCGCTTGGTTTCAAGCAGCGCCTCGCATTGTCGTGCGCGATCATGCATGAACCTCCCGTTCTATTCCTGGACGAGCCGACCTCGGGGGTGGACCCGCTCACCCGCCGCGAGTTCTGGGGTTTCATCAACGCCATGGTCGCGCGCGGCGTCACGATCATGGTCACGACCCATTTTATGGACGAGGCCGAATATTGCGATCGCGTTGCGCTGATCTATCGTGGAAAATGCATCGCGACGGATACGCCGGAGGGGTTGCAGGCGCGCGTGCGGACGGATGCCTTGCCCCATCCGACGCTCGAAGACGCCTTCGTCGGTCTGGTTCAGGCGCATGAAGAAGAAACGGCATGAGTGCGAACGAGATCAAAGCCGGTCGCTGGCGACGGATCAAGGCTCTCGTTCGCGCGGAGGCGCTGCAGATTTTGCGGGACCCATCAAGCCTCGTGGTCGCATTTGTGTTGCCCGCGCTGCTCCTCTTCCTTTTTGGATTTGGAGTGTCATTCGACGCGACGCGCATGAAGATCGGCGTCGTCGTCGAGGAGTCGACGCCGGAGACGACCTGGTTTCTCGCCTCGCTCTCGAACACGCCATTTTTCGACGTTCGTCGAGCTGAAAATCGCAGCGCTTTTCTTGATGACCTGACGGCTGGGCGGATCAACGGCGTGATTGTCCTGCCAGGAGATTTTTCGCAGCGGTTGTCGAGGGGAGACACTGCAGGCGTTCAACTCATCACGGATGGCAGCGATCCAAACACGGCTAGTCTCGTCAACGGCTATGTCCAGGGCGCTTGGCAATCCTGGCAGGATCAGCGGGCGGGCGCCGACGCGCAGAACGGCGGTCAAATCAGCGTTCAGCCCCGTTACTGGTTTAATCCGGAGCTCGAAAGTCGGCGTTTTTTACTTCCTGGGTCGATCGCTCTCATCCAGATGATGATCGGATCGCTTCTGACCGCTCTGGTCGTCTCGCGCGAGTGGGAACGGGGGACGATTGAGGCGCTTCTCGCGACTCCGGTCGGAATTCTGGAATTCATGATCGGAAAGCTTGTGCCAAACTTCGTCCTGGGCATGTGCGCCATGGTCGTGTGTGTGTTAGCGGCGCTATTCGTGTTTCACATGCCTTTGCGGGGTTCGCTGCTCAGCTTGTTCAGTTTGACCGCGCTCTTTCTTATGGTCGCTCTAAGCCTGGGGCTTCTGATATCGACGGTGGCGCGGACACAGTTCATCGCGAGCCAGATTGCAATGCTCGTGGCGTTTCTCCCAGGTCTCTACTTCTCCGGCTTTTTATTCGAGATCGCCAGCATGCCCGCGCCGCTCCGCGCCTTCGCGACCATTGTGCCGGCGCGGTATTACGTTCGGGCGCTGCAGACAATTTTCCTGGCTGGCGACATACCGGCGGTCCTCATTCCGTGCGGCGCGGTCCTGGCCTTCATGGGCGGGACGCTCTTCCTGTTGACAGCGCGCAATACGAGGCAGCGATTGGATTAACTTTTCAACGGGGGGCGTGCTGGCATGGCTTGGATTAGACTTTGGGCGCTGATCGTCAAGGAGCTTCTAGCCTCGTTCCGCGATCCACGGGCGCGCATTGCGCTTATTCTGCCGCCGCTCGTTCAGCTCTTCCTGTTCGCATACGCCGCCACGCTCGAAGTAAGCAACGTGCCGATCGGCGTGCTCAATGAGGATTGGGGATTAGCGTCGCAGCAGCTCGTCAGCTACTTTGAACGCGCCTCAGCATTTTCCGAGATCCGCAAATACAATAGTCTCCAAGAGGTCAGGGACGCCGTCGATAAGCAGGAGGTGATGGTCGTCGCGCATATTGGTCAGGATTTCTCCCGCAAGCTGGCTGGCGGCGAACCGTCGTCCATACAGCTTATCCTCGATGGGCGGCGATCCAATAGCGCGCAACTCGTGAACGGCTATGTCGGGGCTATCGTCAGTCAATTTAGTCGAGACTATCGCTTGGGTTCAGCAGTCAACCCCAGTAGCGAGATCGTCGATCGCACCTGGTATAATCCAAACCGCGAGTACCGGATGGCGATGGTGCCGAGCCTTGTCGGCACGCTCGCCATGGCGACGGTTCTGATGCTCGTAAGCATGTCGGTTGCTCGGGAGCGTGAGCTCGGGACGTTCGAGCAACTTCTCGTTTCACCTCTGCAACCTTTGGAGATCGTCATAGGCAAGGCGGTCCCGGGCCTGTTGATCGGATTGGGGCAGGGTGCGTTAACGACGATCATTGTCACGCAATTCTTCGGCATACCCCTCACCGGATCGGTGCTCCTTTTGTTTGCGGGGCTGACTGTTTTTCTCCTCGCCGTTATCGGCGTTGGCCTTTTCATCTCGTCGCTGGTCTCAACTCAGCAGCAGGCCATGATGGGCACTATGGTTTATATGATGCCCGCGATGATGCTGTCGGGTTTCTCGAGCCCCATTCAAAACATGCCGACCTGGTTGCAGCCAATCGCGCAGATGAACCCTCTGACGCATTTCCTCGTCATTGTACGCGGAATTTTCCTGCGAGATATGTCGGCCTGGCTGGTCCTCCAGAGAATATGGCCGATGGCCGCAATTGCAACGGTAACGCTGACAGCGGCAACGTGGCTTTTTCGCCGGAGCGTGCAATGAGAGTTTTCGATAGAGCACGGACGCGTCGATCTCTCAAAGAAAGGCTCGAGCCTGACGCTCGATCGCCGGCGCGCTGCCCTGAATGATCGCACTGGCGCAATCGCCTCGCCGCTTAAGCGGCGCCGACGCCGCGGCCGCACAGCGTGATCCGATACACGCCCACTTTCGGGCGATGCCGCATACATCGCCCGCTGCTCGCGTCTGGAAGCCAAACGTTTCGTCGTGACGTCAGAGGCCGCAACTCGGCGCCTCAACGCCTGCCGTCTTCCCCATGAACCCGGCGAGATAAGGCATCGCATCCGTCATTTTCGCGACGCCTTCTTTGCCGACCAGTGATTCGGCGTAAGCGAACACTTCTTTCAAAAGCGCCCGTATCTGCGTCTCGTTGAGACCAAGATTGCCCAACTTGCCGCCGAGAATATTCATATCCGTCTGACCGAAACCAAGAAAACCTTTCACCGCCCCAAAAATGGCGGTCACGCCCGCGTCGCTTGTCGCGGCGGCGGCCGCAATCGCTTGTTGCGCGGCGGGTATCTTGTCGACAAGCTCCGCTACATTGCTTTCCGGCGCGTGGTCTTCCAGAAACTGGATTACATGCCCGATCGCCGGCAGGGCCGTAGCCTCATTCAGTCCAGTCGCGGCGCAAACGCGCGCTATCAGTTCTTTCATGGCGTTTCTCCCTAACGTGGCCGCGTCACAGTTGACATGTCGCGTGCTCGCGCGAATGCAAGCTCAGCGGCAAAACAAATCGTGAGCGTATGAAAAGGGAGGCGCCGAAGGCGTTGCGCAAAGAGGCCGCGCGGCTCGGAATTTCTAGCGCGCTTCTATGCGTGATCTGGTGTCTGGGTAAGGCCAGTGAGCAGGAAGCGGGGACGTAGGCCTACGTAAAACGCCTCAGTTCGAGCGCAAAACAGCAAAGCCGCCGGCTCGATTGCCCGAACCAACGGCTTCGACAACGCACAAAAGTAACGGCAATGGTTAGCGCCAAGCACAAACTCGCCGTCCATGGCGCCACCAACATACGCGGCGCACGGGACGACGTCGACACACTCTTCGTCCTCCGTGCCACCAGCATGTGGTTCGAACAGCGGCCTCTTCCCCAGGTTTTTGTATGCCCAGGCCGCTCGCGGTTTCAACGGGCAAAGGCGCCGCGAGTGCTTCCGTGGTGGACAAAGCCGTTCCAGCGGTCGCGACTGCGATGCTGGCTAGCGCGTATCCAAACAATGCACGTCGATCAATATTTGGCATTTCACGTCACTCCACCAATTCAGAACGACAGAAGTCCTCGATAAATCCGCTGTTTGATGCCCGATACGACGCCCTGCGGTGTTGACCAACAAAATCCAGGCGCTCTCTCCCTACCTGGAGCAACGCCGCTTTACGTCAACTGTCACAATCTTCTATCTCTTCAGCAAACCCGCCACCCGAGTCCAACTTCCTACGCTCGCGCGTCTAACATCCTTGATCAGCGGGCGGCTTCATGCAGCCGGCGCTTCCACTTTTCGCCGGATTTGAGTTCGGTCTTGCGAACCCAACGTCTTTGAATGTCGCTGCGCTCGCGGCGGGCGCCAACGTCGCGTGAGGGTTCTGCCGACAACTGAATTGGCGAAAGTGCAATCGCGACCGCCGAGATCTCGGGGGCCCGGCGTTCGGCTAACGTCGCCGCTTCGACAGGTTGCTTCTTCTGGACTTTGCTCGCGGCCCGAACGTTGGGCGCCGCTCTTGTCGGCGCTTTGGCCGGGGCAACTTCAGCACGCTCTTCCTGGATGAGGCATGGCAGGACGCGGCCGGCAGGAGGGGCGCTCGACGGCGTCTCGACCACTGTCGGGACCGGCTTGGCGCTGAAGACAGCGTCGGCCGCTTCGCGCGCGGAAAGGTAACTCTCCTCGCGTCTTCTCTCCGGTGGCGCATAGGCGCTCACGTCGACCGATGGCGTCTTCGGGTCAGTAATTTCAGAGTCAGGTATATCCCACTTCCGAGAGGCCTGAGACTTGGACGAACGATTCTTATATTCCGTTATAAACGGTCTAACTGCATGGCGCATTGACGTGTTGATGTCTCTCTTGGAGGGCGAGGCTAACCAACTTGATGCGTGATTGCCCGCAATCGCCGTGGTCACGCCTGGTCCGGATCATTGAACGGGAACGCGGCGGCACCCACGGTGCAAATCACCCACGGAACATATAGCGCATAATACAGCCCAATACACAATCGCTATTTAGATTATTATTGCAAGTCGGGTTGGCGGCGGCATGCCCGAGACGTCGCGAACGCTTGACCGAGAGCGCGGGCGACCAAGGGAATGACTGTAAGGACTCCGAAGATCAGCGGAGCGCCTCGGACGACGTCGGCGGTCGTTGTCGCGGCGACCGCTTATGGTGCAATGCAAAATGATGCTTCCTCTTTGCGCGCAGACGTTTGCGCTTTCGTCGTTCGCCCCTAACCTTTGCGCCGCCCTCTATTTCGTGGCGAAGCACGCCGGAAGCGATATCAGGCGCTCAAAGAAAACACATACGTCCGCACATCAGGAGGGGAGAGTAACCATCATCGTCATTACACGTGAACCGACCGTCGCAGACCCGCAGGCCATCCGCCGAGAGATGGTTTGCGTGAGCCTGTCGCCCACCTCATGCGGCAGATGGGGCAGGTCCCAGTTTCGTTCGGAAGCAGTGCTGATAAGCGTCAGCGGAGACTTCGCGGGAAACGTCTTCGGCGCCTGTTTTGTTCGGAGCGATCGCCATCGGCTTTGTCTTTTTCGCCGCAGAGGGCATATTTTTTTCGGGTTCTATCCGGCGCGCAAGGCGGCGCGAACTCGACCCGATGCGGGCGCTCAGATATGAGTGAGTTCAGGCGATGCCGCCCTCGATAGAGTAGCACGAACCGCCTCGAATGGGATCGGATGCGCCCATTAATGCAGGCCGAACTCTCACCAGTGGTGTAATTTGAAATGATCATTTTCCCTGCATAAGATAAATTCGGGCGTCTCCCAGGCGCCCGCCGTTTCGCAAAAGTCTCAGGCAACGAAAGTTGGCGATGTTCAACGACTGTCTTCAAGGTCAAGGCAAGGCGCTTCCGGCGCTTAGATCCGATCACCGGGCGTGGCGCCTTGCCCGACTTTTTGTGCAGATCGCCGTCGTCGCGCATTGCGCTGCCGCGCTTTCCTGCGCTGCCCAGGCCCAGGAGGCGGTAAAGGCCAAATTCGGGGCGTGGGCGCTGCGCTGTGATAATTCAGTTAACTCTGCGACCGGGGAATGCGCGTTGACGCAAACCATTCGTTCCGATGACAAAGCGAATGTGACAATTGCAGTGATGATCCGCAAAACGCCGCAAATTAAGAACGGGTTGTTTCAGGTTGTCGCGCCGCTAAACGTCATACTTCCACAAGGCGTCAAATTTAAAATCGATCAGTTGGACATTGGCCAATTGCCCTTTTTCAAATGCTCCCCGATCGGCTGTATCGCTGAGGGACTCATCGATGACGCATTACTCGAAAGATTAAAAGCCGGCCGGATCGGAGTTATCACGATCTATTTAACGCCGGAGGAAGGATTGAGGCACCTTGTCGCGCTCGAAGGGCTCAAGGAAGGGCTCGAAGCGTTACATTGACGCCGCGCAAATAATCGAGATTACGCCTCAAGACGCGCGCTCGGCCGCATGGTCTTGCGCGTGGGCGCATGGAAGAATGACGCGCGCAATCAGTCCATGGGGCTCATTGTCGACCAGCTCTAGGGATCCGCCCATATCTTCAACAAGGGAGCGCACGATCGACAAGCCTAGCCCAAAGCCGCCGCGACTGTTCAGCGTACGGCCTGGTTGCCCGCGCACGAAAGGTTCAAGTACCTGCAATCTATCCTCCTCGCGAATGCCGGGGCCATCGTCGGCGACATCGATCTGTATCGCATTCGGGCCGGCGTCATTCGCCCTGATGCTAACTTTGTGGCCGTACGTCACGCCGTTCTCAATCAAATTATTGAAGATGCGCTGAACGTCGACGAGCGTTCCGAAAACGAGTGGATGGCCGCCGCCATGATAAATGACGTCATGACCAATTTCGATAAACTGATCCGACACCGTTTGTAAAACGCTGTCGAGGTCAATCAGGCTCCGATCCGCAGCTTGACGCTGATCGTGCAGATACTGCAAGTTTTTCTTCAACATCGCATCCATAAAGTCTGCGTCGTGAATCATCTTGAGTCTGAGCGCATCGTCCTTGATAAACTCCGCTCTGAGACGCACTCTCGTTATAATTGTTCGAAGATCGTGGCTGATCGCAGCATGCGCCCGACTTCGCGATTTGATCATGGCGCGAATCCGAAGCTGCATTTTATTGAGCGTTCGAGCCAGATCCCGGACCTCTTTAGGTCCCGATTCCGTCATTAGACGCTGACTTCTCACGTCTTCGGGAAAACGCTCTGCTTCATGCGCCAATTTCACTAATGGCGCGACGACGACGCTTGAAATCCAAATCACCAAAATCGTCGTGGAAAGGAGGAAAAATAGTAAAGAGCGCTCCAGATTGCGCATGAAAAACGACGCTGACGCGCCGCGATCGGCCAACCACTTCGCCTCGTGCCGCGACGATCTTCTGGGTTCCAGCGCCTTCGCGACCACGTACCCGCCTTTTCGTAATTCGACGACGGAAACACTGTCATCAAGGTATATCTTCGCGTCTTTCCACAGATGCGATTTCAGAACTTGAACATCGGGGTTGGCGTCGTCCTGTATGAACTCTTTCGGGAGGCGCATTCTCAAGCGAAATTTGCATCCACGGCGCGGCTTGCGCAAGCGCCGCGATCATCTGTGGTCTATCCGTAATCGCGGCGCCATCGATCGCCAATATAGCGCTGGAGATAAGTTCGCTCGGCTCAACGAGTGGTCGCCTCGCTCGGGGGTTGCTGAAATGAAGCATTATCGTCGACGCGAATTGGAACAATACAATCGACGCCAGAATCAAGAGCGCAATTTGTCCGCCCAAGTGATCGGGCCTCAATCTGCGACTGGGCCGAAATCTGCGACCGGGCCGATTCACGAACGCGTTACCTGCGTTGCGAACATATATCCTTCTGAACGCACCGTCTGGATGAATTTTGGACTTTGCGCATCCCGTTCGAGTTTTTGACGGAGGCGACTAATCAGCACATCGATGCTGCGTTCGAACGGTCCTGATATCGGGCCATGTGTCATAATGATGAGTTGATCGCGCGACAACACTCGGTTAGGCTTTTCGCAGAATGCGTGCAGGAGATCGAATTCCGCCCCTGTCATCGCGACCCTGGCTCCCGAAGGCGCGATGACCTGGCGAGTTAGAAGATCGAGCCACCAACCGTCGAACTTGAAACATTGACCGCCGGGGTGGCGGGCCAAGTCGGTCGTGGCTACGCGGCGCAGAACGGATCGTATACGCGCCAACAGCTCTCGAGGATTGAACGGCTTGGTCACATAATCGTCGGCGCCCATCTCCAATCCAATGATCTTGTCGACGTCCTCTCCCTTCGCGGTGACAATAATAATGGGAAGATTGTTTTCGGCGCGAACGCGGCGACAGATAGAGAGACCGTCTTCTCCCGGAAGATTGAGATCGAGAATAAGACAATCGACAGTGCGGCCCGAAAGCGCCGCATCCATGGCTCTACCTTCCGGAACGACAATGACCTCAATCTGATTTGAACGCAGGTAGCGCGATATCAAATCAGCGATCTCAGCATCGTCTTCAACGAGCAGCGCACAAGCTTTCGCTTCCGCGCTCGCAGTGACATTGTTGGATGAAGGCCGGACCAGGGAGATGGACATGCTTGTCGCTACCGACTTGAAGAAAATTGACGTTCGATCTCAGCTTCTCTCAACTTGCGTCGCCTGCCAGTGCGGGTGTAGTGCGGACGGCAAGATAATTACTTATTTGGCGAACTGAGGACGCTGTTTGTCTAATTCATTTCGCCTCAGACATAATTATTCATGCTTATATCAAATGCATTTCTCCTTTGACAACGAATATACTGGGAACTGGGTTCCGACTCGATGGCGTGAGGGGCTCAGACTTACGGGAGCCGCAGATGACCACTGCGCTTCATCGCGTCGCCCTGATGAGCCCGGACCTATAAACCGTAAAGTTCAATCTCTGGCGCTGCCGCGCGGATAACAATGGGTTCGTTGCAGGTCCAAAGATCGCAGGCCCGGGCCGGAGGGGTAGGCCCGGAACCTGCTACCCTCAGCCTCGAGGCGTTGAGAGAGAGGGATATGTGAGGCTACCAAGCTGAATTTTCCTGCATGTTGCCAGACTGTTTCTTCATTATCATCCGGTGCGCAGGGTTAATCCACCGGCGCCGGAGCTTCCGTGGCCTGCGTCGATGGGCCGGGAGCTTACTTTCGTTACCTTCGCGGCGCCGATCTAGCCAGCAGGGGAGAGAGCTACGTCCTCACACGAGGCGTCCAGCCAGCTTCCAATTCCGTCGAATCGCCGAATTCTTCCCTTTGCATCCAACGAGTGCAGGTGCACCCAACCATTCTCGACGAGAGCGCGGACATTTCCATTTCTTCCAAGAATGGCGTCCATTGCCGGCTCTGGCGCTTCGATGAAGACATTCAGGCGCAGGGGCTGATGTACGAAGCGCGCACCATCGTGTATCGACTGCAATGGCAAGCCGACGCGCAGATCACCGCCATTGCCTTCCAGCACTCCAATCTGGCCGACGACGTTATGCAGCGTCTTGTTGCCGCTGCCGAAAACCCTATTATTCGTTGTTGAGCCGAAGTATTGCAGGTTGATCCAGCTTGCGACGACCATGGGCGCCGTCATGATCAATTCGAGCACTTTGAAGCCGTCGTCCATTTCGGGGTCATAACTGTGCAAGAACGCGCGACCGCCGAGGTCGAGCCCCTTGGTGCGCGCGCGGGGGGCGGCGATGAAGGCGGCGTTGTTCGCAAGCCCCCATTCGGGGCGCACCTGCGACCAATCCCGGCTACGGGCGAAAATCTTCTCACCTGCCTTCCCGCTCTCCACGACACCAAGCAATGCGGAGCGCTCCTGCCGCGCGAGCGCGCCAGCCTTTGAGAGCCATTCCTTTAAATCGGCGATCTTCGCGCGATGCGCGATGGGCGCTCGATCTTCATCGAAGATTTTGACCTCGTCCGTCGTCGTGTCATGCAAGGCCCCCAGGAACCAGGTGTCCAAGGGAATCACGATGCCCTTGGCGCGCAGGCCATCGCGCACCGCGCAATCATTGAGAACAGCCGCCGCGACGCGCGCGTTCGCTTCGCCAGTGTGGCCGCCGCAGGCGCCGCAATCGAGGCCGGACGCGTGTGGGTTGTTGACGGTGGTCGAACCATGACCCGCAAGAAGGACAAGAGACGCGAAGTTCTCGGTCATCGACATTGCTTTCAGCACTGCCTCCGCCATCGCCAGACGCTGATCGGGAGAGAATCCGGTCGGTCGATCGCCGACGATCCGGGAATCGAGGCGAGGGCCGACACGGTTGATGACGCCAAGGTCCAGCCCATCGAGATTTGGATCGGGCACCGTGCGCGTGAGGCCGAGCGTGTCGGACACAATCTTGATCGCGTAACCCAAGCCAGCCGTTTCGACATACGCAAAGGACGATACCGCAGAGAGCTTGAAAGATTTCCATGCCTTCTGCGCGCGCCGTCGCAGAAGGCGAAGGTCGAGGATTTTGGCTTCCTCTTCGACAGAGGCGTTCTTCACCGCCTCGCAGACGGTAAAGCGCGGTTGCAAGAGTACGGGACATTGCGCGCCGCCGCGAAGCTGGCCGATCGGCACATATTCGATCGGGAAACCGAAGAAGCCTGCAAAGCCGATGGTTTCCGCATCCCCGCACGTCGTCTCGAGCGCACGTCGAAAGATCTCTGAACGCACGTCGATACAGAACGCAGCCTGCAACACAGGACGCTGCCGATTGATCGCCGGCTTGCCGACATGCGACGACAAACGCGCATAGAGCTTGTCTTGAAACGCTGCTTCATATGCGTTGTGCAGGATCAAATCAGTTGCAAGGTCCGGGTCGTCGTTTAGACGGTGGTCGAGGGGCGTCTCCGCCGCCGCCGCCATGGCCCTTCGCCAGGCGTCGCGAAACGCGTCATCGGTGCGCGCTTGGAAAAGCCCATATCCATAAGCGACGCGAATTGCGAGCAAATCCGTCAGCGTATTATTGCTTTCGTTGTAAAGCTCGGAGTTCCAGACCAGATAGCGCGCATAGGCCGCCCAGCCCCCAATGTCGAGGAGCGTGCGGTGCAGATAGTCTTCCATCGCGCGCGCTGGGACCCCGAGCCTCTCGACGACGACGTGGATCGCCTCGACGGGATCATCTGGCAAAGCAAGGACGGAGTCGCGAAAGCCTGTCACGCCCATCGCCTCCGCGTTGAGATCGTAGCGCGCGCTACGGCGCCAGGCGGCATAGGGCGGCAAATCACGCATCGGCATGCGCCAGATTGCCTGTCCCTCGTCGAAATAGGCGGCGCACCATTTCGAAATTTCTTCGATCATAAATCCGACAAGCGAGGATTGGCGATCGCCCTTGGCAAGCGCGTCGAGAACTTCCGCGACAGTGGAGACGACGGCTGGCGGCGGGGATGCCGCAGTGGCGATCGTGCGAGCGGCCTTCTTTAAAGCCGCGATGTCGGCGGGGCGGCCGATGTCATGCCGCGTCGTGCGTAAAGCCCTGTCGAGTGCGTTGTCGTCAATGACTCCGGCCGCGATCGCGTCCCGATAAAATTCGCGCGGCATCAACATGTCGGTGCGTGCGACGCGTTTCAACGTCGCCGCGGTCGCCTCGAAGGACTGGCCCGCGAATCCAAGGAAAGGGTTTACGGCGACAAAGTGTTTGAGAGGCCAAAGCGGGGCGATCTTGCCGCAGGCGCCCGCGATCGCAGCTTCGACAGACTGCGCTTCGTCGAAAGGGGCGGCGGCCCCGAATTCGGGGGTCATTCTGACAGGAGCATTCATGGAGAGAACCTTTCGAGATCAGTTGGCGGATGTCACGATGCGTCGCGGCCAGAGCTTGAGAATTGCGCGGTTCGCGAGTGTGTTGAGGTAGAGTCCCTGAGACAGGTGGACATAGACCGCCTGCCAGAAAGACGAGTTCGCATGTCGCGCCATCACGCTTTGGAAGAGCGTCACTGCGCCGAAGGAGAGAATGACGAGTAATGCGATCGAGAGATCCTCAGGTCCATGCAGCGGCGTCGCTTGCGGGATGCTTCCCGCGAGGAGCCGCGACGCGATCGAATGCAGCACGAAAAAACCGCCGGCGACGAGCGCCGCGAGGACCAGGGTGCGGCCCATCACATAGAGCTTCGTCCTTTCGTCGAAAGCATTGGCGGCGAGATGCGCAAGGCTCATCAGGAGAATGACTGCGAGCGTCACGGCGCCCGGATTTTCGATCATGCCCGTATTGAATAGCGCGCCAATGGCGAAGGCCAGGGGTAGCGATGCGGCGAGCGCGAGTGCGAAGCGCGCGGGATGCGGCTGGCCGCCAGGGCTCGGAGTCCACGAGGCGCGCGCAAGATCGATCACGCTGCCGGAACTGAGAAAGGCATGCGCCTTGTAAAGCGAATGGGCGACGATATGCAGGAAGGCCGCCGGAAAGACGCCAAGCCCGCATTCAAGCATCATGAAGCCCATTTGCGCGATCGTCGAATAGGCTAACGCAACCTTGATCGAGGTTTGCGTCAACATCACGATCGAGCCAAAGAGCGCCGTCGCGCCGCCGACGAGCGCAAGCACATGTAGAGCATCTTCCGATGGCGCGATGATATTGGCGAGGCGCAGAACGAGAAATCCGCCCGCATTGATGACGCCCGCGTGCAGCAAGGCTGAGACCGGCGTTGGCGTCTCCATCACCTCCACTAGCCACCCGTGGAAGGGAAGCTGCGCCGACTTTAGCAAGGCGGCATTGACGATGAGCAAAGCGGGGAGGGTAAGAGAACCTGTCCCGCCGGTCATAGCGCTCGCCTTGGCGGCGAAAAACAGCTCCGGGAAAGAGAGCGTCCCGAAACTAATCCACAGATTCGCGGCGGCTCCAATCAAACAAAGATCGCCCAGGCGGCTCGTCATGAATTTCTTCTTGGCGGCAAGCTGCGCTCCAGGGCGCTCCGGATAGAACAGCAACAGGCCATGAAGCCCAATGCTCGTCGCAATCCACGCAACGATCAAAAACGCGAGGTTGCCCGCCACGACGAGGGTCAAGACAGCGGCGAGCGTAAACGAGAGCCTTTTGAAGAAGACCCCTTGGTTCGGGTCGCCGTCGAGATAATTTCTGCTGTAGCGCAAGACAACGACGCCAACGAACGCGACCAAGGTGAGCATCGCCGCGGAAAGCGCGTCGACGTAGACGCCGAAGCCGACGCCGCCGATGCCTAATGTTTGCGTCGACAGGTTCCCCTGGATCGCGACCGCGAGATCGGCCGCGAGTGCGACCAGGAGTGCGGCCAGCCCGGCGACCAGGGCGGCGCCGGCCATCCTGCGGGGCGCCGCGTTTGCCGCGTTTCGCGGAATCAGTCCGACCGCGAGATGCACCGCCGGCGCGAGCAGGATGAACCAAGGATTGATCTGCATGGCATTGCGCCTCCAAGTGGGTATGCGCAAACCTAGAGGCGCGGGTTGAATTATGAAAATTCAAATATTGAAAGTTTTCGTTTTATAGAACAGAATAGGTCAAGTTCGCTTTCCAGTTGACGACATGGGAATGTTGAGACTTATCGCGAGAGAGGGATTTTGCCTTGTTCTCGTGCCGCCGGTCGTCGTCATCGACGAGCTCGCAAATGGCTCTTTCGTCGAACACTGCACCTTTTTCGCAGATCAAGGAGGCGTTCTACGCCGTCACGCGTCGACGGCAGTTTCCAAGCCCGCTTTTGAAGAAGCTAAAGCTTCGTCGACGAGAGCTTTGTCGCAGCGATGGTAGTCACTGCACCCTCTCCAGGCGAATCGCCGTGACCATTCGGGCCGAACGCGCCTGGCGGAGATCGCCTTCCACGATGAGTTGGAAAGGCCCTTTGTCGGACGGCAGGGGCGATCCGTCCATGCGATCGGCCAGGACCACACGATCGGCTCGCGTCGCGGCGTCGGTTCCGGCAAGGTCGAGCACAACCTTATAGCCATCGCGCGCCTCGACGACGACGACGTCGGCGAGTTCTTTGCCACGAATGGCTTTGCCGGCCGGGGCGCCGACTTTTGCGAGGACGTCCGCCAACAAAGCGCCCTCAAAAACATGCGGCGCGCCATGTTCGGTCGCGCCGACTTTGACCCGTGGCAGCGCGTCGAGTTCGGAGAGCGTCAATGACGCATTCTGGCCATCGAGTTCCCTTCAACGTCACGCGCGAGGGCGTGTCCTGCGCCGATGCCCCGCCGCTTGCAAAAGATATCAGGGCAAAAAACACAAAAATAAGTTTCATGGCGGTTCCTGTCGAAAAAGTCTGCG
Organism: uncultured Alphaproteobacteria bacterium; assembly: GCA_963713845.1. Taxonomy (GTDB): domain Bacteria; phylum Pseudomonadota; class Alphaproteobacteria; order Rhizobiales; family Beijerinckiaceae; genus Methylocystis. Next base: position 64,947 of record CAVQNJ010000001.1, read on the forward strand.
GCGCCGTTCGAGCCGCAGATTAGACATCGCGAAACGACGCGGCAACTCTCATGCTGCGGGCCTCCATGGCCGCCACCCGTGTCGCATTGGCTGGCGCAGGATTATCGGGATTTCTCCTCCCGTCGGCTCTACTGTTCGTTGCGCAGCGCGGCGGCGATTGTTCGCGCGAGCGGTGTTAGAGGAGCGGGCGATGGTGGCGCTTCTCGCGCAAATAGCGCGGCGTCGATCGCGGCGAGCGCAGGCGCGATGTCGCGTCGCGTCGCGACGCGACGCCAGCGCTCGGGATCCGCTTTCGACAAAGCATCGAGCGCGCGGCGGAACGCGGCGACGTCGCCCTTGCGCGCCGCGCCGCGCAGCGCGCGACGCGGTTTGCGGGTCTTCGCGAGAAGCCGCCAAGAGCTGCTGCGGACGGCGTTCGACGCGGCGACGACATAGACAAGGGCGGCTGTCGCAACAAATCCGAGCAGCGCCGCGATAAGAGGGCGTGGAGACAGAAGGCCAAAGGATTCGACCGCGCGCTTTGAGCGCTCCTCCATCACGTCGATGAATGCGACGCGTCGCTCGGGGGTCGCGGCCTCTCGCATCGTCCGAGCGACGACGTCGAACCAGCGCAGGCGAATTGCCGGCGCGAGGGCGGAGATCGCCGACACCGGGCGGACGTTCCACCGGTAAACGGCCACGCCGACGGGGCCGCGGTCGGTGACGATCGTTCGCCGCTCGATCGGGCCGGCGAAAGTAATGACGCCCGGCGCGCGAAAAGTCGGCAGCGGCGGCAGGCGGTCGGCGGTGACGCCCTCCGCCTCCACGGTGACGATGCGTCGCGCCGTCTCGCCGAGGGGAATCCTGTCTGGATCGGGCTCCCATCGATCGGCGATGCGCAGCGCTTTCGCCGGGAGCCAGAAATCGACGGGATCGGCGACGTCGTCGCGCGCGCGCGCGTCGATCGTGAGCGGCTGAGACATGAACTCGATTTCGCTTCTCTCGCCCTCGCGCGTGAGATAGGTGACGCGCCGCTTGAATGGCGGAATCGTCAACCGCCCGGCCCGAAGCGGATAGATCATCAGCACGCGTTCGACGACGGGTGTCCAGAAGCCGTCGATGAGCTCCTCGCTCGTTGCGTCGACGCCGAACTGCTGCCAGTCGAAATCCGTGAGCGCCGGCTGCGCCATCCTTTCGTTGGCGATGCGTCCGTGAAAGGAGGCGCGCAGCACGAGCCGCAGGGGCTCGCCGACATAAGGCGCTTCCCCGGGCAACTCGACGAAGGCGTCCAGCCTGCCGGTCGGCTCGTCCTCATCCGCCGCGTGGGCGCCTCCGAAGACGGCAATAAACATCAAAAAGACAAGGCAGAGGCGACGGACTCTCACTCAGTCGTCCTCCGGAATTGGGCCGCCGGCGGCCCGCAGCCGCCGCGCTTTTTCGGCGAGAATCCTGAGCTTTAGGAACTGACCGGGATCGTCTGGCAGCGTTTGCAGCCATTCGAGGCTTGGGTGGACAGCTCCCGCCTGCAGTCGCCGCCGCGCGCGCTGCTCACGCTCCCGGAGCAGTTCGGCGACGAGAGTTTGCAGATCGCCGGAGCGACCCGCACCCTCCGAGGCGCCCGCTGCGCCATTTGCGGCGGCGGCGCCGTCGTCGCTCGGTTCGCCGCCCCCCGACGCCGGCTTTGGTCGCTTTGCCGCCTCCGGCGACGCCAGCTTTCCATTCGGTCTCGCGGCCGCTGGCCAGACCCTCGCCGGCGCCGCCAGTGCGGCCGTCGGTCGGTGGTCGTTCGCGGGAACCGCCGGCCTTGGCCGCCGGCGAATTTGCGACGATGGCGTCGCCGCCGCCATGTGGCGTGTTCTCATCGTGCCGCAGGGCCGCTTCGAGCAGCGCCTTGTTGAAGGCCGCGTCCACGTCGCCCGCGTCCGCCGCGAGCGCGCGGTCGAAGGCCGCGATCGCCTCTTCGTAACGTCCGGCGCGCGCCAGCGCGTGACCGAGGTTATAGGCGCTCGCGGCGTTGGTTGCGAAAACCGCGGCGGCCTCGTTCCATCGCCCGGCCGCAGAGAGCGCCGCGCCTTTCCAGGCCGCGTCGTCGAAGACGCGCGCCGCCGCCGAAGGGAAGCCGAGCGCCAACAGCGCGTGGCCCGCAGCCTGTGGGCCAAAGAGGACGAACGCGGCGCAGATGGAGGCAGTCGCGAGTAAGAGAGCTGATCGTCTCACGGCTCGCCTCTTGCGCGAAGGAAGAGAAGGAGCGGCGCCGCGGCGAGAAACAGCAGCAAGCGTCCGCAGTCGCGCCATTCGAGCGCGCGCCGCACGCCCTGCGCGACGCGCGAGATGCGTCGGACGCCGATGGCCGCGGCGACATCCTCGGCGTGGGCGGCGTCGCCCGCCAGCCCGCGCCCGTCGGCTGCGAGCGCTGTCATTGGCGCGCGGCGTGCGGCGCCGGACTCGCCGGCGCCGTCGCGCTGGTCGACGAAAAGCGTATGCAGCGCATGACCCTCGGCGGCGAGCGTTACGGCCTGCGCGCTCGTGCGCGCATCGGCGCCCGCGCCGCCGGAGATAAGAGCGACGTCGCCCGCGACGGCGCCGGCCTCGCGCAGCACGCGCCTCGCCAAAGCCAACGCGCGGTCGGGCCGCGCGCCGCCGTCGGGCACGGTGTGATCGTCGACGGCGAAGAGCAGCGCTTCCAACGCCGCGGCGTCGTCGGTCAGCGGGCTCGCAAGATAGGCGTCGCCCGCATAGAGCAACAGTCCCGTCTGTCGCGCGCCGGCGCCGCGCGAGAATGAGCTGCGCCGCCGCGACCGCTTGCGGCAGGCCTCGCGCCGTCGAAACATCCAGGACGATCAGCGCCGCGTCGAGATTGCGGAAGTTTGCGGCGTCGACGGTTTTCATCGCCGGGCCGCTCAGCGCCAGCGCCATCAGCGCGACGCCCAGAAAATGGTTGCGTCGCTCCGGCGTCGGTCGCCGCCGCCCTGTCGCTGCAGCATCGCGGCGAGCAGAGGCGCGTCGACCGCTCGCGCCCAGTCGCCGAGGCCAGCATGCGTTGCCGCGTGAACGCGCAGAGCGACCAGCAGCAGCGGCGGGCCAGCAGCCACCAGGGCCGCAGAAGCGCGAGCGAGCCAAACGCGATCATCGCGCACGTCCCTTTGCGCAGAAGCGAGCGCGAGAGGCACGCGATGAAGGCGAGCGTCGCCGGATAGGTCCAGAGATCGTGATAGATGACCGTCGGCGGCGCCAGCGCGGTCCTCCGGCCGCGCAGATCCTCGATCGCGCGCGCGGCCGCGTCGAGATCGTCGCGAGGTGCGCGCGCGAAACGCGGCGCCGCCGCCGATTTCGGCGACACGCTGAAGCGCGACGAAATCGACGGCGTCGGGATCGTCGCCGGGGTCGTCGCCGTGTCGTCGACGCCGAGGCCAATCGTAAAGATCTTCACGCCGAGCTGTTGCGCCAGGGCGGCCACGGCGGCGGGTTCGCTGGAGCCGGCGTTGTTCGCGCCGTCGGATAGCGAGGATCACGATGCGCGTCGGCGACGTCGAATCGGTGAGCCGTTTCAGCGCGAGTCCCGAGCCCTTCGCCGATCGCGGTCGAGCGGCCGACGAGTCCGATCTCCATCTCGCTCAAGTGTCGGCTGACAGCGTGAACGTCGAAGCTGAGCGGCGCGGCGGCGAAGGCGTTCTCGGCGAAGACGACGAGTCCGATGCGGTCGCCTTCGCGCCGCCGGATCAGTTCGGAGCCCACATGTTTCACGAGTTCGAGCCGGCTGCGGCGCGCGCCGTCGAGCGTGAAATCTCGGTCTTCGTCATGCTGCCGGAGAGATCGAGCGCGAGCATGATGTCGCGGCCGGAGGCGGGCAGCGCCGCGACGGCGTCGGCGACACGCGGCCCGGCGAGCGCGAAGACGAGGCCGATCCAGGCGAGCCCGCCGCCGCGCGTCGCCAGGAGAGCCGGGCGCGGACAGAGTTTGCGGGGCGTGCGTGAAGTCTGGTCGCGGATGGAGCCCGGTAGCGGCAGACCGCCTGCGGCGCGTCGTCGACGGGTCTTGAGAAGACCGCGGAGCAGCAGCGGCGCCGGCAACAGCGCGAGCGCCGCGGGCGTCGCAAATTCGAGCCCGGTCATCGCTCGAGCCTCCCCAACATCCGCTCGAGCGCTGCAATCGAGCGCCTCGGCCGGCGCGTCGTCGGGCGGCCGATAGAGCGCCTCGCCGAAGAGCGCGGCCGCGTCCCTGCGCTGAAGAACCGCGTCGCGAAGAGCGCATCGAGGCGCGCGAGCCACGCGTCGCCGCTGCAGCGCGGCCGCGTTGCGGTCGAGCGCATCGCGCGACATCGCGCAGCAGCGCCGCTTGCGCCGTGACGCGTTCATTTGCGGGCAGGGCGCGTGACGCGGCGAGCGCGGCGAGCGCGGCGCGCCGCAAGGGCCGCCGACGTTCGAACAATATGCCGCAACGCGACAGCGACATCGCGGCCGCGACGGCGCATCCGACGAGCGCCATCGAGAAGAATCTGCGCGTCATCCCGTCGCGACGGAGGCGGGCGCAAGCGGACGCAACCGTCGATGAGGCTGCGACGGATCGGCCATCAAATCGCTCCAGCGCGCGCGCGATGGCCGCCGCGTCGAGGCCGGCGTCGATCTGCAGAAGCGGGCGCCGAGGCGACGCAGCCGCGCCAGTCGGCCGTCCGTCGCCAACGCGTCGCTTCCGGGCGCGATGCGCAGCCAGCCCGCTTGGCGCCCTCGCGCGTATGATATGGATAGACCCCGGGCGGCGGCGCGAGCTCGAAGCGATCGGCGATAAGCAGGACGTCGAGATTGCGTCGCCGTGCGATGCGTTCGGCGATGGCGTCGAAACGTTCGCCCGGCGAATCGAGCGCGGTGGCGACGATCACTGCCGCTGGAGCCGGCCATGCGTTCAACGCGCCTCGAGCGCGTCGGTGAGCGGTGGTTCCTCGCCGCCGATCGCGTTCAGCTCGGCGCGATGCGCGGCGGCGAGCTTCGTCGAGCAGCGGCGCGAGCGCGCGCGCGCTGCGCGCCCAGCCCAAAAAGCGCGGCCTGAGTCGACGGTCGCGGCAGCGAAGCCGACGCGGCCCTGCATGTCGAGCGTGCGCCAGGCCGAGGCGACCACGGCCTCCGCCGCGGCGACGGAGCGCAAGGCGCGGCGCGTGCCAAACAGCATGGAGGGGCGGAAATCGACGACGATAGAGAACGCTGCGCTCGCGCTCGTCGCGAAAAGTGCGCACATGCGGCGAGCCGGTGCGGGCCGTGACATTGCGGTCGAGCTGGCGGATGTCGTCGCCGTCCGACCACGGCTCTGACGTCATAGATTTCGACGCCGCGCCCGCGCCGCCGATGCAGGACGCTCCGGGCGAGCGGCGAGGCGGCTTGCGCCGTCCCGCTCGACGTGCGAAGCAAGCCGCAGCCGCATCAGCCCTCGACGTCGAGATCGACGCCGGGAACGCTCGCGACGCGCCCGCTCATGCCGATTTGACGATGTCGAGATAGGTCGCCGACGTCGCGCGCCACATCGCCGTCGGCGAGCGCGCGCCAGGTGAGGATCGTGCGGTGCGAGAGCACGTCGACGGCGAGCTCGGCGACGTCGTCCGGCAGCACATGAGTCGCGCCCGGCGAGATAGGCGCGCGCCTTGGCCGCCAGCGGCAAGCGCGAGCGTGCCGCGCGGCGACGCCGGATGCTCGATCTTCGACGCGAGCTCCGGCGCAACATCCTTGCTACGCGGCGCGGTGACGAGCCGCACGATATAATCCTTGACGGCGGGCGACAAAAAGACGCGCCTTCGCCGCCGCGCGCGCCGCGGCGATCTCTTGCGCATTGAGTGAAGCGGCCGGCGCCTGGCGCGTCGCGCGAAATCACTCCTGCTCGACGAGATCGAGAATGCTCCGCTCGGTCGCTGCGTCGGGAAGGGCGAGCTCGACATGCAGCATGAAGCGGTCGAGCTGCGCTTCCGGCAGGGGGAAGGTGCCTTCCTGCTCGATCGGGTTTTGCGTTGCGATCACCATGAAGGGATCCGGCAGCGCGCGCGTCTCGCCCGCGACCGTCGCCTGCCGCTCCGCCATCGCCTCCAGCAGCGCCGACTGCACTTTCGGGCGGCGCGCGATTGATTTCGTCGACAAGCAGCGAGCGAATGGAAAATCGGCCCCGCCGCGAATTCGAATACGCCGCGATCCTGCCGCCAGATTGACGTGCCGGTGATGTCGGCCGGCATGAGATCGGGCGTGCATTGGATGCGCGCGAAAGCAGAGATCGAGCGCGCGCGCGAGCAGCTTTACCGCGCGTGTCTTGGCGAGGCCCGGCGCGCCCTCGATGAGAATATGCCCGTCAGCCAGCAGCCCGATAAGCAGCCGCTCGACGAGGGCGTCCGCGCCAACCAGATGGTCCTGGAGGAAAGTTCTGACGTCGGCGAGGCGCTCGCGCGCGGCGTTCGATCGGCGCTGTTCGCGCGAGCAAAGCGGATCCGGCAAATTCATGCAATCATCCGTCGAATGGTGGCGGCGGCTATCTCTCGCGGCGCCGGACTTTCGCCTCTGCCCGCTCGCCTGTCGAGAAAAATTTTGCGCGATCGCCGGGCGCCCCGTTTTGCGCGCGTGCACCGGGGGAACAATGGCGCCGACCCTCCTCAGGCGCCGGCTCCGCCGCCGGCCCGCTCATGCTTTCAAACCGCGGCCGCCACGACCGCGCGGCGTCGGCGCCAGAAAACGACAACGCCGACAAAGGCGAGGCCGGTCAACAGCGTGCTGAGCTCGAGGCCAATGTTCAGCCTTGAGCTTTCCGCGAGCCAGTCGCCGATGGCCGTTCCCGTCGTGCGCGCGACGCCGACGACCAGCCAATAGCGGGCGATCGGCGAGACGCGGCTGTGCTTGTAGATCAGCAGCGCCAGCGCCAATGCGAGTGAAAGGCCGATGGCGGCGGGGCCTTTGCCCACAAGATTTTCGAAATAATCGCCGAGCGCCGTCCCGAACACGCCGGCGGTGAGCATCGCCGTCCAATAGAGCGCATCCGTCTTCGGCGCAACGGCGAGGGCGCGCGCGCCATCATTGCGTCGTAGCGCGTAATAGGCCAGAGCCGCCAGCGCAACGCCCAGGCCGACACTGAGCAGGCCGCCGTCGACATGCAGGCGCCACGTCAGATAGTCTGCGATATTTGTGGCGCCGGTGCGCAAAATTATGATCGCCGCCCAGAAATAAGCCTCGTGCGCGCGTCGATCGAACCGTTCCGCGATGCAGACCAGAGCGAAAAGCAGGATCAAAAGCGGCAGGCCGCGCAGCAGTCCGAACCCGCTCTCATGGGCGTAGAGATCGCCGAGGTTGGTGCCGAAAACGCTGGCGAGAGTAATTGCGGCCCAGTAGCGGGCGTCGATCGAGGGCGTGTGGTTTCCTTGCATATAAATGCTCCAAAAATTTGCCGCCAAATCTCAATCAGAGGAGGCGCATCGGAGCGGTCGTCTTCCGTGCCGGGAAATCACGGCGCGCACGACCGAGGTCGCTAAAGGTATTAGCGCGGGGACGCCGCTCGGATCAATCCAGCGGGGTGATTCAGCGCAGCGGCGGCGTTAGCGGACATTCATCTCGCTGCTTCATAGCCGCGTTCGGTTCTGAATTCGGCTACGCTGACGCGGTTGCGACGCGCGCGATAAGTTTGTGGCCGTGGCGAATCTCCGCCGCCATGGCTGAACAAGACAAGCTTGAACGAGACCGCTTATCCAACGACTGAGGAGCGCGGCGCGTGCTCACGGACCCGCGCTCAGCATCACACGTAGTATCACGATCGTGCCAACGACCAAGCCAACGAGTGCCAACAAATGCTCCGACATGGGAAAGCACTCCCCAAAGCGCCGTCGATTGACAAATGAATGTAGGCGTCGCGCGTCAGTTGGGGAATGGCAAGCTCACATTAACCCTACCGCTTGCCCACGCCCTCGCGCCTTGCCCTCGCGCCTTGAGGTCGCTGTGCAGAGGCAGGTCGCCCCCACGTCGCAGAAGACGTGGGGGCCTAAATTCAGCCGTTAGAGGAAGCCAAGCCCGAGGCCCAACAGGCCCCCTCCGCCAAACAGGCCGGTATTGCCGCCATATCCATAAGCGCCGGGACAGCCGCAGCCTCCGCCGTAGCCCCAAGTCGACGCCGCGGGCGCGGCGTAGCCCCAAGTCGACGCCGCGGGAGCGGCGTAGCCCCAAGTCGACGCCGCCGGCGCGTAGCCATAGACCGCAGGACGCGCATAGGCATAGTTCATTCGCCGCGCGAATCCATAGCGCCAGTGGTGATGATTGACGGCCTGACGCCAGCAATGCGTCCGATAATAGGTATGGGCTTGCGCATCGCTCATGGGGCCTGCAGTGCTCGCCATGACGATGGCCGTCATCGCAAGAATATTCGTTCGTGCCCTATTCATCCTACCCTCCTGGGTAGCCAAATCCGCCGACTCTCACCGAAGGTGGTCGGCATTGAGGGGGAAACTCACATCGCCGCCTGCTGTTTCAAGCTGAGCGACAGAAAAGCACGCGTGAGGACAACATCGCGGCGCCCAGCCGGCTTTCTTTGTCGCAGTCGCTGCCCGTGGCATTCCGTGAAGCCCCGGCAAGCGTGCTTGGCCCAATAACGTGCTTGGCCCGATTAAAAAGGGCGTCACCCCACGGACGCCCGACTGTGCCCGACCACGCGACGGGACGGGAAAGAAGCGGGCCTTGCCGTGTCGCTCGTGATCGCGGCCCGATACATGGCTTCAACCCTCTCACGTGATTGAAGCGCGTCGGCCATCGGCTGGCAGAGAACGCGGCCGGCGCCCGGGTTTTTGTGCTGTTGCGGGTCCCAAAGACCCATCGGCGTCCAAACCTCCCTGTCGTGCCATTCGGGCATGCCGAGGATCGGATAGAGGCAGACGCCGCGAAGGGGCAGGCCTTCCCCGAGAAGCTCCTCGGAGCAGCACAGGACCTCTCGCAGCCAGGGGCCGCGTTTGTCGCCAATGTGGCTTGTTTCGGTGATCATGACCTCACGGCGATAGCGCCTGTAGACCGACCGCACGAGGTCGGACAACGGGGCGCGGCGCGGATCGTCGTCCGCGAGCGGCGGCGCGACCCCGTCCTCCGTCGCGGCGGCGCAAAGTTCCCATTGGTTGGTCCAGTAATAGTTTATCCCGACGATATCGAGATGCGCCGGGCTCCCCCCCAGCTCCGGATGCAGCCGCCCGCAGAGCATGTCCCAGGATTGAAAGACGAGCCGTTCGTTGAAATCGCGAACGTCATGGGCCAGATCGGGCCTTTGCGTCGGGGCGACGACGCGGCAAAGCGGATCGGCGTTGACAAAGCGCGCTCCAGGACATGCGGCGCGGATCGCGTTGATCGCGGCGATCGCCGCGCGGGCGAGGATGACCTTGAGCTCGAAGCCGCGCCCGGTTCCGTGCGGGGCGAACAACCCCTTTTCGCCTGCCGCATAGGCCATGAAGGAAGGCTCGTTCACCGGCGTGAAGGCATAGGGCCCGTCCATGCGCGAGGAGATGTACCGCGCGGTGGCGTAGCAGTAATCGGCGAAACGGCGCACGAACGCGCCCGACCAGATGTCGATGTCGCGCGGAAAGCCGTAATGGAAGAGATCCCACACGACGCCGACATGGTTGCGCTTTGCAGCCTCGATGAAAGGCTTCAAACTCGAGAAGTCATGACAGCCCCGGTTGTCGACGAGCGGCCACCTCACCGCTTCACGGGCCCCGTGCAGACCAAAAGCGGCAACATCACGAAAGTCTCTCTCGACGTGCGCGTCATGGCCGGTCGCGACGACGTGATCGAACCATTGCCCGTGACGATTGACGCCCGTCGACCCTTCGAACCCGGCCAGGAAGAAGCTGCGGAACATGCTGATCCTCCGCTTACGTCTCGCGACAAGACACGAAGTAAAAGGGGCGCGCTAGCCAGAGTGCAAGCGAGGCAGGCGACTCTCGTCGAGGCGACCGACCGACGCGTCCCCCGCCGCGACCAGGCCGCGATAGGCCGCAACCAAGGGCGTCTCGATGCGCGCGAGGGCGCCGGCGGCATTCGGATCGAGGTCCCAAAGGCCCATCTGTGAGAGATAAGCCTGCAACGGCCGTGCGCCTTGCCGATAGGCCCATGTCACCAAAGCGAACATCGGCCACCACGTATAGCCGACGAGCGGAACGCCGTCGCGTCGCAGGCGCCGCACGGCCTCTACCGATTGCCGCATCCACGCCATGCGGCGCGGGATCGGGCCCCTGTCAGCCGTCTCCGAAATCATCAGCGGCGCGCCGTAGCGCTCGAAATACATGCGCCCGATCGCCTCGACGAGCGCAGCGGAAGCGTGAGGCATCTGGACCCGCAGCCGGCCGGCCGCGTCCCGAAAAATGCGCTTCTTCGTAAAGATCGGATAGAGGTTCACGCCAATAATCGGCAATTCGAGCGGATCGTCGAGAAAAGACGTCAGAAGCGCTTCGCGCGCGCCATGGTCGATGAGCCAACCCCTCAGCGCATGCGCATCGTCAACCCGCCCACTGATAAGATCAAGCGCAAGAAAGACGAGCTGCTGACGGCGCGCCGACTCGGCGGAAAGCGTGGGGTCAGCCGTTTCGAACAGGTCCGTCGCGTCGACATGAAATGGCACGATCTCACGGTCGACCTCGCGCAGCGCGCGCACCGTCTCGACAACGCCGCGACAAATCGCGAGCATGACGGCGACAAAGCCCCGCCAACTGCGTTCATGCGGCGGCCACCAGCCCAGGCGTCCGCAATACCACGCGGTGATGCGGGGCTCGTTCAGCGGCGTCACCCATTTCAATCTGCCACGGAACCGATCCGTAAGGCGAAAGGCGTATTCCGCGACAAAGCGCGGATAGTCCGGATGCAGAAAAGCGCGCTCGATCCATGGCGGCAGGCCGTAATGCACAAGGTCCACGATGGGATCGATCTTCAATTCAAGCATTCGCCCGAGCGCGGCGTCGACAAAGCCCCAATCCCATACGTTAGGCGCCGGCTGCACACGGCTCCAGGGGACGCCGTAGCGCGCGCAGGGCACGCCAAGTCCCGCTATCAGCTCCAGATCGTCGCGCCATTTGTCGTAGTGGCCCGTCAGCTCATATTCGTCGAGCGTGCGACCGGTGCGCGGGTGTGGCGCGGTGATGAACGTGTCCTCGATGCCGACCGACCAAAGAAAGGCGTCCGGCTTGGTCAATTGGTCGAGGGTCGATGCGCCGGGTAGCATGTGTCGCCTTCAGCAGAAATTCATCCTCGAACCGAATTGGCGCGGACCGGCTAAGGCGCCAGAACGCAAAACCCCGGCGTGTCGCCATACGGCGCTCACTGCGGCTGAACGCTCCGCCCCGCCGCCAGTTCCCGAACGAGCGCCACGGGGGGCTTCCCGTGACGTCTCGTTCACGCTTGGCCTGCTTCCCCGGACTCGCGCTTTCGCCACGTCACGGCCGCATTGCGAGCGCTTTCAGGCGGGAGACTGCCGGGCGAAAGGATGAGCCATGCATCTGGCCTTAAACAAAACCGCGGACAGGGGACCAGCGCGGCAACGCGCCGGATATCTGCTTGACGCGTTGGCCCGTAAGGCGCGGCAAAACGGAACCTTCGCCATTGTCGAAATCTGCAAGGGGATCGCCATTGTCGGAATCGGCGACATGGTGACGGCGGATGAACTGGGCGAACTGGTCGGCATTGCCGCGCAAACCGTCCGTTCGCTGAACGGCCTCGAGCCGGAGGCGTAAGTCTCCGGGGGGATCTGCACGGCGCCGGATGCAAGAGGGGAGGCGATCGCAGGGTTAAAATTCCGGAAAAATTCACTTTTATTCCAGCACGCCATTTCGCGTCGCTTGCGCCGGAAAGACATCCGTAAGGTTTGGTCGGGATGTTAGCGGTATGACCGCAGAAGAAATCAAGCGTCAATACTGGGTTTCGATCGAGCCGAAGCACAAGCCGTCGGCCTGGGAATTCCTCGACGCATCTTATGGCGCTCCCGGGCGCGCCTATCACAGTTGGGCGCATATTGCCGCTCTGCTTGGGGCCCTCGATCGGTTTTTTGCGCTCGCCGCGCGGCCCGATCTCATCGCAACTGCGATTTTCTGGCACGATGTGGTCTATCAAACCGTCGGCGCCGACCAAAGCCGACGCGCCGATTGCGACAATGTGAAAGAAAGCGCGGAGATGTTCAGGCGCTACACGCTCTTGAAAAAGGCCGACGCCGAGGCGGTGCAGGAATTGATCATGGCGAGCGCCGACCATCTCGCCGCGAAAGCCAGCCGCGAGCGATATGAGGGATTTGCGCAGGATCTGGATCTGTTCGTCGATCTCGATCTCGCGCCGCTTGCTGTGACCTGGGACGAGTTCGCGCGTAATTACGAAGCCATCCGCTCCGAGTTCGCGCTCGTTCCCGACAATATCTTCAACCGCGGGCAGATGGCTTTCCTGGAAAACTTGATGACCCAGCAGGAGAAGCTTTTCCGCCGCCGCGAAACGACGCGCGCGCTGCGTCCTAAAGCGCTCCTCAACATCAGCCGCTGCCTCGACGGCTTGCGCGGCGCCGGCGGCGTTGCGCTGACGACGGCGTCGTCCCTGCATTGAGCCAGGGGGTGAAAAGCCCCCGTGACGGGGGTCAGGGGCCGTTGAATCGCACCGTCCCCAATCCAGAGAAATCATAACCGCCGAAAGCCTGCGCGCGTTCGCGAAACGTCGCGCTCGCACAGAAGTCGACGAACTTTTGAAATGGCGGGTCAAAATATTCCCTGCGCCACACGAGCAGATCGAACCGCTCGACGACGAGCGGCGTAAACCGAAGGTTGAACTGCTTCGCCGAGGCCTCGATCCCGAGGCCGACGTCGGCGCGGTCCGCGGCGATGGCGATTGCCAGATCGGTTTCGGAGCGTTCGACGGCGGCGACCGCGTTAAGGTCGGACTTTCGCAATCCTTCTTTGGCGAGGAGCCTTTCGAGCACCAGTTCGCTGCCCGCCTCAGGCTGTCGCGATTGAAAGCGCAGCTCGCCGATGTCCTTTAGCGACGTGATCGCGCGCCTTACTCCCTGCCCATACATCAGTCCGCGCGTGCGCTTCGACCATTCGATGAGAACGACCGCTTCCTCGCCGAGCGCGCCCGTCACCGCCGCGACATTCCACGCGTCGTCCACGTTGTCGGGGATATGAAGACCCGCCGCGAGGCAATCGCGCGCTTTCATTCGGCTGAGCCCGTCGAGCGCCCCATCCAGCAGAGCGGCGACGCCGCAGCGCGACTCGCGGAGCGCCCATTCGAGAAGCGGGTCGTGGCCGCCGGCCATGACGAGCGGCAGGGAACGCGGCGCGGGCCTTCCGGCGATCGCCTGCCGGCGGTCGCTGGCGGCGATCCAATCTTCGATGTCCTTCTTGGGAAACAGCAGTTTGCCCGTGACGCGGCGTACCGGGAGCGCCTTTTCGGAGACAAGGTCGTAGATCTTTCGCTCCTTCACGCGCAGCAGCGCCGCGAGTTCGCGCGTGGTGAAGTAATCGGTCATACGACCTGCCTTTCTTTCCGATCCTCCCGTAAAATTTGCATAGCCGCCAGCCTAAAGAAAGGGCGCGTATATATTTCAACCGCATGCGCCGGGTGAAGCGGCGGTTATTGACGCGAATTGCCCGTATTGTATGTCATTAATGCGCGAAAATTGGTCGTGACAGCCCGGTGATCGGAAATTATACATAAATAAGCACTTTATCACGCAGAAGGCGCCCGGGGGGATGGGATGATCAGATTGTTCAGCGTTTTAATGGCGTTTGCGTTCGCCCTTCCGGGCGCCTCCGCGCGCGCCGAAGCTCCGAAGGCGGCGTCAGAACAGACCGCGGAGGCTAAATCCATCACCGTTTTTGCGGCGGCCAGCCTCAAGAACGCGCTGGACGCGGTTGCTGCGGCGTACAAGGCCAAGACGGGCGTGGAGCTCAGGATCAGCTACGCGGGATCCATGGCGCTCGCCAAGCAGATCGACTCCGGCGCGCCGGCCGAGGTCTTCGTCTCCGCTGACGAGGCGTCGATGGACTATCTCGCCGGCAAGAATCTCATTCAGCCCGAAAGCCGTACGAACCTGCTCGGCAATTCGCTCGTCGTGGTCGCGCCGAGATCCTCGAAGCTCGAAAAACTTCCCTTTACGAAGGAGGCTTTCGCGGCGGCGATCGGCTCGGGGAAAATCGCGACGGGCGACCCGGCATCGGTTCCCGTCGGCAAATATGCGAAGGCGGCTCTCGAGAAGCTCGGCCTATGGGCGCTGGCCGAGCCAAATTTCGCATTCACGGACAATGTGCGAACCGCGCTCACCTTCGTCTCGCGGGAAGAGGCGCCGTTGGGAATTGTTTATACGACCGACGCCAAATCGGACCCGAAGGTCAAGATCGTCGCGACATTTCCGGCAAGTTCGCATCCGCCGATCGTTTATCCCGTCGCCTTGACGTCGGCGGCCAAGACTGACGGCGCCGCGAAGCTGCTCGCCTTTTTCAAAGGCAAGGAAGCAAAAGCAATCTTTGTCGAGCAGGGCTTTTTGACCGTCCACTAGGCGTCCTGGCGCGAGCGAGCTCCGCCCCACGCACGGCGCTTGTCTTCACAAAAGGAGCGTCGCGGCGCGCGCTCGCGCGTCCCGGGGGCGTTGGACAGCGTGCGGGGGGCGCGATTATAGTCGCGGAGCCTGCGCTCGTTCGGACATTGCAGATGAATATTGCGCGTTACCTGGCGCGGCTTTGCCTCGCGCTGATTCTTGGCGCGGCGGAGGCCGACGCCGCCGACGTCGATTCGGTTGTCCCTATGACCCTGACGCGGGGCCAATATGGCGGCGGCCGTATCTACCTGCCGGTGCGCATCGCCAACATGTTGGGGGCGATGCGACTTGACACCGGCGCATCCACGACGCGGATTAGGCTCGCGCCCTGGAACAAGGATTTACCAGTGCTCGGCCAGTCCGATTCGACCGGCGCGTCGGGGCGGACGACGCGCTGTGAGACCGTGTCGGCGCGCAATATCGAGCTGAAAGCCTCGACGGGCGCGGGCGTGGCCCGAAGCGCCTACGAGCTCTCAAGATGTCTGACGGGCGACGGCGAGGATCTCCTTGGGCTCGATTTCTTCAAAGGCGCGCATTTCACGTTGGACTTTGGGCGAAGCGACATGGTCTTTTCGCCACCCGCGCCCGATGCGCGCGCCAAGGCCTTCATCCCGCTCGGTCCCGAACAGCGTCTGGTCGGCGTCGACCTGCGTCTTGGCGATACGTCCGTTGTCGGTCTCTTCGATACGGGCGCGGAAGTTTGCGCCGTCGATCGACAGTTCGTCGACAAGCACAAGAAGCTTTTCACGCCCGTGAAGGGGAAGCTCAAAGCGAGCGAAGCCAGCGGCAGAAGCTTCTCTCCCAAACTCTACAGGATCAAAGAGGTCGATCTGGGGGAGGGACGCATTCTGCGGGGGGTCTATGCGCTCGTCTATGATTTCGGCGTTCTCCGGGAGGCGCTCGGCAGCCGGGCCCCGTTGATCCTCGGCGTCAATCTTCTGAGCGCCTTCAATTGGGAATTGAATTTCACCTCGCCCGCCGCCGCGCAGTGGGACGCGCGCGCCAGATAGGGGCATGGATTGATCGGCCCGCGCCGACCGCATTTTTTTTCAAACACCCCACAAAGGATCAATCCAGGATGCGTGCGCGCCGCTTTCTCAAATTCCTCGCTGTTTTCGGCCTCGCGGGCGCATTGCTCATATCGATTTTTTCCGCGCGGCGCTTCCGGCCTGACCCGGGCGAGGACGGCGTGTTCATCTCGAGAGCGCAGCAGAAGGCCGCGTCAGGCTTGACGGTGAGCGCCAGCGCGCTGGGCCCTGAAGAAAGCCGGCGGAGTTTCGGCGAAAATCTGGCGCGCGATAATATCCAGCCGCTCTGGCTTTCAATTCAGAACGACACCGACGAGCCGCTGTATTATCTCCCGGTCGCGACCGATCCCGCCTATTATTCGCCTTATGAAGTTTCCTACCGGTTTCACGGCGCCTTTTCGCCCAAGGAGAATGTTGCGCGTGACGCCTATTTTCTGAACCGCCAAATGCCGTCCTTGCTGCCGCCTCATGCGCGGACAAGCGGCTTTGTCTATTCCGTTCTCGACGCGGGCGTGAAATATGTCCGCGTCCTTGTCGCGGGCGCGGGCCGGGCCGACACATTCGATTTCGTCTTGCATGTGCCCGGCGCGGATTTCCTTGGCGAGCGTATCGGCGCCGAAAATTTATATTCGGCCGACCGGGTGGAGGATGTCGGACTCGACGCTCTGAGAACGAAGCTGAAAGACTATCCCTGCTGCACGACCGACGCCTCGGGGAAGCGCTTTGGCGATCCTCTCAATCTGGTCGTCGTCGAGAGCAAGCGCGATCCCATCGCCGCATTTGTGTCACGCGGCTGGCATCTCTCGCAAACGCTCGACATGCGTAGCGTCCTGGAAACGGCATGGGCCTTCGTGTTTCAAGACCCCTATCTGACCTCGCCGGTCAGCCCGCTCTATCTGTTCGGCCGGCGCGAGGACTTCGCGCTTCAAAAAGCCCGATCGACGATCAACGAGAGAGTGCATCTGCGTCTGTGGCTGACGCCTGAAAAAATCGACTCGCGCCGGATCTGGATCGGCCAGGTCAGTCGCGATATCGGCGTTCGTCTCACCGATGACACGTGGAACCTCACCACGCATAAAATCGGACCCGACGTCGACTTCGATCGCAGCTATCTTCTTCAGGACCTTCTCATGTCGGGGTTCGTCAGCCGCTTCGGTTTCGTCGAAGGGGTCGGGGAGGCCGCCATCGCTGCGCCACGGACGAATTTGACCGGCGATCCCTATTTCACCGATGGTTTGCGCCTCATCGTTTTTCTTTCGGACCAGGAGAAAGCGCTCACGGACGTTGGTCGTTTGCCGTGGGCGTCGTCGTATCGCCCGCGCCAACATTGACAAAAAAGCCCGGCCGCAAGGCCGGGCTCTTTCTCTTTTGCGACGCGAGGTCGCCGCTTATCAGTATTTCGCCAGGGTCGGAGCCGGGGAACCCCAGTTGAAGTGATAGTTGACGCCGGCGCGAACAATGTTGAACTGCGGATGCGAGTGATAGCCGTAGTTGTAGCCGAAGGTCCCGGTCGTGCCGCCGCTGCTGAGGTCGGTGTAGAGATACTCGACCTTGGCCGACCAGTTCGGCAGGAACAGCCACTCGGCGCCGCCGCCGGCGGTCCAGCCGGTGCGCGTGTTGCTGAAGTTGGAGTAGCCGCCCGAGACGCCGCCATAAGCGAAGCCGCCCGTGCCGTAGAGCAGGATGGTCGGCGTGATCAGGAAGCCGAGACGGCCGCGGACCGTGCCGAACCAGTTCAGCCCAAAGCCCGGGTTGCCCGAGGGCGACAACGGGTTGAGGTAACCGCCCGGGACGAGCGGATCGGGATACAGCGCATAGTTCGTGTTGCCGCCCGAGCGCAGGCTGGCGCCCTGGAAGTCGGTCTCGACGCCGACCAGGAAGGAATTGCCGAACTGATAGTTGTAGCCGACCTGGCCGCCGCCGATCACGCCGCCGGCGTTGCTGCCGCCGCTGTTGCTGCCCGGCAGCGCATAGAGATTGCCGGTCGCGGGGCTCACATAGAGCGCCGTGCTGTTGGGGTTGATCGTGTTGGCCGACCAGCCGCCGCCAATGTTCACGCCGACGTAAAAGCCGGTCCACAGCGGGGGCGGAGGCGGCGGCGGCACATAGACCGGAGGCGCCTTGCGCGAGGGGAGGTCGGCCGCGAAGGCGGAGCCGACGCTCAGCGCTGCTAGGGAAGCAGCTGCCAACAGAAGAACCTTTTTCATGACCCGAACCTTTACTCAGTGTGCTTACAAAACGGACGCAACGGGAAGATCCCTTCGCGTGACAGCGCGACTTTGACGCGAATTAAGAAGCAATCTCTTAACGATCGACCGATTTTTGCAATTTCCGTGCAGCTGTTGCTTTCTTGCAACAGACCGGCCGTCTCTCGCACCGTGAAAGGGTCGGTAACTAAAAATTGGCCTCTAGCTTGCTTAAATAAGTTGGTGCAACATGTTGCGTCCTGCTCCCTTGGTCGGGAGCGGGAAGGACCGCGGGGCATATGCGTCGCATGTCCGAGGGGGTGGAGCTGCCGACCGCGTTTTGGCCACTCAACTGAGGAGAGCTGGGCGTGATACAACCATCACCGATGCTGGCCGCCGACTTCGATCGGGGCGGGACCCTGCGCGCTGCCGCGGACGCGCGGCGCTTTATCAGCACATTGTGGCTCATCTCGATCGTCGCGATCGTACTCGGCGTTCTCACGCTGGCCTATCGCGGTTTCAGCCTCTCCGCCGACTATCTCGAAGATGTCTGCGTCTGGGCTTACGACGCGGCCATTTATGGTCTGGCGGCCTTTTCTTTCGGGCGTGGCCGGCTCGTCGAGCGGACGGCGACACTGATGCTCGCGGCGACGCTCAGCCTTGCCGGCTGCCAGGGTCTCTATGAGCTCTGGCGCGCGGTCGCCCCGCATACGCAAATGCTGGCGGAGAGCGCCCCCTTTCCGGCGACGATCGTCGCGGCGGGGGCCTGCGTCGAGGCCGCCCTGCTTTACAGGTTCAGCGCCTGTGACGATCCGCTGATGCGCGCGACCTGGTATTCGGCGCGCAATTCTGCCTTTCTGGGCCTCGCGGGCGTCGGAACGTTGCTGCTCTCCCAGGGGGCCTCTGCCGCCTGGCCGCAGATGGTTGTCGATTCCTGCGACATTTTGCTGGCTTTCCAAGCCGCGGCCGCAATCGTCCTGGAAACTTTCGAGTAAGTGCGATTTATCGCACCTGCGCGCGTTCAGCGGGCGCGCCGACCCATTCGGAGCAGGCGGGAATCGTCTCGCCCTTCATCACCACCGTGAGCGGACCGAGCCGCGCGAAAGCGCCGACGGCTGTGTCATAGAGGACGGTCGATCCAGCGCCGATGGTGACGCCCTGGCCGATGTCAATGCGTCCGATCTTCATGAGCCGATCCTCGTAAAGATGCGTTTGCAAGGCGCTTCCCATGTTCAGCGCGCAATAGTCGCCCACGCTCACGCAATCGAATTCCGTCAAATCGGTCATGTCCATGAAAACGCCTTTGCCGAATTTCGCGCCAAAAAGACGCAAAACCCACGGCAGATAAGGCGTACCGCGCAAATAGTCGAGCAGGACGCGCCCCGTCATGCCCCAGTAAAGGACGGTGCTCGTCTCATTGCGAATGGCCCAGAACGACCACATGGGGCGCACCTGCGCCGTGTAGCGTCCCATGGTCGTCCATTTGACGGTGACGGCGACGAGCATGATCGCAAGCGCGATCAAGGTCGAAATCCAGGACGAAAAGCGCGAGGAAGCTCCAATATTCTCCGGTGAGGAGCGTCTGGCCGAAGCTTTCCACCGCCCAGCTTCCGAGCGTGATGTAGAGCATGGACGGCAGGGAAATATTCAGCGCTTCATATGCGGCGCGGCCCAGGCGGCGCAGTCCGGTGGGGTTGAAGGTCAGCGCCGTTCCGCCCGCGTCGACTTTTTGGCGCGCGGGCATGCGGATGGGCGGGGAGCCAAACCAGGTGTCCCCGTTTTGGACCGGCGTTTGCGTCGGGGGCTTCGATTTGACGCCAATCAGCGAGTTGGACGGCAGCTCCGCGCCCGGCGGCACCACCGCGTCATTGCCAATGAAGACCCTGTCGCCGGTCGTAACGGCCTTCAGGCGCATCCAGCCGCGGCGGATATCTTCGTCGCCGAGCGCGACTTCGTCGGCGACGAAGCAGTTTTCGCCGATTTCGATGAGGTCATAGCGTCCGGCGAGATTGGTCGCGATTTCAGAGCCTTTGCCGATGCGGGCGCCCATCAGGCGGTACCAGGTCCGCATGTACAGCGTGCTGTAAAGCGTCGAGAGCGTTTCGAGCGCCACCTCAGTTGCAAGGGATACGGCCCATTTTCGCATATAGACCGCAGACCAGACGGAATAGAACTCCGTCCGTCACGCGCGGCAGCATGAGCCAGCGAAAGGTGACGATCAGGGCGATTGTCGCAAGGACGAGCACGAAAGCGGTCGGCCAAGCGAAGACGGGGATCGCCGCAAGATACAGGTAGTATTGGGACTCGGCGAGCTCCATGGAGGCTTCGATCCTGTCGAAGGCCCAGAACGCGGGGAAAATGGGCAGGAGGCCGAGTACGGGCATGAGCGTGACGAGGAGCGTCGATACGAGAAGCGTCAAGGCGCGTTCCCTTGGCGTCGGCTGAGCGGGAGGATCGAGCTCCGCCAGGTCGACCTTTCCCCGGCTCTTTCCCGGCGAACCATCCCAAATCTCCAATGCGCCGACGCGCGCGCCACTGGGCAGAGAGGTCAGATCCTCGAGCGCGGCGCCATCCCCGATCACCACATTTTCTTCGATCACGCAGCCGGTGCCGACATAGGCGTCGGCGCCGATGTGGATCTCCCCGATGACGAGCGTGTTTCCTTCGACGCGGGCGTTGGCGAGCTTGAGCTTCGATCCCAGCGAGGCGCCCTCGCCGATGGCGACGAGATCAATGGCGCCGACTTCGACGTCGCTGATCTGCGCGTCCTTGCCGATCCTGGCTCCGAGCGCTGAAAAATAGAGCGCCATCAAGGGAGAGCCCTGGAGCAGGCGCGCATTGGTCAGGCCGAGCAGGCGCTGCGCGAGCCACCAACGAAAGAAGTAGAACCCCCACAACGGGTAGCGGCCTGGCCGGGTTCGGCCGAGGACAAGCCATTTGCCGCCGACTGAAATGATCAGGGCGCCGATATTCACGCAGATCAAAATGCCAAGGAGCGTTAGCGCTTCTTCGAGAAAGCTGGCGTGCGCGGGCGTGATCAGCGTGTAGGAAATGAAGACGCTCAGCCATTGGGCCGTCGAGACAGCCATGAGGAACGGCAGTGCGGCGAGTTGCGCCGCGCCGCAAAGGAAGCGTTTCCACGCGGGCGGCGGTTCGAAAGTCAGATCGCGCGAGGAGTCCGGGCCGGCGGTTTCGTCGATGCGCGCCGCCAGCGCCCGAATTGTTCGGCAGGCGTAAAGGTCTTGCAGCGTGACGGCGGCGAAGCGTTTCGTCTCGCGCAAGAGCGAGACATATCGCGCCGCGAGAAGGGAATGGCCGCCAAGCTCCGTGAAGAAGTCGGCATCCAGCGGGATGTCGGACGTCGCCAGAGTGGTTCGGGCGGCGGCGAGGAGCTGCGCCTGCGTCGCGTCGTCAGGCGTTTCCACAGCGATCGATTCGGCGACGCGCGGCGAGAGCTCGACACGCTGCAACGATTTGCGATCGACCTTTCCCGAAGGCAGGGTCGGCAGCGCATCGATCGCCTGATAATGCGCGGGCGTCATGTAGCTGGGCAAGACTTTGCGAAGCGCCGCGCGGAGCACGCCCGCCTCGGGCATGGGCCCGTCGGGCACGATGAAGGCGATCAACGCGTCAAGACCATCGTCATTGCGCAGAACGACGGCGGCCTGACGCACATTGTCCTGTCGATGAAGAACCGCTTCGATTTCCCCGAGCTCCACCCGAAATCCGCGTATCTTTATCTGGTCGTCAATGCGGCCGCGGAAATCGAGTTCGCCGGCGTCGTTCAGGGCGACCGCGTCGCCGGAACGATAGAGCGCCGGGTCGAGCCCCCCGAACGAAAACGGGTTCGCGATGAACTTTGCCGCGGTGAGCTCGTCGCGCTTCAGATAACCCTTGCCGACGCCGGGGCCGCCAATCAACAATTCGCCTTCCACGCCGGGTGCGACGAGTTCAAGAGCCTCATTGACGACGTAGCAGGTGTAATTGGGAATCGGCCTGCCGATCGAGACCGGCGCGCCGGGCCTCACTTCCGCAATCGTCGCGACGACTGTCGTCTCCGTGGGGCCGTAGCTGTTGAAAATGACGCGGCCGTCGCGCGTCCAACGTTCCGCCACGCTCGGCGGGCAGGCCTCTCCTCCGAGGATGATCGTTTTCAGCGTCGCAACGTCGCGCGGCAAGGCGTTCAGCAGCGTCGGAACCGTGTCGAACACCGTGACGCCCGCCGCCTCCAGCACCTGCGGCAATCGTTCTGGATCGCCCACGAGATCGGCGCCGGCGACAAAGAGCGTCGCGCCGACGAGATAGGCGATCCAGATTTCCTCCATCGACAAATCGAAAGCCAGGGACGCGCCCTGAAAGGTCACGTCCGAGGCGGAAATGCGGTAGATTTCGTTGGCGGCGCGAAGATAGTGGCAGATGTTCCGGTTGGTGAGGATTGTCCCCTTGGGCCTGCCAGTCGACCCGGATGTGTAGATGATGTAGGCGGGATGCTCCGCCGTCGCGCCAAGCTCCCGCGCGCTCGGCAGGGGCGTCGCTTCATCAATCGACGTTTCCGAGTCGACAATGACGCGCGTTGCTGAAATCGACGCCGCTTTCGGCAAAAATGCCGACGAGACGAGCAGCAGTCGCGCTTCGGCGTCGGACAGACAATCCGCAATGCGGTCGACTGGCGCGTCGGCGTCGAAAGGCAGCCAGGCCGCGCCGGTTTTTGCGATCGCGAGCTGGGCGCAAAGAAGATCGATCCCGCGCGCCATCCACAGGCCGATGACGTCGCCCGGGCCCGCGCCATATGTCAACAGGCCGCGCTTGAGGGCGTCCGAGCGCCGGTCCAGTTCTTCGTAACTTATGCTCTGATCCAAGTTCTTTAGCGCGATGGCCTGCGGGCTCATCTTCGCCGTCGCCGCAAAAATGTCGCACAGCAGCTCGTCGCGAATTAAATCTGGCGACAGATCGCCGCGCAGAAAAGCGAAAGAACTGAGATCGTCGACGGCGGCGGACGAATTGAGCGCAAGGGTCACGGGGGCGTCGTTCATCTCTTGTCGAACCTGCCGGCTGAACGCATTTGCTGTTCCGTAGACTTTTTAAGGCCGCGACCGAGTTTTCCGCGTGCTCTGCGAACACAGTGGCGTTACGATTGGTTGCTAAGGCGCGCGAGGGCTTAGTGCAAGGCCTCGAGCTGAAGATATGGTGTTGCATCAGGACGGCTGAATAAGGGCACAACAGGCTTTATGAG
This sequence comes from uncultured Alphaproteobacteria bacterium, assembly GCA_963713845.1. Lineage (GTDB taxonomy): Bacteria > Pseudomonadota > Alphaproteobacteria > Rhizobiales > Beijerinckiaceae > Methylocystis. Next base: position 87,923 of record CAVQNJ010000001.1, read on the forward strand.
CGAACCTCCCAGAAACAATCAAGAAATACAATGGGCCGGCGCTGGCGTCGCAGCCTTGGCTGTCGCGATGCTCCTTGCGAGCCTCCTCGCCATGCTCCTTGCCAGTCCGTTCGCCTCGGCCGCCCCGGCGGGCGGGCAGAACGAAAGCGAATTGCAAGTCGCGGGAACGGCCGCCGGCAGCGAAAACATGTCAAAATTCGAGGCGCGCCGGATCCGTCAGCGCTGTCAGGACCGCGCCTCCGGGCAGCAGGAACGCGACAAGGCGGCCGCTCTGAAGAGCTGCTTCCAGGCGCAACTGACCGTTCGGCGCATCTGGAAGGAATGCAAGCGCAACCTTGGCGATCACGCCAAGGAAGAGGCGTTGAAGGCCTGCGTCGCGGAGAAGGTGCGGCAAAAATGAAGCGCCGGCGTCAGCCCTGACGCCGGAGCGCGCGCGACGCCACCCTGTTGCGCGCGCCGGGGAACGAACGACGCCGGACTGGGTTTCGTCGACGTCAATCCCTGAAGAACGAGGGTGGAAAATGAAACAGCGCACGATCAACCAGCTCGCAGAGATTGCGCGTGTCTCGCCGGCGGATTGTCCCAAATGGGCGCTACGACGGCGTCGACTTTCGCGGTTGTCGCGGTTGCTGGAGGCCGACGGGACGCCGGTCCGTTTATTCACGACGCTCGAGTGCTATCGAGGGTCGGAGCGCCTCGGCCTTCGCCAGCCGGGCTCGCCGCTGGCGCTCGCCTACAACGATCCCATTTTCCGCCGCGAAGGGCTAAAGGGCGACAGCATCGGCGACGGCATCGCCTTTTTCGGCCTTTCGATGCGCGAGGCGCATGCGCTGCTTTGCGACTGTGGGTACGGCGGGCCAGCACGTGTTGGCGCGACAATTTCCGCTTTGGTGGCCGAGCGGGCGCGGGCGTTGGCGGCCAAGCGCAGCTTCGCCGAAATACGCGACCGACTGGCGGAATGGTTTTGACGCGGTCGCTGGACGACGGGCTGCTCTCGACGCTTCGCCTCCAGAGCAGTCTCCGGCGCCGGGGCGCCGCCGGGTTGCTTTAAAAAAGTAAGTGTGCGTGAGAACTTGCTAGGGCATAATCCTCTCGTCCGGCGCGGAGCCGTCGAGAGGAGAGAGACATGCGACAGTTGCTGTTTGCTTTGGCCGCGATGGGGGGCGCGCTCACGTCGTCGGGCGCTCTCGCACAGACGCCGGCCCCCGCGACGACTGCGACTGCGGCTCCAGATTGCGCTGCGCGCGCGACGGAGAAAAAGCTTGCCGGCGCGGCCCTGAACAGCTTCATGAAGAAGTGCGAGCGTGACGCCGCCTCGAACGCCTGCGACGCCGCCGCCACGGAAAAGAAGCTCGCCGGCGCCGCGCGCGCGAGCTTCACCAAGAAATGCGTAAAGGATACGGCGACGCCGGCCACGCGGTGACATGTAGCGGCGCCTTGTCGCGCCGTTTTCTTGCAGCCGATGTCATCCGGGCGAGCGCCTTGCCTTCGGAACGCCAGCGTGCGCGGCGCGAAAGAATTGGCGCTTTACGCCAGCGTGTTTATGAGGACAATCGCGCGGCGGCGGCGCGGGACGCGCGCGCCTGCATCGAGAAGGAGCGCCACGGGCGTGGTGAGGGAACTCCCGCCTGACGATCTGCGAATTGATTGAGTAAGAAGCGTATTAGCGCCAATCCTCGAAGGAAAAGGGTTTGACGCCTTCCATTTCCATCTCGATTGCGAAGGCGACGCCCCGCGCGATCAGCTTGTTGCGCTCGCTCACGCCAGAGACGCGTTCGGTCGGCGAGGAGACGATCTCAACGATCGGCGCGCCTTCGATCACAGCCTGTTCCTTGCGAGCCACGCCGAGAATCCGCCCTGCCACGGGGGAGGCGACGATTGTATCGTCGACATAGCCGAGCAATGCGCCGACCTCGACCTGTACGCCGATCGAGACATTTGCGCGAAAGAGTCCGGCGGCGGGCGAAGGAATGAGCGATCCCGCGCTTGCGTGGTCGGCCAGACGCGCGCGCGAGGATTTGCGTTGGTCGCCCTTTCGCATGATCGCGCCGGGGTCGAGGCCTTTCGTTTCAATGACGAGATCGCAATCCTCTCCGGCCGTGAAACCGGGACCCAATCCGATGGTGAAGTCGGCGAGACTGCTCAATGAGGTCGGCCCCGGCTCCCTATCCTCATAGGTGGCGACGACGACGTCCCACGGCCAATTTTCGATGGCGTCGGAAAGTCGTCCGCGCAGCAGGGGAATGAATTCGCGCGTGCGCAGCCCGAGCAGGAATTCCGCGTTGACGTCGGCGCGGCGCGCTTCGACGCCATCAAGGAGCGCATTGCCGTCATACCAGGCGTCGGCGAAGCTCATCCGGCGACGCAGCATGAACGGCGCGGTCGCACGGTAGAGGGCGACGCCATAGCCTTCCGCGAATAGGCCGCGGGCGGTTGCCGAGGCTTCGTCCCCGATCCCGCAGACGAGTACGCTCTTGTCTTTGGACATGCCGAAATCCCCTGCGCGCCAGTTCCTGTGCGCCACCTCAGGATTACACCATGAATGAGGCCATTGGCCAACGTTCGGGAGAGGCTCGCCGATGTCTCGCCCCGCGCGACGGGTCGTCAGTCGCGCGGCGCCGCCCCATGACCCGGGCCTCCTTAACTCATGCCTTCCTGTCCCATTCCCCCTTGGCCGCTCTGGCCGAGCGCCCAGACATAGGCAGCCACCGCAGCGACGTCGGAATCGGCGAGCGGCGCGCCGCCTTTGGGCGGCATGGGACTGCGATATTGCTTGGGCTCCGGAACGCCTTGCACGACGATACGCCGGATCGCCGCGAGGCTTCCGTCGCCCCAAAGCCATTTCCCCCCGGTGAGCCTGGGGCCAAGCGGCGAGCCCGCGCCATCCGCGCCATGGCAGCCGGCGCAGGTCCCGTTCCCTGCCTGGCCATTGAAAATGCGCGCGCCGAGCGCGACTTCGGCCTCCGTTGACTCCGGCGGCGTGGGCAAGGCGCGCCCATTCGACGCGCCGGCGTTCGGGTCGACGCCTTCCGGCGGACCTGCCTCGCCCGCGCGCAGCGCCGTGCTCGGGAGCGGCCTCGCCGCCACGACCCCTGTTTTGGCGACGTCCCCCTGAAACGTGATGCGCCAGATGCGCCCGCTCACGTCGTCGGCGACATAAAGCGCCCCGTCCGGCCCAAGCGCCAATCCCGATGGCCGATGCGTGGCGCCCCCGGCTCCTTGGCGGCGCCGGCGAAGCCATCAGCGAAAACGACATAGTCGCCCGTCGGCTGGCCCCCCGTTGCAGGCTGGAAGACGACATTGTAGCCGCCTTGCGCAAGGGGGGCGCGATTCCAGGAACCATGAAAGGCGATGAAAAAACCCCCGTCATAGGCGGCCGGAAAGCCGGCGCCGTGATAGAGCAGAAGGTCGTTGGGCGCCCAATGGGCGGGGAACGCTGCGAGCGGCGCTTTCTTCCCGGCGCAGACGCCCTGCTTGCGACCGCCGTCGCCGCCATATTCGGGCGCGAGCACGCGCTTCTTCTGGACTCCGTCGTAATAGCATTCGGGCCAACCAAAGTCGGCGTTGTGGTCGAGTTCGAGCAACTCTTCCGCGGGCAATTCCGGACCTTGCTCGGGCTTGTAAAGTTTCGGCCAGTTTTCGGAGAGCTGATCGCGCCCATGCTGGGTGACGAAGACCCTGTCGCCGTCGATCGCGAAGCCCTCGCCATTTCGAACGCCGGTGGCGAAGCGCGCGGCGGGGGAGAACGTCTGGCCCGTCTGATTTGCGGCGTAGCGCCATATCCCTGCACGCGTTTCGAGCTCCTTGCAGGGCTCGAGCCCCGGGGATTCGCGCGTGCGGTTCTTGACCTGGCAGGAGTTCGTCGCGGAACCTGAGTCCATGTAGATGTTTCCCTTCGCGTCGATGACGAAGGGATGCATGGGATGATCGCCCGAAAGCGGCAGGCCCGAGACGATGACGTCGCTTTCGCCCTTGGGCGCGACCTCGCCCGCGGCCAATCGATACCGGACGATGCTGTCGCCTTCTTCCGCATAGAGCGCGCCGCCGTACAGCGCGACGCCAGTGCCCCCTTTGCCGCCGTCCGCGGGGGTCCGGCCGAAACGCTCGATAACGTCCGCTTTGCCGGCGCCCGTGGAGTCCTTGAGCGCGACGAGAAAGCCGCCGGACGGGGGTTTGGCGTTTGCGTAGTAGCGGCCGCTCCACGTGTTGACATACACCACGCCCTGCGCCGAAACGGTCAGATGTCGCGCATGGCCCAGTCGGTCAGCGAAGATCGTCGCACAAAAGCCGGGGGGCAAGGCGAGCCCCGCGGCCTCGCTCGGGCAAGAAGGGGTCTGCGGCGCGCCGTGCGCGAGCCCCACGCATGCGAACGGGGCGAGCGCGAGAAGTCTTTGAAGCGTTGAACGCATTTTCCCCCCTTCGTCATGGCCGTCGCGGCAACACTTAGCGCACGAAGAAGCGCTGGAAAGCGCGTATCCGGCGGACGCGCCACACGCGACCTCATCAGGCGAGCCTGTCGCTCGGGCGCGCGCGCACCAGATGAGGTTGCGCGCATCCATACAGCATGTGCGCAAACAGCGGAGTGCGCTATGGCGAAGGAATCAGAAAGTCAAAAGGACACGATCCACCGCGTTATGCATGAATACAAGCATGGAGAGCTGCAGAGCGGCGTCGGCGGCACGGTAAAGAACCCCCGGCAGGCGGTTGCGATCGCCCTGAGCGAGGCAGGCGCCAGCGTCAAGAAAGTCCGCAACGCAACGAGGCGACTTTGCGCAAAACGAAAGCCAAGGAGCGCGCCGGAGAAACCGCACAGGCGAAAACGGAAGGGAAGGGGGCGCAGGATCGGCTCCTTCGCGGGGGAAAGTCGCGGCCCAAGGCTAAAGCAAAGCGCTGAACCGGCGGAGCCGCCGAGAAAAAGTGCAGGCGCGAGGGGGCTCGCGCTACTGCCAACCTCAGATACAAACGTTCGTCCATACCTGCTCGAAGCCGGTCCAGACGTTCTGGAAGCAGCCGCGGCCAAAATCGTGCCCCTTGTAGCATGTGGGGCAGTCACGCAGATGCGGAAAGACGCCTTGCGGCGGCGCCGAGACGATGACCGTTCGGCTGTCGTCGATGACATAACGGGCCAGCGCCGCGCCGGGCGCTGCGGCGCATGCGGCGGCGAGCGCCAGGGCCTGAAGGTTTCTTGCCGCGACGGCGGATTTGCGCTTCTTGATCATGAAACGCCAATTAGCGGCTCGCAAATCTTCGACAAGCGCGGGCGTGCGGTTGTTTTCGCCGCTTCGGGACGAAGCCCTCAGGGCGCGGGCGGCTCCTCGCCAACATAGACGCCGTCCCGCCAAAAGCCCGACTTCAGGACTTTGCCGCTCTTATCCGTCAGGACTCCTTTGCCATTGGGCCTGTCGTCCCTGAATTCGCCGGTCCAACTGTTCCCGTCAGGGCCGGTGTAGACGCCGGGGCCGTCACGCAAATCGCTTTTGAAGCCGCCGGCGTATCGCTTGCCGTCAGGATAGACGATCACGCCGCGACCATGTTTTTTGTCGTCCTTGAACTCGCCGACGTATTTTGTCCAGTCGTCGTAGACATAGGTTCCCTGGCAATCCGTCCAGAGGAGCTTTCTGCTTGTCGGGCAGGGCGGCAAGGCGCTTTGCGCGCTGGCCGCGATCGCGGAGAAAACCGCGAACAGAACCGCGACGAAAATTGGCCCGATCGATGATTTGAACGACATGGAGATGCTCCCACTCAATGGCTGAGCGGCGACGGCCGAAGCTGGAAGTTGACGACGAGCGGCGCGGAATAATCCTGCGGCGTCGCCCCGGGGCGCCGGGAGCGGGCGCGTCGATCGCTTCGATATGGAAGGGCGTGCGGTTGCCCGAGGTCACCCAAAGCCCGCGCCCTTTCCATCCGGCGGCGGGCTCGTCGATGCGTCCGTCGACGCCCTTCGCGTAGAAGCCCATCGGATAGGGAACGCGCAACTCGACGATCTGACCGTTCACCAGCGCGTGCAGCGAATCCGACTGATTGCCTGTCGCGATCGGCGTATTCGCGCCAAGCCCGAGAATGTCGTGCTGATCGATCCAGGCGTAATAGGGCGTCTCCGCAGCGCCTGGAGCGCCGGCGAAGCCTGGTCCCGGCAATGGATAGAAGCTCCAGCCCTCGGGGCATTTCTCGCCCTTCTCCGCGCCGGGGCCGTTGAGCGGGCCCTTGCATTTGCGCCGATCGAAACTTGCAAGATGGCCGCTGCCGAGGGCGCCCCAGAACACCCCGTTGCGATCGACGTCGGCGCCGCGCAGGCCGTACCCGGGGGCCGGGATTTTATAAACCTCGGTCAGCGCCGTCTCCGGCGGATTGGCGCCAAGCGATACGCGCACGGCGTAACCCGGGAAAGTGAGGTTCGAGCCCCAGACCGATCCGTCAAGCGGGCTTGAGGCGACGCTGTAGAGACCGTAGGGCACGCGCGTATCCTTGGCGGGATCGGGCGCATTTCCGGGCTGGTTGTAGCCTTCCGAACGCTTGCCGTCGCCATTCGTATCCACGACAAGGGCGGTCCAGCCCTGCGCCTGCGCGGCGTCGCCGGTCTCCCAAAATTTGCGCGTCCTGACCCAGCCGAGGATCGCGAGCTCGCCCTGTCCAACGTTATTGAGATAAAGCGTATCGTCCTTGTCTTCCGCGAAATTCAGGTGATGCGAACCAAAGCATGTATCGATGAAGGACCATTTTTTTGCTTTCGGATCATAGACGGAAACCTGGCGCGCGTTGCCGACGAAGCCCTCCGGTTTGGCAGGCAGAGGATAAAGCTGCGCGGAGCGAAGCGGCGAATTCTTCGCGCAATAATCTGGTGTGCTCTTTGGCGCGCGAGTCTGTGCGGCGAAATAAATGCGTCCCTGTGCGTCCATCGTCGGCGTATGGGCGTTGAACCTGCTGTTCCACAACGCCTCCTTGCCGAAGTAGGGCGAAGGCTCGATCACCGGATTGGCGAGGAGGGCGCTCGGCGTATCGGCGTCCCGCACCTGAGCGGGCAGGAGCGACTTCGTGTGCGTTACCGGATCGAGCACGGGCACATCGTCGCTGCCGAGTTCAGTTGCGCCGTAAATGAGCCCATGGGGATTGACGGTGGGCTTGCGCTTGTCGGTCAGAGCGAGATCATGAAGGTAATGCTTCGCGTCGCCGTAGTCATGCACGGTGACCACAAGATTGCGCTCGATCCCTGAGGGGCGCGGCGGCGTTTCATGCGGCAGCTCGCCGGCGGCGATGCGGTCGGTCCAGTCGGCGAATAGCGCGAGCTGTCCGCCGTCGGCGGCGTCGAGACGCGCGATTGCGTTGATCATCGCCGTGCCGCCCTGGCCCGACTGCAGCCGACGCCGCCAGGCGTCCACGGACGAATCGACGCGGCCGAGCGCCGCGGGGATTTTGCGCGTTGCGAGATTGCCGAGCTGGTGGCAGGGGCCGCAGCCGTTCGTCTTGACGAGATCGAGCCATTGCTCCTGAGTCGCGAACGTCTCGGGCACGCCATTGCCAGCAGGGCCGGTCCCGGGAAATTTTTCGCGTCCCGGAACCTTCAGAAGCGAAAACCAGTAGATCGGCGGATAATATTGCGCCGCCGCAGCCAGATCCGGCGCGATCGACGCGGCAAGATCGATCTTCTGGCCCGGCGCGCCTGCGACCTTGGCCGAGTCGACGAGTCCATAGCCGCGCACCCAGAGACGGTAGCTCGCCTTCGGCAGATCCGGAATGACGTAGCGCCCCTGCTCATCTGTCACGACGATCCTGGCGAAGCGCGTCCCCAGATCGCGCGTCTCGGCGATGACCCAAACGCCCGCCTCGGCGCCGGTCCGGCTCGTCACCACGCCGCCGATGTCGTCGGCGTCGATCGACGGGGCGGCGTCCTCGGCCCGCGCGCTTGCCGGTAAAATCAGCCCGGCGACGAAAGCAAGGAAAAAAGCTGTGGCTGTTTTCATCGAGAGCCTCTTGAAACGATCGCGACCGCCGGGCGGCGCCGTCTATTCGGCGTCCTGTTCGAGCAAATGGCCGGCTCGATCTCGCTTCGCCGCGAGATAGCGCACATTATGATCGTTCTTGCGCCCGAGAATGCGGTGATCGGAGACGACGTCGAGTCCCCCCGCCTCGAGCGCGTGGATTTTTGCCGGATTGTTCGTCATCAGCCGCACGCGCGTAGACTCCGAGCGCCTGAAGCATGACGGCGGCGCAGTCGAACCGCCGCTGATCATGCGAAAAGCCGAGAATTTCATCCGCGTCGAACGTGTCATGTCCGTGACTTTGCAAATCATAGGCGCGGATCTTGTTCGAGAGACCGTTTCCGCGCCCTTCCTGATCTGTATAGAGAAGGACGCCGCCGCCATTTTCGGCCATATAGCGCGTTGCATGGCGCAACTGATCGCCGCAATCGCATTTCAAACTCCCGAAGAGATCGCCCGTCAGACACGCGGAGTGCAGCCGCACGATCACCGGCTCGTTCATAACCGGCTTGCCGACGACGATGGCGACCTGATCGCGCAGCCCCTCTCCGCCGCGGAACACGACGAATTCGGAATCGGGCGCGCCATCAAGCGGCACAAACGCGCGGCTGACGATTCGGAGCGTGCGCGCGCGCTTGACGCGATAGGCGTCGACGGCGGCGGCGGGGGCCGACAAGAGGCCGCGCAGATTGTCGCGATTGTCGACCGGAATGACGAGCGCGGCGGGCAGGACATAGGAGAGACGCAGAAGCTCGAGGGCGCTTTCGTAGAGTGGCCCGGCGACCGTGACGGGGGCGTCTATCCGCGCCCGCGCGCTGAAGGCGAGCGCCCCGATGCGGTCGAGATCAATCTCGGGGAGCGCGACGAAGCCGGCGCCGTCGCGCTCGAGTCCCAAACGCGCGAGCCGCGACGCCGTGAGGGCAAGCCGAGCCGCGCCCTGCGCGATCGGCGCAAGGCGCTCTGCCGCTTCGGAGTCGAGCGAGTCCGCGCCGATGACGAACAGCGTCTGACAGCCGTCATAGAGGAGAACTCCCCTGCCGGCCCTGATCTCCGCGATCGCGCGCTCTACGTCTACTTCCGCGACCGGGCAAAGCGTCTCAGTCATCTCTCCAGCCAAATCTCTCGCCAGTCTCGACAGTCTCGCCAAAACGTCCGCGAAGCGCTTCCTATAGCCGAAAGGCTGTCCTATAGTCTATGAATTCTGTAGGAAAAAATAGGGTCGGTCGCCGGCGCACGCCAAAGATCGCCGCGGAGGAACGTTTGGAGCACAGCGCCAAGATCTTACGGTTGCCCGGTTCAAATAGATCCGCGCCCGCCGCGACGCCGGACTTTTTCGCGCCTTTTCGCGAGGCGCCTCCGGACCGGCCTTTCGTTGTCGCGCAACTGGGTCAGTCGCTCGACGGGCGGATCGCCACGGTGAACGGCGAGTTGCGCGACATCAGCGGCGCGGCCGGGCTCGATCATCTGCATCGCATTCGCGCCCATGTCGACGCGGTCATCGTCGGCGCGGGGACGATCGCCGCCGACGATCCGCAATTGACCGTCCGCCGCGTTCCGGGCCGCAGCCCGGCCCGCGTGGTTATCGATCCGACAGGTCGGCTCGGCGTGGACAGCAAGTGGCTCGCCAAGGATGGCGCGCCGCGCATCCTCGTGACCGCCGCCGAGATTGCGCCGCCGGCGGAGGACGTCGAATTGATCCGCATCGAGGCGTCGTCCGGCCTCATTGCGCCCGGCGCCATCATCGAGGCGCTTTTCGCGCGCGGGTTTCGGCGCCTCCTCGTCGAGGGCGGCGCGCGCACCATCGCCGCCTTCATCGAAAGCGGCCGCGTCGATCGCTTGCATGCGCTGATTGCGCCGATTATCATCGGCTCCGGCCGCCCCGGGCTCGATCTCGCGCCCATTCAAAGGCTCGACCTCGCGCTGCGACCCCGCGCCGAGGTGCATCTCCTGGGTGGCGGCGACGTGCTCTTCGATTGCGACCTGTCGCATTGCCGGCCGCAAACGAACTGACGCCCTCCGGGGAATGCGCATGTGACGAAAACGGATTTGTCAGAAGCGACCTATTCTCCCCTCGCGCGCGGCCTCCATTGGCTGGTCGCCCCGATCGTGATCGGATTGATCCCCCTTGGGCTCATCATGTCCCGGCTGGGTCCCGGCGAGACGCAGGACCGTCTGTTTTTCTTGCACGAAATCTTTCGGGGTAACCGTGCTCGCGCTGATGGGGGCCCGTCTCGCCGTCCGCCTGCGCGGCGCGCCCCCGCCGCCGGCGATCCTCTCGCCGGTTGCGCGCCGACTGTCCCTGGCCGTTCATCGGGCGCTTTACGCCCTTCTCCTGCTCACGCCGCTTGTCGGCTGGTTCGCGCTTTCAGCCTATGGCCTGGGACCGTCCTTCTTTGGCGTCCTGGACTTGCCGCAGCTCATCGGAAAGGACGAGCCGCTCGCCGAGGCGCTTTTCAAGGCGCATCTCGCGGGCGGCCTGCTGATCGGCGCGCTGGTTTTCGTTCATGTCGCGGCCGCCTTGCGACACGCCGTCAGGAAGGACGGCGTCGTGTCGCGCATGGCGACGATCAGGCTGCGCCGCCCATAGGCGTTGCGAAAATATCCACATGGCCGATGACGCAGGCCCGGGCGGCGCGCCGCGCGCGGCGCCAGTCGTCGATCCGCTCCGCCGCAACCAGTCCGGTCTCTTGGACAGCGCGCGCCGCGCCGTCGGCGAGCGCGCCGATCAAGGCGGCGTCGCGCGCGTCGAGGCGCCAGGGGCTCTGCGCGCGTAAGACGCGGTAGCCCCGCGCCGCGAGATCTCGCGCAAGCATCGTGGCGGCGCGCGGCCCCGCGGCGGCCCCAAAGCCCTTGTCCGTCGCCTGATGCGCATGGAAGGCCGCGCGCATGTCGGCGTCGTTCGGATGTTCGGGCAACCACGTTTCCTCGCCGGAATAGCTCAGCACGGCGTAAAGCGGCAGCCGCGCACGCGCGAGCGCGTCGCTGAATTGCGAGATCCATTCTTCCGAGGCGAGATCGAAGAAAGCGGCGGCGGTCACCAGATCGGCGGGCGCCTCGAAAAGCGCGTTTGAGAGAGCCGACAGGTCGCCTTGCTCAAAAGTGACGTCGATCTCGCGTCCGTCTTTCCTGAAGACCGCGTCATGGGAGAATTTGGCCGCATCCGCCCAGGCGACCAGAGCCGCGCGCGCGGCCTCGAGCAGGCGCGGGTCATGATCCACGAGCCGCCACTGTTGCCGCGCGCCAAGCCGCGGCGCGAGGCCGCGCAGATTGGAGCCTGCCCCGCACGCGAGATCAACGATCGTCACGCGGTCGCGGTTGGCAAAATGCGCGCGGACCGCGTCCGCAAGCGCGACGTTGCGGGCGCGGTGATCGGCGCCCTCGCGCAGCGCGAGCCATTCGGCCGAAAATCCGGTCATGACGCCCGCGCCGCGGTTTTGCGCGCGATGTCCCGCGCAGATTTTGCGATCACGCGCGCGGCGTCCTGCCATTCGGGAAGCCTCTGGCCCGCCCGCCAGGCGGCTTCGGACAGGCGCCAGCGCATCTCCCCGTCGCGCATGATCTGCCGCAAGGCGCGGCGCAGACTCTCGACGTCGCCCGGCGGAATCTTGATGGCGGCGTCGTCGGGGACGGTCTCCGCCGCGGCCCCGCCTGTCGTGGTTACGATCGGCAGGCCGCGGGCGAGCGCCTCGGCGAGCGCCATGCCGTATCCCTCATGGAGCGATGCGGAGACGAAAACATCCGCCGCGTCGAAAAGCGATTCCAGAGCGTCCCCAGTGCATTCGCCGAGCAGCTCGACGCGTTGCGTCAATCCGCGCGCCTCGATCAATCGCGCGAGCGCCGTGGCCGTCGTGGGAGAATGGCGTGCGCTTCCGACGATGCGCAGGCGCCAATCGGCGGCTTTCTCGGTCGCGAGCGCCGCGACGAGGACGTCGAAGGCCTTGCGCGGGATGATCGCGCCCACCGCCAGCAGGCTCAGCGGACGCTCCGAGCCTTTGGCGCGCGCGCGGCGTAACGTTCCCGGGACGGCGACCGAGATTTTTTCTCCCGGCACGTCGAAATCGCATTCGAGCGCCCTGGCGGTATGCGGACTGGTGACGACGACATGCGCGATCGAGCCAAAAACGCGTTTTTCGTTGTCGCGCAACTGCGCCGCGCGGGTCGGCGTCAGTCCGGCTTCGAGGCAGAGCGGATGGTGGCAAAGTTCGATGACCGGCGCGCGGATCTCGCGGACGCCGGCTTCCGGCAGGGCGCCGCAGGCCAGGCCGTCGAGCAGGACGATGTCGCCATGCCGCGCCGCGTGATTGATCGTCGCGATCGTCGCGGCGACGTCAGCTTCAGGCGCATCGGGGAAAGAGCCGGGCAGGGGGAGATGGACGATGTCCAGTCCCACTTCAGGCGCCGCCTCAAGCAGACGGCGATCATATTCATAGCCGCCGGTGCGCCGCGAGAGATCGCCGGGGATTGCGAAAACGAGCCGCGTCACGGCGCGACAGGCCCCTCGAACCATGCGCGCGCGACATGCGACTCATGCAATGTGACGCGGATCTTCGAAATGCCGTCGCCGCCCGGACCCAGCGCGCCGTCGCGCGCGGCGCGCGACATGGCGTCGAAAATATGCCGCGACAAGAATTCCGTCGTCGTCTGGCGTCCCTTGAAGATGTCGAGATCGTCGAGATTGCGATAGGCAAGCGGCGCAAGCGTCGCTTTGAGCGCCTCGTGCGCCCGGCCAATATCGATCACGACGGCGTCCTCGGTCAGCGTTTCGCGGAAAAACGCGACGTCGACGACAAAGGTCGCGCCGTGGAGACGTTGCGCGGGGCCGAATAATTCGCCGCGAAAACTATGGGCGATCATGATGTGGTCGCGGACCTCAACGGCATACATTCTGGCGTCTCCGATCATGGAAGCAATGAATAGCGCACCACGGTCGCAAGGCCGGGCGCGTCGGGGGAGAGAATCCTTGGCAGCTCCGCCGGCAGGTCGTCAAAGGCGACTTCCGACGAGATGAGCGCGTCGAGGCGCGCGTCAGCGAGAAGTCCGAGCGCCTTGTCGAGACGGCGCGCGTAGGACCATCTTGCGCGGCGCGAGGGCGCGATCTGCCCGACCTGAGACGAGATGATGCGCAGGCGGTTTGCGTGAAAGGAGCCGCCAAGGGGCGCGGGGGGCGCGGCGTCGCCATACCAGCTCGTTTCGACGATCGCCGCCTCCACGCCGGCCCCGTCGAGCGCGAGCGACAGGCCCTGCGCGTGCGCGCTCGTGTGAAACACGACGTCGGCCGGGGCGAGGCCGCTCAGTTGCGCCGCATCGGCCTCTATGAACTGCGCGCCGAGCTGGCCGACGATCTTGGCGCGGGAGGGGGCGATATCGGCGACCACCACATCGGCGCCGGGCAGACGCGCCGCGATCGACGCGATGAGCAAGCCCAGCACGCCCGCGCCGACAATGAGTATGCGATCGCCGGGGCCAGCGCCGGAATCCCAAACCGCGTTGAGCGCCGTCTCCATATTGGCGGCGAGCGACGCGCGTCGCGCCGGGATCGCCGTCGGCACGGCTCTCAACATATCGAGCGGCGCGTTGAAACGGTCGTGATGGGGATGCAGGCAAAAGACGACGCGACCCAGCCATTCGGGCGGCCCCGCGTCCACGCGGCCGACGGCGCAATAGCCATAAGACACGGGGAAGGGAAAATCGCCGTTTTGCATCGGCGCGCGCATGCGCACATATTCCGAGGGCGGGACGCGGCCGTCGAAGATAATGCGCTCGGTGCCCCGGCTGATGGCGCTAAAGAGCGTCGTGACGCGCGCCTCGCCCTCCTTTGGAGACGGGAGCGCGCTTTGGCGAATGCGCGCCCGACCCGGCGCCTCGATCCACAGCGCGCGCGCCTTATTCACACTTTCGCCATCGGATTTCATCTCGACCTTCGGACGCCGCCGCTCTATGGAGGGAGACTGCTAACCGAAATGAGCGCGTGGCGCCAGTGATCAGACAGAGTGACGAAACAGGGAATGATCAGCATCCCCAACTGACGCCGGCGGGCTTGCAGCCGCTCAAAGAGCTCGCACGACGACGTTATGTCGTCGCCAGCCTCAACCTTGCGGCTTATGTAACGCTTTTGTTTTGGCTCGCGTCAATTCTGTCGCATGGCGGCTGGAACGCGGTCGACGTCGCGATCCTCCTGGCTTTTGCGGTCGCCGCGCCGTGGAGCGTGCTTGGCGTCTGCAATGCGGCGCTTGGCTTGTGGTTGCTGCGCATCCGGCGCGACGGCCTCGAACAGGTCGCGCCCTTTCTGGGCGCCGGCGACGGGGCTTCGCCTTTATCGGCCCGCGCAGCCGTGTTGATGACCATTCGCAACGAAGACGCGGCGCGCGCGGTGGGGCGTTTGCGGGCCGTGAAGAAGAGCGTCAAGGCGACCGGCGAAGGCGGTTCGTTCGATTGGTTCGTGCTCAGCGACACGAGCGACCCCACGGTCGCGGCGCAAGAGGAGGCGGCCTTCGAGTCCTGGCGAGATGCGGAGCGCGACGACGCGCCCCAACTGCATTACCGACGCCGGTCGCGCAATGACGGCTACAAGGCCGGAAACATCCGTGATTTTTGCCAGCGTTTCGGCGCGGCCTATGATTTCATGATCCCGCTCGACGCCGACAGTCTGATGGACGGCGCGACGATCCTGCGGATGGTGAGAATCTGCGAGGCCTATCCGCGTATCGGCATTCTCCAAAGCCTCGTCGTCGGCGCGCCCTCGGTCTCCGCCTTCGCGCGCATCTTCCAGTTCGGGATGCGCCACGGCATGCGCGCCTATACGATGGGCGCCTCCTGGTGGTCCGGGGATTGCGGACCGTTTTGGGGACACAACGCCGTCGTGCGGCTCGCGCCCTTTCTGGCGCATTGCGCGCTCCCGAAATTGCCGGGCGGGGGGGATCATTCTCTCTCACGACCAAATCGAGGCCGCGCTGATGCGGCGCGCAGGTTTCGAGGCGCGCGTGCTGCCGCTCGAGAGCGGGAGCTTCGAGGAAAATCCGCCGACGCTTCTCGACTTCGTCCAGCGCGACTTGCGCTGGTGCAGGGGCAACCTTCAATATCTGTTCCTGCCCGAACTTCCCGGCCTGCTGCCGATGAGCCGCTTTCAGCTTTTCTGGGCGGTAAGCATGTTCATCGGCGCGCCCGCCTGGACCGCGATCATTGCGCTCGCGCCATTCTCGGCGGCGCTTGACGCCGCGCCCGATTTTCCGGCGACCTCGCTGGCGGCGCTGTATCTGCTGTTCCTCGGCTTTTATCTTGCGCCGAAACTCGTCGGCTTCGCTGACGCCGTCGGCGCGCAGGGGGGGCTTCATCGCTATGGCGGAATTGTCCGCTTCAGCCTCTCGGCGCTCGGCGAGGTCGCGGCGTCTTTTGTGATCGGCGCCGTCACGACATTCAACGTCACGCTCTTTTTCATCGGTTCGCTGTCCGGGCGAAAAATTGACTGGGGCGGCCAGGCGCGTGACGCCTATGGCCTCACATGGCGCGCCGCGGCGCGCGCCTTGTGGCCCCACCTCTTGTTCGGCGTTGTGCTTTATTTGCTCGGCGCCGCCTTCGCGCCGCGGCTCCTGCTCTGGTCTCTGCCGGTCACGATCGGCTATTTGACTGCAATTCCCTTCGCCGTATTCACGGCGTCGCGACGTCTGGGCCGCGTCCTCATGCGTTTGTCGCTGTTCGCGACTCCGGAGGAATTCGCGCGACCGGAAATTCTGTCTCCTGTTCACGCGCCGCAAGAGAGGGAGCGCTTGTTCGATGCGCGCGTCGGCCTGATGGCCGAATGAGCGGCGCTTGGATAACTCGATATTAATACACGAGAAATATTGAGGTTTTGTGCCGGCGGAAGGCGCTATGGGACTGTTTATCTGCAATATTTGTCCCCAAAGGGCGACCCGAGCCGTTTGCAATTCATACTAAATTAGTATATTAAACAACTTCAGCCTCACATCGGAGGCGGGCGCAGGAGGTGCGGAGAATGGCTCAGGTCCGCGCGGTTCAAGTCGATCAATCGGGGCAGTCCTTTCTCGCGCTTCTCGGCGCGACAATCTTCTTCCTTATGCTTCATGGCGCAATCTGCCGGGCGCGAGCCGAACCCAGCGTCTATCCGACGGGAACAACGATCTACAATCCTGCGCGGGCAGATAATTCATTCGTGCCTTTTCGCGGGCGGCGACGATGTCTCGCGATTGATCGACCTCACGGGCAAGGTCGTGCATGAGTGGAAATATGCAGGCCAACCGGTCGCCTTCATCGATCCCGCTTTAACTGGCGGCGCGCGCGGTCACGTCTTCGTGACGCTCGAAACCGAAGAGGGGCGGGGCGTTGACCTCGTGCCGGGGCGCGCGGCGACACGTATTCGCAAGACGGTCGGCGAGGTTGATTGGGATGGGAAGCCGGTGTGGACCTTCGGCGCGAGCGCGCCTGGCGGACGCGCCCAGCAGCATCATGACATTGCGCGCCTGCCAAACGGCAATACGCTGGTGCTCTCGAATATTTCGTATCCCCTGCCGGGATTCGCCGCACCGCAAGTGCTGGACGACGTCGCCTATGAGGTCAATCCGGACGGCGACATCGTCTGGACTTGGGCGGCCTCCGACCACTTCGATGAATTCGGCTTCACCGCTGATGAGTCGAAACTGATCCGGAACTCGAAGAATCCGGATTATCTCCACGTCAATGATCTCAAGCCGGTCGGCGCCAACCATTGGTTCGACGAAGGCGATCAGCGCTTCGCGCCGGACAATCTCATTTTCGACTCGCGTTCGGCCAATTTCATCGCGATCATCGATCGCAAGACGCGCAAGATCGTTTGGACGTTGGGGCCGCATTATCCGCCAGTGTCGGAAGACGGCGCCGCATCGTCGCGAAAGACGCCGCGTGCCGTGGACCAGATTTCCGGCCAGCACGATGCGCAGATCATCCCCAAGGGCCTGCCGGGCGCCGGCAATCTTCTCGTCTTCGACAACCAGGGCGAAGCCGGCTATCCGCATGCCGCCGTGACCTACACGGGCGGCTCGCGCGTCCTCGAGATTAATCCGGTCACCAAGGAGATCGTCTGGCAATATACCGGCGCGAGCTCGGGTCAGCCGGGCTGGGCTTTCAGGAGCACGCATATCAGCAATGCGCGGCGCTTGCCCAACGGCAACACCTTCATCGACGAGGGCCAGATCGGAAGGTTTTTCCAGGTCACGCCGGCGGGCGAGATTGTCTGGGAATATATCAATCCCTATCCCCGTCGCGGAAAAGACCCCGAGACGGGACGTCCGACGACCAACTTCGCAGTCTATCGCGCCCAGCCCGTCCCCTATGACTGGGCGCCGGACGGGACGCCACATAGCGAGACGGCGGTTACGCCCCCCGACAACTCGGCGTTTCATCTCTCCGCCACGGAAAAGTAAGAGTCAGGAGCGGCCCGCCAATGTTCTATGTCTATCTGATCAAGGTCGACGCCAATCCTGTCGGCGTTGTCGCGCGTGCGACGGAAGGCTACCGTTTCTATGCGATCGCGCATTCCCTCGGCGCCCTCGAGAATCTCGTCTTCGACAGCGCCGAGGCGGCGAGGAGCGCCGCTCTCGTCCTTTGCGGCGCCCAATAGCGGCGGCGGCGGATGAAAACGTCCACGCCAAACCCCAACATCGGCGTCGTCGCGCCGATCCGGGGCAGGCGGCCGCAAGCCGAGGCGTCGTGTCACCCCGCGATGCGCGCCGCGGTTATTGCGGCGATCGCCGCAACCCTTCTTCTTGGCGTGCTTACGCTCAGCAACACGCTGGCGGGCTGGCTCGCTGTCGAGCGCGGCGTCAAGATCGCCTATCTTTCCCCGCTGTAACACGTCGTCGTTGTTGGAGAGGCATGTGCGCATGAGTTCTTACGTTAAAGCCGCGGCAATTGCCGAACTCGCCGGCGCGGCCATCGCCCTTCCGATGATCCTTCCGGTCGTCGCGGAAACGGATGGCGGTTTCATCCGTCTTCTCCCCGAACAGGTCCCTTACAAATCCCCGCTCGGCGCCGGACCCTCGCAAGCGATCATCTTCGGCGATCCGTCCAAGCCGGGGATCTATGTCGTGCGTAACCGCTTTCCGCCAGGGGCCCATTCGAATCCCCATTTCCATTCGCAGGATCGGCACGCCACTGTCATCAAGGGCGTGTGGTGGACAGGGGTCGGAGAGAAGCTGGATTTCAACGCCGCCGTGCCGTTGAAGGAGGGCTCCTACATGCTGCATCCCGCGAATGGCGTGCATTGGGATGGCGCGGGAGACGAGGAGGCGATCGTGCAAATTGTCGGGATCGGGCCCGTCGCCACGACCCAGGTGGGCGCGCAGGAGGCGCAGGCGCAAGGCAACTGGCCCAAGCCGAAATAGCGCGCCGCGACTCAGCGCAGCACGTGGCCCTCGCGATTGCCGCGATTTCGCAGCGAGGCGATCGTGGTGCGGTCGAGAATGAGCGCGATGGAATCGCGCACGTCGAGCATGATGTCGCGCACGGCGCAGGCGTCTTCATCGGGGCAGTCGTTGCAGCGTTGATAGGCGGTGCGGCTTGCGCAGGCGATCGGCGCCAGGGGTCCGTCCAGAATCCGGATGATCTGGCCGACGGTGATCTTTTCGGCGGGGCGGGCCAGATGGTAGCCGCCGCCTTTCCCTTTTCTGCTGTTCAATATGCCCGCGTTACGCAGTTCAACGAGAATTGCGTCGAGAAATTTCCGTGGAATATTATTCGCCGCAGCGATGTCGCCGGCGAGGCACTTATTCTCGGCGGCCGTTATGTGGATCAGCGCCTTTAAGCCATATTTCGCTTTGTTGGAGAGCATGTCGTTTCTGGTCTGAATGACCGCCAAATTCGCCGCCGGAAAGGAGATTCCGATCGTCACGCGGGGCCGTGCGTTCTAGTCCCACCTATCATATGGGGAGATTCGGGGAAAGCCGAAGTCTCAAGCGCCGGCGCGCTTGTGGCGGTTCTAGGCTAACAACATATGAAATCAATGAATTACTTGAAGGCCAAAGTCTGGGCTGCGTCCCGGGTCAATGGAGAAGCGCGCCTTGGACGGCAAGGCGCTGCGTAAAACCCGGGACGCGTCGAGCGCTTAGGGCGCCGCCGCAGCGGACCTCGCACCCGAATTCCCACCCTCGGAAACAAGGGCGACTTTGACGTAGCCGGCGGCGTTGATGACGCCCATAGCTTCGGCGACGCGGCCATAGGCGACCGTCTTATCGGCGCGCACATGGATACGGCGGTCCTTGTTGTTCTCGCTGTTCTCTTTGAGGACGGCGAGCAGGCCGTCCGTTCCCGCCGCTTCCTTCTTGTCGACGAAGTAGACGCCATTGGCGTCGACGCTGACGACGATTGGCGGTTGCTGGTCGTTGAGCTGCTTGGCCTGTGTCTTTGGCAGATCCACTGGGATGCCCGCCGTCATCGAGCGGCGCCGCGACCATGAAGACGATCAGCAGCACAAGCATCACGTCGACAAGCGGCGTCACATTGATGTCGGCGATCGGCGGCGAGTTCGAATTCCGAGTCGTGCTTACGCAACGCGAAGGCCATTACGCTCTCCTCTCTTCGAAAGCTGACGGGACAGTTCGACTTCGAAGACGCCGATGAAGGACGTCAGGCGCTTGCCATAGGAGCCGATGTCGCCGCTGATGCGGTTGTAGAAAATCACCGCGGGGATTGCCGCGACGAGGCCCAGGGCTGTCGCAAACAGCGCTTCGGCGATGCCGGGCGCCACGACGGCAAGGCTCGTGTTGTTGGAGGCCGCGATGCCCTGGAAGGAGTTCATGATGCCCCACACCGTTCCGAAGAGGCCAACGAAGGGTGCGACGGCGCCGATGGTCGCAAGGCCGGGAAGCCGCGACTGAAGATGTTCCAGAGCGCTGGAGCTCGCGAGCTGGGCGACGCGGTGAACGCGTTCCTGCAACGAATCGCGCTGCGCCTCGGTATAGATGAGGTCCGCAGAGCGCGCATGCTCGTCGACCATCGCGTGATAGACCTGCACGAGCGGATCTGCTGACGATTCAGCCGCGAAGCTTTCGGCGACGGCGGCAACGGGGAGGCCGCCCTGAATGCTGGCGATGAGCCTGTCCGCCCGCTTGTGCAGGATTCGAAGACGGATGAGTTTCTCCGCGATCACCGCCCAACCCCAGGCCGAGGCCAGGATCAGGAGGATGATGACCGTCTTAACGATTGCGTCGGCCTGCAGGAAAAGCTCGACGGGCGTCAGCGTATGCGCGAGCGCCGCCGAAGCCGTGGTTGAAACCGGATCTGCCATTTTCTTGCCTCTCGTTGAAAGTTACGGACTGAAGGTAAGGGAGCCCGAGAGGGACACGGGCTTTCCTGGCGCAGCGACGGAGCCGCAGCGGCCGCCGAGACGATTGGCGACTGAGTCAAATGCGCCATTGCCAGAGGGTGAAATGGAGAAGGAAGTCATCGAACCCGTCGCGCTAAACGTCGCGCGGTAGCCGACATGCGCGGTGCGCGGAGCCTGGGATTCGGGGTAGGCGTTGGCTGCGGCGCGTTGCATGCAGGCATGGAACTGGTTTGCTATCGCAGAGGTCGACGCTCCCGGAGGCGCGGCAGGCGCGCGCACGGCGGGCGCGTCCGTCCGGGGTCCGACAGCGGTGCGCGGCGCCGCGTTCGTCGGCTTGGCCTCGGTGCGGGGCTTCAGCGGCTTTTCGACTTTCGGCTTCGCCGGCTCGGGCTTCGGCTGTTCGATGGGCGCGATGGGGTCCATCATCGGCGGCGGCGGCGGGTCCGGCAATGCGAGTTCCTCCGGCGGCGGCGTATCCTCGGGCTGAGGCTCGTCGACCGGCGCCGGCGCCAATTCGATGACCTGTTGCTCTTCGATCGGCGCTTCGGCTGTCTTGAAAGTCAATGTGACGATCGCGCCAAGGAGAAGCGCGTAGACAGCCGCGGCTCCGATTTGCGCAGGGTAATTCGGACGAATGGGAGCGGGCTGCAGAAGTCCTTGCGCGCCATGGGGATCCCAGTCGACCTCAGAGGCAGTGTCGGAGGCGTTTTCCAAATTCGGCGCAACAGCGATCGCCATTTCAAGGTCGCCTTTTCTCGAGAAATTGACCTTTCATGGTTAGCTGATAAATCCTATAGATGCAATATGAATATCTATGCGAATTGCACAAGCATGTGTATGTATCGCCAAAAAGATGAGCGCAAAAAACAGGCCCGGGAGTTTGGTCTCCCGGGCCGTGACGAAAAAGTCGCGCTGGTCGGCGCGCTTTATTTCGTGAGCACCGGCGGGGCGGCGACCGCGGCGGTCGAGAAATGATAATTCACCCCGGCCCGCACGACATGACCCGCGCTGCTGACATTCGCGTTCCAGACCCCGCGAGGCGTCCAATAGGAAATGCCGGAATTTGCGAGCCAGGTGTATAGATACTCGCCCTTGATGGAGATCTTGTCCGACCAGGCATATTCGAAGCCGGCGCCGGCCGCCCAGCCGGGCCGCAAGGTCGGCCCACTGCTTTCTTGCCCGTAATTGACCGGGAAAAGCGAGGTGAAGCTGTTCGGCACGAAATTGGTCCCGAATGCGAGGCCAGCGGACGCGAAGACCAGCCAGCGCGGCGAGATCGTATAGCCGAGCCTGCCGCGGAAGGTGCCGAGCACGCCGGCGAGCGTCTGGCTCGGATAGCTGTTGCCGGTCTGCTCCGCCTGAATGACGCCGCGATAGCCGAAATCAGCTTCCGCGCCGACGACGATGACGTCCGTCCATTGCAGATTATAGCCGAACGTGCCGCCGCCGATGAAGGCCGGCCCACGCAGCGGGGTCGAGTTGAGCAGGTTGAAGCTGCCCTCGCTCAGGATCGCGCCCGCATAGAGACCCACATAGCCGCCTTGCCAGCTAAAGACTGGCGGAGGCGGGGGCGGAGGCGCCTTTGCCGACGGGAGGTCGGCGGCAAGCGCCGAGCCGGCAATCACGCTCATCGCCACGCCGGCGACACTGAGCAATAGAGAGTTCCTCATTTTAGCTACTCCTGAATTGGCGAATTGAACGGCCGGTTGCATATCAGTAGAGTTTCACGCGCAGGGTCGCGCCGAATGTGCGCGGGTTGTATGAAGACGGGCCGAATGTGACGGTCTGGGTCGTCGTTGGATTTCCGACGGATTGCGCGAGAAGCACGCGCGAGTCCGCAAGATTTCTGACCCAAAGATTGAAGCTGTAAGTCTCGTCGTCAGTCTTGAGGCCGACGCCGGCGTTCACGATCGTGTAGGCAGGCTGATACAGATAATAAATCGACAAGGGGTTCGAGAGCTGGCTTGTCGACTTCCATGACGCATTCGCGTAACTGAACAGCGTCACCGGCCCCGTATAACCCGCGTCTCTGAAGAATGAGCCGAGCGGATATTCATGGTTATAGCCGACATTGAACGAGACCGGGGATATCGGGTTGTTGCCCGAGACGCCGCCGGTAATCGAGTGCCCTGACAGGCTTATATAAGGCGACGCCGCGAGACCACTGACGAAGGCGCCGTTATTTGCAGCTGCGGTCCAAAGGAAGTCGTTGGGCGCCGCGGCCTTCGCATAATCGACATACATTGCGTTGGTGTATGCGCCCGAAAAGGTGAGCCACAGACGATCGATCGGGCTCCAGCGTCCGTCGAATTCAAATCCACGCAGCCGAACATGCCCGATGTTCCCGAGATATTGCTTCGCGATGGGCACTCCCGTGACGTCCTTGTAGTCTGTGTTCACAAGAATGGACTGGAAGTTATAGATGTCGTTGTAATACAGATTGGCGTTGACGATGAGCTTGTTGTCGAGCCAGTTCGTCTTCGCGCCAAGCTCATAGTCCCAGGAAACCTCCGGCTTGATGATGAGCGGTTGCCATGCTTGAAAAACGCCTTGGGCGTTCAGGATCGGTAGTGCCTGCGTATTGATGGCGCCGGACTTTTCGCCACGGGCCGCCGAACTGTAGACCATGACGTTTTCATTGTAGCGGTATGACGGGTTGAGGAGGCCCGAAAGAGAGTTGACGGACTTCTGCTGTCCTCCGGTATCGAAATACGTCGTCCCGCCCGTGGCTGTCTTGACCGCAGCGATCTGGTTGATGTTCGTGAGGTTCTGGATCCAGCCAAAGTCCGAACCGCCGCGTATTTCATAGGTGTCGCGCAAGCCTGCGGTCAGCGCCCATTGCTCGTCAATATGCCAGGTCGCCTGGCCAAAGCCCGCGGTGCTGAATGTGCGCGCCTTGCCGTCGTTGCGATAAGAGAGTCCCCACAAGTTGAAAGGATTGGCGTTGAAATTGTTCAGGTACCATTGACTGGCCTGAGAACCGTAATCGACGTGGTCATAAGACCAAACCTTTTCATAGAGATTGTAGTTGCCGACCGTCCATTCGAGCGGCTGTCCCGCCGGTGACGCCAACCGCGTCTCATGTGAATATTGATCGACAAAGACATCGTAAGCATTGCTGCTGACGTCAGTCAGATTGTTGCCCGTCGAGTTGCGGGGATGCAGGATGAATTCACGCCAGGCGGAAACGGCGGTGAGCGTATTGTCTCCGATCTGGTAATTGACTTCGTTCGACGCACCCGTTGTGCGCTGATCGAGTTTGCCAAGTCTCGTGAGATCCGGCTGATACGCGTTGCCGACGAAAAACGGAACGCGTAGCCGTGTCCAGAGATTTTGTGCGTAGGTCGTGGCGATTGCGCCATTGGCGTAAACGGGAAAAGAGTTCCCGGAGACGCCGCTGTAATTGTTGTATTCATCCGAACGCAAGCGATCGAAAATCAGGCGGTCGGTGAAATTGTCGCCGACATAGAGCAACTGGCCACGAATGCCCCAGCGATTATTGTCGAGCAACTGCTGGCTGTTAAACTGATTGTTGATCCAGCCATTGCCGCGGTCGTAATAGAGCGCCACGCGATAGGCGAGCTTGTCGTCGATGATCGGGCCCGTCACGTTCAATTTCTGCGTGACGCGATCATAGTTGCCGAAAGTCGTCTCCGACGTCGCCGAACGCGCGAAGGACGGAAGCTGAGTGCGGATGATGACCGCGCCGACCGTCGTATTCTTGCCGAGCAGCGTGCCCTGCGGACCGCGCGCCACTTCGAAGGACTGCAGGTCGACGAAGTCCGCCCATTGGAAACCGACATGCGTATAGAACACATTGTCGACGATGAGGCC
This sequence comes from uncultured Alphaproteobacteria bacterium, assembly GCA_963713845.1. GTDB lineage: Bacteria > Pseudomonadota > Alphaproteobacteria > Rhizobiales > Beijerinckiaceae > Methylocystis. Next base: position 112,046 of record CAVQNJ010000001.1, read on the forward strand.
GACGGCGGATTCGGAGCCGTCAGCGCCGCCGGAGATGCCGGAGATGCCGCGGATCGACATGGCCGAGGTGCGCGGATTGGTGATGGCGGGCACGAAGTTCGGGACTTTCTGCGCAAAGTCCTGCAAGCGCTCGAGACGCTCTCGTTCCTGAGTTTTCGCGCCGACGACACTGACCGGAAGCGGCACGTCCTGCGCCTTTTCCTCGCGTTGACGCGCGGTGACCTTGACCTCTTCGACCTGCGCATCTTCAGCGAATGCGCGATCGGGAATGGCCGCCGAGGCAAATCCCACAAGAGCGAGCGGCGCAATTCTCGCGCTCGACAAAAGCCTCCGGCGAAACGCGTGTGCGTTGCGTGTCATGTTGATTACCCCACTCCATCACCGCCGCTTTGTCGCGACGTTCTTAAATCGTGCTACTAACTATGTAGAATTAAGAAATACGGTCAAGGTCGCAATCGTGCAGAATTCATGAGTCCAGCGCCTGTTGCGCTTATTCCTGGCGTTTGTTGCAAAACAGCAACATTCACGTAACAACAAAGCCGCGATCCGGGAGACCGCGGCTTGCGCATGCAGCACAGGAACGAAGCGTCTTTCGGTAACTAATCCGACTTAGAAAATATAGTTAATTTCAAAAACCCGCGAGGTCCGCGTCGTTTGACGGAACGAATTGGAGGCCGGCCGCCAACGCGCCGACGAGCAGAAGAAGCAGAAAGACGGCGAGCGCGCCACGCGATGATGCGATCGAATCTTCAGGATCGACCCATTCGCTCGGCTTCGAGCCGGTGATCATGGCGCGCAGCAAAGGCTCTCGCTTCCAGACGACATGGGCGAGCACGCCGCCAATGTGCAGCCCGACGGCGGCGAGGATCACGTTAAAGAGCTTACGATGAAGGGAGGTGAGAGCAAGGCTCGTGGGTTTGGCCACCAGCGACGCCAGCGGCCCGACGTTGAAAATTTCATCATTGCCGAAAAGGCCGAAGACCGCTTGCGCGCCGAGCAGAGCCAGCAGGGCGACGACCATCAGCGCGCCGACCGGATTATGGCCCGCATAGCGTGTGTGACGGCCTCGTCCCAGGGCGCTGACATAGCGCAGCACGCCACGGGGCCGCTCCACGAAATTCGCAAAACGCGCATGACGCGTTCCGACGAAGCCCCAGATGAGGCGGAAAGCGACGAGAACAATGACTGCGTAGCCAAAAAAGAGATGATAGGAGAAGTAGCTCGCACCCAGCTTGTTGGTCGCATAAGCGCCCGCGAAGGATGCGACGAGGCTCCAATGGAAAGCCCTTGTCGGCCAGTCCCAAACTTTCCGATGAGTCTTCGCCTCGCGATAGCCGACGGCGGAAGAACGACGGTCGGTCTCCAAAGTCGTCATAGGGGCAGCCTCGTCGCGCGCCGTCACTTCGCCTTATAGGTCTCGTGGCAACCTTTGCAGTCCTGCGCCAGGGCGGCGACTGCCGCCTTGAAGCCCTCGGTCGCGCCTTTCTCCTTGGCGTTGGTTTCGACAAAAGTATCGGCATGAGCCTGGAAATCTTTCAGCTTCTTGTCGAAATCGGCGCGGTTGGACCAGACGTCCGGCTTCGCCTTGGAGTCAGGCTCGGCCACATTCGATCCCTCGGGAAAATTTTCGCCGACAATGTTGGCGAGCGTGACGATGCGTGCGGCGCGCTTTGCCGCGTCGGCTTCGTCATAGGGCGCCGTCCCTTTCGCGACTGCGCCGAACCAGCGGAAATAATTGCCAATCAGCGTGTAGGCCGCCCTGCGGTTTTCAACCGCCTGCTTCGTGGCCGAGGGTGCGGCGGGCGCTCCGGCCGCCGGCGCGGGGGCCGGCGCATTTTGCGCCTGCGCGCTGGCGAGGACTGCGGCGCCCATGACGAGCGCAAGAGTTGTTGCGGCGACGGGCAGGGCGCGCAAGGGGATGATGGTCATTCTGTTAGGCTCCAGTTGAAATTCGATGGATCGTCGGCCGCGACCAGGACTCTCAGCGTTTGTTTTCCTCGCGCCACTTGCGAACGAATTCGAGCGTGCTTTCCACATGCTTCGTCGGATTGGAATCGGTCAGCGAGAAAGCGACCTTTCCATCCGGCAGAATCACATAGGAAATGCGATCGGCGACCGTGTCGCCCGTCGGGCTGGGCTTCAGTCGTTTCGCGTCATAGGCATTGATCACGCTGAAAGCCGGGTCCGCGGCGACGGGAAACTTGTCGCGGCACTCCTTCGTCGAAAATTCACGTTGAGTCTCGATTGGATCGCTGGAGACGCCGACGAGGCTCGCGCCGACGGCGGCGAAATTGTCGTAATTCTCGGCGAACTCATGCGCTTCGATCGTACAGCCGCGCGTGAAGGACTTCGGGTAGAAGTACAGAACCACCGGGCCCTTCTTGAGGGCTTCGGTGAGAGAGAAATTAAAGTCCTTTCCCCCGATTGCCGCTTGCGCGCTGAACTCGGGCGCGAGGTCGCCTGGTTTCAACGCCGCTTGAGCGCAGGTCGTCAGAAGCACGAGGCCAAGGCCCGCATAAAGAGACATCGTCTTCATGGCAAGTTCCGTTCCGTGTTGGCGTGCGATTGTCTTGCGCTTACTTGGGTTGCTGCGCGGATGTTTCGGCGGCCGCCGTTCTTGGCGGCGGCGGCGCGAGCTTCACGAGCGCGCCGCCCTCGTCTTCGTAATCACGAACCCCGATGGCGCCCACGACATGGAAGCCAAAACCTGAGAGCAGGTCCCCGATTGCGCCGGCGCGATGGGCGCGATTCGACACGACGACGATCAGCCGATCACGCGGAATGAAATTGATGCTCTTCGCCACATCGTTCGTCTGTATGCTCAAGTAGACGGGAAAGCCGCCGTATTTCGTCAACTCGTCCGGGCGGCGGACGTCCAGCACGAGTAGCTGCTCCGGCCGAGCCGCGAGCGCGTCGAAGGCGGCGCGATTGAGACGAAGCGTTTTATACGTGTAGGCAGGGTCGTTCGCCGGCGTTACCGGCGCGCTCGTCGTCTGCGCGGGAATGGCGGGGGGGGCCGCCGCTGGCGCAGGCTGGGCGTCGGCGCCCAGCGCGGCGCCGGCGAAAAGAAGGCATCCCGCGATGATTGATCTTGCGATTATGGCGAGTCTATTCATTGAAGAGTCCTTCCGATGCCGCCTTAAGGCGCATAATATTCGTCGGCGCTTTAGCCGCGCAGATGCGTGTTGAAGAAGTCGATGGTCCTACCCCAGGCGAGTTTCGCCGCCGCTTCGTCGTAACGCGGCGTCGTGTCGTTGTTGAAGCCGTGCTGGACCCCCGGATAGACGTAGGCTTCGTAGGGGACCTTCGCTTCCTTGAGGGCGGCTTCGAAGGCGGGCCAGCCCGCGTTGATGCGATCGTCGTTCCCAGCGTAGTGGATGAGGAGAGGCGCCTTGATCGCCTTGACGTCTTCAGCCTTTGGCTGCGCGCCATAGAAAGGCACTGCGCCCGCGAGATCGGGAACCTTTGTCGCCAGGAAGTTCGCGATACCGCCGCCGTAACAAAAGCCGACGACGCCCACCTTGCCGTTGCCGTCGGGAAGCGCCTTCAGCGCCGTTACGGCCGCAAGGAAGTCCTTGCGCGTCTTCTCCTGATCGAGCTTTTGGAACTGCTCGCGCGCCTTGTCCTCATCTCCGGGATAGCCGCCGATGGGCGCGAGCGCGTCAGGCGCAAAGGCGATGAAATCAGCAATGGCCAGACGCCGGGCGATATCTTCAATGTGCGGATTGAGGCCCCGATTCTCATGCACGACGAGAATGACCGGCGCCTTTCCCGAAAGCTTCGCCGGCTTCACCAGATAGCCTTTGACCGCTCCATTGCCGTCGGGAGATGGGAATTCGAAGGTCTGGCCGACGATGCGGGGGTCATCCTTCTTGACCTGCTCCGCTTGCGCGAATTGGGGCGAGAGCGCGCTGAGCGCGGCGGTGGCGCCGCTCATGCCGAAACCCAGCTTCGACACCCCGTCCAGAAACCCCCGGCGGTCGATGTCGCCGTGCACATAGAGATCGAAGGCCTTGAGCACCGCGGGGTGGAAGTCTGCTGCCGTCTTGCGTGTCATGTTGAATCTCGCTGGTGATTGCGTGCCGTCTCGTTCATGCCGTCTCGTCAGTCCCTCTGCTCAGCGCGCGAGGCGGGGCTTGTAGATATCGTGACAAGATTTGCACAGGGGCGGGATCTCCCGCGCCGTCGTCGCCGCTGCGTCAAAGTCGTTCCGTTCGATGCCTTTGAGCACGTCGCCGACAAGCTGAATGCCCTTGCGCGACAGATCCACTGCGTCCTGAGCGCCCTTCGCCGAAAAATATCCTTCTTGATATTTGAAGCCGTTAAGCAGAGCTTCGGCGTCTTCCCTGGCTGCATCCGCGTTTTTGGCGGTGATGTCCGGCTCGAAATATTTCACCACTTTTTCGATGTCGCGCATCAGATCGTTGTCATAGTCACGCAAATCAATCGCTGCGGTCACTGGCGCGCTGATGAGGCTGGTAACGAGAGCGAAGAGCGCAGAGGCGCCATAGTGCTTCTTGGACACGTTCATTTCTTTACCGATAACTTTCCATACGGGCCGGGGGCGAGCCGACGGCAAAACCACACGAAACTTTGTGTTTCCCCTGCGCGATAACGCCGGGACTTTGCGACATGGCGCCTTTCTTTTCGCGGGCGCGCCGCCGGAAGAGCGGCGCGGCGCGGTCGAAGTCTCGATGCTTTGGAGGAAGGGGCTGATGACGGATTGCGCGGCCTGTGAGCATTCGCGCCTCGTTCATCAGCCCCGCTGGCTTCAGGCCAGTATGTCTTTGACGACCTTACCATAGACGACCGTCGGACGTTCAGCGCGGCCTGCTCTCAAATAGATCGTCTTGAGATGATCGAGGCCGAGAAGCTGAAGGACCGTTGCATGGACGTCGTAGGTGTCGACCGGGTTCTCGACCGTCTTGAGGCCGATTTCGTCGGTCTGTCCATAGGTGAGGCCGTGCTTCAGGCCGCCGCCCGCGAGCCATTGGGTATATCCCCAAGGGTTATGGTCGCGACCGTCGCCGCTCTGTCCATAAGAGGTGCGGCCGAATTCCGACGTCCAGACGATCAACGTCTGATCCAGCAAACCGCGCGACGCGAGGTCGGCGAGAAGTCCCGCGATCGGCTTGTCAACCGCCTTCGCGTGGGCGCTGTGGTTCTTCTCGAGCTGGCGATGCGCATCCCAATTGGCGTCATCGCCAACCCCCGCGCCCTCGATCGGACCCGACACGACCTGAATAAAGCGCACGCCGCGCTCGACAAGGCGACGCGCCCGCAAGAGCACCGTGCCATAGTCCTTGCTCGCGTCATCGTTGAGACCGTAGAGCGCCTTTGTCGCGTCAGTCTCCGTGGAAAGGTCTACCGCCTCAGGGGCCGTCGCTTCCATGCGATAGGCAAGATCATAGGAGCGCGTGCGGGCTTGCAGCTCCGAATCCTCCGGATGGTCAGACGCGCGCAGATCATTGAGCTTCTTGAGCAGATCAAGGCTCTCGCGCTGCTGTTGCAGGCCGATCAGATCTGGCGGGGCCTGATGCAGGATCGGCTGCGCGCCGGGGCGGAAGGCGGTCCCTTGATAGACGGCCGGAAGGAAACCGGAGCTCCAGTTCACAGAGCCGGCTCGCGGCTCGCGTTTGCCGCTGTAGAGCACGATATAAGGCGGCAGATCGGGATTGGCCGAACCCAGCGCATAAGTCACCCAGGCTCCCAGAGAGGGGCGGCCAGGGCTGACGTCGCCGGTATTGAGCTTCAGGATCGAGATGTCGTGCGTGGCGCCGACCGTGACGCTCGACTTGATGAAAGTGAGCTTGTCGGCGTGCTCGGCGATATTCGGCACAAGATCCGAGAACCATGCGCCGCTCTCGCCAGATTGCTTCCACGTGCGTTTGTTGGAGACGAAGAGCTTGCCGACGCCGCCCTGCGTGCTCGTCTTGATGCCCTTGAGGAAGGACTCAGGCACCTCCTGACCCGCGAGACGAACGAGCTCCGGCTTGTAGTCGAAGAGATCGATCGTCGAGGGCGCGCCGTCCATATGCAGCCAAATCACCGATTTTACCTTGGGGGCGAAATGAGGCTCCTTCGGCGTCAGCGGATCGACAAAGGTTGCCGCATTGACGCTCGGCGCGCCAAACCAGCCGCCTCCCGGCATCATGCCGCTCACGGCGAAACCACCCATCCCATAGGCTGCGCTACGAAGCCACTCGCGTCGCGACGTCTTGATCAACATGGTTGCTTTCCTTTCGGATGATCTGTTGTGCGATGTTAGAAGCGATAGACGAAGTCGTTCGAGTTCAGGACCGTATGCACCAAATCGACGAAGGCGGAGGCCCGCAGGGGGTCGAGCGGCTTCTCTTTCGCGCCGATGGGAATCGCGATCGCCAGCTTTCCGTCTTCCGCCTTTTGAGCAATGGTCTTCTGATGCTGGTCGAGGAAGGCGCGAAGCGCGCTCTTTTCAGTATCCGTCGCCTTGCGGGAGAAGAGGATCTGGTAAAGACGATCGATCTGCGCGGACTCCTCGGGGCCCGCCTCGTTGATGACGCGGCCGGCGAGCGCCTGAGACCATTGGAAGATCAACTCGCTGTTGTAGAGCGTCAGCGCTTGAAGCGGAGTCGTCGTCACATCGCGCTTGCTGTGTATCTGCTGCGCATTCGCCATGTCGAACGTTTCGAGCAGCGGGTACGGCAGGCTGCGCCGCGTGAAGATGTATAGGCTCCGTCGGACATAGTCTTTTGGATCCTTCGACGTGGTCCAGTATGGGTCGGCGTTGAAGTTGTTGCCGCCAGCGAGATTTGTCGGGAGTGGCGGGAAGACGCTCGGACCGCCGATCTGCTCGTTGAGCTTGCCGGAGGCCACGAGAATCGAGTCGCGGATCTCTTCCGCCTCGAGCCGCTTGCGCGGGAAGACGGCGAGCAGTTTGTTCTCCGGATCGACCTTGGCGACATCCTCGCGGAAATCGGAGGATTGGCGGTAGGTCGCCGAAAGCAAAATGTTGCGATGAAGCTTTTTGACGCTCCAGCCTTCCTTCACGAAATTATCGGCGAGATAGTCCAAAAGCTCGGGATTTGTCGGCTTGTCGCCCGCCTTGCCGAAATCGCTGACGGTCGCGACGATGCCCTTGCCGAAATACTGGTTCCAGACCCGGTTCACGAAGACGCGCGCCGTGAGCGGATTGCCAGGACTTGTGAGCCAGTTCGCCAGAGCGGTGCGGCGTCCGGAAGATGTTTCCGTCGGCTTGATGTCAGGCTTTTCGCTCGTGAGCGCCTCGGGGAAGGCGGGCTGAACCTCTTCGAGCGGGCGCTCATGATTGCCGCCGAAGAAGATGAACGTCGGCGGCGCGTCGGGATGGCCGAGCTCCGTTGCGGTCGTGAAGGTGTTGGCGCCACGCGCGGGTTTCTTGTCCGCGAACTTTTGGAGTTCGCGCGTCAGCCTTTGATACTCTTCGAACTTTTGGACAATCTCCGGGCTATGCTCGGGCGCCGACTTGTCTTCTGCCGCATATCGAAGGAAAGCGGCGAGCTGCAACTGATCGGTGACGGCGTCAAGGCGGTGGTTCACCCATCGATCAAGCGCGTTCCATTGATCCTTGGGTTTGAAGATCGACTCGCGGCTGTCCGTCAGGTAGCGCTCCTTGTGATACTTGAGCGCCGCGTCATGAACGGAGTCGATGATCTCCTTCTGCTTTGCGCGAATATCCTTGGTCGCCTCGTCGTAGACGGCCTGCGCCTTTTCATAGGCGAGCTCCTGCTCGCCTTTCTTGGCCGGCGCCTTTTCCTCGAAGGCCGTGTTCGCGAAGAATGCCTGGAGCGAATAATAGTCTTTCTGCGTGATCTTGTCGGACTTGTGATTGTGGCAACGCGCGCATCCGACGGTCGTGCCGAGAATCGCCTGCCCAATCGTGTCGACCATGTCGGTCGTAATCTGATATTTGCGCTGGACCAGATCGCGTGAATTGCTGTTGTCCGGATAGCCGGCGAGGAATCCCGTCGCAACAAGCACGCTTTGATCGCCAGGAGCCAGCTCGTCGCCCGCAATCTGCTCCTGAATGAACCGCGAATAAGGCTTGTCCTCGTTAAACGCGTTGATGACGTAGTCGCGGTAGCGGAAAAGGTTCGGGCGCGTACTGTCGTTCTGAAAGCCGGTCGAATCCGCATAGCGCGCCAAGTCGAGCCACTGGCGCGCTTGACGCTCGCCGTAGCGCGGCGAGCTGAGCAAACGATCGACAACCTTCTCATAGGCGTCGGGCGACGTGTCGCTGGTGAAGGCGTCGACCTCCTCGGGGGTCGGCACGACGCCCCATGCATCGAGCGTCGCGCGGCGGATGAAGGCGCTGCGATCCGTCTCTTTGGAGGGCGTTAATCCCTTGCCCTCGATCTTTGCGAGAACGAAAGCGTCGATCGGCGAACGCACCCACTCCTTCTGCGTCACGACAGGGACGAACTGCGCCTGGACGGGTTGCCACGACCAAAGGGGCTTCGACGCGGGACTAACGGGCTTTGCGGCGTCAGCCGCGCCGGCGGCAGGCGTTTCTGCGGGCTTTACCTCCGCAGCGACGGCGAGCGCCGCAGCAGAAACGCTCAGGAACATCGCGAGGTACAGTTTCTTCGCGGTCGTCTGCATTTCGTAACCCTCAATCTCATTTGTTCATCAGAACATCTGACGCATCTGCGACGCGCCCGCCTCGTCGTCCCGCCTTTCGGACGGCGCTTGGGCGCGGTCGCGTCGCTCAATCCAGATGCGGGAACATTAGATCACTGAATCCATAAAGTCTACAGATAAGGTATGAAAAGGGGCCCGGTGACGACACTTTTTTAACCGATCGTCGGCGCACCGGATCGGCGCGCGCATGTGGACGTCTAGATGTGCCACATGAACTGGCCGTTCTCCGCGCTTGAGATCGCCTTCATTTCGGCCAGGCTGAAATTATCCAGTATCCTCGTCAGGGCGTTTTGCGCGTCGAACAAAATGAGCCTTACCGCGCAATGATCTGGATCGGGGCAATCGTCGCAAATGCTCGCCAGGCCCGCGCAGGAGATGAGCGCCAGCGTGCCGTCAATGGCGCGGATCACCTCGCCGACAGAGATCAGATCGGGCGGCCGCGCCAGCGCGTAACCGCCGCCTTTGCCCATCTTGGACTGGATGAAGCCGGCGCATCTGAGCTCCCCGAGGATCGTGTCGAGAAACTTCTTGGGTATGTTTTGTGTCGCCGCGATCTCTTTTACGGGAACCAACCGGCCCGCGGAATGCTGTGCAAGGTAGACGATCGCCTTCAGGCCATATTTGGCCTTTTTTGTCAGCACAAGCTCAGCCCCGAGTTAAATCCGGGGCCACTTTACCGGGGAGGCGCGGTGAAGTCTACAGAGCTACTAGAATAGTAGAATCTTACGCGGCGCCTTCGCAGGGCGACTGCTCATAAGACATGACGAGATAGACCGTGGCCGGCGTCGACTCCAGGTTGCGATACACATGCGGCACATCGGCCAAGAAATTGATCGCGTCGCCTTCCTGCAGCTTCTGTGGAGCTTCGCGGCCGACCGCGACTTCGATGGACCCTTTCGCGACGACGAGATTCTCTTTGGTGCCCGGGACGTGAGCCTCAACATGCTGGCTATGGCGCGGCGCGAGAACGATCTCATAAAATTCGACAGGCCGCTGGCAGTCATAGGGGAAAAGCGGGCGCGTGCGGAAGTTCCCGTCCTGCGAGCTCACCATCTGGCGCTGATTATTGCGCACCACCAGGACGTCGGGACGGCTCTGCGAGGCAACCAGGCTGCCGAAAGGGATGGCTAGCGCATTGGCGATACGCCACAAATGGTTGACGGTGGGCGTCAGCGCCCCCGCTTCGATCCGCAGCAGCTCGTCAGGGTCTATGCCGCTTAATTCCGCCAGTCTTTCAATCGACCGTCCCTTTTTTGCGATCAGCCGCTTCAGTCGCTCCGCCACCGTGGCGGCCAACGCATTTTCAGCGGGCGCGCGAACCCGATTCGAACGATATATCATTCTATAAACCCTATCATCTATGCATTTTTGCGCCGTTCGCAAGTTCAGGTCAAGTCTTTTTCCGCGCCGCAAGAGCGAGGCAGGAAACGCCTGTAAAAAAGCAGCGATCTGCGGGTAGGGAGCACGTGACGCCTTGAAAGTTTAAACATACAAAAATAATATGAAAAAGCGTGTCGACCGGTGTCGACGTCAGCCTTGGAGCGCTTCTTATGCTTGCCCGTCTCGTCTCCGTTGCATCCGCCGTCACGGCGGCTGGTTTTTTTGCTTCGTCGCCTGCGAAGGCCGATCTTTTGACGCTCAAAGCGATCTCGACCCCGATCGCTTTGACGATTGCGCAGACCGCCTATGAGAGTTGCCTGCAGCAGGGCTACCATGTTTCGGTGACGGTGGTGGGCCTCGAGGGTCAGCCGCTCATCGCGCTGCGCGGCGACGAGACCTCCCCCCATACGATCGAGAACAGTCAGCGCAAAGCCTACACGGCCCGCACTTTCCGCATCCCGTCGGGCGAGTTCGCCCAGCGCGTGAAAGACAATCCGACAACCGGGCAGGTTCATCTGAACGGCGTGGTCGCCGCGCAGGGCGCCTTGCCGATCAAGTCCGGCGATACGGTGATCGGCGCCGTCGGCGTCTCCGGCGCGCCCGGCGGGGAAAAGGATGAGGCCTGCGCCAAGGCCGCGATTGATAAAGTCGCCGATCAGTTGAAGTAAGGCGCCCGTCGCGCCCAATTCCGCCGCAAGCCGTCGCGCGTTGCGCGCCCTGTGCGTCGCGAACTTTTGATAAGCGCGACGGCGTCAAAAAAAGGCCGCCCCGAGGGGCGGCCGTCAAGTCAGAGGAAGAGGGAAACGGGAGTTTGCGCGCCGTGGCTATTGCGCAGGCGATGATTGACCAATCGCTGCGCGCAGGTCCGCCAAAGCCACGACGCGCGGACCATGTAGACCTGCTATCTGCGCAACATCGAGTTTGAGCTTCTGAATATTTTCATAAAGATTGACCGAGTAGGGGTTGGGGGTTTTCGGGAGAGGCGCATCCTTTGCGATCGGCGTGTAGGCGTCGGCTTCAATCAGGATCTTCTCAGCCGGCAGATAGACCAGCGCCAATTCGTCGCTGTGACCGCTTCCGGCAATACGGTGGATCTCGATCTGGCGGCTTCCGTCGGAGAGCACATGCTTGTCGGCATAGGTTTGGAACGTCGCCGACTTCTTCGACTGCGATAGACGATCCGGACGCAGGCTATGCGGCGCCGTCCAGGCCTTTTCGTAATATGGCTTGTCGAGTTCTTGCGTGACGATTGTGGCGCCGGCGTCGACAAAGGTGCGCAGGCCGCCGGAATGATCGAAGTGAACGTGGCTGTTCACGACAAATTTGATCGGTTTGTTCGGCGCGATTTCAGCGATCTTGGCGATGAGCGCGAGCGAGCGGTCCTCGTTGAGGGGCGCTTCGATCAGGACGATATGGTCTTTCTGCTCCACCGCGACGCTATGATGCGTGCCGCCAGTCAGCCAATAGACGCCATCGGCAAGCTTGTTGACGGCGACCGTCGGAGGCTGAAGCGCGGCGCTCGCGATAGTTTCCGGGATGGGGATGTCGAGCGGCTGATTGAGCTTCGCCGAAGAGATTTTCAGATGAAGAACGGGATAGCCGCCCTGAACGCGCGTGAATTCCGAGGGGAACTGAACGCCTCCGAAGTCCTTGTAAGCGGAATATTTCGTCTCGAATGGCGTGTCGCCGAGCACGGGATTGTCAATCCACGTGCGCACCCATTCGACCTGGTTCGATGCGTTGATGTATCCGACATAGCGATGGTTCGCGCTCGTGAAAGAGACCTCAACTCCCTCGCCCGAAGGCTCGCTCCTGGCGTTACTTGCGAGCGCCGCCTTGAGGAAGCCCTGCGGGGTCGACCAGATTTCGGCCGTACGCTCTTCCACCGCGGGAAACTGCGCCGTCGCGACAGGAGCCGCGTCCGGCGGCGAATTCGGCGGCGGCGCGAGGTTCCATGCCTTCTCGCCGCTCACGAATGCGCTGATTTTCTGTTCCGTTGGCGTCGGGCGAAGTCGCCCTGGCTCGACAGTCTGAATGCGCGTGATCAGAACGCGCGCGCTCGGGGCGTCATAATTGACGCTCGCCGAATAGCTCGAAACCTCGAACTGCGGCCACGCTCCCCCCGGAATCGGCGCCTGGCCGAATTGAAACCAGTGCCCCGCACCTGAAAACTCGAGCGTCTTCGCATCAACCGCTCCGAGCGCGGCGGCGGCTTCCTTCAAGGAGGCGGCGTCGGCGCCGATTGGGAGAAAGGTGAAAGCCGCGGCCATTCCGCAGAGAGCGATCGCTGGAACACGCATCTGTGTATTCTTCCTGTTTCCTAGTCTATAAGTAGTATTTAAAAGCCCGGAGATGCCGTTGTCAAGCGTGTGCCGCGTCTTCGTGGCAAATTAAATCTACTGATGCGATGGGAAAGATTGCCTGCTTGCGCGGTGGCGCAAGAGGCCTCGAACGATTGTCGCGCGTCGATCTTCCTGCGCTCGGTCAGGGCGCTTATGCCCGCCAAGGACTCCATGAATGAGATCGACATTATATGTTTTTGTGGCTAGCGTCGCCAACGTGCAGTCCTCGAGGAACAACGGCATGTCGAGATTGTCTTCATTTTGTGTATTTGCGGCGACGCTCGGCGCTTTCGCCCTCGCCGGGTCGGGCGCGCTGCGATCGGAGATCGACGCGGGCAGGGTCGGCGCGGCGGCGTATAGCGATTGGCGGAGAGACGATCCGGGCGTGTGGCGCCGCATCGCGCCGGACGATTTGCCGCGACCGCTCGCCAGCGAGCCGAAAGCCGAGCGCTCGCAGGTCGTGGCGCGTCCCGACGGCGCGGTTTTGAAAACGCTTCCGGGCTTCAAAGCCGAGATTTTCGCCGAGGGGCTCACAGGCCCGCGCGTCCTGCGATTCGCGCCGAACGGGGATCTTTTCGTCACGGAAAGCACGGGCGGGCGCGTGCGCGCCTTTCATCTCGTCGACGGCGCCCTCAAGCCGGCGCAAAGCGAGACTTTCGCTTCGGATCTCGAACGCCCCTATGGGCTCGCGTTCTATCCGCCCGGCCCCGACCCGAAATATCTCTATGTCGGGACCGTCTCGAAGGTGCTGCGCTTCCCCTATCATAAGGGAGAGTTGAAAGCCGCCGGCCCCGGAGAGGTCGTGGCCGGGCCGTTGCCCACGAGCGAAACCGGGCATTGGACGCGCGATCTTGCCTTTTCGCGCGACGGCAAGACGCTCTTCGTCGCCGTCGGCTCAAAGTCCAATGTCGCGGAAGGGCATGTGCGGCCCTCCGCCGCCGAGGTCGCGTCGATCGAGGCGCAGGACGGAGTCGGAGCCAGCTTCGGGCCCGAAAAGGACCGCGCCGCTGTCCTCGCCTTCGATCCCGACGGCGCGAACCGGCGTGTCTATGCGACGGGCTTGCGCAATTGTTCGGGCTTGCGACTGCGTCCCGACAGCGACGATCTCTGGTGCGTCGTCAACGAGCGCGACATGCTCGGCGACGATCTGCCGCCCGATTACGCAACGCGCGTGAAGAAGGGCGGGTTCTATGGCTGGCCCTGGTATTACATCGGCGCGCATGAGGATCCGCGACATGCGGGCGAGCGCCCCGATCTGGCCGACAAGATCATCACGCCGGAGGTTCTGCTCCAGCCGCATTCGGCGCCGCTCGGCATCGCATTCTATGATGGCGCGCAGTTCCCGGCCGAATTCAAAGGCGACGCCTTTGTCACGCTGCATGGCTCCTGGAATCGGGCCAAGCGGACCGGTTACAAGGTCGTTCGGCTTAAACTCAAGGACGGCGTCCCGACAGGCGAATACGAGGACTTTCTCACGGGATTCGTCGTGGACGACACGCGCGTCTGGGGCCGGCCCGTCGACGTCGCGGTTGCGCCGGATGGTTCGCTGCTCGTCAGCGAGGACGGGAACGGCGCTATTCTGCGCGTGAGCTATTCGGGACGCTGAACGCGGCGCGGTCGGGGCGTTCGATCAGAGCGCCCCCCTCCCGGCTTGCAGTTTGAGAAGCGCGGCGACGAGCGTGTCGACGTCGGCGCACGTATTATAAAAGGCCAGCGACGGACGCACGGTCGCCTCAAGACCGAACCGTCGAAGGATTGGCTGGGCGCAATGATGGCCGGCGCGGACGGCGATCCCTTCGCGATCGAGCGCCTTGCCGACGTCCATCGGGCTGTGGCCATCGAGCACGAAAGACAGAACCGACGCCTTTTCCGCCGCCGTGCCGATGAACCTCAACCCCGGGACGGCGCGCATCTTTTCCGTCGCGTAGACGAGCAGCTCATGCTCGTAGCGCGCAATGACGTCCATGCCGATGCTCTCGACATAATCTATCGCGGCGCCGAGTCCGACGGCGTCCGCGATGTTGCCCGTTCCGGCTTCGAACCGCTCCGGCGCGCCCTGATAAATCGTCTTCTCGAATGTGACGTCGGCGATCATATTGCCGCCGCCCTGCCAGGGCTGCATATGCTCGAGCACGGCGTCCTTGCCGTAGACAACTCCGATGCCGGTCGGGCCGAAGACCTTGTGGCCGGAGAAGACGAAGAAATCGCAATCGATCGATTGCACGTCGACCGGCATGTGCGAGACGGATTGCGCGCCGTCGATCAGCACGCAGGCGCCGTGACGATGGGCCATTGCGGTGATCTCGTGGACCGGCGTCACCGTGCCAAGCGCATTCGACACCTGCGTTATCGCGACGATGCGCGTTCGCGGATTGAGGAGCTTTCCATATTCTTCGAGGATGAGCTGGCCGCGATCGTCGACCGGCGCGACCCGTAATCTCGCGCCCGTCTCGGCGCAGAGCATCTGCCAGGGGACGATATTGGCGTGATGCTCGAGCCAGGAGACGACGATTTCGTCACCCTGCTGAACATTGCGCCGGCCCCAGGCTTGCGCGACCAGATTGATCCCTTCCGTCGCGCCGCGGACGAAGACAATGTCCTTCACGCTTGGCGCCTTCAGAAAGCGGCGCACTTTTTCGCGGGCGGCTTCGTAGGCGTCGGTGGAGCGCGCGGCGAGCGCATGCGCCGCCCGGTGAATGTTGGAGTTTTCATATTCGTAGAAATGCGACAGACGGTCGATGACCGATTGCGGCTTTTGCGTCGTCGCGGCATTGTCGAGCCAGATCAGCGGCTTGCCGTGAACCTGTTGCTGCAGGATCGGGAAGTCGCGCTTGACGCGATAAGGGTCGAACACTTGGCGCGTCTGCGGCGCGCTCGCGGCAAGCTGGGGCTCATAGCCCTGCGGCGCGGCGGGCGCCGCCTCGGCGGGGACGACTCCCTCGGCGAGGCCGGATCGGCCGCCATGGCTGACGAAATAGAGCGCGTCGCTCGCCGCGGGTCCCGTCTGGCCGGGCGACGGAAAACTGTCGAAGCCGCTGGAGAATTGCTCGCCGCCGACGGGCGGGGTCGCGAGCGCCGCCGTGTCGGACAATCGATGCGGGTCCGCCTCGGATGGGGCCTGGATCGCGACGGTCTCGACGAAAGGGGAACGATCCGCCGACGCTGCGTGCGCGGGGACGGCGTCGGCCGGGTTGGGGACCGCGGCCGACTGTTGCGCGGCGGCGGGGTCCGTCGAGAAGTGGGGATGTGCAAGCTCCGGCTGCGGCGAAACCGTTGGCGTCTGCGGCGCGTAAGACGCGGGCGGCGCGACGGGCCCGTTCGCGGACGCGCGATCGTGCAGGAAGTAGAGATTGTCGAGTTGCGCGGGCGGCGCGCCGCCGGGAACGCTCGGCGCGGCCAGACCGGACGCGGGGACCTGCCCCGTATGGTCGCGCGGAACCAGCCCCATGTCGGCGGAGAAAAGACGGGGGATGAGACTGTAATCGATGTCGGCCGGGAACTCCCGACGGACCCGGGCTTCCGAGCGAGGCGCCGGGCTGGGGGACCTGGTCGAGGCCGAGCGGGCGCGTGGGCGATTGCAGGCCGGTCGGCGCGGCCGGCGCGGGAACGTTGGGGGTCGGGACAACCGACGGAATCGTCGTCTGCGGAATGTCGGGGGGACCGATGGGGGGCCGCGCCGGCGCGAGGGGCGCGATCGTGGTGACAACGGACGGCGCGGGCGCGTCGGGGAGGTTCGGCGTCAAAGCGGGCGGGCCAAACGGAACAGGCGCGCTCGCCACGGAGGCGGGCGGCTGCTGGAAGAAGGCGTTTGCGAGCCGGGCGATCATGTCCGGATCGATGAGCGGCGTCGCGTGATGTCCCAAATCCTGGACCGGAACGGGACCGGCGTCGAGAGGCAGATCGGCAGACGCGGGAGCGGCAGGCTTCGCGGGCGACATGAAGGCGGCTTCCTTAGCTGTTCATCCGGCCGGCGACGCGCGGTCGCCGGCTCTGTTCGACAGTTTCCTCTCGGCGCGCTCAGACGCGCTTGTCGCCATACTCGTGATATTTGCTCACGTCGACGTCCTCGAGCACGCCGAGTGCGTCATGCGTCAGCACAGCGGCGGAACAATAGAGAGAGATGAGATAGGACGCGATGGCCTTGCGGTTGATGCCCATGAAGCGGACCGAAGACTCGGCGCCACCTCGCCCGGAACGCCCGGCTGGAATAGGCCGATCACGCCCTGCTTCTTCTCGCCGGTGCGCAGGAGCAGGATACTCGTCTTGCCCAACTCGTTGACATAGAGCTTGTCGCTCGGGACGAGCGGCAGGCCGCGCCAGGTGAGGAAAGGCGAGCCGAAGAGATTGACCGTTGGCGGCGGAACGCCGCGGCGGGTGCATTCGCGACCAAAAGCCGCGATCGCGCGCGGATGGGCGAGGAAGAAGGCGGGCTCCTTCCAAACCTTCGAAATCAGTTCATCGAGATCGTCGGGCGTCGGCGAACCCTTGCGGGTCTTGATCTTCATCGTTGGCGCGGCGTTGGCGAGGAAACCGTATTCCGCGTTGTTGATGAGTTCGGCCTCCTGTTTCTCTTTCACCTTTTCTGTGAGCAGGCGCACCTGCTCCTGAATTTGATCGTAAGGATGGTTATAGAGATCCGAAACGCGGGTCTGCACGTCGAGCACGGTCGTCACCGCATTCATCGAGTATTCGCGCGGCGCGTCCTCGTAGTCGACGAACGTCTCCGGCAGATCGGCGTCGCGATCGCGCGCCGGGCTGCACTGCACGTCCGCGTCGCTCAGCGCCGACGCCTCCTTCACCCGATTGAGGCGATAGATGCCGGCCTCGACCGGGACCCAGGGAAGGAACGATACGAGCCAACGCGGCGTGATGCCGGACCATTGCGGGCGAGTCTTGGTGGCGTTCGCGAGCTGGCGCGCCGCGGCCTCGCTCAATGTGCGGCGAACTTCAGGGTCTGCGGTCATGCACTCTTCCTTGAAGGGTCGACGGGAGTGTGGCGGCGATAATGCGCGCTGAAGGCCCCGCGTATGAAATCGGCAAGAGTCCTCCGACTGCTTGCGACGACTTGAGACTTTACATGGAATAATCTTAAGTTCAAGCGCATTCAACAATGAAAGCCATAATATTGGATATTAAAGTCTAGTGAATTTACAAACCTATACAAAGATGATGTTCTTGCGCGATATTCGTTGCGGCGCGCCGCGGCTGTGGCGCGCAACGCGGGGAATCGGCGTTTGCCAAATGATGATAAAATCTATATTCTTTATCGAATGATTTCCGCCGGACGGCGGCCGCGCGTTCACGGAAGGCGTTACGAATGACGGATCAGATCGACAGGGTCGAACCCCAGGCCGATTGGATCGATATAGATGGAATCGTTTCCTCGCTCGCCGCGCTGAGAAGGGCGTCGCAAACCAGTCGATATGGAAACAGGCGGCTCCCCGAGTTGCCTTCGCGCGCGACGATCGTCGATGTCGTCGACGGATTGACCGCCGCGCTGTATCCCCGGCATTTCGGACCTTCCGAATTAACGCGCGAGACGACCGACGCCTTTATCGCACGCACGCTCGATCGCGCGCTGCGCGCCTTGCGCGAACAGATACGGCGCGAATTGCTGCTTGCGGATGGCGGGGAGGCCTCGACCGGACTGGCGCGGCGCGCCGATGAGATAACGGCGGAATTCGCGCGCGCCATCCCGACGGCGCGCGCCCTGCTCGACACGGACATTCGCGCCGCTTACGCGGGCGATCCCGCGGCCAAGAGCGTCGACGAAGTGGTTTTCTGTTATCCCGGCATCGTCGCCGTAATCCGTCATCGGCTCGCGCATCAACTCTATCTTCTCGGGGCGACGATGCTGGCCCGCATCATCTCCGAGATCGCGCATTCACAGACCGGAATCGACATCCATCCCGGCGCGACGATCGACGAAGGCTTTTTCATCGACCACGGCACCGGCGTGGTCATCGGGGAAACAACGATCATCGGCAAGCGCGTCCGCCTCTATCAGGCGGTCACTCTCGGCGCAAAGCGCTTCGAGACGGATGAGAGCGGCGCGCTGGAGAAGGGGAAGGCCCGACACCCAATTCTGGAAGACGAGGTTGTGATCTACGCCGGCGCGACTGTTCTCGGGCGCATCACCATCGGCCGCGGCTCGTCGATCGGCGGCAATGTCTGGCTCACGCATAGCGTGCCGCCGGGCAGCAACATCACTCAGGCGAAAGCGCGCGTCGAGGTCTTCGACCATGGCGCGGGCATATGAGACTTGCACCTGAAATATGCAGCGCATCGCGGAGCGCGTGCGCCGCTACGGCGGAACGAAAGGGAAGAGACCGATGACCATTCATAGCGTGAGCTTCACGCCGGCGGCGAAGCCGGGCCGAGGACGCATCTACGATTCGATCACCCAAACCATCGGCGACACGCCCATCGTAAGGCTCGACCGGCTGGCCCAATCAAAGGGCGCAAAGGCCAATATTCTCGCCAAGCTGGAATTTTTCAATCCGATCGCGAGCGTCAAGGATCGTATCGGCGTCGCGATGATCGAGCAGCTCGAAAAAAGCGGGCGCATCACGCCCGGCAGGACCGTCCTGATCGAGCCGACGTCAGGCAATACCGGCATCGCGCTCGCCTTCGTCGCGGCGGCGCGCGGCTATCGCCTCATTCTCGTCATGCCCGAATCCATGTCGATCGAGCGACGCAAGATGCTTGCCCTGCTCGGTGCGGAGCTCGTGCTGACGCCGGCGTCGCAAGGCATGAAAGGCGCGCTCGCCAAGGCCGACGAACTCGTGGCGCAAAACCCCGACGCGATTATTCCGCAGCAGTTCGAGAACCCCGCCAATCCCGAAATACATCGCGTCACCACGGCGGAGGAAATCTGGAACGATACGAATGGCGAGGTCGACTATTTCGTTGCGGGCGTCGGCACGGGCGGAACGATCACCGGCGTTGGTCAGGTGCTGAAGCCGCGGCGGCCATCGCTGCGCGTCGTCGCGGTCGAGCCGGAGGATTCGGCGGTTCTCTCGGGCCGCCCGCCGGGGCCGCACAAGATCCAGGGCGTTGGCGCCGGCTTCGTGCCGCCGATTCTGGACCGCGGCGTGATCGACGAGATCGTGACCATCGGCAATCAGACCGCCTTTGACACGGCGCGCCTCGTGGCGCGGCTCGAGGGCGTGCCCGTCGGCATTTCGTCTGGCGCCGCACTCGCTGCCGCACTTGAAATCGGCGTGCGACCGGAGGCGGCGGGGAAAAACATCGTCGTCATCATTCCCTCCTTCGCGGAGCGCTACCTTTCGACCGCGCTGTTCGAGGGATTGTGACGCGCCGTCTGCGCGGAGTTTCGGCGCAGGCGATTCGCCCGCGCGCGCGGGAACGGGGAAAAATTGGCGATGATCGGAATTCCGTGATTGGCGCCCACGCAGGCCACCAACAAAACGACCGGTCGGTCGCCTGCAAAAAAGCTTTTGCCGTCATACGTCTTAGAAAGAGGGCGAAACGAAGCGTCTCGCCGCGGGAATCTTGGCCGCAGCCGGGCCATGAAGCCGAGAGAGAATTCCACCATTGGCAGCGCAAACTGCTATAATAGCCTTCTCCGCTATGGACGCGGAGTTTCTTGGGAGGACTTTATATGAACCGTAGAACACTCGCTTTGAGCGTTAGCGTTGCTTTCGCCGTTGCCTTGCTGCCGCGCGTCGCGCTTGCCGAGGACCATCTGGCCGAGGCGATCACCCATGTCAAAGAGGCGATCGAGCACGGCAAGGAAGGCCATGCGAAAGTTCTCGTCAAGCACGCGCAGGAATCGCTCAAGCACGCCGAAGCGGCCGAGAAGGCCAAGGACAATGAGCACACGAAGGAGGGCATCACTCATCTGAAGGCCTCCATCGCCGAAGGCAAGAAGGACCACGCCAAGGAAGCGACCGGCCACGCCGAAGAAGCGCTGACGCATCTCGAAGAAGCGGCGAAGTAACCGCACGCTCACGAAGCTTTGCCTTCAAGACGCCCCACCGCGGTCAAAGCGGCGGGGCGTTTTGTTTTGGCAAATCGCTGCCTTGCGGTAAATTGCCGCCGCATGACGCGCGATGTCGACAATGACGGGGCCATCCACGCGGCGCCGGACGCCCCGCTGCCGCGCAAGATCATTCATATCGACATGGACGCCTTTTTCGCCGCCGTCGAGCAGCGCGACAATCCCGCCCTGCGCGGCAGGCCCGTCGCCGTCGGCGGCGCGGCTCAGAGGGGCGTGGTGGCGGCGGCAAGCTATGAAGCGCGCGCCTTTGGCGTGCGCTCGGCCATGCCGTCCGTGACCGCGCAACGGCATTGTCCCGAGCTCGTTTTCGTAAGACCGAGGTTCGACGTTTACCGACAGGTTTCGCAAGACATCCGCGCGATTTTTGCGCAATACGCCCGCCTCGTCGAACCCCTGGCGCTCGACGAAGCCTATCTCGACGTGACGGAAAATTTGACGGGCGCATGTTCGGCGACGCAGATTGCGCAGGAGATTCGCCAGAAAATCGCGGCGCAGACGCATCTCACGGCGTCCGCGGGGGTCTCCTATAACAAGTTCCTCGCGAAGATCGCCTCCGACTACCACAAGCCCGATGGCTTGTTCGTCATCACGCCGAAGATGGGGCCCGACTTCGTCGCTTCGCTCGATGTCGGTCGCTTTCACGGCGTCGGACCGGCGACGCGCGCACAAAATGAACCGCCTCGGCATCGAAACCGGCGCCGACCTCAAGGCCCGCTCGCTCCAATTCCTGCAAGAGCGCTTCGGCAAGGCTGGCGCCTATTATTATGGGATCGCCCGGGGCGTCGACGAGCGCCCGGTGCGCCCCGACCGCATCAGAAAGTCCATCGGCGCGGAGACGACGTTTGCGCAAGATATCCATGCGCGCGACGCGGCGCGTCTCGCGCTCGCGCCGATCTGTGAGAAAGTTTGGCGCATTTGCGCCAACGCGCGCGTCGACGCCCGCACCGTGACGCTCAAAGTGAAATTTGCGGATTTTCGGCAAATCACCCGCGCCCGCACCCAGGCGACGGCCTATGGCGCGCAAGCGGAGATCGAGGCGGCGGCGCTCGCGCTGCTCGACTCCGTCTTCCCTTTCGAGAAAGGTATCCGGCTTCTCGGCCTCAGCCTGTCGTCATTCGACCGCGCGGCGACCGCGCCGGCGCAACTCACGCTGTCTCTTTGACAGGCGCAGGCCAGCAGACTCGCGAGAAAGTCGCGGCCTGCCTGCCCGCGCCGCTGGCGAGACTATTCGTCGAAAACGCCTTCCAGCGCGTAATGCGAGATCGTCTTGCGATTGGCGATGAGCTCGTCAATCGTCGGCTCGCCCTTGAGCGCCCGGGAAATCGCGAGCTTCGTCGCTTCGTAATTGGTGCGGTAGAGGTCTCTCTTGTCGAGCGCCTCGAGATTGGTCGCGCAGCGCGGATCGAGCCAGACCATGATGATCATGCAGAGTTCGGCGACCTGATCCTTCGGGATCACGCCCTCCGCAACGCTGTCGACGATGGCGTCCGCCGTCGCCGCCTGCAGCACGCCTCCGAGCAGCTCGACGTATTCCTCCGACTTGACCGTCATCTTCGTGGTCATCATCGTTGCGGGCCGCACCTGCTGATTGAGATCGCGAATGACGAACATGCGGGGATGCCCCGCGACCTGTCCGGTCATGGCGGCGAAGGCCTGTCCCACGGGTCCGCGAACGCTGCCGATCAGGACTTCAGGCATGGCGTCCGTATATTGCCCGTCGGCCGCCAGAACCGTCGCTTCGCCCGTCGCCAGCCAAATGTCACTCATGTCGTTTCCTTTTCTTCCTCTGATGGGCGCGGCAATAGCATTGCGCGCCGCTGCGGGAAAGCGCCCCCTCAGGCGCGCTCCTTTGCGATCTCGGCCGCTCTGCGGCCGATGCGCGCGGAAAGCGGCGTCGGCTCTTCCTCCAGCGCGCGCAAGAGTCCGCTCTTGATGCGGGCGACGAGTCCCGGACCGTCGAAGACGAGGGCGGAATAAAGCTGCACGAGCGTCGCGCCAGCTTCTATCTTGCCAAGCGCCGCCTTCGCGCCGTCGACCCCGCCGACGCCGATAAGCGGGAACTGCCCCTCGACGCGCAGGTAGGTCTGCGCGAGCCTTCGCGTCGAGAGCTCGAAAAGCGGCGCGCCCGACAGGCCGCCGCTTTCCCCCGCCAAAGGCGAGCGCAGGGTCTTTGGGCGGGCGAGCGTCGTATTGGAGACGATCATGCCGTCAACGCCCCGCGCACGCGCGACGCGCACGATCCCATCGAGCTCGGCGCGCGAGAGATCCGGCGCGATTTTCAAGAGCAGGGGCGGCCGCGCAAGGGTGTGGTCGCGCGCCTCGATCACCCGGGCAAGAAGCTCGGAGAGCGCGTCGGGCGCCTGCAAATCGCGCAAGCCCGGCGTATTGGGCGAGCTGACGTTGATCGTGAGGTAGCTGGCGACGTCAGCGAAAGCTGTGACGCCGGCGACATAGTCGGCGACGCGGTCTTGCGCGTCCTTGTTCGCCCCGACATTGACGCCCACGATTCCAACGCGCCGACGCGCGGAAAGACGCTCGCGCGCAGGCGCATGGCCGGCATTGTTGAAACCATAGCGGTTGACGACGCCGCGATCCTCCGTGAGCCTGAAAGCGCGCGGGCGGGGATTGCCCGGCTGCGGCCGCGGCGTCAACGTGCCGACTTCGACGAAGCCGAAACCGAGGCTAAGAAGCGCGTCCGGGACTTGCAAATCCTTGTCGAAGCCCGCCGCGAGGCCGACGGGGTTTGGCAGGCGCAGGCCAAAAGCGGCGACGGCGAGGCGCGGATCATCGGGCGGCGGCGCGCCCTTTGGCGAAAACTTCAGCGCGGCGATGGTGGCGCGATGCGCGTCTTCGGGATCGAGAAGGCGCAGAAATGGAAGAGCGAGGCCGACGAGGTCGATCATGGGAGCCTGGAAAAATCATGATGGCCATCCGCGTCCAGCGGGAGCGGCGCGACGCGCGTCACCGCCGCGAGAGCAAGCGGCGCGTATAGGTGGGGGAAGCGCGCGCCGCCGCGCGAGATCTCCCATTTGAGGGCGACGCCAAGCTTGTCCGGGTCGATCTCAACGAGCAACAGCTCTGTCCTGCCGGCGAAATGTCGCGCCGCCGTCTCTTCGACCTGCGCGCGGCTGGAGAGATGGATAAAGCCGTCGGCATGGTCGACGTCCGAGCCCTCAAAAACGCCCGCCGCCTCGGCCGCGCGCCATTCGGAGATCGAAACGATTTTATAGACGGGGTGCATAAGCGCGGCTCACTCCGCTGCCCGAGCGCTCTCCGGCTTTTCGGCCCTGCGGGGCAGTCGCGCGATCATCGCGATCAGCGCGCGGTCCGAGAGCGCGACCAGGCGCTCGCCGCGATTGAGCCACTGCGCCGCCTCGTCGATCGTCTCGGCGTCGGCGATCTTGGCTTCGGCGACCGCGCGATCGGCGGTGATCACGCCACGCTGGCGGGATTTGCGCATCGGCAGCCAGGCTTCATGCAGCGCCCGCAGCTCCGGATCGGCGTGGATAGCGATGACGCCATTGACTTCGTCCTCCTCCGTCCGCGCCAGCGCGCGCGAGAGCGCCTTTCCGCGCTTCGCGATCGGCGGCGGTCGTCGTTTCTTCCGGCGTCACGAGCACGCCCGCGCGGCGGAAGACAAGGCCGAGCCAGCGTTGGCTCGTGAGCCAGGAGATCGGGATGGCGAGGATGAGGCCGGCGATCGTCGGCGACATCCAGGCGACGAGCGAGGGCGAGATCAGCAGGCCGGCGACCAGGCTCAGCGCGCCGAGCGCCACATGCGAGCGGTGGCGGCGCACGATGTCGATCAGCGGCACCGAGCCGTCGTCGCGGCGCTGCGGGTCCCAGCCCGTGTCGAAGCCGAAAACGATATGCACGACATGGCCGGTCTGGATCAGCATCATGATTGGCGCGAGCAGCGCCGACAGCACGATCTCGAACAGAGTCGAGATGAGCAGCATGATGACGCCGCCCGAACCACGGCGCGTCTCGGGTTCGTAAATCGCCACGAGCAGGCCGAAGAGTTTCGGCGCGAGCAGAATGCCCATGGTGAGCGTGAAAAGCTCCAGCGAACGCTCGCGCGTCAAAGCGTGGAAAAGTGGGAAAGAGGGCGAATTCGCTCGTGAAATATTCTGGACGGAAATAGCTCGCCTGAAAGACGATCACGATGCCGACGAGGAGCTGGAGCAGCCACAGCGGCGAGGTCAGATAGCCGAATATGCCGGTCAGGAAATGCTGTCGCGACGCCCAATGCAGGCCGCGGGCGAAAAGCACGCGCGAATGTTGCAGATTGCCCTGGCACCAGCGTCGGTCGCGGATCGACAGGTCGATGAGCGAGGGCGGGCTTTCCTCGTAGGAGCCGCCGAGCGTCGGCATCATGTAGACCGCATAGCCGGCGCGGCGGATGAGCGCCGCCTCGACGAAGTCATGGCTCATGATATGCCCGCCCCACGGCGGGCGGCCGCGCAGGTCCGGCAGGCCGCAATGGCGCGCGAAGGCTTCCGTGCGGATGATGGCGTTGTGGCCCCAGTAATTGCCGTCGCGGCCCATCCAGCAGGCGAGGCCCATCGCAATGACCGGGCCATAGATGCGGGCGGCGAATTGCTGAACCCGCGCGAACAGCGTGTTGCGGTTGATGATCAGCGGCAGGGTCTGGATGATCCCGCTGTCGGGGTCGGCCTCCATCGCGGCGGCGAGCTTCACGATCGTCGGGCCGGTCATCAGGCTGTCGGCGTCGAGCACGACCATATGCGTATAGGCGCCGCCCCAGCGCGAAACGAAATCCTCGATATTGCCGGCCTTGCGGCCCGCGTTCTTCTCGCGGCGCCTGATAGAAGAGGCGGGCGCGCGGCGTCCAAGGCGGCGCCGAATGGCGATGAAGGCGCGCTCCTCCGCGATCCAGACGTCCGGATTGGTCGTGTCGGAGAGGAAGAACCAGTCGAAATGCTCGCCAAGCCCGGTCGCCTGCACGTCCTCGTAGATGGTCTGCAGCGCCGCGAAGACGCGGCTCGGCGCCTCATTGTAGATCGGCATGACGACGGCGGTCTTCTGCGACAGGACGTGCGGCAGCGCCGGGGGCGGGGCGCTTCGACAGGAGCGCGACGAAGCCGACGACGCAGCTCGCAAAACTCAGCGCGATCCAGGAAAAATTGAGCACGAACAGCGCCAGCAGCGCCCATTTCAGCGCCGTGACGCCGCCGACGTCGATGACCTTGTACATTTCGTACGCCGCCATAGACGGTCAGCGCAAGGCCGCCGCCGAAGGTCGACGAGGCGGGCGACAGCCAGGGCGTGCCGCCAGAGCAGCGGCGCGAGCGGCTTGCGGATCTGGCGGCGGTCGAATTTGAAAAGATTTTGCGCCGGCATCGAGAGCCGGTTTTCGATCGGCGTCGGCGGCGCGGCCGCGGGGTCGGGGGCTCGAGGGCAGGCGCGTCGGCAGGCTTGGAGTGATCGGGAGGCGCGATGGTTCAGGGAGTCCATCGATAGAGCCAGGTTTCGCTGATCGGCTCCTCGTCCGTCCGCAGGACAAGCCGCAATTCGCAGAAGTGTTCGCCGGCGGGATCGACGTCGAAAAGAACGCGGCACGTCTTCGCCCGCGGGATAAAGAAACGTGCGGATGTTCGTCGCCGATCCCGGCGAGGTGGTCAAGGCGGCGGAAAGACGCGCGGTTTTGTTGCGTCGGCCAGAACGTCGCCCGAAAAAACAACAACAAAGCGGCGCAGTTTGGGCCCGGCGACCCGGCCTGCGCGCGAATGCATGGCGATCGCCATCGGCGGGCGGCTTGGCGGCTCCCAGCACCAGAACTGGCGATAGGCGAAGGTCGCCTGCCCGCCGCCGACGAGCGGCGGCTTCGGGCGCCAATAGGCGACAATATTCTCGTTGTTTTCGGACTCCGAAGGAATTTCGACGAGCTGGACCGCGCCCTCGCCCCAGTCGCCAAGCGGTTCGATCCACAGCGAGGGACGGCGCTCCCAATGCTGATCGTCGTCCTGATAGTCGGCGACGTCGCGATTGCGCAGCAGCAAGCCGAAGCCCTTGGGATTGGCGTCGACAAAGGACGAGAACTGCAGATCCTCGCGGTTGGAAACCGGCCGCCAGAGCCATTCGTCCTTGCCGGTGAGCATCTGTATGCCGTTGATCTCGGCGCCATCGGCCGCAGATCGTCGGCGCGGCGCCGGTCGAGCGGCGTAAACAGCGAGGCGGCGGCGAAGCCGGCGAGGCCGAAATGGTCGACAGTGGTGCGCGGAAAGAGCGTCAATTCCGTGTCGATGATCGTCGCCTCGCCCGGCCGCAGGGTGAAGCGATAGGCGCCGGCGACGCTTGGCGAATCGAGCAGCGCGTGAATGACGAGCGCATTGTCGCCGAGCGCCGGCTTCTCGATCCAGAAGGCTGCGGAAGGCCGGGAATTCCTCGCCGCGCGGGTCGGCGGTGCGGATCGAGAGGCCGCGCGCGGTCACGCCGAGATTCTGGCCCGCGGCGACCGCCCGGTAGAAGCTCGCGCCCTGGAAAATCGCGAGTTCCGCCTCGGCGCGCCGTCGCTTGTGCGTGGCAGCACGCGAAATCCCGAAAAGCCGAGGTCAGGCAGTTTTTCGGGCACCTTCAGCGCCGCCATAATCGAATTTCGTTCTGGTCGTAGGCGACGCGCGTGGCGCGCGCCGTTCTCGACGATGTAGAGATCGACGGCGGTCGTGAAAATATGGCCGCGATGCAGCGGCTCAATGCGAAAATCCCTTGTTTTCGCCGGCCCAAATCGCGGAGCCCGGCTTGGTCTTGATGCCGACGAACTGTTCGTAGGTGAGGGTCGCGAAAGGGTCGCGCAGATCGGTGGCGGCGGCGCATAGGGCTTGTCGGCGAGCGCGCGGGCGAGGTCGAGCATATGTTCCCGCGAAAAGCGCGGCGGTCGCCGGCGGCGGGGCCGGAGGCGTCTCGCGCGTGGGCGACGGACGGGCGAGACCCGCGGCGAAGGCGCCGAGGCCGCTTTCAAAACATCTCGTCGTTCGAACATTGAGCAACCGGAAGCGGGTCGGGGAGCGTCTTGCAAGGATGGTGCGTCGCTACCTCTATAAAAGAAATTCGGCTGAACAAAAAGGAATTATTCGCGGCGTTAGGCGCGATATTTCTGCCGCGCGCGCCGTTGCGATCTGCGCCAGCTTGCCCTCGCGGCGTAAATCTGCGACAAGCGGCCGAGTAGCGGCGTCGTTTCGCCGCGTTCTTCGTTCAATAAAGGCGCCGTCCTATGCCGAGCTCCCGCGACAGATGCGCTCGCGATCGTCCTCGCCGCCGGCGAGGGCACGCGAATGAAATCCGACACGCCGAAAGTGCTCCATCAAGTTGCGGGGCGGTCCATGCTCGCGCATGTGCTTGCGGCGTCGCCGCGGCCGGAGTCGACGGCGTCGCCGTCGTTGTCGGGCCCGGGCCGCGACGACGTGCGCGGCGAGGCGCGGCGGCTTGCCCCCGGCGCGGATCTTCGTCCAGGCGCAGCGACTCGGCACGGCGCATGCGGTGCTGTCGGCGCGCGACGCGATCGCGACGGATACGACGATCTCCTCATCCTTTTCGCCGATACGCCGCTCGTGACGGCCGGCGACTATCGCGCGCCCTGCGCGAGGGCGCTGGCCGCACGGCGCAGGCGTCGCGGCGCTCGGGTTCATGGCGGCCGATCCTTTCGGCTATGGCCGTCTGCTCCAGGACGACGCCGGCCGCCTGGTCGCGATTCGCGAGGAAAAGGACGCGAGCGCGACCGAGCGGGCGATCGGCTCTGCAACGCCGGGCTGATGGCGCTCGACGGCGCAGGGCGCCTTGCGCTGCTGGAGCGTCGACAACGACAACGCCAAGGGCGAATATTATCTGACCGACGTCGTCGAGCTCGCGCGCGCCGCCGGGCTCGGAGGCGCGCGTCGTCGCTCGCCGACGAGACCGAAGTGCTGGGCGTCAACGACCGCGTTCAGCTCGCGCCAGGCCGAGGCCGTGGCCCAGGCGCGGCTGCGCCGCGCGGCCATGGCCGCCGGCGCGACCCTGATCGCGCCGGAGACGGTGTTTCTCTCCTTCGACACGCGAATTCGGCCGCGACGTCCTGATCGAGCCGCATGTCGTCTTCGGCCCGGGCGTCTCGATCGCGCGACGGGGCGGTGATCCACGCCTTCTCGCATCTCGAGGGCGCGCGCGTCGGGCCGGGCGCCACGATCGGTCCTTTCGCCCGGCTGCGGCCGGGCGCGCGCGCTCGCCGAGAAGGCCAAGGTCGGCAATTTCGTCGAGATCAAAAACGCCGATGTCGCCGAGGGCGCCAAGGTCAATCACCTGACTTATATCGGCGACGCCGACATCGGCGCCGAACGCCAATATCGGCGCTGGCACGATCACCTGCAATTACGATGGATTTTTCAAATATCGCACCGTGATCGGCGACGAACGCCTTCATCGGCTCCAACTCGGCGCTGGTCGCGCCGGTGACGATCGGCGCGGGGGCCTATGTCGGCTCGGGGTCGGTCGTCACGCAGGGACGTCAGCGCCAACGCGCTCGCCTTGGCGCGCGGGCGCCAGACGGAAAAGGCCGGCTGGGCCGTCGCCGTTCCGCGCCGACGCAGGCCAGCCCGCAAGGCCAAAACAGCGGTTTCCGTGAAGCCGCTCATTGAGCCGAATTGGCGACGCCTACCAGCGAGGCGCCAAGGTGGCGCGCGCTTGCTATAGTCGGCCACGGAGGCAATTATGTGTGGCATTGTCGGCATATTGGGACGGAGTCCGGTTGCGGGCCGCGATTCGTCGAAGCGCTGAAGCGCCTCGAATATCGCGGCTATGACTTCGCCGGCGATCGCGACGCTGGAAGATGGCAAGCTCTGACCCGCCTGCGGGCCAGCGGCAAGCTGCAAGAATCTCGAGGAGAAGCTCGCCGGCGCGCCGCTTTCCGGCTCGATCGGCATCGGCCACACGCGCTGGGCGACGCACGGCAAGCCGAACGAGACCAACGCCCATCCGCACGCCAGCGAACGCGTCGCGGTCGTTCACAATGGCATTATCGAGAATTTCCGCGAGCTGCGCGAGGAACTGACGGCCAAGGGCCACGTCTTCGCCTCGGAGACCGACTCCGAGGTCGTCGCCCATCTCGTCGCGGAAGAGCTTCGCCGGGCGCGACGCCGCAGCGACGCCGTCGCCGCCGCGCTCACGCGGCTCAAGGGCGCTTTCGCGCTCGCGTTTCTCTTCGAGGGCGAGCCCGATCTCCTGATCGGCGCGCGACGCGGCTCGCCGCTCGCCGTCGGCTGGAGCGGCGAGAGCGGGTTTATCTCGGCTCGGACGCGCTGGCGCTCGCGCCCTTCGCGACATCGCATCGCCTATCTCGAGGAGGGCGATTGGGTGGCGTTCTGCACCGCGAGCGCGCGCAATTTTTCGACGCCGCGGACGCGCCCGTCGAGCGCCGCCGCCAGCCGTTGCAGGCCGGTTCGTTGCTGGTCGACAAGGGCAATTACCGCCATTACATGGCGAAGGAAATTCACGAACAGCCCGAGGTCGTCGGCCGCACGCTCGCCCATTATCTCGATCTCGGCCGAGGGCGTCGTCGGGTCTGCCCTTCGAGCTGACATTCGATCCTGCGAAATCGCTGTCGCGCGTAACGATTTCGGCTTGCGGCACCGCCTATTACGCCGGCCTCGTCGCGCGCTACTGGCTGGAGCGGTTCGCGCGGCTGTCGGTCGAGATCGATATCGCCTCGGAGTTCCGCTACCGCGACCCGCCGCTCGCCGCCGAACGGGCTGATGATCGTCGTGTCGCAATCGGGCGAGACGGCCGATACGCTGGCGGCGCTGCGCTACGCGCAAGGCGCAGGGGCAGCACATCCTCTCCATCGTCAATGTGCGAGACCTCGACCATCGCCCGCGAGAGCGACACGGTGGCCAAGACGCTCGCCGGGCCCGGAGATCGGCGTCGCCTCGACCAAGGCTTTTACCTGCCAGCTCGCGGTCTTCGCCTGCCTCGCCCTGGCGCTCGGCCGCGCGCGCGGCGTTTTGACGCGGAGCGGGAGCGCGAGCTGGTCGGCGAACTCATCGCCGCGCCGGGCCAGATGGCGGAGGCGCTGAACACGCGAGGCGCAGATCGAGCCCGTCGCGCGCGACGTCGCGCGCGCGTCGAGCGTGCTCTATCTCGGCCGCGGCACCGGCCTTTCCCCTGGCGCTGGAGGGCGCGCTCAAGCTCAAGGAGCTGTCCTATATCCACGCCGAGGGCTATGCCGCGGGCGAACTCAAGCATGGCCCGATCGCGCTGATCGACTATGCGATGCCGGTGATCGTCCTGGCGCCGCCGGACGCCAGTCTCGAAAAGACCGTCTCCAATCTCCAGGAGGTCGCGGCGCGCGGCGGCCATCTGATCCTGATCGGCTCGCCGCGCGCCGGAGAGGAGGCGGCGGCCGATCTCGCCGGCTATCATCGAGATGCCGGAGGCGGTGGCGGGTCCCTTCGCGGCGATTGTCTACGCCGTGCCGGCGCAGCTTCTCGCCTATCATGTCGCGACCTTCATGGGGAAAGACGTCGACCAGCCGCGCAATCTGGCGAAAAGCGTCACGGTCGAATAGCCGCGGTGCGTCGCGCGCCCGGCTTTGCCGCGCCGGCGGCGCGTTTCGGCGTCTCCCCTGGGCGCCATCTCGGGGGCTCCGCGCTTGGCGGGGCGCTTATTGACAGCGGGGCGCCCGAACTGGTCTATGCGGGGCCAGCCGCGTCACGGCGGCGCTTCGCGGAGGACCTGCGCACTGTTGCTCGAATCGATCCCGCCCGACTATCTCGCCCCATTCGAGCGAGCCTGGCGCCACCGGGAGCTGATCCGCGCCGTTGTGCGGCGCGAGTTCATTTCGCGTTTTCGCGGTTCGCTGCTGGGTCCGGCCTGGGCGGTGCTGGCGCCGCTGATCATGCTGCTGACCTATACGACTCTCTTCTCGATTACGGTGCCGCAGCTCTCCCAGGGCATGAGCGTCACGGATTACGCGAGCGGGATTTTCATCGGGCTGATCGTCTTCAATCTGTTTAGCGAGCTGGCCTATCGCGCGCCCATTCTTCTTCACGAGCACGTCAATTTCGTGAAGCGATCGATTTTCCCGAGCGAAACCATCGCCTGGACAGCGACAATTCGCAGCTTCACCTATGCCGGCGTCGCTTTTGCGGTCTTTATGGTCTTCCGACTGGCGACCGCCGGTTCGCTGCCCTTCACGATCCTTCTGACGCCGCTGCTCATCGTGCCTTTCGCGCTGTTCATACTGGGCGTCGTGTGGTTCCTGATGGCGCTTGGCGCCTTCACGCGGGACGTGTCCCACATCATGGCGTCGTCGTTCCGGTGCTGATGTTCGCGACGCCGATTTTCTATCGCATGGACCAGATCGCGCAGATGTCTCGTTCCACGGCCTATCTGTTGCGGCTTAACATTGTGGGCGATTACATCGAAATGCTCCGCGACGTGGCGCTCGACGGACGTCGTTCCGAACGTCGTTGGCTATCTCGTCGTGGTCGCCGTCTCCTATGCGGTTTTCCTAGGCGGCTACCAGTTCTTCATGCGCTACAAGTCGGTCATCGTCGATGTCATCTGAGCCCTCCATCCGCTGCGCGGGCATCGGGAAAGCATTCCAGCTTTACGCGCACCAAAATGACCAGCTCAAGCAGGTCCTCTTTGGACTTTGGAAGACATTCTACAGAGAGAAATGGGTTCTTCACGACGTGAATTTCACCGTCCAGAAGGGCGAGCGCGTCGGGCTCGTCGGCCGAAACGGCGCGGGCAAGACGACGCTTCTGCAAATTCTGTGCGGAATCACCGTGCCGACCAAGGGAACCTTTCATGTGGAAGGTCGGATCGCGCCGATACTCGCGCTTGGATCGGGTTTCGACGGTCTCTTGACGGGTCGCGAGAACGCCCGTATCGGCGCCGCCATTCTTGGTTTGACCCGCAAGGAGGTCGACGCGCGGATAGAGGACATCGCGGCCTTCGCCGACGTTGGCCCCTTTTTCGAACAGCCCATGCGCACCTACTCGATGGGCATGATCGCGCGCGTGGCATTCGCGATCTGCGCTTATGCGGAAGCTGACGTGCTCATCGTCGACGAGGCCCTATCGGTCGGCGACGCCGTTTTCCAGCGAAAATGCGAGCGCTACATCTCGGAGTTCAGCAAAAAGGGCACCATCCTGATGGTCTCGCACGATCTGGAATTTCTCGAAGGACTTTGCGACCGCGTGCTCTGGCTCGAGGACGGCGTCGTGCGGGAGAGCGGCGACCCCCGCCGCATCATCGCCGATTATCGCACCGAGATGCTGAAGGGCGAGCCCGCGTCCTGACCAGATTCCGCTTCAGTCGCGTCGAGGCTTGGTTCATTTGAAGACGACCGGGCCCGGCGCGAGCGCGCGCCCGAAGATTTTTCGTTTGCAGGAACATCTGACAAGCGCGGCGGTTATCCGCTCAGCCGGCGCGGGGTCCGAAAGCCCCCTTTGGCGCCCGAGGCGGCCAACGCATGTTGTGCCAACCGGGCGTCATCGGCTCGCCCCCGCTCCCGGCCATGCCACGAGTTGTCAGGGAGCGCGTTCGGTCTCCTCGGGGGCGCAAGTCAACCCCGTCGCCCGAGAAAGGGCCCTAGGCGAGGCCCTTGCGCCGGCTGTGGTCAGAACTGCGTCAAACTGGACAATGTTCCGAGTTCCGTGAAGGATTTTCGCGATGGCGATGGCCGAAAAAACCGCCTCACGCGCGCGCCGAACCTTGAGGCAAGCGCCCGGGCGATCACTCGCAGAGATCGAGCATGAAATGACTCATGCCTGGAAAGGCGCCGCGGTAAAATTCCGGTCCAAAACGGCTATGCTCGGTGAATCCAACCTTCTTCTTTGCTGAAAAAGACGCATGGTTCCCGTGCACCGCCGTGCCGCCGAGCGTCTTGCATCCGAGCGACTTTGCGCGCTTGGCGTGAGCGGCCAACAGGACGCCATGAAGTCCGCGCCCGCGGAAATCAGGCAGCCCCCCGAATATTCGACGACATATTCGGCGGGATGCGCGAGTTGTGGCGCGTTTCCGAACGGACCGAAAAAGGAAACATACGCCCGCCAGAAATTCCGCGCCACGCCGGCGAACCAACCGAAATAGTCGGAAACGGTCATGAAGCCTTCAGCCGTCGGCGGGCGCAGTCGGACATGCTGGAAAGGAACGCGCCCATTGCGCCGCCTGCATCCCGTCATCAGCTTCGAGAATGAAAAAACTGTCCCATTGGCCCCAATTACTTGACTTCGTTATCAGCAAGGCTTCATGAAATTCGACGGGAGCGACGCCCGTGAGCGCCAGCGCCTCGTCAAAAATCCCTCGACCAACGCCGGGCGCCATCGCCGCGTACATAATCTGCGCGATGAAGCGGCAATCGCTGCTTCTTCGGCCCGCGAAGCTTATCTCCATTGACGCATTTCCCCGGTTTTTCTTCAACGGCGATCGATCCCCGGCTTCTTGGATATTGCTGCCGCGCAATCCGATGCGCGCCTTGCGAAGCGATGCCGAGATCTGGCCGCGTCGCGCCCGCTGCGCGCCCTCGTTAATCCTTTGTTAACCATAAGCTGTTCAACTAAGTTCCTCGGTTCGGATCGTGTCTTGAACCGACGACCCACACTCGACTGAACGGCCCGGCTTCGCCGGGCCTTTTTTCGTTGGAACCTTGTCCATCCCCGGCGGTTATATCCTTGCCGGCGAGGGGATCGCCTCCCCAATTGGCGCTTGGCGCGGCGTGTTGCGTTTGCCGCGCTGAGCGCCGTTCGCCAGTTCCTCCCTCTCTTCCTCACTCAACCCGGCGGCTCTCATCCGCCGGGCTTCTTTTGCTGGGCCAGGGGTCTCT
Source organism: uncultured Alphaproteobacteria bacterium (assembly GCA_963713845.1). GTDB lineage: Bacteria > Pseudomonadota > Alphaproteobacteria > Rhizobiales > Beijerinckiaceae > Methylocystis. The sequence goes on from CAVQNJ010000001.1 coordinate 146,271, forward strand.
TGGCGCGTCGTTCCGGCCTCAAGCGCTCGGAGCGACGACGCGGCTGGCGGCCTGCGCCGCGTCGTAGCGGATTGGTCTGGGGCTGAAGTTCAGCCTCGCGATCAGCCAGAGCGACGCGAATATCTCCGCGGCGACCAGCGCGCCGAGCAGCAGCGCAAAATAGGCGCTGATCCGCAGCAGCGACTCCAGTCCCACAAGAAAGGCGATATGCGTCGCGGGAATGGCGAAGATCGTCAAAGTCCCCGACGCGCCGCGGCGGCCGGTGATATTGCCGAAAGTGAGCGTCAGCGCCACCGCGAGCAATGTATGGGCGACGGCGAGCAGCGGAAGTGCGAATCGCTTCGCCGCTTCCGCAACCCATTCGCCATATTGGCGCGGATCGTCCCTGGCCAGCGCGCGGCTCACGATGAAGGCGCCCGCGGATAGTTCATAGACGCCACGCCAGCCGCGATCGGGCAGGGCGCCGCTCCCTGCATGGGCAGGGCCATCGCATATTCGTCGAAATTCGCGATGCGCACCTCGTTGCTGGTCAGCGATCGCGTCTGAATGCTGCCATTCGACAACGCGACGATGACGCCCGAATCGTTGCGGCGGAATTCCGCGCGCGCGGCGGTGATCGTCTCCTCCTGCATTTTCTCGACGGAAATCTGCCGCACGAAAAGGTTTGCCGCGACGTCGGGCGTCACCCAGCGCTCGATGTAGAGCGTCTTCGCGCCGTTCGAGAACGTATAGAAATGCGCCGCGTCGAGCATTCGGTGGTTCAACGAGTTGCGCACCACGTTGAGAACATCCTGCATGTTGCTCGAGTAATAAGGTGCGACGAAATTCGCCAGGAGATAGCCGAGCACGACGATCGCCGAGGCAAGGGTCAGCGCCGGCCGGCAGATCGACCAGGCCGAGAGCCGCAGGGCATAGAGGACGGCGATCATGCCTTCGCTCGCCATGCGCGAAAATTCCAATGCGGTGGCGACGCCCACGGCCATCGGCAGCGTGACATAGGCGACCGTCGGGCTCACGCCGACGAGCGCGGGGAAGACGAGACCGCCGCGCACGGCGGCCGGCGGCAATTGATAGAGGAGGTAGGAAAGAACGACAGGAACCGACAGCGCGAACTGCACGATGAGGACGGTGACGCCCACGCGCTTGAAGAGATAGGAGAACAAGAGCCTGGGCATGGCGGCTACCGGAACGCGGGCGTCATTTTTTGAAGCGCGCCCAGGCGGCTCTCGAATACTCCGTCCAGGCCGCGTCGAAAACGCCGCGCGCGGGCAGCGCCGTCGCGCCCGCCCAATGCGCAAAATAGATCTCCTTGCCTTCGAGATCGACTGGCTTGCCGTCTTTGAAGGTAACGCCCGGCGCCTTGTAGAAGCTCTCGTGCGAGGCTCCCTCGACGACATTGGGCAAAAGGTCGATTTTCACGCCGCGTCGATGCGTGACGAAATTCACGAGCGGTTGCGCGAAAAGCTGACCGCGCTTGCGCACGTCGTGAAAAATGCTCGGCGTCGGCCTTCATCGTCTCGATAAAATCGGAGAGCGTCAAATACTTGCTTCGAGGTGACCCAAAATCCGTCGTTGAACAACAGCACGTCGTTGAGAAAGGGATATTTGTCGCGCCTGTCGTTGTAGACATATTCGAAGCTCGGCGAGGCGACGACGAATTCTCGCTTGCCCGCCTCGAGCTTGCCGAAAATCTTGGAGAAATCGCGGAAGAGGATGACGTCGACATCGACATAGGCGACTTCGTCGAGCGGCAGGGCGAGCGCCTGGAGCTTACGCAACCGGCGACGGTTGCTATTGAAAATTCCAGGGTAGAGTTCATGCGAGAGCCGATCGATCTCCACCGGCTCCTCTTCGACGTAAATCGCGCCGTAAAGATCCGCGGCCCGCCGGGTCAGCGTGACGTTCTCGTCATAGGGGATGAGGTAGATCGGCAGGCCGGAATTGGTGTCGCGATAACTTTCCAGAAAGGGCAGAAGCCAGTCGATGACCTTGTCGTTTCCGACAATTGCGACGCCATAGCGCCTGGACGGGGCAAAGGCGCCGGTCTCTGAAGCGGGCGCGCGAAGGGGTGGATTTGGGAGGCGAAGGCTCATATACGGGGGGTGTACCTTGTAAAATTTGGTCAAAAGCAAGGGGGCGATCGATTGGGGGAGATTTCCGAGGCGCCGCCGGGCTCCGCGGCTCCTGTCGGCCAGCCCCTTGCGGGCAAAACGGTCGCCGTCGTCCATGCCGCATGGCACAGTTGCGGCAGTTATCAGGTCAACGTCAGCCAGATCGCCGCCTATCGCGCGCTCGGCGCCCGTGTCCTTTCCGTCGCGATGATGGATGCGCTGGGCCCCGCCGCGCCGTCGGGAGAGCGCTGGCGAGGACTATCTCGAGGCGTCCCGCGCCATCGGCGCGCATAAGCGCTATTACTCCGGTCCGCCGTCGTCGGTCTTTGCGTCGCCCCGCTTTCTGGCAAAGGGATATTGGCGGCTCATCCATGGGGATCAGGCCAGTTGGCTGATCGAACTCGCGCGCGCGCCGCCTTTCCCGAAGGCCTCGCCGAGTGAGCGGATCGACCTCATCCACGCCAACCACTTTTTCACGCTGCCCTTCGCCGAGACGTTGCAGCGCGGCCGCCGCGCGCCCGTCGTCCTGGAGACGCAGGACATTCAGGCCCGGCAATATCGTGTTGCGCAATCAAGGCGGTTTTCATCCCGCCCTACGCGAACTATGACACATGCTCGCGGTCGAACTCGACTGGATGCGGCGCGCCGATCTCTGCGTGCATCTCAACGAGGAAGAGCGCCGCGATTTCGGCGACCTCCTGCCGAGCGCGCGTCACGCGCTCGATCTATCCCGGCCGTTCCCGAGGCGCCGCGCGCGCGCGGCGGCGGCGTCATCATCGTCGCGAGCGACAATTACGCCAACTACGAGAGTCTGCGCTGGTTCCTCGAGGAGGTCGCGCCCCTGCGCCCCGGCGACGCGCAAGTCGCGATCTACGGCAATATCGACGGCGCCGTGAAGCGGCGCGATCCGGCGCTTTACGAGGCGCATCGCGCGCTCTGTTCAAGGGCCGCGTCGACGATATTGGCGCGGTCTATGCGCGCGCGGGCTGCGTGCTGCTGCCGACTGATCGAGGGGCATGGGCTGTCGATCAAGGCGGTGGAGGCGCTTTCCTGCGGCGCGCCGCTGGTTGCGACGCCGCTCGCCTTTCGCGGCATGCGGGTCGACCCCTCGACGCTGTCCAATGTCTCGCTGGCGCAGGACGCGACGCAATTCGCACAATACTGGCGCGAGGCGCAGGCCCGTCTCGATCGCGGCGACTCCCCGCCAGCAGACGAGCGCGACGCGCCGCTTCTACGAAGAGGCGTTCAGCCTCGACGCCTACGCCCGAACGCTCGCCGCCGCCCTGGCGATCGCTCGCGGCATGAGCGACAGTGATCTTTCGCCGGCCGCCGCGTCGCGCTGGTGCATCCGGCGTGGCATTCCTGCGGAACCTATCAGGTCGTTCTCGGCCAGCTCGCGGCCTATCGGGCGTTGGGGGCGCAGGTCGTTTCCCGTCGCAATAAGTTCCGACCCCGGCTTTGTTCCGGGCCGCGACTGGATCTGGCGGTCGTTCAAAGAGGCGACGCCGGAACTCGACCAGGGCCCCGCGCTATTACGGCGGCGCGCCTTTCGCCGGCGTGCTCGCGCCGCGCTTCCTGCGGGAGACGCTGTGGCCGTATCTCCATGGCGATCAGGCGGCGATCCGGCTCGGCATGTCGGCGCGCGCGCGGCTGTCGGACGGGCTCGAGGCGCAGCGCTATGATCATCGTCCATTGCAACCACTTCTTCCTCATGCCCATCGCGCAGCGCCTCGCGCGGGCTGGGCGGTTGAACGGCAAGGCGCCAATCCTGCTCGACACGCATGATCTGCAGGCGCGGCAATTCGCGCTTGATCAATGCGCGCATGCCCTGGCTATCGCCGCGCGCGACCTATGAGACGATGCTGGCGCAGGAGCTGCAGGCCATGCGCGGGGCCGATCTCCTGTTGCATCTCAACGCGCAGGAGGCCGAGGAGTTTCCGCGGCGCTTGCTGCCCGAGCGCCGCCACGCGCTTCTCTATCCGGCCACGCCCCCGGCGCCGACCGGCCCCGGCGGGCCGGACATCGTCATTGTCTCGAGCAATAACGCCGCCAACGTCGAGAGCGTCATCTGGTTTCTGCGTGAGGCCGCGCCGCTGGCTCCGGGCGTCAAGGCGAAGATCGCCGGCAATGTCGACGCGGGCGTGCGTGCGCGCGCGCCGCGAGCTCTATGAAGCCTACAAGCGACTGGTTCCTTGGTCGCGTCGAGGATCCGGGGGCGGTCTACGCCAACGCCCGGCTCGTCCTCCTCCCGACCATCGGGGGCACCGGCCTGTCGATCAAGACGGTCGAGGCGTTGTCGAGCGGCCTGCCGCTCATCGCGACGCCGCAGGCCCTCCGGGGCATGGATCGGGAGGCGTTGCTCTCTGGCCGGACGTGACGGTCGCCGAAGACGCGGGAGAATTCGCCAAGGCGCTCATTGCGGCGGCTGGCGCGCCGCCGCTCCGCGACTCGGCTCGGTCGATGAGCGAAACTTGCGCCTATTACCGAAAGCGCATTCTCGCTGGAGGCTTACCGACACACAGCTTTTCGACCTCGCCGCGCCGCTGCTTGCGCCCGCCGGCTGACCTTCCGCAAGCAAAAACAGATCATTGCCTCCTGGTGTGACGCAATCGCCACGCCGCGGTTAAATTAGGCGGAAACGCGTCGGCAATAATTTCTTCGCGCATACGAGGATGTTACGTTGACGGTCATCACGCTGCTCCGGTTCGGGCGGTCGCCATTGGAGAATGATTGAAATGACGTTCAGGGCAACGGTTCTCGGCGCGGCAGCGTCCATTCTGGCCTTTGGCGTGGCGTCGGCCGCCGATCTCCCCAGCTACAAGGCTCCGCCGCCCCCGCCGCCGCCGGTTGTCTTTGACTGGAGCGGTTATCACATCGGCGTCAGCGGCGGCTATGCCGGCGGCTCCGCCAGTTACACCTCGAACATCCAGACGTTCGGCGTCGCCCCGCTGGTTGCCTGGAACGCCGTGCCTTCCTCGGCCGGGACGAGCGGGTATATCGTCGGCTTCCAGAGCGGCGCGAACTGGCAGCTCCCGAACAATGTCGTCGTGGGTTACGAGTCGGAATTCAACTATTCGGATACGGGAAGCAACAGCGGCTCCACGGGCCTTTACGGCGGGAGCCTGCACAGCAATCTGCGCTGGCTCGGGGCCGAGCGCCTGCGCTTCGGCTACGCTTTCGGCCGCGTCCTGCCCTACATCACGGGCGGTCTTTCCTATGGCCAGGTTCATGCCAACGGGGTCGATTCGGTCGGCGGCTTCCTGTTCCCGACCTCGGCCTCCAACTGGCAGGCCGGCTGGAATGTGGGCGCCGGCATCGAGTGGGCGGTCTTCAATAACGTGTCGGTCAAGGCCGAATATCTTTATTCGAGCCTGCAACGGCACGCATGGCGCGGGGAATCGGCTTCGCCGGGGGCCTTCCGCACATTCCAGGGCAATGGCTTCGACACCCATATCGCGCGCATTGGCCTCAATTATCAAATCAAGAGCTTCGGCGCCCTCATCGGCCTGCCGAATCTGGGGCTCTGACGCCAAAACCGTCACGGCCGGCGATAAGCCCTCATGCGACATCAGGCCCGGCCATTTTGGCCGGGCTTTTTATTTGCCGGCCATGCTCTCGACGCGACGCGCGGATGCGTTATTCTCGCCCTCATGATCAGTCCCTCACCGATCATTTCCCTCGGCTCCAGTCTCTCGCTGCTCACCGACCGCTCGCGGGAAATTTTTCGCCAACTCGTGGACACCTATCTCGCCATTGGCGAGCCCGTGGGGTCGCGCCAACTGGCGCGACTTCTGCCCATGACGCTGTCGCCGGCCTCGGTGCGCAATGTCATGCAGGATCTCGAAGAGCTCGGGCTCATCTATGCGCCGCACACGAGCGCCGGCCGATTGCCCACAGAACTCGGGCTGCGTTTTTTTGTCGATTCCATGCTGCAAATCGGCGATCTCGACACCGCCGAGCGGGACCGCATCACCTCGGAGGTCGAGGCGGCGTCGAAGGATCACGACCTCGAAGGAGTCCTCGCCGAGGCGACGAGCCTTCTTTCGGGACTGACCCGGGTCGCGGGCGTGGTGGTTGCGACGAAAGAAAACGTCCGCCTCAAGCAGATCGATTTCGTGCGGCTCGAGCCCGAGCGTGCGCTCGCCATTCTTGTCGCCGACGACGGCACGGTTGAAAACCGCGTCATCCCCGTTTCGCGTGATCTGCCCGCCTCCTCTCTCATCGAGGCGGCGAATTATCTTAATGCGCGCGTCACCGGCCGGACACTCGCGGAAGCGCGCGAGGGGATCGCGGCCTCGCGTGAGGCCGCGCAGACCGCGCTCGACGAACTGACGGCGCGACTGGTCGAAGCCGGGCTTGCGAGCTGGGCGGGCGCGTCGAGCGAAAGCCGCCAGCTCATCGTGCGGGGACAGGCGCATCTGCTCGAGGATCTTTCCGCGGCCGCCGATCTCGAACGCGTGCGGCTGCTTTTCGCTGATCTCGAGACCAAGACCGAAGTCATCGACCTGCTTGAGCGGGCCGAACAAGGCGAGGGCGTGCGCATCTTCATCGGCTCCGAGAACAAGCTCTTCTCGCTCTCGGGCTCGTCGATGATCGCGGCGCCATTGCGTGACAGCGAGCGCCGGATCATCGGCGCGCTCGGCGTCATCGGACCGACGCGGCTCAACTATGCGCGCATCGTGCCGATGGTCGACTATACGGCGAAAGTGGTGGCGCGCGTCGTCGGCGGCGCCTGAGGGGATCGTATCTGTCGCACGTTTCGCGCTACATGAAACTCTGCGGATCGACGTCGATTTGCACGCGCAATCCGCCGCTGCGCTCCTTGGGGCTCGCGGCCATCAGGTCGCGCAGGAAGCTCTGGACGTCGGCGCGACGCGGCGCCTTCACGAGCAGGCGAAAGCGATAGCGCCCGCGTATGAGTGCGATCGGCGCCTCGGCCGGCCCGAGCAGCAGGATTTCGTCTTCCTCCGGCAAGCCGCCGAGCGTTGCGACACGGTAACGCGGCGAGGGCGGCAGCTCATGCGCGAGGCGCGCGAGCGCGCGGGCATGCGTTTGCGCCGCCGCCGCGTCTTTCGCCGACACGATGATCGCCGCGAGGCGCCCGAAGGGCGGCAGCCCCGCGCGTTCGCGCAGCGCGATCTCCTGGGCGTAAAAGGCTTCGGCGTCGCCGCTGAGCAGCGCCGCAATGACGGGATGCTCCGGCTGGAAGGTCTGAATGAGCGCGCGGCCCGGCTTGTCGCCGCGTCCGGCCCGTCCGGTCACCTGGTTGAGCAACTGGAAGGTTCGCTCGGCCGCGCGCGGATCGCCGCTTCCCAGTCCCAGATCGGCGTCGATTACGCCGACAAGCGTGAGATGGGGGAAATTGTGCCCCTTCGCGACGAGCTGCGTGCCGATGACAAGATCGAAGGAGCCTTTGGCGATCTCCTCGAGCTCGCGCCGCAAACGTTCCGCGCCGCCCGGAAAATCCGAGGAAAGGACCAGAAGCCGCGCATTCGGAAAGAGCGTCGCCGCTTCCTCGGCGAGGCGCTCGACGCCGGGCCCGCAGGCCGTGAGCGCGTCCTCGGCGCCGCATTCCGGGCATTGATCGGGCCGTCGTTCAACATGGCCGCAATGGTGGCAGACGAGCGCGCGCCTGAACCGGTGCTCGACGAGCCAGGCGTCGCAGTTCTCGCAGCGAAAGCGATGGCCGCAGTCCCGGCAAAGGGTCAAAGGCGCATAGCCGCGTCGATTGAGGAAAAGCAGCGCCTGCTCGCCCCGCGCGATGGTTTCGCCGATCGCCAAGGCGAGTCGGGGCGCGATCCAGCGACCGCGCGCCGGCCCCTCGGCGCGCATGTCGATCGGCTCGATAACGGGCATGGGCCGCGCGCCCGCGCGCGCGTCGAGCCGCAAATGGCCGTAGCGCCCGCTTGCCGCGTTGACGCGCGTTTCGATCGAGGGCGTCGCCGAGGCGAGCACGATGGTCGCGCTTTCGAGTCGCGCGCGCACGACAGCCATGTCGCGGGCGTGGTAGCAGACGCCGTCATCTTGCTTGTAGGCGCCCTCGTGTTCCTCGTCGACGACAATGAGGCGAAGGTCGCGGAACGGGAGGAACAGCGCCGAGCGCGCGCCCGCGACCACGCTGAGTTCCCCGGTCGCGGCGGCACGCCAGATGCGCGCGCGTTTGCGCGGCGACACGCCCGAGTGCCATTCGGCCGGCTTTTCGCCGAAGCGGTCGGCGAAGCGCGCCAGAAATTGCGCGGTGAGCGCAATCTCCGGCATCATCACGAGCGCCTGACCGCCGTCCCTGAGCGCGGCCGCGATCGCCTCGAAATAGACCTCGGTCTTGCCGGAGCCGGTCACGCCTTCCAGCAGGAACGGGCTTGAAGGCCCGCGTATGCACGGCGTCGGCGAGCGCGGTGGCGGCGTCGCGCTGCGCGGGCTCCAGCGCCGGCGCCGCATAGTCGGGGTCGAGGCTGCGCGCGACCGGCTCCGGCGGAGCCGCGACGGCTTCGAGCGCGCCAGCGTCCACGAGTGCGTCGATGACGCCGCTCGAGCAGGCTGCGGCGTCGGCCAGCGCCTTTTTGGAAAAGGCGATGCCCCCCGCCGCCGCCTCGAGCACGCGCGCGCGGGCGGGCGTGACGCGCTCGGGGGCCGGACCCGACAAGCGGTAAAGGGTGCGGATCGTTTCCGGCGCGGCCTCCTCGGCGGCGCGCGTCGCAAGGCGCAGGGCCATGCCGCGCGGCGTCAACGTGTAGCGCGCGATCCAGTCGATGAAGTCCCTTAGCGTCGCCGGGAGAGGGGGGCGATCAAGCCGGGCGACCACGGTCTTGAGATTGCCCCGCGCGGCGGCCGGGTTCTCCCCGAGGGACCAGACGACGCCATAGGCCTCGCGCCGGCCGAGCGGGACCTTGACGCTGTCGCCGGGCCGGAGCCGCATCGCCGGCGGCGCGAGATAGGAATAAGGCGCGTCGACGGCGACCGGCGCCAGCACGTCCACGACCCGGCTGCTCGTCTCCTCGTCCGGTCCTGCGTTCATCTCGCCGGAATAGAGCATATCGGCGCCCGCCGGAAGCCAAGGGCGCGACGGCGGCCGGCCGCGCGCCCGCTGGTCTTTGAGCGCGCCGGCGCTCTCGCGCTTGACCTGCGGGAGCGCGCTCCCTATCCCTCTTGGAGCCAGTCGGCCGGACGGCCGCTGCGAGAGCAGAGGAAAGTCCGGGCTCCACGGAGACACGGCGCCGGATAACGTCCGGCGGGGGCGACCCCAGGGAAAGCGCCACAGAAAGCAAACCGCCGGGCTCGCGCCTGGTAAGGGTGAAAGGGTGCGGTAAGAGCGCACCGCCTCGACGGCAACGCCGAGGGCATGGCAAGCCCCGCCGGGAGCAAAACCGAATAGGGGCGACGGAAGGCTGTCACCGGCTTTCGACCCGTCTCCGGGATGTCGCCCGGGTTGGTTGCTCGAGGCGGTCGGCGACGACCGCCCCAGAGGAATGGCCGTCACGCGCGCTGGGCGGGAAACCGCGCCGCGCGCCATACAGAACCCGGCTTATAGGCCGACTGGCTTTGATTTATTGATCAAAATCGACACGGGCGGCGGCGAGCGTAAACGGTCCCTTAAGACTAACAAAGCCTAATGATAAATGGCGCGATTTGAGGCGCCGGACCGCCGCTTCTTCGTCGACGCCGTAGAATTCATGACCCGCCAGCCGAACACATTGCGATGCTTCATGACCGCGCGCCGGCCGGCCGCAGGACATGGCGCGCCGTGCGCGGCGTCGGCGCGTCGGGCGAATGCGAGGATCTGCATGGCGATCAAAACTGGCGCGGGCCAAACTCCGGGCGGGAGCGGCGAGCCCCGGCATGCGCCCGTCCTGCTCGACGAGGCGATCGCCGCCCTGCGCCCGCGCGCCGGCGGCCGTTACCTCGACGCGACATTCGGCGCGGGCGGCTATACGCGGGCCATTCTCGCCGTTCCCGGAGCGCTGGCGCTGGCGCTCGATCGCGATCCGACCGCCGTGCGCGGCGGGGCCGATCTCGTATCGAGCGCGAAGGGGCGGCTGACGCTCGTTGAAGCGCGCTTCTCGCAACTCGAGTCGACCGCGCGGGCGCAGGGCTTTGCGCCGCTCGACGGGATCGTTTTCGACATTGGCGTTTCCTCCATGCAATTCGACGAGGCGGAACGCGGCTTTTCCTTCCGCGGCGACGGCCCGCTCGACATGCGGATGGAAGGGCGTGGCCGCAGCGCGGCCGACATCGTCAATGAAGCGGACGAGGAAACGCTCGCGGACATTCTTTATTATTACGGCGAGGAGCGCGCCTCGCGCCGCATTGCCCGCGCGATCGCGCATGATCGTGAGTTCTCGCCTTTCGTCTCGACGAAGGCGCTCGCCGATCTCATCGCACGCGTGGCGCCGGGGAGGCCCGGCGAAATCCATCCCGCGACCAAGAGTTTCCAGGCGCTGCGCATCGCGGTCAATGACGAGCTCGGCGAATTGCTCGGCGGGCTCGCCGCCGCCGAACGCGTTCTGGCCGAAGGCGGCCGTCTCGTCGTCGTCACGTTCCATTCGCTGGAGGATCGCATCGTCAAGCAGTTCCTGGCCGAGCGGTGCGGCCGCGGCGAGACGGGTTCGCGCCGCTTGCCGGGCGAAGTCGCGCCGGCGCCGAAAAGCTTCCTGTGCGACGGGCGTCAGCCGATCGCGCCGACGCCGCGCGAAGTCGCCGCAAATCCGCGCGCGCGCTCCGCAAAACTGCGTCATGCGACACGCACCGGCGCGCCGCCGCTGCCGCTCGACGGCAGGCTGATGCGGCTGGCGCGTTTGCCCGTGCGCGACACGAGGGACAGTCTGATGCTTCGCCTTCTCAACATTCGTCGCGGTCGTCGCGCTGGTCGGTTCGGCGGTCTACGCCTATTCGATAAAATATCAGACGAGCTATCGCGCCGAGCAGATCGCGAAGACCAAACTGGAGATCAAGGCGGAGCGCGACGCCATCGCGGTCCTGCGAGCGGAATGGGCCTATATGACGCGCCCCGAACGCTTCAGCCGCTCGCCGATAAATATCTTCCCGATCTCAAGCCGCTTCATGTGACGCAGCTCGTCAATGCGCAAGCGCTGCCACAAAAGGCCCACGGCGATTCAATCGGCGCGAAACTGAGCGAGATCGGATTGAGCAGCGCGGATGCGACGCCGCCATGCAGCATCGGCGGCGACGACGCCGACTTCCGAACCGGCGAAGGCGAAGAGCGCGACGCCAAAGAACGGGGCGACGGGCAAAGCGACGATCGCCAATTCGAGCCGCGAGCGCAAGCCATGACAGAGCGTTTGACGATGCCGCAGACGCCGCTCGAAACGCCGCCTCCGCCGCCCGACGCGCAAGCCGTCGAAATGGGCGAGCCTCGTCCGTGCCGTCTTTTCGACGAGCCTCGAGACCAGTGCGCCGCGCATGCGTCTCGCCGCGCTCGTCTTTCTGACGCTCTACGCTCTGATCTGCGCCAAGCTCTTCTATCTCGGCTTCAAGCCCGAGCCGGCGACCATGCGACGCGCCGCGGCGGAAGCCGTCTCCGCCTCGCGTCCCGACATTCTCGACCGCAACGGGGAAGTGCTCGCGAGCGACGTGAAGGTCATGTCGGTTTTTGCCGAGCCGCGGCGCTTGATCGACAAGGACGAGGCCACGGAGCTTCTCACCGCGGTCCTGCCGGACGTCGACTCCAAGGATCTGCGCGAGCGGCTCGGCTCCAAGAAGGGTTTCGTCTGGGTCAAGCGCGAGGTCTCGCCGCATCAGCGCGATGAAGTTTTTCATCTCGGCCTGCCGGGCGTCGGCCTGATCGCCGAGAACAAGCGCGTCTATCCCAATGGCCCGATCGGGGCGCATGTTCTGGGATTTGCAAATATCGACAATCAGGGCATCGCGGGGATCGAGAAATATCATCGACGGCCAGGGCCTCGCCGACCTGCACAATCTCGGCTTCGGGGCGACGCCGGAGGATCTTCAGCCGATCACGCTCTCGCTGGACATTCGCGCCACGCATGCGCTGCGCGACGAGCTTGCCAAAGGCGTTGCGCGCTTCAAGGCCAAGGCGGGCGCGGCGGCGATCATGGACGTCAATACGGGCGAAATCATCGCGCTGGCCTCGCTGCCGGACTATGACCCCAACAAACCGACCGAAGCGCTTGATCCGATTCACATCAACCGCATGAACGTCGGCGTCTATGAGATGGGCTCGACCTTCAAGGCGCTGACGATCGCCATGGCGCTCGATTCCGGCAAGGTCAATCTCAATTCGCGGCTCGACGCGCGCGGCGCGCTCTCGTTTGGACGTTTCAAGATCCACGATTATCACGCGCAGAATCGTGCGCTCACGGTGCCGGAGGTCTTCACCTATTCATCCAACGTCGGCACGGCGCGCATGGCGATGGGGCAGGGGGTCGAAAGACACAAGGCGTTTCTCTGCGCAAGATGGGCCAGCTCACGCGCATGCGCACGGAACTTCCCGAGAGCGCCGAACCGATCGTGCCGAAGAACTGGGGCGAACTCAACACGATGACCATCGCCTTCGGCCATGGACTCGCGGTCGCGCCCCTGCAGGCGATGATGGCCGTTGGCGCCCTGATGAACGGCGGCTATCTGATCACGCCGACTTTCCTCAGGCGCACGCCGGAGGAAGCGATGCAGGAATGCGCCGAGAGTCATGAAGCCCGAAACGAGCGAGGCGATGCGTTACCTCATGCGCCTGAACGCGGAGATCGGCACGGCGAAGAAGGTCAACATCGACGGTTATTTTGTTGGCGGCAAGACGGGAACCGCAGAGAAGGTCATTGGCGGACATTATTCGAAGAACCGCCTGTTCACGACCTTCATGGCGGTGGCGCCCTCCGACAAGCCGAAATATCTTTTTCTGACGCATCATGGACGAGCCGCAAGGACTTCCTGAAGACGGCGGTCATGCGACGGCTGCCTTCAATTCCGGCGCGGTGACGGGCGAGATCATCGAGCGGGCGGGACCGATCCTTGGCCTCGCGCCGCGTTTCGATCCGCCGCACACGCCATTTCCGCTCCTCGCCAAACTCGGTTATGGCATGGCCAACGTTCCGGCCGCCGGAGGACACGGTCACTGATGCGACTCTCCGAGCTCCTTGCTGCGACAGACCTCGATCCCGCTCTCGCGGGGCTCGAGATCGCCGGCCTTTCCGCCGACAGCCGCGTCGTAAGCGAGGGCTTTGCCTTTTTCGCAATTCCGGGTCATGCCGGCGACGGGTTCGCTTTCGTTGGCGACGCCAGGGCGCGGGGCGCATCTGTCGTCGTCGCGCACGCGCGCGTCGGATTGTCCACTGCCGCTTGTCGTCGTCGATGACGTGCGCGGCGCTCTCGCGCATGCGGCGGCGCGTTTCTATCCGCGTCAGCCGCAACGCATCGTCGCCGTCACGGGCACGAGCGGGAAGACCTCGGTCGTGGCTTTTCTGCGTCAGATATGGGCGGCGCTGGGTCGCAAGGCCGCCTCGCTCGGCACGGTCGGCCTCGTCGATGACAAGGGCGCGCATTATGGATCGCTGACAACGCCGGGCCCCGTCGAGCTGCACAAGACTCTCGACGAGTTGGCCGACAGCGGGATCACCCATCTGGCGATGGAGGCCTCGTCGCTCGGCATCGAGCAGCGACGGCTTGACGGCGTGCGTTTGACGGCCGCGGCCTTCACCAATTTCTCGCGCGACCATCTCGATCACCATCGGGACATGGAAGACTATTTTGCCGCCAAAATGCGGCTCTTCGACACGCTGCTGCAGCCAGAGCAAATCGCGGTGATCGACGCCGACAGCGACGTTGCCGCGCGCGTCGCCGCAGCCTGCAAAGCCCGCGGTTTGACGGTTTATTCCGTCGGCGCCAGGGGCGAGACGATCATGCTGCAGGAGGCGCAAGCGGATGCGCTCGCGTCGCGGCTCGTCATCGTCCATGCCGGCAGGGACTACAAGGTCGAGCTTCCGCTCGCGGGCGCGTTTCAAATTTCCAACGCGCTTGTCGCCGCCGGGCTCGCGATCGCGGCCGGAGAGGCGCCCGAGCCGGTCATCGCCGCCCTGTCGCAATTGAAAGGCGCGCCGGGTCGGCTCGAACGCGTTGGCGCCCGGCGCGGCGCGCCGGTCTTCGTCGATTACGCGCATAAGCCCGACGCGCTCGAGAAGGTTCTCGCAACTCTTCGGCCGCTCGCCAAGGGGCGGCTCGTGGTCGTCTTCGGTTGCGGCGGCGATCGCGACAAGGGCAAGCGTCCGCTGATGGGCGAAATTGCCGCGCGCGCCGCCGACGTCGCCATTGTGACGGACGACAATCCGCGCAGCGAAGAAGCCGCCGCCATTCGCGCCGCCATCATCGCCGGCGCGAAGGGCGCAGGCCCCGCAAAGATTATCGAGATCGCCGATCGCGCCGCGGCCATCTCTCATGCGATCGCCAATCTCGACGTTGGCGATGTCCTCGTCGTCGCGGGGAAAGGCCATGAGACTGGCCAGATCGTCGGCGATCGCATATTGCCCTTTTCCGATCACGAAGCAGTTGGCAGGGCGCTCCGGGAGCATGGCGTATGAAGCAGGAACCTCTTTGGTCGGGATTGGCGCTCGTCGGCGCCCTTCAGGCCCGGATCGTCGGCGGTTTGCCGCGCGCCATAACGGGCGTTTCGATCGACAGTCGCACGCTTCAAGCCGGCGAACTCTTCGTCGCCATCAAGGGCGACGCGCGCGATGGCCATGACTTCGTCCGCGCGGCTTTTGAAAGAGGCGCCGCAGCGGCGGTCGTCGACGAAGCCCACGCCGCCGAGCTCGCCGGCGCCGGACCGCTGTTCATCGTCAGGGACGTGCAGCGCTCTCTCGAATATCTGGGCATGCGCGCGCGCGATCGCACCGCGGCCTTCATCGCCGCCATTACGGGTTCTGTCGGCAAAACCTCGACCAAGGACATGGCGCGCCTGATGCTGTCGCGCTTTGGCGACACGCACGCGTCGACCGCGTCCTATAATAATCATTGGGGCGTGCCGCTCACGCTTGCGCGCATGCCAGCTTCGACGCGCTATGGCGTCTTCGAGCTCGGAATGAATCATGCCGGCGAGATCGCCGGTCTCGTCACGCAGGTGCGTCCGCATGTCGCCGTGGTGACGCGGGTCGAGGCGGTGCATCTCGAGAACTTCGAATCCGTTGACGCGATCGCAGACGCCAAAGCCGAGATTTTTTCAGGTCTCGACGGCGGCGTCGCCATTGTCAATCGCGACGATCAGCATTTCGCGCGGCTCAACGAAGCAGCCTATCGACACGCCGCGCATGTTTTCACTTTCGGAGAAACCGAGGACGCCCTGGCGCGGCTGCTCTCCTATCGACAGGTCGACGACGGCGCCGAGGTGGAGGCGCAAATCCTGGATCGGCGCCTCACCTATCGCGTCGGCGCGCCGGGCAGGCACATTGCGCTCAACTCGCTCGCAGCGCTTCTCATCGGCGTCGCTTTCGACATCGATCTTGAAAAAGCCGCGCAAACGCTCGCGGAATTCACCCCGCCCACAGGCCGGGGCCAGCGCGAGACGCTTGCCACGGCAAATGGCCCGTTCACGCTGATCGACGAGTTGTACAACGCCAATCCAACGTCGCTGCGCGCAGCTCTCGAGCTTCTCGGCGCAACCGCGCCAAAGCCCGGGGGCCGGCGCATCGCCGTGCTCGGCGACATGCTAGAACTCGGCCCGCAAGCGGCGGACCTCCATGCCGCGCTCGCGCAGGATCTCATCGACGCGGACGTCGACGTTCTGTTCACCGCGGGCCCCCTGATGGCGCGGCTATATTACGCCGCGCCGGAAGCGATGCGCGCCGCCCACCGCACAACGCCGCAGGAACTCGAGGAAGCCGTGCTCGCCGCAATTCGGTCAGGCGACGTCGTCATGGTCAAGGGCTCAAACGGATCACGCATCTCGCGGATCGTTTCCGCAACGCGCGCGACATTTGCGCCCGAGAAGGCCAACTGAGGATGCTGACATGTTGACCTTGCTCGCGGAGCTGTCCTACCTCTACAGTCCGCTCAACATTTTCCGCTATATCACGTTCCGCGCGGCCATGGCGGCCGCGACGGCGCTCTTCTTCGTGTTCTTCTTCGGTCCCGAGACAATAGCGGCGCTGCGCATCAAACAGGGCAAGGGTCAGCCGATCCGCACCGACGGGCCGCAATCGCACCTCGTGACGAAAAAGGGCACGCCCACGATGGGCGGGCTCATGATTCTCTCGGGACTCATCGCCGCGACTCTGCTGTGGGCCAATCTGCGCAATTACTACGTGTGGATCGTGCTATTCGTCACAGCCTCGTTCGGCGCCATCGGCTTCTACGACGATTATCTGAAAGTGACCAAGCAGTCTCACGCCGGATTTTCCGGCAAGGCGCGGCTGCTGCTGGAATTCATCGTCGCGGGAATTGCCTGCTACTTCCTCATGAAAGTCGGCGGCGAGAACATGTCGAAGCTCGCCATTCCGATGGTGAAGGGCTACATCGGCTCGCTCGGCCTGTTCTTTATCGTCTTCGGCGCATTTGTGATCGTCGCCGCCGGCAATTGCGTCAATTTGACCGACGGTCTCGACGGCCTGGCGATCGTGCCGTCGATGATCGCGGTCGGCACTTTCGCAATCTTCGCCTACCTTGTCGGCAATTCGATCTTCTCGAATTATCTCGGCGTCAATTACGTCGCCGGCGTCGGCGAACTGACGATCGTCTGCTCGGCTTTTATCGGCGCGGGGCTTGGTTTCCTCTGGTTTAACGCGCCGCCGGCGCAAATCTTCATGGGAGATACGGGGTCGCTCGCGCTTGGCGGGCTGCTCGGGACCGTTGCCGTTGCGGTCAAGCAGGAATTCGTGCTTGTGATCGTCGGCGGCCTTTTCGTTCTCGAAGGCGCCTCCGTCATCATTCAGGTCGCCTACTTCAAGGCGACCGGCAAGCGCATTTTCCTCATGGCGCCGATCCACCACCATTTCGAACAGAAAGGCTGGAAGGAGCCGCAGATCGTCATTCGTTTCTGGATCATCGCCTTTGTTCTGGCGCTCACCGGTCTCTCGACCCTGAAGCTGAGGTGACGATGACGCCGGTCACGACATTCAGGGACAAGCGCGTCGCGCTTTTTGGCTTGGGCGGTTCGGGCCTTTCCACCGCGAAAGCGCTCATGGCTGGGGGCGCGCATGTTTCCGCCTGGGACGACGGCGAGGCGGGGCGGCTGAAAGCCGTTGCGCAAGGCGTCCCGCTTGAGGATCTCTCCACCGCCGACTGGTCGCGCTTTTGTGCGCTCATTCTTACGCCGGGCGTACCCTTGACGCATCCGGCGCCGCACTGGACCGTGCCGCTCGCGAAAGCGTCGCGCGTCGAGATCATCGGCGACATCGAGCTCTTTTGCCGCGAGCGCGAGGCGCGCGCCGGCGGCGCGCCCTTCATCGCAATTACCGGCACCAATGGCAAATCGACCACGACGGCGCTGATCGCGCATATTCTGCGCGAGGCGGGTCGCGACGTGCAGATGGGGGGCAATATCGGCGTCCCGATCCTCGAGCTCGAACCGCCCTCGGACGAGCGCATTCACGTCATCGAATGCTCGTCATTCCAGATCGATTTGACGCCCTCTCTCAAGCCCACCATCGGACTTCTGCTCAATCTCACGCCCGATCACATCGATCGGCATGGATCGATGGAGAGATACGCGGCCGTCAAGGAAAGACTCGTCGCGGGCGCTGAAGTCGCGCTCGTCAGCGTCGACGACGCCCATACTCATGCGATTGGCGCACGCCTCATCGCGAAAGCGCGGGAGGAGCAGCGGGTCGTGCCCGTCTCGGGCGCGCGTGCGCTCGATTGGGGCTTCTTTGTCGAGGGCGGCGCCGTCTACTTCCGCGAACGCGGCCATCCGCCGGAAGAAGCGGAACTTCTCGCAAAACTCCAGGGCGCGCGCGCGCTGCGCGGCGCGCATAATGCGCAAAACGCCGCCTTCGCCGCCGCCGCCGCCTGGGAATGCGGCCTTGAGGACGAGGAAATTGCAAAGGGCGTCCTGACCTATCCCGGCCTCCCGCATCGCATGGAGGAGGTCTTGCGCCTCGAACGCGCGCTGTTCGTCAACGACTCCAAGGCGACGAATGCGGATGCGGCGGAAAAGGCGCTCGCGAGCTTTTCGGACATCTACTGGATCATTGGCGGCAAATCGAAAGAGGGCGGGATCGACCCGTTGCGCCCCTATTTTCCACGGATTCGCAAAGCCTATCTGATCGGCGCGGCGAGCGACGACTTTGCGCGCACACTTGAGGGGCGCCTGCCCTATGAACGTTGCGAGACGCTCGACGTCGCGACGACTCAGGCGGCGCTTGACGCGCTCGATGGCGAGGCGGCGGAGCCGATCGTGCTGCTCTCGCCCGCCTGCGCCTCCTACGACCAGTTTGCGAATTTCGAGGCGCGCGGCGACGCCTTTCGCGCGCTTGTGCATGGTTTGCCTGCGATACTCTCCGCTCGCAGAGGAGGACACACATGATCTCGCGCGCCGAGCGAACGGCATTCTCCAACTGGGCCTGGACCGTGGATCGCTGGCTCCTTGCCGGCATCGGGCTTCTCATCATTGCCGGTCTTGTCTTCGCCATGGCGGGCAGTCCACCCGTCGCGGAGCGCCTTCGCCTGCCGACGTTCCACTTCGTCAATCGCCAGGTCGCCTATCTGCTGCCGGCGCTGATCGTGATGATCGCAACATCCTTTTTGTCGCCGCGACATGTGCGGCGACTCGCGCTCGTCGTCTTTATCGTCTCCCTCGCGCTCGTCGTCGGAACGCTCTTTTTCGGCCAGGAAGTTAAGGGCGCCAAGCGATGGATCTTCGGCGTTCAGCCGTCGGAATTTCTCAAGCCCGCCTTTGTCGTGCTCGTCGCGTGGGCTTTCTCCGAAGGCGCCCGGCGCAAGGATGTTCCCGGCAATTGGATCGCTTTGCTGCTGTTCCCGGTTACGGTCGTGCCGCTCGTGCTGCAACCGGATTTCGGTCAGACGATGCTCATCGCGCTCGTTTGGGCGGCGTTGTTCTTCATGGCGGGCCTTCACTGGATTTGGGTCGGTGGGCTCGGCGGTTTGGGAGGCGCCGCGGTGTTGCTCGCCTATCGATTCGTTCCGCATGTTCGCGCGCGCATCGAAGGCTTTATTGAACCGGCGCCGCCGACGGGCGGCGTGCCCTCGGCCTCCTATTACCAATCTGAAACGGCGCTCGAGAGCTTCGTTTCCGGTTCCTGGTTCGGCAAGGGACCTGGCGAAGGCACGGTCAAGCGCATCCTGCCGGACTCGCATACGGACTTCATATTCGCGGTCATAGGCGAAGAATTCGGCGTCATCGTCTGTATCGCGCTCGCGTCGGTGTTCGCTTTCATCGTCGTGCGCGGTCTTTTCTCGGCGGCGCGCAACGAGGACCCGTTCTGCCGCTTCGCGACGGCGGGGCTGATCATGCTTTTTGGCCTTCAAAGCTGCATCAATATGGCGGTGAACGTCCATCTGATGCCGGCGAAAGGCATGACGCTTCCCTTCGTCTCCTACGGCGGCTCATCGCTCATTTCGCTGTCCCTCGGGATGGGTTTTCTTCTTGCCGTCACACGTAAGCGACCGCGCACGCGGGTGCTCACGCAGGTCGCTGCGAGCGGCGAAGCCGTGCCGGCGGCCGCGTGATGCGCGAACGTCCCTTCCTGCTTTGTGCCGGGGGAACCGGCGGCCATCTCTTTCCGGCCGAAGCGCTCGCCCACGCCCTGGCGCGGCGCGGCGCTCTCGTCGATCTCGTCACCGACGAACGCGCGCTCGCCTATGGCGGCAGTTTCCCGGCGCGCGCCATGCACACCATCGCAGCCGCCACGCCGCGCGGCGGCTCTCTCATCGCGCGCGCACAAGCCGTGGCGCGTCTCGCCTATGGCACGGCGCAGGCGGCGGCCCTGCTGCGGGCGTTGCAACCGCATGCGATCATTGGATTTGGCGGTTATCCGACCGTGCCGCCGTTGCTTGCGGCGTCTTTTCTCAAGATACCGGGCGTGCTGCATGAAGCGAACGGCGTCATGGGGAAAGCCAATCGCTTTCTTGCCGGCCATGTCGACAAAATTGCCGCGGGCCTGCCCAATCTCGCCGTTCCAGCGGCGTTGCAGCATAAGGTCGTCGTCACCGGCAACCCGGTGCGTCCGAATGTGATCGAGGCGGCGGCGCTGCCCTTTCCGGATTTTTCGCAAGGGTTGCGTCTTCTCGTGACCGGGGGTTCTCAGGGCGCGCGCATCATGGCCGATACCGTGCCGGAGGCGGTCGCCAGCTTGCCGGAGGCGTTGCGCGGGCGATTGCGGCTCGTGCAGCAGACGCGGCCGGAAGACATCGCGCGCGTCGAGGCGATCTACAAAGCGGCGGGCGTCGACGTCGAGATTGCGCCCTTCTTTAATGATCTTCCGCTGCGCATTGCGCAGGCGCATTTCGTCATCGCGCGCGCGGGCGCCTCGACCGTCTCCGAGCTCGCCGTCATCGGCCGCGCGGCCATGCTTGTGCCGCTTCCGCATGCGCTCGACCAGGATCAGGCGGCGAACGCCGCCTTCTTGCAGGAGGCCGGCGCCGCGGAGACGATCAAGCAAACCGACTTCACACCCGCTTTCCTCAGCACGCGTCTTGCGGCCCTCATCGAGGCGCCGCAGGAGCTTTCATCGCGCGCGCAAAGCGCAAGGCGCGTCGCCGTCGCGGACGCGGCTGAAAAGCTCGCCGACTTGATGATCAGCGTGGCGCAAAGCCGCGCCGCCTAACGGAGACAGGAATGAAACTTCCGCGCAATCTCGGCCCCATACACTTCGTCGGCATTGGCGGAATCGGCATGTCGGGCATCGCCGAGGTCCTGCTCAATCTCGGCTACCAGGTGCAAGGGTCCGATGCGAACGAGAACGCGAACGTCAAGCGTCTTTCCGAAAAAGGCGCGAGCGTTTTCATCGGGCATGATGCGAAGAACCTCGGCGACGCCGCGGTCGTCGTCGTTTCAACCGCGATCAAGCGCGACAATCCCGAACTCGTTGCGGCGCGCGATAAGCGACTTCCGGTCGTGCGCCGCGCCGAGATGCTCGCCGAACTCATGCGCCTCAAACAATGCGTCGCGATCGCCGGCACCCATGGCAAGACGACGACAACGTCGCTCGTCGCGACCCTTCTCGACGCGGGGGGGTTCGATCCAACCGTCATTAATGGCGGGATCATCAACGCTTATGGCACCAATGCGCGCCTGGGCGCCGGCGACTGGATGGTCGTCGAAGCGGATGAAAGCGACGGGACGTTTCTAAAACTTCCCGCCGACGTCGCGATCGTGACCAATATCGATCCCGAACATCTCGATCATTTCCACACCTTCGATGCGATCAAGGACGCCTTTCGGAACTTCATCGAAAATCTGCCTTTCTACGGCTTTGCGGTGATGTGTCTCGATCATCCGACCGTTCAGGAGCTCGTCGGCAAGATCGAAGACCGCCGCGTCATTACCTACGGCGAGAATCCGCAGGCCGACGTGCGCCTGCTCGACGTCAATCTCGAAGGCGGCGTTTCGCGCTTCAATGTGTTGTTGCGCGATCGCAAGACCGCGCAGGCGACCTATCTCGACAATCTCCTGTTGCCGATGCCGGGCCATCACAATGCGCTCAATGCGACGGCGGCGGTGACGGTCGCTTATCAGCTTGGCATGTCGCCCGATCAGATCCGTAAGGCGCTATCGGGCTTTGGCGGCGTCAAGCGGCGCTTCACGCGTACCGGCGAATGGAACGGCGTGCAGATCTTCGACGATTACGGCCATCATCCGGTCGAAATCGCCGCTGTGTTGCGCGCGGCGCGCGCGTCGACCAAGGGCAAGGTCGTCGCCGTGATGCAGCCGCATCGCTATACGCGTCTGCAATCGCTCTTCGATCCTTTCGCGACCTGTTTCAATGACGCTGACGTTGTCATCGTCGCCGACGTCTACGCCGCGGGGGAGCAGCCGATTGCGGGCGTGGATCGCGATGCGCTCGTCGGCGCCATTCGCGCGCATGGCCATCGCCGCGCCGTGGGCCTGCCCTCGCCGGACGTGTTGCCGGCGATGGTGCGCGAGATCGTCGCCCCGGGGGATTACGTTGTGTTCCTCGGCGCCGGCAACATCACGCAATGGGCCTATGCGCTGCCCCAGCAGCTCGCCTCTGGCGGCGCGCAGTGAGCTTTCCCGATATTTCGGCGCAGATCGCCGAGCTTGCGCCGCAATTGCGCGGGCGCGTCAGCGCGAATGAGCCGCTCGCGCCTTATACGTGGTTTCGCGTCGGCGGACCGGCGCAGATCCTTTTCATGCCGGCCGACGAGGCGGATCTCGCCTATTTCCTCGCGCGCCTGCCGCGCGACATTTCTGTCACGGTCATTGGCCTTGGCTCCAATCTCATCATTCGCGACGGGGGCGTCGAAGGCGTTGTCATCCGTCTTTCGGCCAAGGGGTTTGGCGAAATCACCCTTGAGGGAGATCGCCGGCTGCGCGTGGGGGCCGCCGTTCCGGACGTGAAGGCCGCGCGCGCGGCGGCCGAGGCCGGAATTGCGGGGCTCGCCTTCTATCGGGGCATTCCCGGCGCCATTGGCGGCGCGCTGCGGATGAACGCCGGCGCGCATGGCGGGGAGACGAAGGATGCGCTCATCGAGGCGCGGGGCGTCGACCGCGCGGGACACACTCGCATCTTTTCCAATGCCGACATGGGCTATGCCTATCGGCACAGCGCGGCGCCTGAGGACGTCATCTTCACGCAGGCCACGTTCCAGGGCCGTCCCGGAGATCCGAAAGAGATCCTTCACGAGATGGCGCTTATAACGGCGGCGCGGGAAGCTTCGCAGCCGATCAAGGAAAAGACTGGCGGCTCGACATTCAAAAATCCGCAGGGTCACAAAGCCTGGCAACTGATCGACGCCGCGGGCTGCCGCGGCCTCGCTGTCGGCGATGCGCAGGTGAGCGAGATGCATTGCAATTTCCTCATCAATCGCGGCAACGCCACGGCGGCGGACATCGAAACGCTCGGCGAAACCGTTCGTCGGCGCGTCCTTGAAGCGAGCGGGGTCGATCTCTACTGGGAAATCAAGAGGATTGGTGTGAGATGAGCTCGATCGGCTTGAGGCGCGCTGTTTCCACAAAGCCTGTGCGAATAGAGGCGCTGCTCGCCAATCCGTTAACGACGGTTGCGCTCGTTCTGATCGCGCTTGGGCTTCAGGCTTCGGGTCACTTAAATTGCGACGCTTCATGGTTCATCACATTTGCGGAGAAATACCTCGACGGCGCCGTTCCCTATGTCGACGTGACGGATCCTAATCCGCCGGCCGCATTCCTCTCCCTTGCGCCGGCGGTCCTGTTGGCGCGCGCGCTCCATACGCCGGTCGAACCGATTGTCGGCGCAATGGTGTTCCTTTTCGTCCTTTTCGCGCTCGCGCTGAGCGCGATCGCCTTTCGCTACGGGCAAAAGCGTTCGCGCGAGGATTGGGGACTGATACTCAACGCGACCGTCTATCTGACGCTCATCGCGCCGGCGAGCATCTTCGCAGAACGAGAGCAAATCGCGCTTCTGGCCATGATGCCGATGCTGGCGGCGCTGGCGGTCGAGGCGGAAGGCGGCCGGGTTCCGTTGCCGCTCCGGCTCGTCGCGGGCCTTTGCGGCGGCGTCGCGGTCTGCTTCAAGCCCTTCTTCGCCTTGGCGCTCGTCTTGCCGGCGGCGGCGCTCGCCTATCCGCGCGCGCGATCCGGCCGCTGATCGGTCCGGAGATGGCGGCTGCGGCTACGCTGTGCCTGGCCTTTGTCGCCGCGACGCTGCTTCTCTTCCCGGCTTACGCGCGCTCCGCGTTGCCGGTGATCGTCGACATTTACCAACCGGCGAGAGATTCGTGGAGCAATCTCGTCTTTTTCTCCGCGGCGCCCTTCAATCTCGTGCTGCTTGTCGCGCTGGCGATCGGGTCGGCGCGCGGTTTCGCGCATCCGCCGTCTGCGCGGCGGTTCGTCGCGCCTGTCGAGACCCTGATCTGCGCCTATGCCTCAGCCGGTTTTCTGGCGTCCTTCTTCATTCAGGGCAAAGGGTGGATGAATCACGCTTATCCCGGCCTCGTTCTCGCCTTGCTCGCCTGGGTCTTTTTCGTGGTCGACGCGCCCCCCGGCGTGCGTGCCGCGCGAACGGGCCGGTTGTTCAAATACGTCTGTCTGCCGATCCTGATCGCCGCGCCCTTTGTGTTTGGCGTCGTCAGAGTCGTCGGGGACGCCGAGGAGCATGTGGGCCTGCGGGCCGCGATTGCGCGGGTCGCGCCGCCGCGCCCGCGGCTCATCGCCATGGCCCGTCAGCTTGACTATAGCCATCCCGTCACGCGCCAACTCGGCGGCGTCTGGGTCGGCCGGCCCAATTCGCTGTGGACTTCCGCTCTTGTCAACGGCCTGCTCAACGGCGCCAGCGATCCCGTGCGGCGGGCGCGACTTGAGGATTATCGCCGCCGAGACCTTGCCGTTTTCGCGCAGGACGTGCGTGATGGCCGTCCCGACGCGATCGTGGTCGAGGACAAGGGCACGCGCGAGTGGGTCGTCAAACAGCCGGAAACGGCGGGCGTTCTCGACGATTTCGAGCAGACCGCGCAGGCCGAGGACATCGAGATCTGGACGCGCAAGCGGCCGTGAAGAGGGCAGTCTCCGATGACCAAACATGTCGCCGTGCTGATGGGTGGGCTTTCCGCTGAACGCGAGATTTCCCTGCGCTCGGGCGAAGCCTGCGCGCAGGCCCTGGAAGCGCAGGGTTATCGCGTCTCCCGCGTGGACGTCGGACGCGATGTCGCGGGCGTCCTCTCGGCGCTGAAACCCGACGTGGCGCTGAACGCGCTGCACGGCAAGTATGGCGAAGACGGCTGCATCCAGGGCGTGCTCGAATTGCTCGGCGTTCCTTACACGCATTCGGGCGTGCTTGCGTCCTCGGTCGCGATGCAGAAGCATCTCGCAAAGGGCGTGATGGCGGCTGCCGGAGTGCCGACGCCGCAGGGCCGGATCGTGCATCGGCTCGAGGCGGCGAAGGCGCATGCCTTGCCCAGGCCCTATGTCCTCAAGCCGGTCTCGGAAGGCTCATCCTTCGGGGTCTTCATCGTGACGGAGGATCAGGCCCACCCGCCGCAGGAGCTGACGCGCGCGGACTGGTCGCACGGCGACCTCATGCTTGCCGAAAAATTCATCCACGGCCGAGAGTTGACCTGCGCCGTAATGGGCGACAGGGCGCTGGACGTCATCGAAATCCTCGCCGCCGACGGCGGTTGGTACGACTATCACGCGAAATACGCGAAAGGTGGCTCGAAACACGTCCTTCCTGCAAATCTTAAACAGAATATTTACCAAGAGGTTCAACATTTAGCGATCGAGGCTCACCGAGCTCTCGGCTGTCGCGGCGTAAGCCGCGCGGATTTCCGATACGACGACCGCCCCGGAGGTACGGGCGAGCTCGTCGTGTTGGAGGTCAACACGCAGCCGGGAATGACGGAAACCTCGCTCGTGCCAGAAATGGCGGCTTTTGCAGGTTTTTCGTTCGGCGAGCTTGTCAAATGGATGGTGGAAGACGCGTCCTGCGATCGCTAAGAGAGTCGTTTGCGGCTTCTCTTCCGCTTGTTCATTTTCCCCTCCCGCAAGTTCGCGCCGCCGCGACGGGCGGTCCCTACGCCGCCGTCGCGCCCATCAACGCTGCGCCCCGCCCGCAGCCCCGTCGCCGGGTCGCGGACGCGCCCAGGCTGACGGGCTTCGCCTTAGCCGCGCGTCCCGGTATCGGCATCGTCGCGGTGGCGCTTCTTTTCGCCGGGGTCGGCCTCGCCGGCGCGATGCAGAATGGCGACTATGACGCCTTCGTCGCCCGGGAGGGTCAGCCGCTCGATATTTTTGCCAAGGTCCTCGGTTTCGACATTGCGGCGGTGACGATCGCCGGCCAGTCTCAGATGACCGAGAAGGAAGTGCTGGAGGCCTCGGGCGTCGACTCGCGCGCGTCATTGCCATTTCTCGACGCGAGCGCCGTCCGCGCGCGGCTGATGGCGATCCCGCTCGTGAAATCGGCGCGGGTGATGAAACTCTATCCCAATCGCCTCGTCATCGCGGTCGAGGAACGCAAGCCCCATGCCTTATGGCAGCGTGACGGCCGTGTCTTCGTGATCTCCGAGGACGGCGTCGCGATCGACGAATTGCGCGACAAGCGCTACCTCGGTCTTCCCTTCGTCGTTGGCGAGGGCGCGCACAAGCGCCTGCTCGAATTCCTCAAATTGCTGGAAGCCGCGGGCGACCTCAGACAGCGCGTGAAGGCGGGCGTGCTCGTCGCCGGCCGCCGCTGGGACATTGAGATGACCAATGGCGTGATGGCGAAGCTCCCCGAGGAAAATCCGGGCGCGGCAATGGAAACGCTCGTTCGGCTTCAGCGCGAGGCGCGGATTCTGGACAGGGACGTGATGTCCGTCGATCTGCGGGCGCCTGATCGCGTCAGCGTGCGCCTGACCGAGGAGGCCGCCGCCGCCCGCGAAGCCGCTTCTCCGCACAAGACCAAAAAGACCGGTGGTTAAAGTCATGAAGTCCGACCTTGTAACGCGTCTGAAACCGCTTCTTCCGCGCCGACCCGCCACGCTGGCGGCGCTCGACGTCGGCACCTCCAAGATTGCCTGTCTCATCGCCCGCCTCACCCCGAAGGGCGAGATTGCGCCGGGAGACTGGCGGACCCACCGCATCCGCATCGTCGGGATCGGTCATCAGCGCTCGCTCGGGGTCAAGCATGGACTCGTGATCGACATGGACGAAGCGGAGCGCGCCATCCGCCACACGGTCGACGCGGCCGAGCGCATGGCCGGGATGCAGGTGGAGCGCGTGATCGTCACCGCTTCGGGCGGCAAATTCAGCTCCGAACATTTCACCGCCAAGCGGCGGATCGGCGGCCGTGAAGTCGCCGAAGCCGACATTCATCGCGTTCTCGAGGCGTCGGCCGCGCATCATCTCCGCCGCGGCCGGGTCGCGGTGCATTCGCTGCCGACCGGGTTCTCGCTGGATAGCGTCTCGGGCATTCACGAACCCAAGGACATGATCGGCGAGGAGCTTGGCGTCGATCTGCACGTTGCAAGCTGCGATCAGGCTGCGGTCCGAAATCTCGTTCTCGCGGTCGAGCGCGGACACCTCGGCGTCGAGGGCATGGCGGCCGCCCCCTATGCCGGGGGCCTTGCCGCGCTCGAGCCCGATGAGGCGGAAATGGGCGTCGTGGTGATCGATATGGGCGCGGGCTCGACCTCCCTCGCGGTCTTCTCGCGCGGTGAGATGGTCCATCTCGACGCCGTCACGCTCGGCGGCAATCACGTCACCATGGACATCGCCCGCGGATTGGACGCGCGCCTTGCCGACGCCGAGCGTCTCAAGACGTTCCACGGGTCGGCCATCGCCTCCTCCTCCGACGAGCGCGAGACGGTTTCCTTCGATCATGTGGGCGAGCGCGGCCATCACAAGGCGCACGCGCCGAAATCTCATTTGGTGCGCATCATTCGTCCGCGCGTCGAGGAGACGTTCGAATTCCTGCGCGACCGTCTTGCGCGCGCGGGCTACGCCTCCGGCGCGAGCCGCCGCATCGTATTGACCGGCGGCGCCAGCCAGCTCACCGGGGCGGCCGAATGCGCCCGCCGCATTCTGGGCGGCCAGGTCCGCGTCGGACGGCCGATCGGGGTCGAGGGGCTTCCAGACCCCGCCCGCAGCCCCGCTTTCGCCGCCGCCGCCGGCTTGCTCGTCTATCCGCAGGTTGCCGGGCGTGAATATTTCGAGCCCCACCGCGCGGCGCGGGCGGCGACCGGAACCGACGGTTACATGACGAGAGTAGGTAGATGGTTAAGAGAAAGCTTCTAGAATCGGGGGCAAGTGATTCTCGGATCGGGGCGAAGGGGCCGCTAAAGGCTCGCCTCAACAGGAAATGACCGAGGACGACGCGTTCGGCGACGGGGCGTCCAAGGATTTTGGGACAACCGGCGCCGCAATTCGAATTTCGTGAGGCTTGGCAAATGACGATCAATCTGAAAGCTCCCGAACTGAGGGAATTGAAGCCCCGCATCATGGTTTGCGGCGTAGGGGGCGGCGGCTGCAACGCCGTCAACAACATGATCGCCTCCGGCCTGTCCGGCGTCGACTTTCTGGTCGCGAACACCGATGCGCAGGCGCTGGCGTCCTCGCCGGCCGAGCGCGTGATCCAGATGGGCCTGCAGGTCACCGAGGGCCTGGGCGCCGGCGCGCAGCCGGAAATCGGCCGGGCGGCGGCCGAAGAGGCGCGCGAGGAAATCCGCGACCATCTCCAGGGCGCGCATATGTGCTTCGTCACTGCCGGCATGGGCGGGGGAACGGGCACGGGCGCGGCCCCCGTCATTGCGCAGATCGCGCGCGAAATGGGCATCCTTACCGTCGGCGTCGTCACCAAGCCGTTCCATTTCGAAGGCCAGCGCCGCCTGCGAATCGCCGAATCGGGCATTGGCGAGCTGCAGAAATGCGTCGATACGCTGATCGTCATTCCCAATCAGAACCTTTTCCGCATCGCGACTGAAAAGACCACCTTCGCGGACGCCTTCGCCATGGCCGACCAGGTGCTCTATTCGGGCGTCGCCTCGGTCACCGACCTCATGGTCAAGGAGGGATTGATCAATCTCGACTTCGCCGACGTGCGCTCGATCATGCGCGGCATGGGCAAGGCGATGATGGGCACGGGCGAGGCAACCGGCGAGCGCCGCGCCAATCTCGCCGCCGAGGCCGCGATCGCCAATCCGCTGCTCGACGAAGTGTCCATGAAGGGCGCGCGCGGCCTGCTGATCTCCATCACCGGCGGCCATGACCTCACGCTCTATGAAGTCGACGAGGCCGCGAGCCGCATCCGCCAGGAAGTCGACGAGGACGCAAACATCATCCTGGGCGCGACCTTCAATTCCTCGCTGGAGGGCGTGGTGCGCGTCTCCGTCGTCGCCACCGGCATCGATCTCGCCGCGATCACCGCCGATGATCCAACGAGCCAGGCTCGCATGGCCGAGGCCGCCGAGCGCATGCGCGCCCAGTTGCAGCAGTCGAAGCCGCAGCCGGCGTCCGCCGCGCAGGCCGAGCCGATCTACGCGCTCGCCGAACGCGCGCCCGCGCCGGCGTATCAGCCCGAAATCCGCGAGGCGGCCCCGGCGCCGTCTTATTATGCGGAGCCTGCCCCGGTTGCGCCGTCACATGGCGTTTACCTCGAGCAGGTCGCCGCGCGCGCGACCTATGCCGAGCCTTTGCCGGAGCCCGCGCCGCGCATTGTCGCCGAACCCGCGCCCTATGTGCCGCCGCCGCCGGAATTGCCGCGCACGCGGATGCCGGCGATCGAGGATTTTCCCAAGCCGATCCAGGATCAGATCCGCCAGCACCGTGGCGAGGTCGAGCAGGATCCGCGGCGCAAGTCGATCTTCGAGCGTCTCGCCTCCTTTGGGGCGAGCCGTCAGGAAGACACGCTGCAAGCCGCGCCGGCGGCCGCGCCCTATTATCCGGCGCCCCCACCGCCGCGGGCGCCCGCGCCGCAACAGCCCTCGCCGATCCACGCGGAGTATGGCAAGCGTCCGGCGCCGGCCGCACAGCAGCCCTCGCCCCATGCCGCGCTCGATCCGCATGGCCGCCGCGCGCCGCATCCGCGCCCGGTCGAGGACGACCATCTGGAAATCCCGGCTTTCCTGCGCCGTCAGTCGAACCACTGACGCGCCCTTGCGTTCGAGACGAAGGCCCGCCGCGCGCGGGCCTTTGTTTTTCGGGCGCATCGCACGGGCCTGTCACAAATTGTAAGAAAGCGTTACTGGAGCCCAACCGCTCCGTTGGAGTAAAATTCCGAAGTGGATCAGCTTGTTTTCGGGCTTGATCCGATCTTTCGCCGGGAGGGACAGCCCATTCGTCCGACGCGCCGGGTTCAGGAGGCTTTCCGCAGGTCGGCGGCGCCAGGCGCCCCGACGGCGCCGCGCGTCTTGCAGACGACGCTCGCGCGCGCGGTGACGCTATCGGGCGAGGGCGTTCATGGCGGGCGGCCGGCGCGGGCGACGCTTGCGCCTTCCCTCGAGGGGTGCGGGATCATTCTGAGCGTCGCCGGCGTCGAAATTCCCGCGACCTGGCGCCACGTGGAAGCCACCCTGTTGCGAACCCGGCTTGCGGGCGATGGCGTCGGCGTGTCGACCGTCGAGCATCTGCTCGCGGCCCTTTCCGCCATGGGCGTCGATAACGCCATGGTCGAGGTCGAGGGAGACGAAATCCCCGCCATGGACGGCTCGGCGGGAGCCTTCGTTGACGCGATCGAGGAGGCGGGCGTCGTCGCGCTCGCGGCGCCGCGCGTCGCGCTCAAGGTTGTCGCACCGGTGCGGGTCGCCAATGGCGCGGGTTGGGCCGAACTCGCGCCCGCCGCGAGCGGCCTGCGCCTCGATGTCGAAATCGCCTTCGCGCCGCCCGTCGGCCGTCAGCGCCTCGCGCTGGATTTAACCCCGGACGTCTTCCGCCGTGAATTGGCGAGGGCGCGCAGCTTCGGCTTTCTTCGCGACGCGGAGCGGCTGTGGCGGGAGGGGCTCGCGCTCGGGGCTTCGCTCGAGAATACGCTCGTTTTCGACGGCGCGGGCGCGCTAAATCCGCAGGGCTTGCGTTTTACAAATGAGGTGGCGCGGCACAAAATGCTGGACGTGGTCGGCGACCTCGCCCTCGCGGGCGCCCCGATTATCGGCGCCTTCCGTTCCTTCAGGGGCGGCCACGCCCTCAATGTCGCTTTGCTCGACGCGGCGATGCGCGCCGGCGCGTTGGCGCCAGCGGAAATCGTCGCCCATGGCGCGGCGGCTCAGGCTTTGCCAATCTCGCCATAATCTCGCCAGAAGAAAATCTTTCTTTACGCGCGTTGTCCATCGCCGCGCGCCGCCAGCGCCGCGAACAGGCCGGACTCCTTCAGCGCCACAAGTGGCGAGGGGCGGCGGATTAGGCTAATAGGCTTAGGCGAATAGGCTTCGAGAGCGCGGCAATTAAAGCCGCTCTTGGCCGTAAGGGGCGCTTCATATGCCGGTTTTGATTCCATCTTTCCGTTCGCGCGCCGCCATTGTCGCAATGGCCGCGCTCACCTTGTCGGCCGCGCCGGCGCGGGCCGACATTCTGGACTCGATCACAAGTGGCTTCGGCCTTTTCGGCGGCGGCGAGAAATACAAGACCGAAATCGTGCCGGACGTCCCCGCCGACGATCTCTACAACCAGGGCCTCGCCAAGCTGAAGTCCAAGGATTTCGAAGGCGCCGCCAAGAAATTTGGCGAGCTCGACAAGAACTATCCCTCGTCCGAGTGGGCGCGCAAAAGCCTGCTGATGACCGTCTTCGCGCAATATGAAAAGCCCAATTACGAAGACGCCGTGCAGAGCGCGCAGCGCTATATCGCCCGCTATCCGAATTCGCCGGATACGCCCTATGTCTATTATCTCGCTGGCATGAGCTTCTATAATCAGGTGCCCGACGTGATGCGCGACCAGACGTCATCCGAAAAGGCGCTGCAGATTTTCAGCGAGCTCGTTCAGAAATTTCCCAAGTCCGAATATGTCGCTGACGCCCGCTACAAGATCGGCGTGGTGCGTGACCAGCTCGCCGCCAAGGAGATGACCGTCGGCCGTTTCTATCTGACGCGCAAGAATTACCCGGCGGCGATCAACCGTTTCCACGACGTGCTCGGCAAATATCAGACGACCCGCCATACGGAGGAAGCGCTTTACCGGCTCACCGAAGCCTATCTCGCCATGGGCGTCACCAATGAGGCGCAGACCGCCGCCGCGATTCTCGGGCACAACTATCCCGACTCGCAATGGTACAAGGACGCGCATGACCTGCTGAAGACCGGCGGTCTGGAGCCGCATGAATACACCAACTCCTGGCTTTCCAAGATCGGCAAGACGCTGCACGCGATCTGACGGCTGCGGACGATTAGCGGGTCACGCTCCCGTATGCGCCTGAATGAAGCGTCCGGCGTGGGCGAGCGCGCGGCGGCCGTCTTCGAGCTTCGCGTTCCACAGTTGCCAGGCGTGGATCATCCGGGGCCAGATTTCGAGCGTGACGGAAACGTCGGCGGAGCCGGCGACTGCCGCAATGCGAGTCGAATCCGACAGGAGCGTCTCGTCCGAGCCGACCTGAATGAGCAGCGGCGGCAGACCGTCGAGCCGCGCAAACAGCGGCGAGACGCGGGGGTCGGCGCGATCGACTCCCGCCGGCACATAGGCTGACGCGAGTTCGTCGAGATAGGGCTTGTGGATCAGCGGATCGACGGCGTCCTTGCTCGCAATCGTCTCGCCCGCCATCGTCAAATCCGTCCAGGGGGAGGCCAGCCACGCGCATCCGGGCAAAGCCTCGCCAAGTTCGCGCAGCCGAAGGATAAGTCCGAGCGTCAGTCCGCCGCCGGCGCTGTCGCCGCCGACCGCGATCCGTTCGGCGGCGAGCCCCTGCGCGCGCAGGAAGCGCCAGGCGGCCAGCGCGTCGTCATAAGCCGCCGGGAAGGGCGCTTCCGGGGCCAATCGATAGGCGAGGGCGAGGGTGCGCGCTTTTGCGGCGCGACCCGCTTCCGTCGCCATGCGGCGATGACTGATGATTGAGCCCGAGCAATAGCCGCCGCCGTGGAAAAAGAGCAGCGCGCGGGAAGGGTCGGCCCCCGGCGCGAGCGACCATTCGGCGGCCAGCCCCTCGATCGTCGCGGGCGTAAGGAGAATGTCGGGCGCGACCGGCCAGGCGGCTCCGACCTCTTCGATCCGCGCCCGCCGCTCGGCCCAGCCCACGGGCCGCGGCTTTGCGCCCAAAAGCGCGCGAATGTCGTTGATTTCGCCCGCCGCCATGCCAACCTCCCCGAAATACGGCGAATCGGCCGCCGTCCACAGGATAACGGAAGAATCGCCGCGCGCGTCGCATGCGATCGCCGCGCCGAAGCGTTAGGGTGAGCGCCTTATGTTGGTCCGCCTGTCCATTCGCGACATCGTCCTCATCGACGCGCTCGACCTTGAGGTCGGCCAGGGGCTGACGACGCTCACCGGCGAAACTGGCGCCGGCAAATCCATCCTTCTCGACGCTTTTGTCCTGGCGCTCGGCGGACGCGGGGACGCCGCGCTCGTGCGCGCCGGCTGCGAACAGGGGCAGGTAACGGCCGTCTTCGATCTTCCCGCGAACCACCCCGCCCATCTCGCCGCGCGGGAATTTGGCCTCGCGAGCGACGACGAGCTCGTGCTGCGCCGGGTGCAGGCCGCGGACGGCCGCACGCGCGCTTTCGTCAACGACCAGCCCGCGACGGCGCAGGCGCTGCGCGCCATCGGGCGCGAACTCGTCGAGATTCATTGCCAGCACGACGACCGCGCGCTCGTCGATCCAGGGGCCCATCGCGCGCTTGTCGACGCGCATGGCGGACTCATGGGCGAGGCGAGCGCGCTTCGCGCCCTGCACGGCGCCTGGCAGGCGGCGCGCCGCGCCCGGGCCGAGGAAGAGGCGCGGATCGCCAAGGCGCGCGCCGACGCCGATTATCTGCGCCACGCGCACGAGGAGCTCACCAAGCTCGCTCCGCAGCCGGGCGAAGAGGAGGCGCTCGCCGAGCGGCGCCTTTTCATGCAGCGGGCGGAAAAGGTCGCCACGGATATTCGCGACGCACTCGCCGCTTTCGCCGACGAGCGGTCCCCGGCGCCCGAGATCGCGCAGGCTGCCCGCCGGTTAGAGCGCCGCCTCGCTCAGGCTCCTGCGATATTGGAGCCCCCCGCCCGCGCTCTCTCGCAGGCGGTGGACGCGCTGGGTCTTGCCGAGCAGGCGCTGGAACAGGCCCTCGCCGAGACGCGCTTCGATCCCGCCGAGCTCGAGCGTGCGGAAGAACGGCTCTTCGCGCTGCGCGGCGCCGCAAGAAAATATCAGGTCTCCGTCGCAGATCTCCCGACGCTCGCGCAGAAATTCGCCGACGACATCGCCGCGCTCGACGCCTCCGAAGTGCGGCTCGCCAGGCTTGACGCGGCGCTCGACGCCGCCAGGGCCGCCTATGACCGCGCCGCGCAAGCGCTGTCCGACGCGCGGCGAAAGGCGGCCAGGGCGCTCGACGCGCTCGTCGACGCGGAACTCAAGCCGCTCAAGCTTGACGGCGCGCATTTTTCCACGCAAATCGCGAGCGACCCCGAAACCGCCAGCGCCGAGGGAATCGACCGCATCGAATTCTGGGTGCAGACCAATCCCGGCTCACGTCCGGGGCCGCTGACGAAAGTCGCGTCCGGCGGCGAGCTTGCGCGATTCATGCTCGCCTTGAAGGTCGTGCTCGCCGATCGCGGTTCGGCGCCCACGCTGGTCTTTGACGAGATCGACACGGGCGTCGGCGGCGCCGTCGCGGACGCCATCGGCCAGCGCCTCGCGCGTCTCGCCAGGCGCGCGCAGGTCCTTGCCGTAACGCACGCGCCTCAAGTCGCCGCGCGGGCGAGCCGGCATCTGCGGATCAGCAAGAGCGCCGCCGCCAGGGGCAAGGAGAAGCGAATGGCGACAAGCGTTGCGGTGCTCGCGCATGCCGAGCGTCAGGAGGAGATCGCGCGCATGCTTTCGGGCGCCGCCGTCACCGACGAAGCGCGCGCCGCCGCAATGCGACTCCTCGAGGGCGCGGGGTAGCGCGACCTGCGTGAATTGCGGACCGCCATGGCGCGCGCGGACGTGCGGCCAGGATGCGTTCTCACAATGCGTTCTCAGGACACGTTTCTCACTTGGCGATAGTCTCAACCAGCACGTGCGCGAGGCCCGCCGAGCGGAAGCCGAGCTCATCGGCGGCCTTTGCCGAGACATCGATCACCCTGCGGGATTTGAACGGACCGCGATCCGTTATGGTGACGACGACGGAGCGATGATTGCTCAGATTGGTCACGCGGACGCGGGTTCCAAACGGCAAGGTGCGATGCGCCGCGGTAAAGGCGCTCGCGCGCCCGCCGCTCGCGGTGCGGCCCGTCAACCCATAAAACGAGGCGTCGCCGGTCCAGTTCCGCGCCTCGCAATGGGCGCTCATCGCCAGAAAGGCCAAAAGCCCGATCAGTCGCCCGCGCAACGTCCTATCCCTTTCGACAGGGACATCTATGGCGCGATCAGGCGTTCGCCATATGGCCGTGCGCGTTTCGCGGATGAGGCGTCTGCGCGCTTTGAAGCGGCGACTGCGCCGCGCGCTTGCGTCGAGGCAATCGTCGCAGGGTCACGTCTCTTGCGGGGCGGTCTTCGATTTGAAGCGGCAAAGATCGAAGAGGCGGCAGCGGGCGCATTCCGGCTTGCGAGCCTTGCAGACATAACGGCCGTGCAAAATCAGCCAGTGATGCGCGTGCAGCAGGTAGCGCGGCGGAATGATCGCCTCGAGTTCCCGCCTCCACCGCTTCCGGCGTCGTCCCCCTGGCCAGCGGCAAGCGATTTGACACGCGAAAAATATGCGTATCGACGGCGATGGTCGGCTGGTGGAAGGCGATGTTGAGAACGACATTGGCCGTCTTGCGTCCGACGCCGGGCAACTCCGTCAAGGCGTCGCGCGTGTGCGGAACCTGTCCGCCGTGGCGTTCGACCAGAAGACGCGATAGCGCCACGACATTCTTCGCCTTGGTGCGAAAAAGGCCGATCGTCTTGATCGTTTCGCGCACGCGATCTTCGCCGAGCGCGACCATTTTTTCGGGCGTGTCGGCAAGCGCGAAGAGAGCGGGCGTCGCCTTGTTCACGCCGGCGTCCGTCGCCTGCGCGGAAAGAACCACGGCGACGAGCAGGGTGAATGGGTTCGTGAAGCAGAGTTCGCCTTTCGGCTCGGGATCGGCTTGCGCAAAACGCGCGAAGATCGCCTCGATGCGACGGGCCTCCTGGGCCGGGAGGCGGCGGCGCGGCCGATCGGATTTTTTGCTGTTTTTTCCCGCCATCGCCGCGTTATATCTTTTGGATCATAGGGACGAAAGCGTTCTTCGAGCCATGCCGGACCCTTTTGACGCGCCGATTTTCCGAACGCGGCTTGCGCCCCACCGCTCGATGACGCCGCGCGGCTTCTCTTTTTTTCTCCTTGTCTTTTGCGTCGCCCAAATCCTTTTCGCGCTGCCGTTTCTCATCATGGGAGCCTGGCCGGTGGCGGGCTTCATGGGGCTTGACGCGCTCGGACTCTACATCGCCTTCCT
The DNA here is from genome assembly GCA_963713845.1 of uncultured Alphaproteobacteria bacterium. GTDB lineage: Bacteria > Pseudomonadota > Alphaproteobacteria > Rhizobiales > Beijerinckiaceae > Methylocystis. The sequence continues at coordinate 182,508 of CAVQNJ010000001.1, forward strand.
GATCAGCTTTCGCGACGCAAAGGCCTATGAAACGCTCGATCTCACGCCGATCGAACTCGTCTTCGCCAAGGTCGGCGCCGGCGGCAGGCGGCGAGAATGGCGTTTCAACCCCTCCTGGGTGCGGCTCGAGCAGGATGTGCATGAGGAGTTCGGCACGCAGAGCCTTGCGCTCGTCTTTCGCGGAGAGGCGATCGAAATCGGGGCCTTTCTCGGCCCCGATCAAAAGGCGGCGCTCGCGCGCGATCTAACCCGGGCGCTGGCCACGGCGCGTCTGGGACCGCGCTTCGGCTGACCTGCGTCTCGCGTCGGTCAGCTTCTGGCCCTTGAGGCGAGCGCCGCTTCCGCCTCACGCAGCAGGCGGGCCTCATTCGCTTTGTAATAGCGCCAGAGCGTCACAAATCCGGCAATTGCTGCGATGGCGCCGATCGCGGCGAGCGCGCCATGAAGCTTCTCGAAGCCGGCGGTGAGATAATAGGGGCCGTAACCAAAGACCATCGCCCAGACGACGCCGCCGGCGGCGTTGTAGGCGAAGAACCGCGCGACCGGGAGGCGGTTGACGCCGGCCAGAAGCGCCGCAAGAATCCGCAGGAGCGCGACGAAACGCCCGAAAAAGACGACGGCGCCGCCCCATTTCAGGAAAAGATACTGGCCGAGGCGGAGCTTTTCGGGGCCCAGTCCGACGTATTGACCGTATCGTTCGAGAAAGCGATAGCCGAATTCCCGGCCGATCCAATAGCCGACATTGTCACCGACTATGGCGCCGGCCGCCGCCGCGAGGATGACGAGGTCGATCGACAGCGCGCTCGAAAGGCGGGCGTAGATCGACGCGCCGACCAGCATGGTTTCCCCGGGCAGCGGAACGCCTGCGCTTTCCAGGGCGACCACGATAAAAATCGCCCAGTAGCCGTATGTCGAGAGGATCGAGGCGAACTGCGCCTGATCAAGGAGATGGGGCATGGTTGCGGCCTCGCTCCCCCAGATATGGGTCGAGCGACAGAAAAAAGCGACACCGCGCCGCGATGTCGCCTTTTTGTCGCGCGCGCCAGCGCTTTACTGGTAGTGATGAACGCTCGCGCAATTCACGTCGAGCGGGAAGCTGCGGACACCAGCGCAATTGTCGTCGATGAACAGGGCGCCGTCTTCGAGCGCCGGCTCGAGGACGGCGCGCAACCCCTTCAGAAGTGGCTGATCCGAGCCGAGAATTTTCTCCCGCAGGGCTTCAAGCACGCCATCGTCCGCGCGACGGGCGAAGTCGCAGACAATGGCCGCGACGAATCTCCCAACGTTCAAGCCCTTCTCCTGAGCGACGACGTGGACGCGCTCAGCAAAGCGCCCGCCAATGCTCATCAGCGCGGCTTGGGCGACATGTTCGTTCGAGCAGGAATGGATGAGATCCGACACCAGCATGGAGTCCCTCCGCTTTTCCTTGTTGTTTCAGCCTCGTTACCCTCTTCTGTTTTACGTCTGTTTCACGCCTTTACGTCTGTTTCACGCCGGAACGTGGACACAACGCTCCCCCTGCAAGCGGGCCCGACGGCAACAATCATGCATTTCGCGGGTTTGCCTGCGATCTGCGCAATGCTTACGCATTACTGCCGGCCGCGGTTCAACTTCCGCATCCGGCTCCGCTCTATCTCCCGCCTGTTACGGCGTCACGACGCGCGGCGACTTAATTTTACGAAGTAGGGACCCGACGCGCCCGTGCCACGTCCCCGCACTGACAGAACGCATCACTCTGGCCATAGTTTCAGTGGCCGGGGAATATTTCGTCGCTGCGGATGCTCACAGTGTCGCCTTGAGCCGAGCTTGTGCGGCGCAGCGTCACCAAGCGCCAACGTTCGCCGCCGAGGCCCAAGGCTCCGCCGCGGCGCGTGGTCCGCCTTTCTGCAGCAGCTCGATTGAAATCCCGTCCGGCGTGCGCACGAAAGCCATATGGCCGTCCCGCGGCGGCCGGTTGATGGTGACGCCTGCCGCGGCGAGCCGGGCGCAAATGTCGTAAATGTCGTCTACGGCGAAAGCGAGGTGACCAAAATTTCGTCCACCTCCATATTCGCTCTCGTCCCAATTATAGGTAAGTTCGATCGTGGGCGCGCCGCTGCGACGTGCCTCCTCGACGTCGGCGGGCGCCGCGAGATAAACCAGCGTGAAGCGGCCCTTTTCATTCTCTGTGCGGCGCACCTCGACGAGGCCGAGAATGTCGCAAAAAAAATGCAGGGACCGCGCCAGGTCGCCCACCCGGATCATCGTATGCAGAAACTTCATGCCCCAATTCCTTTCCGATCTCTCATCATTACGGCGCCCTCGCGCTCGAAAAGCGCCGCGCCGGGGTCGGCGGGCCGCGAGATTAACCAAGTCGCAGCCGGGATTTTCGCAGCCCCATGACTGAAACAAGAGCCCTGAACGCCGCCGGCGCAAGCCGCAAGCTTGCCGCCGCCAGAGCCTCGATCGTCGCGAGCGCGGTTCTCGCCGCTGCAAAGCTTGCCGCCGGCCTGTGGTCCGGATCGCTCGCGCTCATGTCCGAGGCCGGACACGCCTTCGTCGACACGGGCGCGACGACCTTAACCTTTTTCGCCATTCGCGAGGCGGACAAGCCTGCCGACGCCGAGCATAACTATGGACATGGAAAATATGAGGCGCTCGCCGCCCTTGTCGAGACCGGCCTGCTCTTCGGTCTCGCGCTTGTCGTCGTCGGAGAGGCGACGCGCCGCCTTCTCGAATCGCATGTCGACATTACGACGGGCTGGCCCGCCTATGGCGTGCTCGTGGGCTCGATGGTCATCGATTTCTTCCGCGCGCGCCAGCTGGGCGAGATCGCACGTGACGAGCGCAGTGACGCCCTCGCCGCCGACGCGATGCATTTCGCGAGCGATTTTCTCTCCTCCTTTCTGGCGCTCGTCGGGGTCCTTGCGGCGCGTTATGGTTTTCCGCAAGGCGATGCGCTCGCCTCCTTCGGAGTCGCCGCCTTCATCGCGATCGCCGGCTATCGCCTCGGCCGCCGCACGATCGACACGCTGCTCGACGCCGCGCCCGGCGATCTCGCGCCGCAGATCGAACGTGCGATCCACGACGTTCCGGGCGTCATCACGCTGGATGAACTGCGATTGCGCAGCACGGGCGCTGAGGTGATTGGCGACGCGACGATCGGCGTCGCGCGGACGCTTCGCGTCGAGCAGGCCGCGCGCATCAAGGACGCCGTACAAGCGGCGATCCAGGCGGTCGCGCCGCACGCCCGCGTCACGATCACGGCGGATGCGCACGCCCTCGACGACGAAACAATGATCGAACGCGTGATGCTCGTCGCCGCGCGCCGCCATATCACGGCGCATCACATCATTGTCCAGCAGATCGACGAACGCCTCTCGATCGGGCTCGACCTCGAACTCGACGGCGCCATGCCGATCGGACGCGCGCACGCGATGGCGAGCGATTTCGAAAATGCGATCCGCGACGAATTTGGCGACGTCGAGATTGAAACGCACATCGAGCCGCTTTCCCCGCATGTGCTGATCGCACGCGACGTCGAGGGGCCGCTCGCGACCGGGATTGTCGACGCGCTGACGCGCTATGGCGCGCTCGCCGTCAATGTCGCCGACGTGCATGACGTGCGCGTGAGAGACGCCGGCGGCGGTCTCGTCGTCAATTATCATTGCAGCGTCAATCCGCGCGCCTCCGTCGAGGCCGTGCATGCGGCGGTCGATGAATTGGAGCGACGCGTTCGGGAGGAATTTCCGCAAATTTTTCGCATTGTCGGACACGCGGAGCCGGGCGGACCATGATGGCTGCCGCTCAGCGACATGACTGACGACATGACATGACGACATGACATGGCGTCGCCCGCGAGTTTGCGCTATGGATAGTCCATGAAAACCGACGAAAAGAATCCGCCCCAGTCGTATCCGAACTTCCCTTCGAACGGGCGATGCAGGAGCTCGAGCATATTGTTTCGGAGCTCGAGAAGGGAGCCGTCACCCTCGACGACTCCGTGCGGCTCTATGCGCGCGGCAAGGCGTTGCAGGAGCGCTGCGAGAAGCTGCTTGCGGACGCCGAGGCGCGCGTCGAGAAAATATCCCTGGGCGAGAACGGCGCGCCGACAGGAATAACGCCGCTCGACGTCAACTAGGCCAACGCTGAGTCGTCATGCGTGGTCGCGCTGGGAGGGTTGTCGACATGCCGAAGAAGCTCGTCATTTTTTGCGACGGAACATGGAACGAACCCATCGAGCGCGGCACCAATGTGCTGCGCATGTTGCAGGCGACCGAGGGCGCGGACGCGCAGGGCAATCCGCAAATCGTGCATTACATCGCCGGCGTCGGCACACGACGCGGCGAGAAGTTCGAAGGCGCCGCCTTCGGCCTCGGAATATCCGAGAACATCAAGGACGCCTACGCCTTCATCGTCAGCAATTTCGAGGTTGGGGACGAGATTTATCTCTTTGGCTTCAGCAGGGGCGCCTATACTGCGCGAAGCATTGCGGGGCTGATCCATAACCTGAGCGTGCTCAAGCGCTTCAATCTGCGCCTCGTGACCGAGGCCTACAACCACTACAAGGACAAATCGCCCGACTGGCGGCCGAGCGGAGCCCTCGCGGCGCAGTTCACCAGCGACTACTGCCACCCCTGGCCGGTGAAAATCCGCTTTCTCGGGGTCTGGGACACCGTCGGCGCGCTTGGCGCGCCCTATGGCGAGGTGCTGGGATATGTCGTTGACCGGCTGTTTCATTGCAGCTTTCACGACGTGACCTTGAGTTCGAGCGTGGACAGCGCCTATCACGCGCTCGCCGCCGATGAACGGCGCTGGCCATTCCGCCCCGCGCCCATCGAGCTCACGCCCTATCATCGCGACAGAAACGCCGCGAACGCCGCGCAAAAGGGCTTTGCGCTTTATGAGGAACGCTGGTTTCCCGGCGTTCATTCGGATGTCGGCGGCGGCTACAACAAATACGGACTTTCCGACGGCGCGCTTGAATGGGTGGCCGACCGCGCTCGGAAGAATGATCTCAATCTCACACCGTTGAAAGACGTCGCTTTCGCGCCCGACCGGCCGTTCGCAAAGGATTACCGCGAGCCGATCCACAACAGCCAGACCTGGTATTATCAGGCCTTGACGAAGTTTTTCGTCAAGAAATGGGGCCAAGTCTATCCACAGCGCGATCGGCCCCTCGCGCAATATATCGATGATGCGGGCGACTATATCCGCCCGATCCCAGCGGACGCGGATGTCAGCGCACTCATCGAGAAAAAGGCTCTGGACCCGGATTACCGCCCCACGAATGCGCCAAATCCCGGCGCATGACAACGGCTGTTTCTTGACCGCGTCCGCAAGGGGTGCGCGTCACGTGATGACGCTCGGCTCCTGACGCTTCGTAAAGCGTTCGATGTCGGCCACCTCGCGCGCGAGCGTGATCAGATCGGCGAGCGCGTGCTGCGTCTCAATGAATTGCTGCGCGGGATCGGACTCATAGCGCTCGATATACACGCGCAGCGTCGCGCCGGTGGTGCCCGTGCCTGAAAGCCGGTAGACGATGCGGGAGCCGTCCTCAAACATCACGCGCAGTCCCTGATGCGCCGAATGCGAACCGTCCACAGGATCGTCATAGGCGAAATCGTCGGCGTCCTTCACCTCCAGCGCGCCAAAGCGCTTTCCCTTCAAGGCTGGCAGCCGGCCACGCAGCGAATCGATCAGCGCATTGGCGCCGTCGCTGTCGACCTCCTCGTAATCGTGGCGCGAATAATAATTGCGGCCATAGGTCGCCCAGTGTTCGCGCACGATTGCATCGACGCTCTGCTTTCGCGCAGCGAGCACGTCGAGCCAAAGGAGCACCGCCCATAGCCCGTCTTTTTCGCGCACATGGTTCGAGCTGGTGCCAAAGCTTTCCTCGCCGCAAAGGGTGACGAGCCCCGCGTCGAGCAGATTGCCGAAATATTTCCAGCCCGTGGGCGTCTCATAGGCGCCGATCCCGAGCTTTTCCGCCACGCGGTCGGCGGCGCCGCTCGTCGGCATGGATCGGGCGACTCCGGCAATGCCGTTCCTATATCCTGGCGCCAGATGCGCATTCGCGGCAAGAATGGCGAGACTGTCCGACGGCGTCACGAAACGGCCGCGGCCGATGATGAGATTGCGGTCGCCGTCCCCGTCCGAGGCGGCGCACAGATCCGGCGCCGCGGCCGACAGGGCAAGGTCATAGAGGTGCTTCCCATGCACGAGATTGGGGTCGGGATGATGGCCGCCGAAATCGGGCAGGGGCTCCCCGTTCAGTACGCTTCCCGGCGCGGCGCCGAGCGCCCCTTCGAGAATGCTGCGCGCGTAGGGGCCGGTCACGGCCGACATGGCGTCGAATGTGATGGTGAAGCCTTCGCGAAAGGCGGTGCGTATGCGATCGAAATCAAAGAGCGTCTGCATCAGCGCGCTGTAATTGGCGACGCTGTCGACGACCTCGACGCGCATCCCGTCGAGTTGCGTCACGCCAAGCCGGTCGATGTCGACGTCGGGCGCGTCGGCAATTCTGAAGGCGTCGATGACTTTGCTGCGGGCGTAAATCGCATCGGTGACCTTCTCCGGCGCCGGGCCGCCGTTCGAGACGTTATATTTTATGCCGAAATCGCCATCGGGTCCGGCGGGATTGTGGCTTGCCGACAGCACGATTCCGCCGAAAGCGCCGAGCGAACGAATCAGCGCGGAGACGGCCGGCGTCGAAAGCACCCCGTCCTGTCCTACGACGGCCCGACCGAAGCCATTGGCTGCCGCGATCTTGAGAATTTTCTGGATCGCGTCGCGATTGTAATAGCGGCCGTCGCCGCCGACGACGAGGGTCTGGCCCTGAAAGCCATCGAGGCAATCGAAGATCGACTGCACGAAGTTTTCGACATAATGGCGCTGCTGGAAGGTGCGGACCTTTTTGCGAAGGCCCGAAGTGCCCGGTCGCTGATCCGGATACGGGGTCGTCGCAGTTATCGTCGCCATGCTCGCCTCTTGGTCCGGCCGCAGCGCCGAAAGGGCCGCGCTATGAGGCAAAAGCATATATGGACCAGACGTTAAAAAAACGGCGGCGCATCGCCGCGCCGCCGTGATTGCGGGAGGGGGGCGGCTTACCAGCCCCAGGAATTATAGGCGGGGTAGCCGTAGTTATATCCGTAACCGTTGGACGGATAATAGTTGTAGTTATAGTAGGGGTAATATCCGCCATAGTAGCCGCCGCTCGACGCCGCGAGACCGGCCCCGAGCAGACCCATCCCGACTCCGGCGGCGACCGCTGCGCCGGCTGGATAGCCGCGGCGATAATAGCCGCCATAATAGGGGCGACGATAATAGCCGCCATAATACGGGCGGCGGTAGCCGTATCCGCCCCCGCCGCGGTACCAGACTTGATCTACCGGCGCAGTAAGGCCGACGGTTGACGGCGGCGCGACGCCCATGGGGCCGGCCGACGCGTCGCCAGGAAGAGCGGTGGCGGCGACGGCGCCGCACAAGGCTCCGGAAAGCGCCAAATTAAGGCCTTTACGCATAGTCTACCTCCATCTAGGCGACGCGATGACGCGGGATGCCGCGCCCGCTCGTCACGAGCGTCAACCTGTTAAACTTAAGCAGAATTTCCGCCGCGTCGAGGGGCGCGCCGATCTTTTCGGCGCGTAACCTTAAACGCCATGGCCATCTTTGGTGAGACGGACGCCCGCATTGCGTGTGAAATCTATAAGTCGATCGCGAAAGAAGTTGCGCGTTCGCGCCGCGGTCGCCGGATGCCGCTCGAGCACGTCATGGAAGAGGGTGCGACTGATCTTCATCACCGTCGTTGGCTCCATGGCGCGCGCAGTCGCGGGACGCAGGGAAGGCGCGACGAGCGCGGTCTCGCCAAGCAGGGTCCAGGGTCGCAGAATATGCACCGCCGCCCCGTCGCCGCCATTTGGCGACAGGCTGATCGCGCCCATCGAAAGTATATAGCCGCCATCCAACTCGTCGCCGCGCTGGAAGAGCGCGTCGCCCGTGCGCAGCAACCGCGTTTCACACGAAAAAGCGAGCGTGCGTAACGCGCTGGGCTCGAATATCGCAAACAGTGGTATGCGCGTGAGATTGTCGATTTCGTCATCCAGCGTCATGTTGCGCCCGAAACTGGAAGCGATGCACGCTTTTTTTATGGCGTGAAACGCTGAGGCGTTTCGTCGTCCGTCGTGTCCGCCAACCGATAGCCGCCGGCTTCGGTTAACAACTTCTTGGGACGACCCGGCTCCGTCTCGATTTTGCGTCGCAGACGGTGAATATGTGTTTCGAGCGTTCGTGTCGAGACATTGGGCCCGTAGCCCCAGACTTCGGCGAGCAGGGTGGCCTTGGGGATAATGGCGCCGCGGCCTTTCGCGAGGCGTTCCAGTATCGCCGCCTCTTTCTCGGTTAACTGAATGTTAACGCTGCGCGCGTCGCTTGCGTGCTGTGGCGGCGCCTCGAGGCGTGCGAGGAGTTCGGCGAAGCGGAAGGGGCGGGTCAATGTGGCGTCGGCGTCGGGCGTGTCGGCGCCGATCGTCAGGATCGCGCCGCGAAAACCCGCGGCGCGCAAACGCGCAGCCTCGACATGCGCCGCGCAGGTCTCGGCGTCGAGCAGGACGGCGTTCGGCCATGGCGGCGCAAGCGGCGCGTTTGTCTCGAAAGCGCGCAACTCATGGCCCCCGACCGCTTTGAATTGCTCCGAGAGCGTCGCCAGGAGTTGCGGGTCGGCGGCGATCCACAAAGTGCGCAACATGCGAGGACCACAAACTCTGTTATAAGGCGACCACAAGGAGGCGATCATCGGTCATGGCGGTTCTGCGCGCAACCGGATTGACGACGCTGCGCGTTGCGGCGCGCGTCGGCGGCCCGCGGCATCTGGGACGTCTCATGGCGGGCGGGCTGGTCCTGCCCTGCGCTTTGGGGCGCGCCGGAATCTCACGCTTCAAGCGCGAGGGAGACGGGGCGACGCCGGCGGGCCGGCAGCCGCTCGTCGCGTTCTATTTGCGAAAGGCGTGTCCCCTTCGCGCGCCCTGGCGTCTGACGCGCCGTGACGCGCTCTGGTGCGACGATCCCGCCTCTTTCCTCTACAACCGTCCGATGCGCGCGCCCACGCGACTCAGCCATGAGGCGATGTGGCGCCGCGACACGCTCTACGACGTCGTGGGAGTCATGGGCTACAATTTGACCCCCCGCGTGCGGGGCCGCGGCAGTGCGATCTTTTTCCATATCGCGACGCCTGATCTCAGCGCGACCGCGGGATGCGTGGCTCTGCGCGCGCGCGACATGGCGCGTCTCCTGCCGCGTCTGCGCCGGCGTGCAACCATCGTCGTCGCGTGAACCGAGGCGGCTCAGCCCGTCGGATAATCCCGCACGCCCATAATGGCGGAGCCCACGCGCACAAAAGTCGCGCCGAGCTGAATGGCGCAATCAAAGTCCGCGCTCATGCCCATCGAGAGATCGCGCAAGCCGTTGCGCGCGGCGATGTCGGCGAGAAGCGCGAAATGCGGCGAGGCCTGTTCGCCCGCCGGCGGCACGCACATCAGGCCCGAGACGTCGAGGGCGTATTTTTCCCGGCAGGCGGCGATGAAGGCGTCGGCGGACTGCGGGAGCACGCCGGCCTTTTGCGGCTCGGCGCCCGTGTTGACCTGTACGAAAAGTCGCGGCCGCTTGCCCTGCTTCGCCATTTCCTCGGCGAGGGCTTGCGCGATCTTCTCGCGGTCGACGCTCTGGATCACGTCGAAGGTCTCGATCGCCTCGCGCGTCTTGTTGGATTGCAGCGGGCCGATGAGATGGAGCTCGATCCCTGCAAAACTCTCGCGCAGGGCGGGCCATTTGCCCATGGCTTCCTGGACGCGGTTCTCGCCGAAGACGCGATGGCCGGCGCCCAGCAATGGAACGACGTCCTCGGCCGGGAAAGTCTTGGTCACGCAAACGAGCGTGACGCTGTCGGGGTCGCGCCCGCAATCTGTCGCGACGCGGCGGATGGCGGCTTTCGTGGCGTTGAGGCGGTCGACGTTTGACATGGTCGCCAGATCGAGCATTTGCGGCAAATGGTCAAGCGGGCCGGCCCGAGGGAAACCTTCACGGGCGGGGGACGTTGATTTCGTCGGGTGTTTGCCGGCGCGCCGTGGCTCGGCGGCGCGGCCTGCGGGACGAGGCGGGTCGAGACCGCGGGCCGCCTGTGCGCCGCCCTTTGACATCCCCCCGCCCGCCCGGCATTTAGAGGCGCAATTCACAGCCACCGACCGGACGACCGCCTCAGATGAGACCCGACCGCTATAATTTCGCCGAATCCGAGCCGCGCTGGCAGAAGGTCTGGGAGCAGAAAGAGGTGTTTCGGGCCGGCGTCGACGCCTTAGCGCCGAAATATTACGTGCTGGAGATGTTTCCCTATCCCTCGGGGCGCCTCCACATGGGGCATGTGCGCAATTACTCCATGGGCGACGTCATCGCCCGCTACAGGCGGGCGAAGGGCTATGACGTGTTGCATCCCATGGGCTGGGACGCCTTTGGCCTGCCAGCCGAGAACGCCGCCGCGCAGACCGGCGCGCATCCGGCCACATGGACCTACGCCAACATTGCCGCCATGCGCGCACAGCTCAAGACGCTGGGCCTCTCGCTCGACTGGTCGCGCGAAATCGCGACCTGCGACCCGGCGTATTACAAGCATCAGCAGAAGCTGTTCCTCGACTTTCTCGCGGCCGGCATCGTCGATCGCAAGAAATCCAAGGTGAATTGGGACCCTGTCGACATGACCGTGCTCGCCAATGAGCAGGTCATCGACGGGCGCGGCTGGCGCTCGGGCGCACTGGTCGAGCAGCGCGAATTGACGCAGTGGTTTTTCAAGATCACGAGCTACGCGCTCGAGTTGCTCGAGGCCCTCGACACGCTGGAGCGCTGGCCCGAGAAAGTGCGCCTCATGCAGCGCAACTGGATCGGCCGTTCGGAGGGTATGCTGCTGCGCTTTGCGCTCGCCGCGCCATTTGGCGAGGCGCGCGACGTGGAGGTCTTCACCACAAGGCCCGACACGCTTTTCGGCGCCAAATTCGTCGCGCTCGCCGCCGACCATCCGCTCGCCAGGGCCGTTGCGGACACAAATCCCGCGCTCAAGGATTTCTGCGAGACGTGCCGGCGCGGCGCGACCTCGGCCGAAGCGATCGAAACGGCCGAGAAACAGGGCTTCGACACGGGGCTGAGGGTCGCGCATCCCTTCGACCCCGACTGGACGCTGCCGGTTTATGTCGCCAATTTCATCCTCATGGAGTACGGTACCGGCGCGATTTTCGGCTGCCCGGCGCATGACCAGCGCGATCTCGATTTTTCCATCAAATACGGCCTTGGCGCGACGCCGGTCGTCTGCCCCGAGGGCCTCGATCCGACGAGCCTCGTTATTGGCGATACGGCTTTCGAGGGCGAGGGGCGGCTGATCAATTCGCGCTTCCTCGACGGGCTTACCGTCGAGCAGGCGAAAGCAGAGGTCGCGCGCCGACTGGAGACCACTGCGCTTTTCAACGCGCCACAGGGCGTGCGCAGGGTGAATTACAAGCTGCGCGACTGGGGAATCTCGCGCCAACGCTATTGGGGCTGCCCGATCCCCATCATCCATTGCGAGACCTGCGGGCCCGTGCCCGTGCCCGAAGCCGATCTTCCCGTGAAACTGCCGGAGGACGTGAGTTTCGACCAGCCCGGCAATCCGCTCGATCGCCACGCGACATGGAAGAACGTCCCCTGTCCGTCCTGCGGCCGGCCGGGACGGCGCGAGACCGACACGATGGACACTTTCGTGGACTCGTCGTGGTATTACGCGCGCTTCACGGACCCGCGCAACGACGGTGCGCCTGCCGCGCCAGAGGCGCTCGCGCGCTGGCTGCCGGTCGACCAATATATCGGCGGCGTCGAACACGCGATCCTGCATCTGCTCTATTCTCGCTTCTTCGCCCGGGCCATGCGCGATACCGGCCATGCGGCCGCGCCCGAGCCCTTCGCAGGCCTGTTTACGCAGGGCATGGTCGTGCATGAGACCTATAAGGGGCCGGACGGCTGGGTCTCGCCCGCCGCGATCAGGCTCGAGTTCGAGTGAAGCGGGCCGGCGCGCCTTCCTGGTCGACGGCGGGGCCGAGGCAGAGATCGGCCCCATCGAGAAAATGTCGAAGTCGAAGAAGAACACCGTCGACCCCGACGATATCGTCGAAAGCTATGGTGCGGACACCGCCCGACTTTTCGTGCTCTCCGACAGCCCGCCCGACCGCGACGTGATCTGGTCCGACGAGGGCGCGCAGGGCGCCTGGCGCTTCGTGCAGCGCCTGTGGCGGGTCACAGGGGAGCTTGGCCGTGTCGCCGCGCCCGCGGGCGCCGCCGCGCCGGCCGAATTCGGCCCGGAGGCCCTCAAGCTGCGCAAGGCGACGCATAAGACGATCGCGCAGACGAGCGAAAATATCGAGCGGCTGCGCTTCAACAGCGCCATCGCCCGCATTCGCGAATTCGCCAATGAGCTGACGGGCGCGCTCGACGAGGTGACGCAAACGCCCGTCGCGGCCGATCTCGCCTACGCCTTCCGCGAGGCCGCGGATGCGCTCATCCAGCTCGTCGCGCCCATGACGCCCCACATCGCCGAAGAGTGCTGGTCCGATCTCGGACATGCGGGGCTCGTGTCCCAGGCCGCCTGGCCGGTCGCCGATCCTGTGCTGGTGGCGCAGGAAATGATAAGTTTGCCCGTACAGGTGAACGGAAAGAAGCGCGCCGAGATCCTCGTCGCCCATGACGCCGACGAGGAAACGATTCGCAAAGAAGCTTTGGCGCAAGATGGCGTCCTGCGCGCCATGGAAGGCAAGCCGTTGAGGAAATTCATTCTCGTGCCGAAGAGGATCGTCAATGTCGTCGTCTGACAAGGGTCACGGCAGAATTCTGCGGGGCGTTGCTCGCGTTTGCCGCCGCGCTCCCCCTTGCGGGCTGCATCGAGCCGCTTTATGGCGCGAGCGGAACCCTTGATTCCTCCCCCCTCGCCGCTGAGCTTCAGTCGATCGAAGTCGACGAAATTCCCGGGCGTATCGGACATTACGTCCGCAATGAGCTGATCTACGGCTTCAACGGCACGGGCTCGAGCGTGACTCCCCGCTACCATCTCACGGTCACGCTGCGCGAGCGCGTGCAGACCCCGATCGTCGACACTGTGACCGGTCGCGCCACTTCCGCGACCCTCATCGCCGACGCCGACTACAAGCTGGTCACCTGGCCGAAGAACGACGTCGTCACGAAGGGCGTGGCCTTCAACATCGCGAGTTACGACCGCTTCTCCAATCGTTTCTCCAATGTTCGCGCCGCCCGCGACGCCGAAATCCGCGACGCCAAGGTAATCGCCGATTTGATCCGCACGCGCGTGTCGACAGAACTCGCGACCCGGCAGTAAAACGTGGTCGCGATCGCGAGCCGCGACGCCGAACGCTTCGTCGCCGCGCCGCCGGAAGGCGTCTTCCTGTTCCTTCTCCATGGTTCGGACGCCGGATTGATCCGCGAGCGCGCGCTTGCGATCGTCGCAAAGCGCGTCGACGATCGTCATGATCCCTTCCAATTCGTCGAGATGAGCGGCGACGCCGTCTCCGCCGATCCACTCGCGCTTCTCGATGAAGCCAATACCTCGCCCCTTTTCGGCGGGCGCCGTGCGATCCTCGTCGAGACGGGCGCGAAATCGGTCATTCCTGCGATCACTTCGCTCATCGCCGCGCCGCCGTCCGATTGCGCCGTCGTGCTGACGGCCGGCGCGCTCAGAAGGGACTCGCCGCTTCGCAAGCTCGTCGAGAGCGCTAAACTGGGTGCGGGCGTCGAGTGCCTTCCCGACTCGGAGCAGGACGTCCATGCGCTCGTCGAGCGCAGCCTGCGCGAGGCGGGGCTTGTCGCGACTCCGGAGGCGCGCGCGCTGCTCCTTGCGGCGCTCGGCGAGGATCGGCTCATGAGCCGCGCCGAACTCGCAAAGCTCACGCTCTACATGCATGGGCGCGACCATGTCGACGCCGCGGACGTCGAGGCGATCGTCGCGCACGCCTCGAACATCGCGGCCGATCGCGTCGTCGCCGCGGCCTTCTCCGGCCACGCAGGAGAGACGCTCGACGCCTATTTCGCGCAAGGCGGCGAGGCGGGGACGCTGCTCTTTGGCGCGCTGCGGTTTGCGGTGGCGCTGCATCGGGCGCGCCTCGCCATGGAGCGCGAGGGCGGACGCCTCGACGCGGGGCTCACGGCGCTCAATCGCGCGGGCTTCGGCTTCATGCATCGCGCGCTGATGGAGGCGCAGCTCAAAGCCTGGAGCGCCTCGCGCGTTGGCGCGCTTATCGAGCCCTTGCGCGTGGCTCAGACCCGCGCCCGCGCCAATACGGCCATCGCGCGCATGGAGGCGGAGAGGGCGCTCTGGCGGGTTGCGCGGGCGGCCGGGAAATGAACTTTCAGGCGGCGCTCGCGAGACTCTCGAAAAGCGCGCGGCCGTCGATTCCGCCGACAAGCGGATCGATCAGATTTTCGGGATGCGGCATAAGGCCCAGCACATTGCGCGCGGGGGCGTAGATTCCCGCAATGTCATTGCGCGAGCCGTTGGGATTGGCGCCTCCGCCGAGCGCCCCCGCCGCATCGCAATAGCGGAAGGCCACCAGGCCTTCGCCCTCGAGCCGCTCGATCGTCGCATCGTCCGCTTCGTAATTGCCCTCGCCATGGGCGATGCAGACCTCGATGATCTGTCCCCGGTGGTAGCGCCGGGTGAAGGCAGTGTCGTCGCGCTCGACCCGCAAATGCTGCATCCGGCAGATGAAGCGCAGATTGGCGTTGCGCATCAGCACGCCTGGCAGGAGGCCGCTTTCGCACAGGATCTGAAAGCCGTTGCACACGCCAAGCACGAGGCCCCCGCGTTCGGCGTGGGCGCGCACGGCGTCCATGATGGCCGCGCGTCCGGCGATGGCCCCGCAACGCAGATAGTCGCCATAGGAAAAGCCGCCCGGTAAGACGACGAGATCCGTACCCCTCGGCAGCTCGTGGTCCGCGTGCCAGAGCATCGCCGGGGCGTGGCCCGTCGCCTGCTCGAGCGCGCGCGCCATGTCGCCCTCGCGATTGGAGCCGGGAAAGACGATGACGGCGGCTTTCATGGCGGCCTCAGACGTCGATCTGATAGTTTTCGATGACGGTGTTGGCGAGAAGCTTCTCGCAGGCCGCCGTGAGCTGCGCCCTGGCGGCGGCCGAGTCGGAGCCCGCCAGTTCGACGTCGAAAACCTTGCCCTGCCGCACGCTCGCGATTCCCTCGACGCCGAGCGACTTCAGCGCCCCTTCGATCGCCTTGCCCTGCGGATCGAGGACGCCGTTTTTCAATGTGACGACGACGCGTGCTTTCATGGGGTCTTCTTTTGCAGACTGGATTGGCGACACGGTTAGCCGTCTCGCGACCAAAGGGCAAGCGGGCCTGCCGTCGAAGGGGATCAGAAAAGCCGCGCAGCGGCGCCCAAGGCCAGGCAGGCGATGACAATCGCCGTAAGCGGCCTGCGCAACAGCGGATACCAGTCGGGCAGGCGGCCGGCGCGCGCCTCCTGCTCGTCATAAACCAAGAGGCCGGCGAATCCCGCGACAAGGATAAAGAGTCCGGTCACGCCGCCGATGAGCGGGGCGGGGAGGGCAATGAGCGATGGCGCGACGCTGCGGGTGAGCGGGCCCGGCGCAGTATCGTTGCGCATCATTGCGACTCCCCAATGCACGCCGCCCATGAACGAGAGGATGATCGCCCCATAGCCGAGCAGAAGCTGGAGGCCCAGCGGGCGCAGCGCCTCCGTGACCGGCAACGAGGCGAGCGCGCCTGCGAGGAAGGGGAGCGCCCCGGCGTAGCCGAGCCATTTGGCTGCCGCCGGGACGTCTGCGCGCGTGCTCATCAGATCCGCCTCATGGGGAAATGTTGGCGCGCACAGGCTCGAAGTGGCTAGCAGCGCGACCGCCAAAGGCCGGCCGGAATTCGCCATTCGGCGCGGCGGGTTCTTTACGGGGCGGATAAAATGCCGCAGTCGGCGGGAGTTTGGGGAGGGGCGCCACGCCGGCGCCCGCCGTGATCGAGCCCTACTGGACCAGCTTGGGCGCGCCGACGCGGACTGTTTCGCCTTCCTGCATCACGCCGAGCCGCCGGGCGACCTCGGTGTACGCCTCCACCAGCCCGCCGAGGTCGCGGCGGAAACGGTCCTTGTCCAGCTTGTCGTTGGACTTGATGTCCCACAACCGGCAACTGTCCGGCGAAATCTCGTCGGCGACGACGATGCGCATCATGTCGCCTTCCCAAAGACGCCCGCACTCCATCTTGAAATCGACGAGGCGGATTCCGACGCCAAGGAACAAGCCGGAGAGGAAATCGTTGACCCGTATGGCGAGCGCCATGATGTCGTCGATCTCCTGGGGCGTCGCCCAGCCGAAAGCGGTGATGTGCTCTTCGGAGACCATCGGGTCGTCGAGCGCGTCGTTCTTGTAGTAAAATTCGATGATCGAGCGCGGCAGTTGCGTGCCTTCCTCGAGACCGAGGCGCTTGGCGAGCGAGCCGGCCGCCACGTTGCGCACGACGACTTCCAGCGGGACGATCTCGACCTCGCGGATGAGCTGCTCGCGCATGTTCAGCCGCCGAATGAAATGCGTCGGCACCCCGATATTGTTGAGGTGCTGGAAGATATATTCCGAGATGCGGTTATTGAGGACGCCCTTGCCATCGATCACTTCATGCTTTTTGGCGTTGAAGGCGGTGGCGTCGTCCTTGAAGTGCTGAATCAACGTGCCAGGCTCCGGCCCTTCGTAGAGGACCTTGGCCTTGCCTTCGTAGATGCGGCGACGGCGGTTCATAGGTATCAACCGGGGCTTGAGAAAGTCCATGGGGTCGGCCGCGGCTCCTCCGATATGGTCCCGCATCCGGGTTCGTCCAGGGAGCGGTTTCTGGCGTCCAACCGCGACTGTGAGGGGCGGTCGTAGCGTCTTTGGGGTTCAGTGACAAGCCAGCGCTCGGCCTCTCAGGCCGATGCCCCACTCTATCTGAAACCCAAACCGGATACAACGCGCTCTTTTTGGCGGCGTTTCAGTCGTCCGCGCCTGCGCGAAAACAGCGCGGCGAGATGCTTGGCATTGGCGCCGCAGGCGAATATCGCCTATATGCCAGCGACGCGCCCGCGAGTGGCGCGCGCGCGGCGACGCCGCGAAATTTTCATCGATCAGACAAACCCCGTCGAGGATGGACATGAGCACTTTCGATCAGCGCGAAGATTCGTTCGAGAAACGCTTCGTCCATGATGAGGAACTTCAATTTCGCGCCGGCGCGCGCCGCAACAAGCTGGTCGGCCTCTGGGCGGCGGAGAAGCTTGGAAAGACGGGCGCTGACGCTCAAGCTTACGCCGATGCGCTGGTCGCCGCGGAAGTTTCCGCGGACGCCGACGAGCGAGTCGTCGCGACGATCAAGAAGGACTTCGCCGCCGCCGGCGTCGACCAGTCCGAGCACCAGATCCGCCGCACGCTCGAGGAGTTGTTCGTCAAGGCGAAGGCCGAGATCAAAGACGGAATCTGACGGCAAACCCGCAACGAAGCGCTTTTCTTTTACGCTTCTCGCGCAATGCTGCCTGGATGCGCGAATCACTCTTTCCCCGGCGCGGTCCCGCGACGGTCGCGCCAGCGTCCGCCGCCGCCGATCAATTGGCGCGTTTCAGCGCCGCGCCCGACATCTCGGCGGAGGCTTTGCGCTGGTTGCAGGCGCTAGAGGGCGAAAAGCGCGCCTCGCGCCACACGCTCGACGCCTACGCCCGCGACGTCGCAGCTTTCCTTTCCTTCCTGACCGAGCATCTGGGGGCGCGGCCCGACGCGGCGGCGCTGCGCGCCCTGGAGGCGGCAGATCTGCGGGCCTTCCTCGCCCGGCGGCGACATGACGGTCTTGAGAGCCGGTCCCTGTTGCGTGCGCTCGCCGCAATCCGCAACTTCCTGCGCTTTCTCGAGAAAAAGGGGCTTGCGAAGACCGATCTCTTCGCCGCCGTGCGCCCCCCCAAGAAGCCGCATCGCCTGCCCAGGGCGCTGACCATCGCCGACGCCCGGGATCTCATCGACCCCGAGCAGCGCGCCGGCGAATCACGCCCGCCCTGGGTGATCGCGCGGGACGCCGCGGTTCTGGCGCTACTCTATGGCGCCGGACTGCGCATTTCCGAGGCGCTGTCGATCGAGCGAGCGCACGCGCCCGTCGGCCGCGCCGACCGCGTCACCATCCTCGGCAAGGGAGGCAAGACGCGCACCTTGCCCGTTATCGAGCCCGTGCGGGCGGCGATCGCGGATTATCTGGCGCTTTGCCCCTATGAGCTGACCGGCGGTCCGCTCTTTGTCGGAGCCAAGGGCGGCCCGCTGTCGCCGCGAATCGTGCAGTTGGCGGTCGCGCGCCTGCGCGGGTCGCTGGGGCTGCCCGATAGCGCAACGCCGCATGCGCTGCGCCATTCCTTCGCGACCCATCTTCTGGGACGCGGCGGCGACTTGCGCACGATTCAGGAGCTGCTCGGCCACGCCTCGCTGTCGACGACGCAGGTCTACACCGCCGTCGACAAGAAGCGGCTGCTCGACGCCTATAACTCGGCGCATCCGCGCGCGAGGTGAGCGGCGTTCTACTCCAACGGCTCCACCGTGGTGATCTCGATGCCGAACCCCGACAGGCCGACGAAGGCCCGCGGCTTGGCGGAGGAGGATCGCAGCCGGATCGAGGACACGCCGAGGTCTTTCAAGATCTGCGCGCCGAGTCCGACGTCGAGCCATTGCCGCTTGCGGAACTCCTCGGCGTTTTCCGGCGCGCGCCCGACGACATTGGCGGGCACGCCGGCCGCGCCGTCCCGCAGATATATGAGAACGCCGCGCCCCTCGCGGGCGAAACGCGCGAGGGTCTTCTTGATCGTCGCCGCGCCCCCCATGACGTCGGCGACGATATCGGCGCGGTGGAGCCGCGTCGGCACGTCGCGGCCGTCGCCGATCGGGCCGAGCACAAAGGCGAAATGCTGCACGCTGTCGAAAGGCGTAACATAAGCGTGACCGATGAATTCTCCGGCCTCCGTCGACACCGGAAAGGTCGCCACCCGCTCGACAAGCTTCTCGCGCGCCTGCCGATGGGCGATCAGGTCGGCGACGGAAATAAGCTTCAGATCGTGTGTTTTCGCGAATTCCGCGATCTGCGGCCCCGCCATCACCGTGCCGTCGTCATTTGCCAGTTCGCAGATGACGCCGACGGGGGGAAGCCCCGCGAGCCTGCACAGATCCACCGCGGCTTCGGTATGGCCTGAGCGCATCAAGACGCCGCCGTCCCTGGCGATGAGCGGAAACACATGGCCGGGGCGGGCGAAATCGGCGGCGCCCATATTGCCGTTGGCGAGCGCGCGCACCGTGTTGCAGCGCTGCTCGGCGGAGATGCCGGTCGTCAGCCCGTGTTTCACGTCTACCGAGACGGTGAAGGCCGTGCCGAGCGGCGCGTCATTCTCGGCCACCATGGGCGCGAGATGGAGCCGCCGCGCATCCTCCATCGTCAGCGGCGCGCAGACGATGCCGCAGCAATGGCGGACAATGAAGGCCATTTTTTCCGGCGTGCACAGCGATGCGGCGATGACGAGGTCGCCCTCGTTCTCGCGATCGTCGTCGTCCGTCACGACGACGAGTTCGCCGCGCGCAATGGCCTCTATGGCCTCGGTGATGGAATTGGGCACGCAAGCCTCCGGAGAGCGCCGGGCGGCGCTCCGCGCATATCTAGCGGTCCGGGCGTCCCGTTTCAAATCCGCCCGGATCTGCGGGCGTCAGGCTATCAATTCCGTTGGAATTGAGAGAGGCTCGCGTCATGCGCAAACCGATTGTCGACAAATCAGGGATGGTCGCGGCCGCGATTTTTTGCGTCGCCGCGACAGCTTTTGGCGCGGCTGCGGAGCCCCCGCGACCCTGCGCCGACATGGAAGCGAGCGGCGCCTCGTTCACGACGTGCGCCTTTGATCTGCGCGCGGCGCGGCTCCGCCTGTTTCTGCGCGATGACAAGGGCGCGCTTTACGGCGGCTTCTCGCGCCTCGCCGATGATCTCGCCGCGAAAGGGGATCGGCTCGTCTTCGCGATGAACGCCGGCATGTATGCGCCGGATTTTTCCCCTGTCGGCCTCTATGTCGAGGATGGCGAAATCGCTACACGGCGCCAATACCGCCTCGGGCGGCGGCAACTTCCATCTCAAGCCCAATGGCGTTTTCTGGATCGAGGGCGGGCGGGCGGGGGTGACGGAGACGGCGCGCTTTCTCAAATCCAATCTCCATCCCGTCTACGCCACGCAGTCCGGGCCCATGCTTCTGATCGCCGGCCGCGTCAATCCGCACATCCACGAGAGCGGAACCTCGGCGAAATTCAGAAACGGCGTTTGCGTGGTCGATGGGCGCGTCGCGCATTTTGCCATCTCAAACGAGCCGGTCACATTCCATCAATTCGCGGATCTGTTTCGCAGCCAGCTCAATTGCCGCGACGCGCTGTTTCTTGACGGCGGCTCCGCCTCGGCGCTTTTTGCGCCCTCGATCGCGCGCCATGATCTCTTCCATCCCATGGGACCCATGGTCGGCGTCGTCGAGAAGGCGGCCCGCTAGGCCGCCATCAGCGCGCCGACATGCGCCTCGACCGAGGCGGCGAGGTCTTGCGGACGATAGCCCCCCTCGAGAAGCGAAACGAGCCGACCGCCGCAGCGGCGCGCGGCGATCTCCATGACGCGCAGCGTCGCGTCGCGAAAATCTGCTGGAACGAGGCGCAGGCCGCCGAGCGGATCGTGCAGATGCGCGTCGAAGCCCGCGCATAAAATCACGATATCGGGCGCGAAGGCGTCGAGGCGCGGCAAAATGCGGTTCTTGAACGCCTCTGAGAAATCCGCGCCGTCATCGCCCTTGCGCAGCGGCGCGTTGACAATCGTGTCGTGCGCGCCGGTCTCGGTCGCGGCGCCCGTGCCGGGATAATGCGGGGTCTGGTGCGTCGAGGCATAGAGGACGTTCTTCTCGTTCCAGAAAATTTCCTGCACGCCATTGCCGTGATGCACGTCGAAATCGACAATGGCGACGCGTTCGGCGCCATGGGCGGAACGCGCGTGGCGCGCCGCGACGGCGGCGTTGTTGATGAAGCAGAAGCCCATCGCCGAATCTTCGCGCGCGTGGTGCCCCGGCGGACGCGCGGCGACGAAGGCGTTGCGCGCGCGGCCCGCCATCACGGCGTCGATCGCCGCAACGGCGCCGCCCGCCGCGCGCCAAGCGGCCTCGCGCGTTCCCGCGCTCATGACGGCATCGACGCCGATTTGCACGCGTCCCTCGCCCGGCGCCGATTGTTCGAGCCGCGCCAGATAGGCGGCCGAATGAACGCGCAACAAATCCTCACGCGCGGCGGGCGGCGCCTCGAGGCGCGCGAGCGCGTCAAAGCGGGGCGCGCCGAGCGTCGAGAGAATGGCGCGCAGCCGATCGGGACTGTCGGGAAAACCGGGGCCCGGATCGTGCCGCAAAGCGGCGTCGGCGGAGACGAAAAGCGTCGCCGGCGGGGAGTATGCGCTCGCGCCGAAGGCCGGCAGGCTCGCCGCGCCCGCGAGGGCTGCCCGGCGCGAGATCACCCGACCTGCCCACGGTGGCGCAGGAAGTGATCGGCAAGAACGCAGGCCGCCATGGCTTCGCCCACGGGCACCGCGCGAATGCCGACGCAGGGGTCGTGCCGGCCCTTGGTGACGATCTCCGTCTCCTTGCCGGCGCGGTCGATCGTGCGGCGCGGCGTGAGGATCGAGGACGTGGGCTTCACCGCGAAACGCACGACGATCTCTTGTCCCGTCGACAGTCCGCCGAGCACGCCCCCCGCATGATTGGAAAGAAAGGTCGGACCGGCGCGCATTTCATCGGCGTTTTCCTCGCCGCTCAGTTCGGCGGCGGCGAAACCCTCGCCAATCTCCACGCCCTTCACCGCATTGATGGACATCATTGCGGCGGCGAGATCCGCGTCGAGTTTACCGTAAAGCGGCGCGCCCCAGCCTGGCGGAACGCCTTCCGCGACAATTTCGACCACGGCGCCGATGGAGGAGCCCGCCTTGCGCACGCCGTCGAGATAATCCGCCCATTGCGCGGCCATGACGGCGTCGGGGCAAAAGAGCGGATTGCGCTCGACCTCGGCCCAGTCGAAGCGCGCGCGGTCGATCCGATGCGGGCCGATCTGCACGAGGGCGCCGCGTATCGTCACATTGGGCAGAACTTTGCGCGCGATGGCCCCCGCCGCGACGCGCGCCGCCGTCTCGCGCGCGGAGGAGCGCCCGCCGCCGCGATGATCGCGAAAGCCATATTTCGCGTCGTAAACATAGTCTGCGTGACCAGGTCGGTATTTGTCGGCGATCTCGCCATAATCCTTCGAGCGCTGGTCGGTGTTCTCGATGAGCAGCGCGAGGGGGGTTCCTGTCGTCGTCTGGCGTTTGTCGGGACCGGTGAAGACGCCCGACAAGATTTTCACCTCATCCGCCTCGCGACGCTGCGTGGTGAAGCGCGACTGGCCGGGTTTGCGCTTGTCGAGAAAGACCTGAATGTCGGCCTCGGTGAGTGACAGGCCGGGCGGGCAGCCGTCAACGACCGCGCCGAGCGCCGGCCCATGGCTCTCGCCGAAGGTCGTGACGCGGAAAAGATGGCCGAATGTATTATGCGACATGCTGGTTGCGAGCGCTCATGACGCCGCGTTTGTAGGGCGCGGCGGCGGGGCGGTCAAACGGTCGGTTTCGCCCTGGCGCGGCCAGCCCCCGCACCACTTATGGCGCGGACGCGCTCGAGTCCGATTCCGGCGGAGCGTCCAATAGCCGGCGCAACTGCGCCACGGCCGAGCGCATCAGCGCCATGCGCGGTC
Organism: uncultured Alphaproteobacteria bacterium; assembly: GCA_963713845.1. Taxonomy (GTDB): domain Bacteria; phylum Pseudomonadota; class Alphaproteobacteria; order Rhizobiales; family Beijerinckiaceae; genus Methylocystis. Next base: position 205,353 of record CAVQNJ010000001.1, read on the forward strand.
GGTCGGGGCCGATTTCGACCGCCGCCATATTGGCGAGGACCCTCGCGAGATTGTCGGTCGGCCAGCCCTTGTCGTCGAAAATGGCCAAATCGTCCCCGGGGCTCGCCGCGACGCCCTCGGCGACATGCGCGGCGTAATTGGCGATGCGCGCGCCGTCGCCGGAGCAGCCGCCGGGTCCGCCCAGCGGCGGGAGTTTAGGGAGGCCGTTCAAAGAGGCGACGGCGGCGAGCAGGGGATCGAGGGTCGGGGCGGGCGCGGCAGGTCTGGTTTTATCGCGCTTCTCGCCTCCGCCCGCCATGATCGAGGGGGCCGGGAGAAGATCGAGCGCCACGGGCGGGGGGCGACGCGCCGGGGCGCCGGCGGGCCCATGCGCCGCCCCGGCGGGCCCATGCGCCGCCAGCCAGCGCGCGCGCAACGTGTTCTGGACGCCAAAAGGCGCGAGGGTTCCCCCGAGTCCGCCCATGGGCACGACCCGTTGCGGCAACATATGCCGCGCGCCCGCATTCGCGTTGCCGGCGATCAAGGCCGGCGCGGTGCGCGGCGCCAGTGAGAAACATTGGGCCGGCGCCCAGCGCTCGACGATGGCGCGGGCCGAGCGGCGCTTGTAGTCGACGTAATAGCGGCGCAACAACAGGGCGGCGGCGGCGGCGCCGTCCGCCACTGAGGCGAAGGCGACGTGGCCGTCAGCGTCCGCCGCGATCTCGCCGCGCCAGCCCGCGCTCTTCACACACCAATAATTATTGAGCTTCACGCAGCGCGCGGGCTCGCTCTCCTGCGCGCCGAGCGCGCGCCGCGCCGCGGCCGACGGGCTCAGGTCCAGCCACAGGGCGCTCTCGACGCGCCAGTTGTCGACCGCGCGCTCGTCCGCGGCGTAGGCGGGAGACGGCGTGCGCCAGAACAGTTCGGCGGGCGCCAGGGCGAGCGTCTCGCCAGGCGCGACGGAAGCGAGAAAAAGGGCGAGCGTTTCGACCAACATGCCGTCGCGGCGCTCCGATAAACCCCGCGGCTTAATCCGGTTCGTCGACCAAATCCCCGCGCAACGCCGCCGGCGTGACGAAACGGCGAAGCGTCGCCGCGCCCCTGCGGACCTCGGCCCAATGCTGCGCGTCGAAATCAAGAATGGCAAGGGCCGCTGTCGGATAGCTCGATCTCATATGGTCGAGCTCCCTGTCGTCGCCGGCGCCCGCAAGCCAGGAGGCAAGTTCCGCGAAACCGGGATTGTGACCGACGGCGAGGAGGGTTTGCACCTTGTCGGGGGTCTGACGGAGAACGTCGACGAGATGATCGACGGTCGCAAGGTAGATCGTGTTCTCGATCAGATGCGTCACATGGCCGGGAAAGGCTTCGAGGGCGAGCTCCAGCGTTCGCTTGGCCCGGCGCGCATTGGAGGCCACCGCGAGGTCGGGGGTCATGCCGCGATCGAGGAGGAAGGCGCCGACACGGCGGGCGTCCTCTTCGCCCCGGCGCGTCAAGGGGCGCTCGCGGTCGCCGCCGGCCGAGTGCCGGTCCGCCTTGCCATGGCGCAGAAGAAGTAGTCGTCGCATGGGGCCTCTGTAGCATCCAACCGCAACGACGGCCATCCGCCCCGAGGGAGCGCTCGCGTCGCGGCCGCACGGCGATTCAGCAGCGACCCCGGGTCTTTACCAGGACGCTCGCAACGTGCAAGTTCGCCCCCGCGCCCTTCCGCGCGCCGAACCCAGGCGAAAATGCGCGACACTCCCTCGAAATTGACGGTCTGGATGCGACGCTGTCGCGTCATCGCCGCTGTTGCGGCGGCGGCGCTTGCGCCACAGGCCCTCATGGGCGCCTTCGAGACCCGCCCCGGGCTCGACAATGTCACCCTTACGCTGGCGGGCGCGACGTATCACATGCCGCGCCTCGAGCTCGAGGGCGCGTCCCTGTCCTCCGGCGAATTTGCCGATCTGTTCAAGGGTGGCGACGCGGAAATCGACGTGCGCCTCGCGCGGCTTTCGGCGCGAAGGATGATCATCCCCACGCTCACGACCGAGCGCAGATCCGGCGAGGGGACGGCGCGCGCCGTCTATCGCGACGTGACGGCGGAAAATGTCGTTGCGGGGCGAATTGGTCTGCTGCGCGTCGGGGGTCTGGAGCAGACTGTCGAGAAGGCTGGGGCCGCGTCCCGGCGCTATCTCTGGGGCGGGAGCGTCTCCAAAGGGGTCGATCTGCGCCAGTTCGCCCATCTCGCGCTCGCGCGCCGCGCCGACTCCGGCGAAACGGCGAAACCGCTGATCGATGAGGAGAGCGTCGACTCCCTCGTCGCGCGCGACACGGCGGCGGGGGTCGAGACGCGGACAGGACGGCTGACCATAAGGGGCGTCAAGGGGCGGGCGGCGTCGGCGCCCCTGGGCGCCCTCCTCGCCGAGCTCGAAAATCTCAGCGCCGCCGCCGCCGATCCGGCGCTGCTGGCGCGCGTGATCGACGCAGTCGCGTCGGTCGACGTCGACTCCTTCGAGGCGCGCGACATCGTCACGACCGGCGAGGCTTCCGCCGCGAAGCCCTATCGCCTGAGCGTCGGCCGGGTGGCCGCAGCGAGAATTCTGCGCGGCGCGATTGGCGATCTCATTGTCGAGGACGTTTCGCTCCACGCCTCGGACGGGGGGACGCTCGGGCTCAAGCAACTCGGTTTGCGCGACGCGAAACTGTCGTCGATCGTGGACAGCCCCTATCCGCGGTTTGGACGAATTGAGGCCGCCGGGCTTGTGGCCGACCTTCCCGATCCCCGTCTCGACGCGGCGTCCCGCATGACGTTCAGCGTCTCAGAATTCTCCGCCGATTTCGCCAATTTTCGCGACAACGCGCCCACGAAGTTCGCAGCCAGGCTGGACGGTCTCTCGATTGATTTGTCGGCCCGCGGCGACGCGCCGTCGGTCGCGCAGTTTCGCGCGCTCGGCTATGATCGCCTCGATCTCTCGGGGGCCGCGGCCGCCGAGTGGCGCGAGGCGACCGAGGAGGCCGTCATTTCCCCGGTTCACGTCGAAGGGAAGGATATGGGCGCGGCGACGCTCAGCGCGCAACTCGAGAACGTCTCGGGCGCCGTCTTCGCCGCCACGCCCGTCATCTCCAAGGCGGCGTCGCTGGCGGTGGCGTTGAAATCAATCGATCTGACGCTCGAGAACGGCGGCCTCGTCGACCGCCTCGTCTTCCTGGCGGCGCGGGAGGAGAAAAAGCCCGAGGAGAAGGCCCGCGCCGAATACGCCAAGGCGGCGGCGACGGCGATCGCGGCGCTTTTCGGGGAGGGGGAAAAGGCGAAAAACATCGGCGCGGCGGTCGCGGCCTTTGTGGAACGCCCAGGACGGCTCCATGTGCGGCTTGCGTCCAAAAAGGGCGTCAACGGGCTCGAAGCTTTCGCAAGAAAGCCCGCCGATATCCTGGAGGGCGTCGAGATCGAGGCCGTCGCAGAGCGTTGAAGCCGCAATCGCTCGTTCGCGCCCGACGACCTGACGCGGGGCTAACTCGCGAGGCTCTGGGCGAGCTCGTCAGTGTGTTCCCTCATGCAGCGCGCCATCTGGTCGATTTCCCGAGCCATCCCGACCATGGCCTCGACGCCGGCCCCCGTTTGCGAAATGGCGCCCGCGACCTGGTCGGCGTGGGCGGACATGTCCCCGGCGCTCGTCGCGGCGGAGCGCACGCTGCGCGCAATGTCTTTCGTCGCTGCGTCCTGCTCGTGAACCGCGCAGGTGATGATCGCCGAAATCTGCTCCACTTCGGCAATTCGCGATTTGATCCGCTCGATCGAGGCCACCGACGCCCCGGTGGCGGCCTGAATCTCGGCGATTTGGCCCGCAATCTCCTGGGTCGCCTTGGTGGTCTGGGTCGCGAGGCTCTTCACCTCCTGGGCGACGACGGCAAAGCCGCGGCCGGCTTCACCCGCGCGGGCCGCCTCGATCGTGGCGTTCAACGCAAGCAGATTCGTCTGCGCCGCGATGCGGGAGATCAAATTCACGACGTCGCCAACGCGATTGGCGGCCGCGGAGAGACGCAACATCTCCGACGCCGATCCCTTTGTCTCGAGAACCGCTTCCCGCACGACCGCAGTGGAGTTCGACGGCTTGCCGGCTGATCTCGCCGATAGCGGCGAGAAGCTGCTCCGAGGCGGTGGCGACCGCGCCGACGTCGGCGGCGGTCTGGGTCGAGGCGGTGCGGGCGAAGTCGCTGTCGGCGCGCGCCCGGCCCTCGTGCACGATCATTTCCTCCGAGGCGGCGGCCATGCGCCTCGTCATGTCGCCGAGTTTTGCGGTGGTGGCGGACAGTTCGATCGAATAATGTTCCACCTTCTCGCGGATGGCGGCCTCGCGGCGCAGCTGCTCCTCGCGGTCATCGCGGGCCTTGATTTCGGCGGCCATTTCGTTGTTTGCCCGCACCGCGTCACGCAGAACGACGAGGGCGCGGGAGATCGTGCCGATCTCGTCGCTGCGGTCGGCGTCCTTGACGTCGATTTGCGTATCGCCGGCCGCGAGATCGGTCATCTGCTTGGCGACGGAACGGATCGGCGCGGCGACGGTCTTGTGCATGGTCGGCATGGAGACGCCGACGATCAGGAAGCCCGAGATCATCATGCCGATGAAAAGCTCGACGGAGACGGTGCTTGCGGCCTCATATGCTGTCCTGGCGAAGGCCGCCATGCGCGCCGGATCGGCGGCGCTGGCCGCGGCGGCGGCAAGGTCGCGGACATTGACGACGCCGAGATATGCCGTCGCGCCGAGCAGAAGCAGCAAGGCCAAGAAGAGGAACTGGCGCAAAACGAGACCGGCGCCGATGGAAAGGTTGCGCATCTTTGGAATAGTCCTGCTAATTGACCAGGGCTAAAGCTAGACAACAGTCTTTCAAAGTCGGTTAACGCCAAGGGCGGGTCAGGGGGAATCATGCTGGAGATCGCGGTGCAAATGGACCCGCTCGAGCGCATAAACTTCGCAGGGGACTCGACTTTTGCGCTGATGCTGGAAGCGAAAAAACGTGGCCATCGCCTTTGGTTCTATACGCCCGATCAACTTTCGCTGGAAGGCGGGCGGCTTTTCGCCCGAGCGCATCACATCGACGTCTTCGACGACCCCGCGCGCTATTATTCGCTCGGCGAAGCGACCGAGATCGCGCTGATCGAGATGGACGTTGTGCTGCTGCGACAGGATCCGCCCTTCGATCTCGCCTACATCACCTCGACACATTTTCTCGAGCGGATCCAGTCGAAAGTGCTCGTCGTCAACGACCCTGGACACGTTCGCAACGCGCCCGAGAAAATCTTCGTGATGGACTTTGTCGATTTGATGCCGCCCACGCTGATTACGCGCGACCGCGCCGCGATCGAGCGTTTTCGCGCGCAGCATGGCGACATCGTCATGAAGCCGCTCTACGGCCATGGCGGCGCGGCGGTGTTCAAGGTGACGCCGCGCGATCCCAACTTCGGCTCCCTCTTCGACATGTTTCAAACGACGTTCCGTGAGCCCTGGGTGGTTCAGCAGTTTTTGCCCGAGGTGGCGAATGGCGACAAACGCATCATACTGATCGACGGCGTCGCCCTTGGCGCCATCAATCGCGTGCCCGCAGAGGACGATATTCGCTCCAACATGGTGCGTGGCGGGGCGGCTGCCGCGACCGAGCTCGACGCCCGCGAGCAGGAGATTTGCGCTCGCCTGGGCCCGCAGCTTAAAAGGCGGGGACTGATTTTTGTCGGGATCGACGTGATCGACGGACGGCTGACTGAAATCAACGTCACATCGCCGACCGGACTGCGCGCGCTGAAGCGCGTCGGCGGACCGGACCTCGCCGTTTCCCTTTTTGACGCGATCGAGGCGCGTCACGATGCGCTGCGCGCCGCAGGATGAGCGACATGAACCCCAGCCCTTCGGCGAATGTTTTCGACGGCCTCGCGCCATCTCGCGGCTTTGACGGGCTGCGCCCGGCGCTCGCTGCGCGCATCGCCGAGCTGTGCAAGGCCGAAAAGGGCCATGCGCGACGCACTGCGGCGGTGGAGCTGTTTCGTGAAACGCTTACCGAGGGGCGCGCGCGCGCCCGCGCGCAGCTCGAGGCGCGCGGCTCGGGACTCTCCTGCGCGCGATTGATCTCGCAGCTTCAGGACGAACTCATCGGCGCGATCTACGACTACGTCGTTAACTATGTTTATCCGGCGGACAATCCCACCTTCGCGGAACGCCTGACCATTGTCGCGGTCGGCGGCTATGGACGCGGCATGCTTGCGCCGGGCTCCGACATCGACCTTCTCTTCCTGCTCCCCTACAAGCAGACCCCCTGGGGCGAAAGCGTCGTCGAAGCGATCCTCTATGTGCTTTGGGATCTGCGTCAGAAGGTCGGCCACGCCACCCGATCCGTCGCCGAATGCATGCGTCAGTCGCGCGCCGACATGACGATCCGCACCACGCTGCTCGAATCTCGTTTCATTCTCGGCAGTCCGGAGCTTTTCGCCGAACTTCAGGACGCGTTCGATCGCGAGGTGGCGCGCTCCGACGCGTCGGAATTCGTGGCGGCGAAACTGGCGGAGCGCGACGCGCGCGTGCGCCGCGCCGGCGCCTCGCGTTATCTCGTCGAACCCAACGTCAAGGAAGGGAAAGGCGGGCTGCGCGATCTGAACACGCTCTTCTGGATCTCGAAATACGTCTATCGCGTTCGTGACGCCAAGGAGCTCGTCGGCGCGGGCCTGTTCACCTCGGCGGAGCTCAGTCTCTTCGAACGATGCGAGGAATTTCTCTGGCGCGTGCGCTGTCATCTGCACTTCGTCACCGGCCGCGCCGAGGAGCGACTCTCCTTCGACGTTCAGCAAACCATCGCGCGACGACTGGGCTATCATGACCGCAGCCGGCCTCTCGCGCGTTGAGCGATTCATGAAACATTACTTCCTCGTCGCGAAGGATGTTGGCGATCTGACCGCCATCGTCTGCGCCGCGCTCGAGGAGCGGCAGGCGAAGCCGCGCGCGATTTTCGATCGTTTCCTGCAACCCTTCCGCAGGCGCCGAAGCAAGGCCCCGCGCGGCGACTTCATCATCTCTCACGATCGCATCAGCGTCACCGACGCGAGCGTCTTTCATCGCGATCCCGTCAATATCATTCGCCTGTTCTGGATGGCCGATCATCACGGCCTGCCGCTGCATCCCGACGCGTTGCGCGCCGTGACGCTCTCGCTGCGCGAGATCGACGCCGATCTTCGCGCCGACAAGGAAGCAAACCGGCTGTTTCTGGAAATTCTGCTCTCGCGCAACATGACCGAGATCATTTTGCGCCGCATGAACGAGACCGGCGTGCTCGGGCGCTTCATTCCCGACTTTGGCCGCATCGTCGCGCTGATGCAGTTCAACATGTATCATCACTATACGGTGGACGAGCATCTGCTGCGCGCGGTTGGCGGCCTTTCCGATCTCGAGGCGGGCCGACTGCCGGCGCATCAGCAGTTGGTGAGCGAAGTGCTGCCCACCATCGTCAATCGCAAGGTGCTCTATCTCGGGCTGTTCCTCCACGACATCGCCAAGGGCCGCAGGGAGGATCATTCGATCGCCGGCATGGATGTCGCGCGCGCGCTTTGTCCGCGTCTCGGCTTCACGCCGGGCGAGACGGAGACCGTCGCCTGGCTCGTCGAGCATCACTTGACCATGTCGAGCTTCGCGCAGAGCCGCGACCTTTCCGACCGCGTCACGATCGAGAGCTTCGCCGCCATCGTGCAGACCGTCGAGCGTCTCAAAATGCTCTTCGTGCTCACGGTCTGCGACATCAACGCCGTCGGTCCCGATGTGCTCGACGCCTGGAAATCGCAGCTTCTGCGCGTGCTCTACTGGGAGACGGAAGTCGTTCTTGGCGGCGGTCATTCCGCCGTCGACCGCAAGAGCCGCGTCGCCGCCGCCGTCGCAGAATTACGCGCGGCCCTGCCGCAGTGGAGCGACGAGACTTTCGACGCGTACCAGAAGCGTCACTATCCGGCCTATTGGCTCAAGGTGGACATCGGGCGCAAGCTGCGTCACGCGCAGATGCTCTCGAAACTTACGGACGCCGAGACGCCGCTTGCCACGGCCGTGGAGCTCGATCGCGCGCGCGGCGCGGTCGAACTGACCGTGATCGCGCCCGATCATCGCCGACTTCTCTCAATCATTGCGGGGGGCTGCGCCGCGAGCGGCGCCAATATCGTCGACGCGCACATCTTTACGACGGTGGACGGGTTGGCGCTCGACACGATTTTCATTTCGCGCGCATTCGACTTCGACGAAGATGAATTGCGCCGCGCCCGACGCATCGGGGATTTCATCGCCAAGGCCCTGCATGGCGACGTGATCGTCTCGGACGCGGTCCGGGCGCGCGCGATACAACATCAGCCGCCCAGCGCCTTCTCGGTCGCGCCGGAGGTCGTCGTCGATAACAGCCTGTCCAACGTCTACACGGTCATCGAGGTTTCGGGCCTCGACCGGGAGGGTCTGCTCTTCGACCTCACCAATGCGATTTCAAAACTAAATCTGAACATCGCCTCGGCTCATATCGTCACATTCGGTGAGCGGGCCGTGGACGCTTTTTACGTGACGGATCTGACGGGCTCCAAAATTCTCGCGCAGCAGCGTCACGCCGCGATCAAACGCCAACTGCTGGAAATTTTCGCGCCGGCGGCGGAAAAGCGCCCGACGCGGGCCGCCAATGTCGCAGCGACTTGATTTTGGCGCGCGCAGCGCAGATATCGAGGCCTTTGATGATCGCCCCTTATCAGTCATGGACACGAGCATGAGCGACCAGAGCAACGCCGGAAACGACCCCGATACGCCGCAACCCCATGGCGCGGAAGGGGTTGCAGCGACTGCATCCTCCCTGGCCCAGCCTTCGGCGGAGTCCACGATCAACGAGCCCGAGCCCTTTACGGAGCTCGAAAACCTTTACGCGGAAAACGCCAGCCTCAAAGACAAGCTGCTGCGCGCCATGGCCGAGGCGGAGAATGTGCGTCGCCGTGCCGATCGCGAAACTGCCGAGGCCAAGCTTTACGGCGTCGCAAACTTTGCCCGCGAGATGCTCCCCCTTGCCGATAATCTGCGGCGCGCCGTGGACAGCGTGCCGGCGGACGCGCGCGCGAGTCTCGATCCGATCGCCGCGGCGTTGCTCGACGGCCTCACCGTGACCGAGCGGGACTTTATCTCGCGGCTCGCCCGTTTTGGCGTCAAGCCGATCGACGCGCTCGGCGCGCGCTTCGATCCCAATCTTCACGAGGCGCTTTACGAAATCCCCGACGAGACCCGGCCGGCCGGCACGATCGCGCAGGTCATGGAGCAGGGCTACACGATCGGCGAGAGAGTGCTGCGTCCGGCAAAGGTCGGCGTGACCCGCGGCGGCCCCAGGGGCTGACGCGGAGCATGGACGCGCCAGCAGCGCCCCCGAGAGCGAGAACGACGGCGGACGACCGCAAGGGGATCGTCAACGCCGGCGTCTATTGCAACGGCCTTAAGGTCGCCGACATCGACATTGACAGCGCCGGCGAATGGGCAAAGCGCGACGCCCATGTCGTCTGGATCGGACTCTATGAGCCGGATGTCGCGCTGCTCGACCGCATTCGCATCCAGTTCGCGCTGCATCCGCTTGCCATCGAGGACGCCGCGAAGGCGCATCAATTTCCCAAGCTCGAGGAGTTCGACGACAGCCTCTTCATCGTCGCCCGCACGGCGCAGATGGAGGAGGGGCGCCTGATCTTCGGCGAAACGCATCTGTTCGTCGGACCGGGATATGTGGTGAGCGTGCGTCATGGGCCCTCGCGCAGCTACGCGGCGGTGCGTGAGCGTTGCGAGGCGCGCGCCCAGCGGCTCTCCGAGGGCGAGGATTTCATCGTATACGCCATTCTCGACTTTATCGTCGATAATTACTCGCCCGTTCTCGACAACATCCACGACAGGGTCGAGGACATCGAAGATCACGTTCTTGCGACGACCATGGGGCAGGAGGAGACCGAGCAACTCTATACGTTGCGCCGCGATCTCCTGCGCTTGCGCAACGCCGTCGTGCCGCTTCAGGACGTGTGCCGCAGGCTCGAGCGCACCGACATATTCATCATCGACCCCACGATGCGGCCGCATTTTCGCGACGTGCGCGATCATCTGCGCCGCGCGGAAGAGCGGATCGACACGTTGCGCGAGACGCTCGCCTTCGCCTTCGAGGCGAGCCTGATGAATGCGCAGATGGTTCAGACGAATATTTCGCGTCGCCTCGCGGCCTGGGCGGCGATCCTCGCCGTGCCGACCGCCATCGCCGGCATTTACGGCATGAATTTCGAGCATATGCCGGAGCTCAAGTGGCAATACGGCTATTACGCCGTTCTGGGCGTCACCATCACCGTCTGCCTCGTGCTCTACTGGCGGTTCCGCAAAGCCGGCTGGCTGTGAGGAACGCTCTGGCGGCGGCGTAGACTTATCCTCCAGCGTAACGGCAATCGACGAAAATGCGTGGCCCTTTCAGGCGCGTCGATTACGGCACGTTTGGCGCGGACCGCCGCAGAGCGTTGCAAGGCCGCCCTCCCGTTACGAAAGTTTCATGCGCTGGCCATTGGACTGAAACCAGCGCGCCTCCATCTTCCTCTTGCAGGCGGCGACGAAGCCCCTCGGCTTGCCGCCAACGCTTTCGCCGCAAAAATGGAGACTATTTCAAATGCATGATCCGTTTGTCGAGCGCAGCTCCCGCATGCCGACGACCTCGCGGCGTCGGCGCACGTCGCGCGTCGCGCTGATGGGCGCGGCAGCCGCTCTGGCCTTTGGCGCCGCCTTCGGCGCGCCTCTCGGCGGAGCTTTCGCCGAAGCGCCCGCCGCCGCCACTCAAGCCAGCGGCCCGGCCTCTTTCGCCGACGTCGTAGACCGTGTGAAGGGCGCCGTCGTCGCCATCAAGGTCAAGGCCGAAGAGACGCAGCAGACTCCTTTCGAAGGGCAGGAGATGTCGCCCGACGACCCGATGTACCGTTTCTTCAAGCGCTTCGGCGAGACCCCACAAAAGCGCATGACGATGTCGCAGGGCTCGGGCTTCATCATCAGCGCCGACGGCTATGTCGTCACCAACAACCATGTCGTCGAGCACGCCCATGAGGTCGAGGTCGCGCTCGAGGACGGCCGCACGCTTGCCGCCAAGGTCATCGGCACGGACAAGCGCACTGATCTTGCGCTGCTGAAAGTGGTCGACGCCAGCAAGCTTCCCTTTGTCGAGTGGTCCTCGACGCAGCCGCGCGTCGGCGACTGGGTGATCGCGGTCGGCAATCCCTTCGGGCTTGGCGGCAGCGTCACGGCGGGCATCGTCTCGGCGCGCGGGCGCGACATCGGCGCCGGTCCCTACGACGACTTCCTGCAAATCGACGCGCCGGTCAATCGCGGCAATTCGGGCGGTCCGGCCTTCGACACGCATGGCAATGTCATCGGCGTGAACACGGCGATCTATTCGCCCTCCGGGGGGTCGGTCGGCATCGGCTTCGCCATTCCTTACGAAGTCGCCAGGGACGTGGTCGCCGCGCTCAAGGACAAGGGCGTCGTGGCGCGCGGTTGGATTGGCGTGAAAATCCAGCCGATCACGCCGGAAATCGCCGATAGCCTGAGCCTGAAATCGACCAAGGGCGCGCTGATCGCGCAACCGCAAAAGGGCGCGCCCGCCGAGGCGGCCGGCCTGAAGGCGGGCGACGTGGTCACCGCGGTCAATGGCGAGAAGGTCGAGACCCCGCGCGAACTGGCGCGGCGCATCGCGGCCCTGGGGCCGAACCGGTCTGTCGAGATCGCCTATTTGCGCAATGGCGCGGAAAAATTGGCGAAGCTCACTCTCGGCAAGCTTCCCGAGGAGCGTGAGGCGCGCGCCGACGAGGACGATTCGGGCGCCGGCGCCTCGGGCGCGCAGGTCTCTGGCCTCGGCGTCGACGTGGCGCCGGCTTCGGAAGTCCGCGGCGCGGGGGGCGAAGGCCTGTTCGTGATCCAGATCGATCCCAATGGACCTGCCGCACAGAAAGGTCTGCGTCAGGGCGACGTGATCGTCGAGGCCGGGGGCCAGCCGGTGCGCTCGCGCGCCGATCTTTCGAACGCCATCGACGGGGCGCGAAAAGATGGTCGCCGCTCGGTGCTGCTGCGGGTGAAATCCGCGGATGGCGCCAAATTTATCGCAGTGCCGGTGAAGCAGACGGCCGGCTGATCCGGGAGTTTCTTGCGCCGGACCGTGAGTCCTGCACCCGCCCGCAGGCGGTCCGAGCAAGAAAAAACGGCGGATGGCCAGCCCCCTCCTGGCGCCCGTCGTGGGCGGGCCGGCGCGTTGTGACGCGCCGGCCTGCCGTTTTTTTTCAAGGTCGTTTATGATGGGTCTCATGCGTATTTTAATTATCGAAGACGATCGCGAAGCGAGCGACTATCTCGTCAAGGCTTTTCGTGAGCAGGGCCATGTCGCCGATCACGCCGCCGACGGGCTCTCGGGATATGCGATGGCGCGCGAGGGCGCTTACGACGTCCTCATCGTCGACCGTATGCTGCCGAAAATGGATGGGCTCTCCCTTATTTCGAGCCTGCGCGAGCAGAAGGTCGAGACGCCGGCGCTCATTCTCTCCGCGCTCGGACAGGTCGACGACCGGGTCAAGGGCCTGCGCGCGGGCGGCGACGACTATCTCCCCAAGCCCTACGCCTTCTCCGAGCTGCTTGCGCGCGTCGAGGCCCTGGTGCGCCGTCGCGTCGGTCCGCGCGGCGAGGAGACCCATTACCGCGTCGGCGATCTCGAACTCGATCGCCTGTCTCACAAGGTGACGGTCGGCGGGCAGGAGATTGCGCTCCAGCCGCGCGAATTCCGCCTGCTCGAATATCTCATGCGCCACGCCGGCCAGGTCGTGACCCGCACCATGCTGCTCGAGAACGTCTGGGATTATCACTTCGATCCGCAGACCAACGTCATCGACGTTCACATTTCGCGGTTGCGCTCGAAGATCGACAAGGGACGCGAAAGTCCCCTTCTGCACACGATCCGCGGAGCCGGCTATATGATCCGCGACGGCATGCGTTGACCGCGCCGCACGGTCCGGGCGATCCGGGCCTTTCACGAGACATGACCTTCCAATGGGAAAAATAGGCAAGCTTTTTCGAACGACGGCCTTCAAACTGTCGCTCGCCTATCTTGTGCTTTTCTCCATCGGCGCCGGTCTTGTCCTGACGCGCGTCGGCGCGCGTGTGAAGGAAGTGCTCGACGAGCAGATCGAGCAGACAGTCGATGCGGAAATCCGCGCGCTTTCGGAACAATATGCGCAAGGCGGGCTACATCAGCTCACCACGGCGCTCGAGCGCCGGGTGCGGGCGCCGGGCGGTTCGCTCTACCTTCTGACCACGCACTCCGGAGAGGTCATCGTCGGCAACATCGAGCCGCCCGCCGACGCCCCGACGGGCGGCTCGGAACTCGTCGAGACCTCGTATCAGCGGCGGGGCGAACCTGGGGCGACTCACCCCGCGCTGTTGCGTCTCTTTCTGATACCCGGCGGGTTCAGGCTGCTCATCGGCCACGATATCGAGGATCACCAGGTTCTGCGGGATATTTTGCGCCAGGCGCTCGGCGTCTCGCTGTTCTGGCTCGCCCTCGTTGGCGCGCTCGGCGGACTTTTCGTCGCGCACCGTATGCTGGAGCGCGTCGATGTCATGTCGGAGTCGGCGCGACGCATCATGGCCGGCGATCTGCACGAGCGTCTCGCCGTCTCGGGCGCCGGCGACGAGCTCGACCGCCTCGCGGCGAATTTCAACGCGATGCTGGAGCGCATTTCAGAGCTGATGGCGGGGCTGCGCGACGTCTCGGACAATATCGCACATGATCTCAAGACGCCGCTCACGCGCCTGCGCAATCGCGCCGAGGCGGCGCTGCGCGGCGACGCCGACAATGGCGCGCATCGCGAGGCGCTGACGGCCGTCATCGAGGAGTCGGACAATCTCATACGAGTCTTCAACGCGCTGCTGATGATCGCGCGCGCCGAGGCCGGCTATGCGAGCGACACGCCGACGACCTATGACGCGGCGAGCGTGGTCGGGGACATTGTCGAGATGTATGAGCCGGTCGCCGAAGAACAGGGCGTGCGCCTCGCCCTGACAACCGAAACAGGACTCGCCGTCACCGGAAGCCGGGAGCTTCTCGGTCAAGCCGTCGTCAACCTCGTCGACAATGCGCTGAAATATGGCGTGACGGGGGATAAGGCGCAAATCGAGGTCAGCGCCAGGCGCGTGGCCGATCGCGTCGAGATAACGGTCGCCGACCGCGGGCCGGGCGTTGCGACCGCCGATCGCGAGAGAGTCGTGGGGCGCTTCGTTCGCTTAGAGAATTCGCGTTCGCGCCCGGGTTCCGGCCTCGGCCTCTCGATGGCTTCGGCGATCGCCCGCCTGCATCACGGCGCCCTGCGGATCGAAGACAATGCGCCGGGGCTGCGCGTCGTGTTATCGCTGCCGGCGACGCGCGCCGCGGTCTCGCGCGAACGCACATAGGCGGGGCTTCTGATCGGCGTCGACGCCTGCTCGGCGATCCGCGGCTTGAGGAGCGTGACGGTCTTGCCCGCGCAATGCGCGCAGGAGAGCTTTATCATCGCGACAGTGCCGAGGCCCTGGCGGGACCGGAATCGCAAGGCGCCGCCATGCAGCTCGATGAGTGCGCGGGCGATGGCCAGTCCGAGCCCCGAGCCCTTCATGCCGTTTTCGAGAACGATCCCGCTCTGCTCGAAGGGGCGACCCAATTTGGGCAGCGCGGTCGGATCAATTCCCTGCCCCGTATCCTCGACGAACAGGGCGATGGATTGGCCATGATGACGCACGCGCAATCGCACGGAGCCGCCGGCGGGGGTGAATTTTATGCTATTGGACAGGAGAATGCCGAGCGTCTTGACGATGGCGGCCTCATCGCCGACGCAGCGCAGGCGCTCGTCGGCGTTCAGGATGAACGTCAGCTTCTTTTCTTCCGCGCGCGCGCGGAAGAGGTTCATGGCGCTGCGCGCAGCCTCGGCGACATTCACCTCGCGCTCGGCGAGCCGCACCAGTCCGGCTTCGAGCCGCGACATGTCGAGAATGTCCGAAAGAATTTCGTTGAGATAAGCGCCGCCCTGGCGGACATTGCTGCAATATTCCGTGTATTTGGGCGAACCCAGGGCGCCGAACGGCTCTGCGAGCATCATCTCGGAGAAACCGATGATGGCGTTCAGCGGCGTGCGCAACTCATAACTCATATTGGCGAGAAATTCGGACTTTGCCAGATAGGCGGCCTCCGCCTCGGCCTTTTGGTGGTGGTATTGTTCGGCGAGCGTCGCAAGCTGCTGCGCCTGCATTTCGAGCGTCTGCCGCGAACGCGTGAGATCCGTAACGCTGGCGGTCAGGCGCCGCTCGGATTCGAGCAGCTTCTCCTGATTGCGTTTAAGGGCGGTGATGTCCGAGCCGACGGAAACATAGCCGCCATCGCCGGTGCGCCGCTCGTTGACCTGCAGCCAACGCCCGTCAGAGAGGCGCGCTTCATAGCTGCGCGCGTCGACGGCGCCGGAATCGGTTGAGGTCGTGTCGGCCTGGAACGTCGGGCCGCTCGCCTGCATCATGACCCTGGCGTAAGAGGCGCCGGGGACCGCGGCCTCCGGCGCGAGCCCGTGCAAGACGAGGAATTTGGAGTTGCAGACGACGAGGCGGTTTTGCGCATCCCAAAGGACGAAGGCTTCCGATATTGCATTGATCGCGTCGCGCAACCGCATGTTGGCCGTCGCGGTATTTTCTGCGAGCGCCTTCTGTTCGGAGACGTCGACCGCGATGCCGACGAGGTGAGGGCCCGAGTCCTGCGCGTCCTCGACGAGTTCGGCGCGCGCGCGCAGCCAGATCCATTGTCCGTTGGCGTGTCGCGCCCGAAATTCGTGGTCGATGCATTTGCTGCGCGAATCGGACACCATTTCGGCGATCTCGAGAAGATCGCCGTCGCTTGGATGCAGCAGCGCCTTGAGTTCCCCGAAGGAAAGGCATCTGCGTTCGGCCGGCAAGCCGAGCAGATCATACATGGAATCGGACCAGTAAATGCGGCCGCGCGCAATATCCCAATCCCACAGGCCGCAGCGTCCGCGCGAAAGCGCGGTGTCAAGTCGCCTGCGAATGACGGCGTTCACCTGCTCCGCGGCCTGCCTGCGACGCGACTGACGGAAATAGGCGAAGACGATGGCGAGCAGCATCAAGGTGGTGAAGGCGAAGAAGATCGCGTAATGGGCCGCGATGGCTCGCCACTCTCCCAGCACATTGTCGAGCGGATAGATCATCGCGACCTGCCCGTAAGGCGGGGGCAGCTTCTGCACCGTCGCGAGGGCGTGCGAGCCGTCGGCCAGTTGAATTCGCATGACGCCGGCCTTGTCGGCGAATTCGGTCAGGATCTGCTCCGCGCCCAGAACATCGGAGAGGGTTGTCTGATTGGCTCCGATCGGCGGAAACGCGGCGGCGACACGACCGTGATCGTCGGTGACAAGGATACGGCGCCCGCGCGCCGTGGCGTGACCTGGCAGGATATTCGCCAAGGGCTCGCCCAGAGGCTGCTGGGCGTTCGTCTGGATCTTGTCGTAAAGATCATGCCAGACCGCGCGCGCAATGACTTCGAGATCGGCTGTCGCCTCTTCGACGAGTTGATCCTGCATGGAATTCGTCAGGGCGACGGCAAAGGCTGCGAGCGAGACGAGACAGACCGCCGACACCGCGAAGGCGAGCCGGCGCAGCCAGGGCCCTTCCTTGGGATCCTTCTCGCCGGGGCCGTTGAACCGGTAGGCGCCCCAAACCATTTCCGCGTAACTCATC
Organism: uncultured Alphaproteobacteria bacterium; assembly: GCA_963713845.1. GTDB lineage: Bacteria > Pseudomonadota > Alphaproteobacteria > Rhizobiales > Beijerinckiaceae > Methylocystis. The sequence continues at coordinate 222,113 of CAVQNJ010000001.1, forward strand.
GCACGAGCAGCGGCGCGCCGCATAAAGGGATCTCCGAAATCTGGTTCTGGGGACCGCGCGCCGCGCGGCCCGAATCACCTTCATTCGAATCTCTCGGACCGGAATTGTCCAGACCTTAATTGACGGTTAATGGGCGACTGAGGCGCTTATGCGAGGGCGCGCGTGGCGATGTCCTTGGTGTCGGCCGAAAGATTTTTTTCCGCCAGTATTTTTCGCAGCCGCGCTTCAACCAGAGCGCGGCGGCGCGCCTCGAGCGTGCGCCATGCGCGTAGCGATGAAAGAAGTCGCGCCGCAAGTTGCGGGTTCTTCGGATCGAGCGCCAGAACGATGCGGGTCAGAAGGTCATATCCCGAGCCGTCGAGCGCATGGAACCGTGTCGGATTCCCATTGGCGAAGGCGCCGATCAGCGCGCGCACGCGATTTGGGTTGCTCAGCGAGAAATCCGGATGCGACATGAGCGTCTCGAACTCGATTCGTGGTCGCAGGCTCTGGGATCATCGCTTGCAGCGCGAACCATTTGTCGACGACGAGCGCGTCGCCGGCGAATTGCCGGTAGAACGCGGCGAATGCCTCTTCCCGGGCGTCCCCCCCGATCAACGCGAGCGCCGACAAAGCGGCGAGGCGGTCGGTCATGTTTGCGGCTGCGGCAAATTGACTCTGGGCAAGGACGGAGCCTTTGCGCGGCTCTCCCGCGGCGATGATATCGAGCGCCGCCGCGCGCAGGGCGCGCCGCCCGGCGCCGGCCGCGTCGGGGCGATAGGGGATCGCGTCCGAAAGGCGCGCATAGACGGCCTCGGCGTCCGCTTTCAGAGCCTCGCCGATTTCTGCGCGCAAGCCGGCGCGGGCGCTGAAGAGCTCGTCGGGATCGACATTGTCGCCGACTTCCCGCGCGAGATCGATCTCGGACGGCAGGCCGAGCGCCTGAGCGGCGAAGGCGGGATCGGCGTCCGATTGCGCGAGAATTGTGCGCAAGGCGGCGACGAAACCCGTCGCACGCGGCGCCGGCGCGCCGCTGCGCGCGGAATCGATTTTGGAGAAAATCGCGCGCAGGGCGAGACTCTGCGCGGCTTGCCAACGGTTGAAAGGATCGTCGTCGAAGGCGAGCAGGCGTTCGAGATCGTCATCCGCCGGCGCGGGCTCCAGGCGCACGGGCGCCGAGAACCCGCGCAGCAGCGACACGACTGGGCGTGAGGGCATATTGTCGAAGACGATCCGCCGTTCGGCTTGGGAGAATTCAAGGAGGCCCCTGGCGAGTTCGTCGGGCCGCGCATGGGCGCTCGCGACGTCGAGCTTCTCGCCGTTTTCGCCGAAAAGCGCGAAAGCGACGGGAATGACGACCGGTTGCTTTTCCGGCTGACCCGGCGTCGGGCGCGTCTCCTGCCGCAGGGTGAGCGTGAACGTCTTCGTCGCGGCGTCGTAGACGGCTTGGCTTTCAACAATCGGCGTGCCCGCCTGCCTGTACCAAAGTGCGAACTGCGACAGATCGCGCCCCGAAACCTCGGCAAACGAGGCGAGGAAATCCTCGACCGTGGCGGCCGTGCCGTCAAAGCGTTCGAAATAAAGATCCATGCCGCGACGGAAGTCGTCCTCGCCGATCAGGGCGCGCAACATGCGGACGATCTCGGCGCCTTTCTCGTAAACGGTCGATGTGTAGAAGTTGTTGATTTCGTGATACGCCTCCGGCCGAACCGGATGCGCGAGCGGGCCCGCGTCCTCGGGAAATTGCGCCAGCCGCAGTCCGCGCACGTCGCCGATCCGTTCGACCGCGCGGGAGCGTTGATCGGCGGAAAACTCCTGGTCGCGGAAGACGGTCAGACCTTCCTTCAGACAAAGCTGGAACCAGTCGCGGCAGGTGATGCGGTTGCCGGTCCAATTGTGGAAATATTCGTGGGCGACGACGGCTTCGATGCCGGCGTAATCAACGTCGGTCGCAGTTTCGGGCGAGGCGAGAATATATTTGTCGTTAAATATATTGAGGCCCTTGTTCTCCATGGCGCCCATATTGAAGTCGGAGACGGCGACGATGTTGAACACGTCGAGATCATATTCGCGCCCGAATTTTTCCTCGTCCCAGCGCATGGCGCGCTTCAGCGCGTCCATCGCGTAATCGGCGCGCGATTCCTTGCCATGCTCGACGTAGATCGCCAAAGCGACGTCGCGCCCCGACATTGTCGTGAAACTGTCGCGCAGGACTCCAAGATCGCCGCCGACCAGCGCGAACAGATAGGAGGGCTTGGGGAAGGGGTCGCGCCAGACGGCGAAATGGCGGTCTGTCCCCGGGATGTCGCCCACGGCGTCCGGATTGCCGTTCGACAGCAACACGGGGGCCTCGTTCCTGTCCGCCTCGATGCGGGTCGTATAGACGCTGAGCACGTCCGGCCGGTCGAGAAAGTAGGTGATGCGCCGGAATCCCTCGGCTTCGCATTGCGTGCAATAGGCCGAGCCGGACCGGTAGAGACCCGAGAGCTGCGTGTTGGCGGTCGGGTTTACGCGCGTCTCGATCTCGAGGAGAAAGGGTCGGTCGGGAACGTTTTCGATGCCCAGAAGGTCCGGCGTGGCCGAAAACGCAGCCGGTTCAAGCGCCTGCCCGTCGAGTTTGACGCCGATCAGGGTCAGCTCGTCGCCCTCGAGCGAGAGCGGGGCGCTTGGATCGCCCTTGGGATTGCGGCGCAGGGCGAGCTGCGCGATGACGCGCGTGGCCGTTCGGTCCAGAGAGATGTCGAGCGTGACGGAATCGATCAGAAAGTCTGCGGGGCGGTAATCCGCGAGGCGTACGGCGACGTTGCTGGGGTGGCGCATGAAAGTCCTCGGAGCGGAGAATCGGTTTCAGCCGTTGAATATAGGGGTCTCGCCGCATTTTGCGACCAGCCGCGTCCAAGCCCTGAACGCGCTGGCGCGAATTCGGTTATTCCGGTCAATCAGGGTTTTTCGTTGAAAATCGAGCGCAATCTCGCAAAACGCCTTGAGCCGCCAGCCGCTGGCGGGCAGAGTGGCAGGGGTCGCGACGGGCCGCATAAGCGATGTGCGCCCCGGCGGCTTTCGGGCTTGACCAGCGCCTTGGGCGCCCTACCTCTGGCGATCTCTCCGCGCATGTGGCGTAAACTTCTGTTCAGGCTGCCGATTCTCGCCGTCTGGGGGCTCCCGGCCTTCGCCGCGCAGCCGTCGGCGCCGCCTGACGTCGGCGAAATCGCGCTGTCCTTGAGCGACGAGCAGATCCGCGCCGCCGGCGTCGAGACGCAGGCGGTCGAGCCCGAATCTGGCGTCGGCGAGATCGTCGTGCCAGGCGTCGTGACCGTCCCGCCTCAGCAATTGCGCATCGTCGCCGCGCCCGCGGCCGGCCTGGTGGAGACGCTTCTGGTCGCGCCGGACGAGGACGTGCGCGCGGGCGACCCAATCGCGATTTTGCAATCCTCCGAACTCGTCGAGACTCAGCGCGCCTATTTGCACGCGCTGTCGGAAGCCAATCTCGCCGCGGAAAAGCTGCGTCGCGACGAGCAGCTTTTCAAGGAGCGCATCATCGCCGAGCGGCGACTGATCGTGACGCGGGCGGAGGCTTCGCAGTCCCGCTCCACGCTCGAGGAGCGGGCGCAGATCCTGACCCTCGCCGGCATGACCGAGACCGAGGTGGCGAAGCTTCGCAACGATCGCAAGCTGACCAGCTCCCTCCTCGTGCGGGCGCCCATCGGCGGAACGATCCTCCAGCGGCACGGCACTCCGGGGGAGCGCGTGCAGGCGTCGGCGCCGCTCGTCACCATTGCCCAGCTCGATCCGATCTGGGTCAGCCTGCAAGTGCCGCTCGGGCGCGTCGTGGCGCTCGAAAGCGTCGATCGCGTGCATCTGCCCCTCGTGGGAATCGACGGCCGCCTCATCCGCGTCGGCCACACCGTGGATTCGGCGACCCAATCCGTGACGGCCGTGGCGGAGTTTCGGCCGGGACGCAGCCCGTTGCGGCCGGGGCAGGCGGTTCAGGCTATCTTGCGCGTCAAGGGCGTCGGCGCCATGCAGTGGCGCGTGCCCGCCGACGCCGTGGTGAGCCACCTCGCACATAGCTGGGTGTTCGTGCGCGCGCCGCAGGGGTTCCGCGCCGTTCCAGTCACGCTGGTTTCGGAGACGCCCCAATTCGCCTCCGTGCAGGGGCCGCTGACGGCCGGGGATCGCGTGGCCACGCGCGGCCTGTTGACGCTGCTGGCCGAACTCGCCGAGGCGGAGATCAAATGATCGTTCTCGATGCTTGAACGCTTGATCCACTTTTCGCTTCGACAGCGACTCGTTACGCTACTCGGCGCGCTCTTTGTGGCCGCGTGGGGCGCGTTCAGCTATCTCAGACTGCCGATCGACGCCTTTCCTGACGTCGCGCCCACGCAGGTTCTCGTCGCCATGCGGGCTCCCGGCCTCACTCCCGAGGAGCTCGAGACGCGCGTGACGGCGCCGATCGAGATCGCGGCCAAGGGCATTCCCTCGCTCGTGCGCATGCGCTCGACCACGCGTTATTCGGTGACGCTGATCACTTTCGAATTCGCCGAGGGAACAGACATCTACTGGGCGCGCGCGCAGGTGAACGAGCGCCTTGCGCAGGTGCAGGACCTCCTGCCCTCGGGCGTGTCGGGCGGCCTCGCGCCGATCGTGACGCCGCTGGGCGAAATGCTGATGTTCACCATCGTCGGCGGCAATCTGACGCCGACCGAGCAGCGCAGCTTCCTGGACTTCACCATTCGTCCGGCCTTGCGCGGCTTGCCCGGCGTCGCGGACGTCAACGCGATGGGCGGCTTTGTGCGCACCTTCGAAGTTTCGCCGTCGCCGGCCGCGATGGCCGCGCGCGGCGTCACGGTCGCCATGCTCGAAGTCCGCGCTCGCCAACAGCAACAAGAACGACGGGGCCGGCCGCGTTCGCGACGGCGAGGAAGCGCTGATCGTGCGCGTCGAAGGCCGGCTGCGCTCGCTCGAGGAGATCCGCTCCGTCGTCATCGCCGCGCGCCCGACGGGCATCGTGCGCGTGGGCGACGTCGCGGAGGTGCGTTTCGGTTCGCTGCCGCGCAACGGCGTCGTCATGCGCAATGGAGAGGACGAGGCGGTATGGGGCCTCGTGCTCGGCCTGCGCGGCGCGGACGCGCGCATGGTCGTCACCGGCGTGAAGCGCAAGCTCGCGGAGCTCGAGCCGCTTCTGCCCAAGGGCGCTAAGATCGAGATTTTCTATGACCGCAGCGAACTGATCGGCAAAGCGGTCTGGACGGTGCAGAAAGTGCTCATCGAGGCGATCGTCCTCGTCGTTATTCTTTTGGCCCTCTTCCTTGGAAATCTGCGCGCGGCGCTCGTCGTTTCCGTCATTCTCCCCCTAGCGGCGCTGGCCACTTTCGGCCTCATGCGGATTTGGGGTCTCTCCGCGAATATCATGTCGCTCGGCGGGCTCGCCATCGCCATCGGGCTTCTCGTTGATTGCGCCGTGGTCGTCGTCGAAAACGTCGAGCACCGTCTGGCGCACGCGCAAGACGCCAATCTCGCCGACCGCATCTACATGACGCTCGAGGCGACGACTGAAGTCGCGACGCCGCTCGCGTCCGGCGTCGTCATCATCGTCACGGTGTTCCTGCCGCTGCTCTCGCTCGAAGGACTCGAGGGCAGGCTCTTTGCGCCGGTGGCGCTGACAATCGCCTTTGCGCTTGGCGCGGCGCTGATCCTTTCGCTCACCGTCGTGCCGGCGTTGAGCGCGACCATCCTGCGCCCCGGCGACTCCGACGAGCCCTGGCTCGTGCGAAAAATCGCCGCGGTCTATGAGCCGCTTCTCGAGCGCGCGCTGGCGCGCCCGTTGCGCGTCGGGGGACTCGCCCTGGTCGGACTGGCCTTCGCCGGGCTGGCCTATGCGCGCATTGGACAGACCTTCATGCCGGTGATGGACGAGGGCACGCCCGTCATCACGATCCGCAAGCATCCGACGATCAGCGTCGCGGTCGCCGCCGAGACGGACAAGCGGATTCAGCACGAGATCATGGAACGGACGCCTGAAGTGGTCGGCATGATGGCGCGCGCCGGCGCGGATGAGCTCGGCATCGACCCTGTCGGCCTGAACGAGACCGATAATTTTCTCACGCTCGCGCCGCAAAGGGCGTGGCGCGGCAAGGGCATGGATTGGCTGATGGGCGAAATCCGCAAGGTGCTCGACGGCATCCCCGGCATCTCCTACGCCTTTTCGCAGCCGATCGACATGCGCGTTCAGGAGATGATCATCGGCGCGCGCGGCGACGTGGTGATCAAGATTTTTGGCGACGACATCAACGAACTCAACCGTTTGACGCGTGACGTGGTGACGGAGCTCAAGAAAATCCCCGGCGCGCAGGACGTCTACGGCCTGCAGAACGACGGCATGCGCTATCTGACCGCGCGCGTCGACAGACTGGCCGCCGGCCGCTTCGGTCTCAACGCCGGCGACATTCAGGACGCGTTGCGCGTCTGGGTCGACGGCCAGCAGGTCGGCGTCGTGCTCGAGGGACCGATCCGCACGCCGCTTGTCGTGCGCGGCTCTGAAATCTCGCGCCGCTCCTCGGTGGATTTCGCCCGCCTGCCGATGGTCTCCAACGACGGCAAGGTCGTGGAGCTGTCCCAGCTCGCCGACGTGCAGGTCGAGAATGGACCCATTCAGGTCGCGCGGGAAGATGGTCGTCGCCTTGCCACGGTGCTGGCAAATGTGTCGGGGCGCGATCTCGTCGGCTTCGTGGACGAGGCCAAGGCGGCGGTGGCGCATCACGTCAAGACGCCCAAGGGTTACGCTTACGAGTGGGGCGGCCAGTTCGAGAACCAGCAGCGCGCCTCGGCGCGCCTCGCGATCGTGGTCCCGATCGCGCTGGCGATGATCTTTCTGCTTCTCTATTTCACGTTTGGTTCGGCGCTGCAGGCGACCCTCGTGTTCTGCAACGTGCCTTTCGCAGCCATCGGCGGCGTACTCGGTCTGTGGTTTTCGGGCGAGTTTCTTTCCGTGCCGGCCTCCGTCGGCTTCATCGCCCTTATCGGCATCGCCGTGCTCAACGGCGTTGTGCTGATTTCCTACATCAACAAGCTTGTCGCCGAAGGCGGCCGCACGACGCGCGAGGCTGTCGTCGACGGCGCGCGCCGGCGCATGCGTCCCGTCATGCTCACCGCGACGATTGCCGCCTTCGGGCTCATTCCCTTTCTTTTCGCCACGGGGCCCGGCGCCGAGATCCAACGGCCGCTTGCCGTCGTCGTCATCGGCGGCCTGATCTCGGCGACCATCCTCACCCTCGTCCTCCTGCCGATCCTTTATGATCGCGCCGTCGGTTTTCGGCTGCGGGCAAGGCGCGGGCGCCTCTCCAATCGTCGGATCGCGCCCGTATGAGACGGGGCCTGGCCATCTTCCTCATCCTCGTCGCCTTCGGCGCACGCGCCGAGCCGCCGCCCAGGGCCGGCGGCGCCGTCAGCGTGAAGGGCGAGCAGCAGGCCGTAAAGCGCGCCAAGAAGCCGCTCGGGCAGATATTGGCGCGCCATCTCGACATGGCGGTCGCGATCGACGCGCCGAGTCGTGCGCTCGAGGCCCAGTTCGGCGCCGTGTCCGCGCGCTATGCGACGACGCGTTCGATCACGCCGGGTTCGCCCTACGTCGGCGGCACGCAACGCAACGGCGTCGCCGGCAATCTGCGCGATTATAACGAGACGGAAGCGGAGGCCGGTCTTCCGCTCTGGCTGCCCGGGCAGCGGGACGCGACGGCGGCGACCGTCGACGCCGGCGTCGTCGAGGTCGAAGCGCGCATCGCGCAGCGGCGTCTCGAGGTCGCCGGCCTGTTGCGCGACGCCTGGTGGAGCGCCGAGCGCGCCGCCCGGGAGATGAGCCTCGCGCGCAACCGCGTCGCGACGGCGCGCGAGATTGGCGCCGACATGACGCGGCGGGTCGAGCTTGGCGAAGCCGCGCAAGCCGACGCTTTGCTCGCGAAGAATGAATTGCTTGCGGCCGAATCGGAGCTCGCGCAGGCCGAGGGCGCCGAGAAGGTCGCCCGAATCGCCTACGGCGCGCTCACGGGCGGCGCGCCGCCCGATGGCGCGCTCGAAAGCGCGCGAACCGCGATCGATCTCGACGAGCATCCCGCCCTGCGCGCGCCGCTCGCGGGTCTGCAGCGGGCGCAGGCTCAGGCGCGACTTGTGGAAGCGACCCCGATCGAGAGCCCGGACGTCGGCGTCTTCGGTCGTGAAGAATATAGCCGGCAATATGCGACGGATCATTCACAACCGATTACGGATCAGCGCACCAATTCGACGACCGTCGGCGTGCGTATCCGCATTCCGCTGCCGACCCCCGGCCGCAACGAGCCGCGGCTGGCGGAGGCGCTCGCCGAGGTCACGCGCGCGCGGGCCGAATATGAACGCGCAAAGCGCGTCGTCGTCGCCGAGGCGCAGGCGGCGCGCGCCAATCTTGCGGCCGCGCAGCGCGCCTCGGCCCTTGCCGACAAGCGGCTCGTCGTCGCGAACGAACAATTCGATCTTTCGCGAAAATCTTTCGCCCTCGGCGAGATCAGCGCCTTTGATCTATACCGCGTGCGTCAGTTGCAGCTCGACGCGCAGAGGGCGCAGGCGACGGCTTCGGTCAACGCCGGCGCCGCCGTCTCGCGCCTCAACCAGGCGCAAGGTTATGCGCCCTGACGATCAGGGCTGTCGGCTCAGGAAGCCCGCGATGCGCTCCAGCGTCGGCGCATCGAGCAGCAGCGGCGCATGTCCTTGTCCCGGAACGCTGAATTGTTCGAGCTGGGGCGCGCGCCGCGCCATTTCGTCGAGGGTCGCGACGGAAAGTATGTCGGAGTTGGCGCCGCGGATGGCGAGGATCGGGGCTTTGGCGAGCGCTGCGAAAGAATCCCAGTATTCGCCGAAGTCCGAGTCGGGCGTGACGACGTCGAGCGTATGGTTGAGCTCCGGATCGTAGCGCAGCTCGATCCGTCCGTCATTTTCGCAGAAGGTCTGGCGCGCATAGATTTCCCATTCCTGCGCCGTGACGCCGGAAAACTGCGGCGCCGCCGTCATGCGCATCAGCGCGATGGCGTCGCTGAGCCGCTGGAGCGGCGGCAATTTCCCGACATAAGTCTTGATGCGCAGCAGACCTTCTTTTTCAATCTTTGGTCCGATGTCGTTGAGGATCGCGGCGCGAATGAGCGCGGGGTGCGATTTGGCGATCCGCATGGCGTGGAGCCCGCCGCGCGAGGTGCCAAAAACAACCGCCTCGCTGATCCCCGCATCCTCCAAGACGCAGAATAAATCGTCCTCTTCGACGTCGAAATCATAATGGCGCCAGTCCTTGTCCCAGTCCGAGCGGCCGCGCCCGCGGTAATCGACCGCGATAACCCGGCGCCCAGCTTTTTGCGCGTCCTCGGCGACTTTCCAGAAATCATCGGCCGAACGTGCGAGTCCGGGGAGGCATACGAGCGGAAGGAGCGGCCCGCCGGGGCTCGGATAGTCGAGATAATGCAGGCGCAATCCATCCCGGGCAGGGATGAAACGGCTTTGAGGCGGCGGGGTCGGCGTCACGCAAAAGGCTCCTTCGCTCAAGGTTTTAGCGCAATGTCGGGCGCCGTCAAATTTCCGCGCGCCGCCTTTATCTCCATTCCTTGACTTCCAGGCGCCAAGCGGCGAGTTTGCGCGCGCCCGCAAGGCCGGCGGGCGAACGCTTTATTGTGCCAGGACACCTACGCCGCCTCATGCGCTCTTATCTCGACTTCGAAAAGCCCGTCGCTGAACTTGAAACGAAGGTGGAAGAGCTCCGCGCGCTGACCGAGAAAGGCGAGGGCGTCTCCATTTCCGAAGAACTGACGAAACTGGAGGCGAAGGCGGCCAAGGCCCTCGCCGATCTTTATGCGGGCCTGACCCCCTGGCAGAAAATTCAGGTCGCGAGACACCCCCAGCGGCCGCACTTTTCGGATTATGTAAAGCAGCTTGTGACCGAGTTCACGCCGCTCGCCGGCGACCGTCTGTTCGGCGAGGACCACGCCATCGTGGGCGGCTTCGGACGGTTCAAGGGCGAGCCGATCTGCGTCATCGGCCAGGAAAAGGGCTCCGACACCGAGAGCCGCTTGCGTCACAATTTCGGCATGGCCCGGCCGGAGGGTTATCGCAAGGCCGTGCGCCTCATGGAGCTCGCGGATCGCTTCGGCCTGCCGGTCCTCTCCCTCGTCGACACGGCCGGCGCCTTTCCGGGGATCGACGCCGAGGAGCGCGGGCAGGCGGAGGCCATCGCCCGATCGACTGACGCCTCGCTCGCGCTTGGCGTCCCCAATGTCGCGGTGGTGGTGGGCGAGGGCGGTTCGGGCGGCGCGATCGCCATCGCCGCCGCCAACAAGGTGCTCATGCTGGAGCACGCCGTCTACACGGTCGCCTCGCCCGAGGCCTCCGCCTCAATTCTATGGCGTGATTCGGCCAAGGCGCAGGACGCCGCCACGAGCATGAAGATCACCGCGCAGGATTTGCTGAAATTCGGCATCATCGACGTCATCATTTCCGAGCCGCCGGGGGGTGCGCATCGAGACCCAAGGGCGGCCATCGCCGTCGGTCGGCGACGCGGTCGCGTCCGAGCTGTCCCGCCTCGCCAATCTGTCCCGGGAGCAATTGCGTCACGCCCGCGCGGAGAAGTTCCTGGCGATGGGGCGCAAGGTCGAGGAAAAGCGTTAACCCAATTATCGAGGATTGCGGCGCCGCGGCGCCCGTCAGGGGGCCGCGGACACGTTCTCGTCCCAATCGGGGGGTTAGGTCTCCCGGAGGCGCCGAAGGACGGCCCCGGGCGGTAAGGATTACGTTACCGAACTGTGCTCAATCTGCCACAGTCGGTTGCGCGGGCGTCGGGGCGCAAAGGGGAGCTGAGCGCATGAAGTTCGGATTGACCAGGCCGGCCGCCGCCTTCGCAATTTTCAGCGCGCTCTTGCTTTCCGCCTGTCAGGACAGCGGTCTTTCCCAACGCGCGCTTGCCCCCGTCCCGCCGGAGACCCTCGCCAGGATGCAGGAGATCGGCACGACGAAGGAAGCGCCGATGCTCATCCGCGCCTATAAGAAGGAGGCGGAGTTCGAGATCTGGAAAATGCGCCAGGATGGCCGCTACGTCCATCTCAAGACGTTCCCCATGTGCCGCTGGTCTGGCCAGCTCGGGCCAAAGACGCGCGAAGGCGATCGCCAGGTGCCGGAGGGCTTCTACACGATCACGCCGGCCCAGATGAATCCCAATTCCGCCTATTACCTTTCCTTCAACGTCGGCTATCCCAATCAGCTCGACCGCGCGCTCGGTCACTCCGGCGGCACCATCATGGTTCACGGCGCCTGCTCTTCGGCGGGCTGCTTCTCCATGTCGGACGCCCAGATCGCGGAAATTTACGCGATCGCGCGCTCGTCCTTCAACGGCGGGCAGCGCGCCATTCAGATGCAGTCCTACCCGTTCCGCATGAGCGCGGATAATCTCGCCAAGCACCGCCTCGACCCCAACATCGCCTTCTGGAAGAATCTCAAGGAAGGCAACGACCACTTCGAGGTGACCGGCCAGGAGCCCCAGGTCGCCTATTGCGGGGGGCGCTATGTCTTCAACGCCGTCCCGACGTCGGGCCACATGGATGTGCTCTCGGCCTGCCCGCCCCTCAGGCAGGACGCCGAAATCGTCGCGAGCGTCTCCGCCAAGGCGGCGAAGGATGACGAGAAAGTCGCGGAACTCGCGCAATCCGGCGTCAAGCCCGTGCGCATCGTCTATCAGGACGGCGGCATGCATCCGAGCTTCCTCAACCGGGTCGCGGAGACGAGCCGGCCGGAGACGTTGACGCCCCCGCTCGAAGTCGCGCTCGACGAAAAGCTGGCGCGCGGCGCCGCCAAGGCGTCGCAACTCGCCGCGAAATCGCCCGTGGTCACGATGGCCGCCGCCAAAGCCGCCGCCCAGTCCCGTGAAGCGGAGACGTCGAGCGTCGCGCAGTCGCTCGCGCCGGACGAGCGTCGCGAAATGTCGGCCCTCGCGCCAGACGACAGCCCGACGTCGTCCATCAAAAAGGCGCTCGGCCTCAAGAAATAAAAGAGCCCGGCGGGTTCGTCCCCGCCCGTCCCTCCGCCCGTTCCGCAAGATCGACCCTTCGTTAACCGAAGCGCGGCGATAGCGCTTGCGGAACGCACAGGGAACGTCTATAAATCGTTCATGATTTGTTTGTAGCATGCGTCGGCGCGGCGGACAGGTTGACGCCAGCCAGCGCGGAGGGGGCTTTATGCTGACGAAGAAGCAGAGCGATCTGCTGCGGTTCATCCATGAAAGACTGAAGGAGACCGGCGTTCCGCCGTCCTTCGACGAGATGAAGGACGCGCTCGATCTGCGATCCAAATCGGGCATCCACCGTCTCATCCTGGCGCTGGAGGAGCGCGGCTTCATCCGCCGCCTGCCCAATCGCGCCCGGGCGCTCGAGGTGTTGCGCCTGCCCGAATCCGCGACGCCGCGCGGCGGCGCGCGGCCCGCGCGGCGGCAAATTCGCGCCCTCCGTCATCCAGGGCAATCTCGGCCGCGTGCGTCCGCTGCATGAGCGCGGCGAGGAGGAGACGCGCGCGGCAGGTCGCCATTCCCGTCATGGGGCGCATCGCCGCCGGCACGCCGATTTCCGCGATTCAAAGCCGCAGCCACACGATCAGCCTGCCGCCGGAGATGCTCTCCAGCGGCGAGCATTTCGCGCTCGAAGTGCGCGGCGATTCGATGATCGAGGCCGGCATTCTCGACGGCGACACGGTCGTCATCAAGAAGCAGGACACGCCGACACCGGCGACATCGTCGTCGCGCTCATCGACGACGAAGAAGCGACCCTGAAGCGGCTGCGCAAGCGCGGCGCCTCGATCGCGCTCGAAGCCGCCAATCCGGCCTATGAGACGCGCATTTTCGGGCCCGACCGGGTGCGCATTCAGGGCAAGCTCGTGAGCCTCCTGCGCAAATATTAGGCCGCGCCTGATCGAGCCGCGCGTGGTCGGACGAGCCTGGTCAGGCCGCGCCTTGCGCGCGGCGTCCCGCGTCGCGCTCATTCGAGCGGCTCGATTGGTTCGTTGGTCTGGCTTCCCTCGTCCATTTCGGCTGTTCCGCGAGCGAGCGGCGCGCTTGCACCAGTCTGCGGAGGACGCGCGCGACCAGGGCCGGTCTTCCTCCGCGGCGCGCGCGGCGATCCATTCGACCTCGCCGTTTCGAATACGCAGCAGGACGGCGCCGGTTTCCGCGAGCTTGCGGCGATCGATGACGATGCGGCGCCGCGCAGCCCTCGCGGCGCGCGCAGCGGCGTCACGACGATGGCGGCGCGCGCGCAATCTTCGATAAAGGCGCCCCGCGCCGTGACCAGCGCGAAACGCGCCCGTCGCCGCGCGCGCGCGACGCAGCCGAGATCGTCGCAGGGCCGCCGCCCTTCGCGTCGGCGGGCGGCGCGCGCGTCGGCGTCGGCGCGCAGCCATTGTTCGGCGGCGAAGGCGCTCGGGCTTGCTTCCCGAGCAACGCGAGCCGTCCCGTGCGGCAGGCGCAGCGCCGCCGCGTCGCCCGTCGGCGGCGATCGCAATGTCGAAGCCCTCGCCGCGCGAGGCGCCGATGAGGCCGACGAGCGCGAGCGGCAGCGCGGTGGCGCGCAGCGGCCAGCTCCGCCAGAGCACCGCGGAAAGCAACGCGAGCGCGAGAAAGACGATGCGCCCAGGGCGCGAAAGCCTTCACGTGCGATGCTCGCGCCGGGCGCGCTGGGCGATCAGGCCCGCGAGCCAGGGACGAGGTCGATGCCCATTCCGAGATAGCGCCAGACGAGCCGTCGAGCCCGAGAGGATAGAGCGCGGCGCCGAGCAGCGCGCAGGGCACGGCGAAGAATTCGATGATCGCGAGCGTGAGCGGATTGCCGATGAGGACATAGGGGCTCAGCTCGTGAAAGTCATAGGCCATGAAGGAGGCCGTCGCGGGGGACGCGCAGAGCGTCGCGAAGAGCGCCGCGCCGGGCCCGTGCAAGCGCAGCGCGGTCAATCGCCGCTGCGCAGGCCATTCCGCATGGCGGAGCGTCCTCGGGCATCGCCGGCTTGCGCGCCGGCTGTCGCGCACGCATGGTCGCCGCGCAGTTCATAGACCGCGACGAGCGCGGCGACGGCCGCGAAAGAGAGCTGGAAGCTCGCGCCGAGCAAGGCCTCCGGCTCGAAGGCGATGACGACGAGCGCGGCCAAGGCGAGATTGCGCATGCGAAAGCGCGGCCGATCGAAGAGCACGGCGCCGAGCATGACCAGCGTCATGATCAGCGCGCGCTCGGTGCCGACGCGCGAACCCGTGACGATGTCGTAGAGGACGGCGCCGAGCGATCGCGAGCGCCGCCGCCCATTTCTTGATCGGATAATTCAGCGCGAGCGTCTGCGACAGCGCCAGGAGGCGCCGCAGCCCGACGAAGAAAATGCCGGCGACGAGCGTCATCTGCATGCCGGAAATGGTGACGATGTGAAAAATGCCGGCGCGGCGGATAAGATCCTTCGCGTCTCGGAGAGAGAAGATCGCGCTTGCCGGTCACCATCGCCGCCGCGATGGCGCCCGCGTCGCCGCCGATGACGTTGATAGACGCGCAGAGGCCAGCGCGTTGCGCGGCGCGGTCGATCGCCGCAAAGAAGCGCAGCGACTAAGCGGCGCGGGATCTGGCGGCGGCATGCGTCTCGATGCGGCCGAGCACATTGCCGACGCCGCCGAGCCGCGCAGAAAATAAGCGTCGCGCGCGAAGTCATATCCGCCGGGCAGCGCGGCGTGCGCGGGCGGCAGCAGCCGCGCCTTCAGCACAATGAAATCGCCGGCCGCGAAAGCAGGCGTCGCCGCGCGTCGTGAGCCGGACGCGGGTCGGGACGACGTCCTCCGGCAAGCCCTTCGCGCTGGCGACGCGCAGCACGAAGCGGGCGCCGGCGCGGCGCAAATCGATCTCCTCGACGAAGCCCGTGAGCTCGCCGACGCCGGCGCGCGTCAGGACGGGCGCGGCGACGCGCGCCGTTCGCCAGGCGCCAGCGGCGTATCCGCCGGCGATGGCGGCGAGAAGGAGAAAAAGCGCATGGGCTCGGCGATGGCGCCGGACCATGAAGGCGATCAGGCTGGTCGCGCCAAGCGCGAACAGGCAAAGGCCGAGAGGGGGTTCACGGTCGGCCGCAAAATAAAGGACGACTCCGACGCCTGCGGCGACCGCGAGCCAGAGCGCTGGACGGCGCAACGCGCATTCCTGAGCGTAGGCCTCACGCAGCGCCTCCGCGAGGCGCGCCCTTTTCAATGCGAAAGGAAGTATGAGCGCGCCGCGGCCGCGCGCATCGCGCGTCGCAACGCGCGCCGTCTCGCTCACCCTACGCCCTTGCGCACGCCAAGCCTCCGTTGAGGAGGGCAGGTTAGCGGGAAACGGCGCGGCGCGCTACGGCTATGGTTAAGTTGTCACGCTCTCGCCCGGCTTTTGCGCTTTTTCCCGCCTGCTGGGCCACGTCCCTTGTCCGGCGCGAGAAGGGTCGCTGGCGGCTCATCCATGCGCACATATCGCACGCCGAGGAAGAACAGGATCTGCGCCCCGCCCGCCGGCGCCGCGCTCTCCGCTCTCGCGCGTTTTTCGCGCATTCGGAAGGCGATAATCTCGCCCATTTCCGCTCCTTTGGATTTGCGTCGACTGAAAAGTGAATCAATTGTTCATCCGATTAGGGATCCGTGAGGGTTAATGTTCCGTCAACGACCGTCTGCTAATTTGATCCCGACTGTTGCGTCAGTGTGTAAAAGAGTAACCTCATGCACGACCGGAATGCGCGACGGGGCGTCGAGCCGTCCCTTCTCGCGGCGATTGTTGATCAATTCATCGACCGGCCGTCGCATCCGGTCGCGGATTTACGCCAGTTCGAAAAGCTCCTGCTCGGTCTGCTCGCCAATCTTGACGCAGAATCGGCGGCGGGCGTCCTTCGCCCTCTGTGTTTCCATCCCGAGACGCCTCCCGAGATTTTTGCGCGCATGCTTGACATGGGCGGCGACTGCGCCGAGCTCGCTCTCGAATTCTCCGCCGCGCCGTCTCGAGACGCTTTGCGCGCCATCGCGCGGCAAGGCGCAGAGCGGTTTGCCGTCGCGGTGGCGCGGCGCGCAGATCTGAATGAAGAGATCGCGGCGACGCTCGCCGAGCGCGCTTCCCCGGAGCCGCGGCGCGCCCTCGCGGCCAATCGTGGCGCGCCGCTCAACTCCGGGACGCGGCGCGCGCTTGTCGCGGCCGCGCGGGACGATCGCGTCCTGGCGCGAATCCTTCTCGATCGCGACGATTTCCAGAAGGAATCCGGCGCGCTTTTCCTCGCTGCGACGCGTCTTGAGCGCACCGGCGTCATCCTTGACGCCTGCCGGCGCGCGCTCGCGGCCGGGGCGACGGCGCGCCGCCGAGTCGCGCCGGACGTCGCCGCGCGATTAGAGGCGGCCGCGGTCAAGCGCGATCGGGAAGCCATGGCCGCCATCATCGCCGCGGCCTTCGATTGCCGACGCGATCGCGCCCGCGCGATCGCCTGCGACGACCTTGGCGAGGCTTTGGCGCTGGCCCTTTCGGCTCTGGGCTTCAACGCCGACGCGGCGACGCGCATCTTCCTTTGCGCGGACGCGCCGATCTCTCACGACGCGGACCGCGTGCGCCGACTTGTCGCGCTTGTGCGGGCAACTCCTCAGCAGGCGGCGACGCAGCTCATCGCCGCCGTCACGGGCGCGCCGAGGACCGAGCAGGAGCAGGGGCGCGCGGCGCCTTTGCGGGAGCAGGCGCTCGCCGGGCCCGGCTGGCGACGCGCAGCGCAGCGGAGCGCGGAAAATCAGGCCGCGAAACTCGACCAATCTGCTTGAGGTCAGGCCGCGAGGTCGACGAAAACGCGGCCGTCGCGATCCTCGATCTCGACGATCCACAGGTCGGGATCAAACATGATCTCGCGTTTGAGGCGGGCTTCCGCCTCGGCCGGATCCAGCCAATCCCCTTTGTGGACCTTGGAGAAGAGCCGGTCCACGCCGTCAGGGAGCGCTTCGCTTTGCGGCGCTGGCCCATAGACGGCGGCGCGGCCGTCAAGGCGATCGAGCTTGATATAGAGTGCGCCGGCCTCCGCGGCTCCGCGGCGGCGAAGCATCGCGACCGCGCCTTGCGTTTCGGCCCTGCGAATGAGCGCGGCGGCAAAAATATCGGATCTAAGACGCATCGCTCTAAGTTAGGGCGAAACCGGCCGCGGGTCTAAGCCTCTTTTCAATCGCGCGCCGCCGCCGCGCGCGTCGCCAGCAGTCTGACGACCTTGGGGCTGAGTTCTCCCTTCACGGGCAAGCGGTTGTCCCGTTCGAACTTTTCAATCGCCTGGCGGGTGCCGGCGCCCATGCGCCCATCTGGCTTCACGACATAACCGAGCCGCTGCAGCGCGCGCTGGGCCATGACGACCTGTTCGGGCGCGACGGCCGCCGGCGCCGGCGCGTCGCCGCCGAGCAGGGCGCTGATCGGATCGCGCGCGTCCCGCTTTTTCTCGGCTTTGGGCGCCGGGACGGCGTCAGATTTGATGATGTCCTTCAGCGCGGCCGCATCTGTCCGGGGCGACGCCTTCGCGTGGGCGGCGTCGAGTTTCGCGGCGTCTCCTTCCAGTCGCCCGGTTTCGATCTGACCGGGCCGCGTGGGCGGCGTCGGCGCCAGGGCGGCGATCGATTTGTCGGGCGCCGGGAGGCGGGCCGAGAACAGCGGGGCCGGATGGCGCCCATCCTGAAAGAAGAGCGCGTTCATCGGCACGCCGACGAAGGCGAGGCCGCCGATGCCCAGCAGGGCGAGCACGCCCATTCTCTGGAGTCCGAAGACGCGCGCGAGCACGGAGCGTTCCCTCTTGGGCGCTCGCGGGGGGCCGGGCATCGGCCGCGCGGCGCTCGCGCGGCGCCGGGGCGCGCGCTCCGGGGAGAAATCGTCGAAGGTCGAAGCGCTGAAAGTGGCGTCACGCAATTTTCTTCACCGTCGTTTTTTCTGTTCCGACATCTGCGCCGAGAGCAGGCCCGTGGCGTGGGATCGTTTCGATGATGGCGGACGTCTCGCGCTGGGGCGCCGGCGCGCGGCAGTCGAGCGGAAGACGCACGGTCACGGAGGTGCCTTTCTTGGGCGCGCTTTCCACAGTGATCGCGCCGCCGTGGAGGCCAACGAGGCCGCGCACCACGGACAGGCCGAGGCCGGTGCCTTCGTAGGCGCGGTCATGGGCCGCGCTCGCCTGGAAGAAGGGGTCGCCAAGGCGCGACAGGTCATTCGCGGCGATGCCGATGCCGGTGTCGGTGACGGTCAGCGCAAGGAGGTTGCCCTCGGGCATGACGCGCACCCGCACCTTGCCGCCCGCCGGCGTGAATTTCAACGCGTTGGAGAGCAGATTGAGCACAACCTGTTTGCAGGCGCGCTTGTCGGCCACGAGGTCGTCGATCATGTCGCCGTAATCGCGCTCGAGGCGCACCCCGCCCTCTTCGGCTTTCAGTTGCACCATGTCGCAGCACTGGTCGATGAGTGCGGGCAACGAGAAGGGCTCCGGGCAGATCTGCATCGCGCCGGCCTCGATCTTCGACATATCGAGGATGGTGTTGACCACCTCGAGCAGGTGATGGCCCGACGAGCCGATGAGCTCCGCATATTCGCGCTGCTTGCCGGCGTCCTTGGGCGCGAGTTCGGGATTGGCGAGCAACTCCGCAAAGCCGATGATTGCGTTCAGCGGCGTGCGTAATTCATGACTGACATTGGCGAGAAAGCGCGTCTTGCTTGCGCTCGCGCGCTCGCTTTCGGCGCGCGCCGCGGCGATCACCTCGCCAGCCCGCCTCTCGGAGGTGACGTCGCGCAGGATGCACACCACCTGGCGCGGATGATTCGCCGCGCCGTTCGCCTGCTCGTCGCCGTCGGGCTTCGATACGCACATGCGCGCGTCGAACCAGTTGAACACGGGTTCGACATAGCGACCGTTCGCGGAAGGCGAAAGGCTTACCTGGACCCGCAGCAGGGCGGTGAGCGGCGTGTTGCGCTCAAAGGCGTCCGACACGAGTTTGAGAAAAGCCGGACGGTCGGCGATATGCACGCGCTGGAAAAAGCCGCGGCCGATGAGGTCGCTCCGTCCCAGGCCGTAAACCCTGTGCGTGTCGCCGATGATGGAGCTGACGGCGCCGCTGCGATCGAGATGAAGAACCATGTCGCCGATCACGCCGGTGAGCAGGTTCAAATCCCGGGCATTTGCCGCTTCGGCGCAGATGCGGGAATTTTCCGACCGGATGGCGCAGGTTACGATGAAGGCGACGTAGAGAAGGAGCGGCGCGGTCGCGACGAGCGTCGTCAGAGCCCCGGGGAAAAGCGTCGCGCCGCCGGCGGCGGCCGTCACCAGGATCAAGCCGACCGTCGCCGCCTCAACGGCGACGATCGTCGCGATCTCGGGCTTGAGCGCCGCTTCGACGAGCGCGATCGCCAGCAGGGCGATCGCCGCGGTCTCGTGGCCGTCGGTCAATCCCTCGACCGCCGCCGCCATGGCAAGCCAGCCAAGGAGCGACACAAGCCGCGCATAACGCAGCCTCCCCGTGCGCGCGAGAATCCCGACGGAGAGCAGCGGCGACAGGCCGAGACAGAAAATGACCGCCTCGGAGGCGTTCGGCGCGCCGTTGAAGAACAGCCAGACCGGCCCTGCAATCAGCATCGCACAAGCTGCGACCAGGCGCGGCAGTATGAAGAAGCGATGCCGAGTCGATTCGAGCGGCCGTCCGGCGGCGCTCTCATGGATCAAAGGTTCGACCCACGACGCCGTTCGGTCGAGTGAGGCAAAGTTACGCAACCGATACGCTCCCTATTCGAATTGGAGCGTCGCAAAGCTATCTTAAGTGACTGCTAAGCGGGCGCTGCCGCCGCCTTGCAATGGTTTTCATTTCGTTGCGCGAAAAGGCGAGAAGCGCTTTGCCGCCATTTACCAACATGCAACTTCGACGCGCGAAAACAATTTTTTACCGGGCTTCGCGCGCATAAAGTCGGCGCGCGGTCGCCAACGCCGCGCGATTTGCGAGGAGAAGTCTTGTTCTTCATCATCAAATGCCTGGCGTGCATTGCGCTTGTTCTCTTCGTGATGCAGTTGCGGGGCGAAGCCGCCCTCTCGCCGCCGGCGGGCGGGCTTCATCGCGCCGCCGCCCCGACGCCGCCGCGTCGCCCGGAAACACTGGAGTCCGCGCGCGACCTCACGCAGGCGGGCGCGAAGGCGCTCTTCGCCGCCGCCAGCGAGCGTTGCCTCGCCGCCCCGCACGAATGCGCGGCGATTCTGCAACGCCTGCAGGGGGCGGGGCGCGATCGCCGAGCCCAAGGCGCGCCCGAGGCGCCTGTCCCATAAAAAGACAATTTTTGCGTAATCGAAAAATTAACCATATTGAGTGATGTCGTTGGCGCGCGTTTTTGAGGTCGAACCGCCACGCAGTCGCGCGCGGCGTCGCCGCGTTTCAGAGCCCTTACTCCCCGGAAAGGAAGCGGTCATGTCCGACGAAGCCGTAGCTCAGCCCGAAGACAATGTTTTGCGCGCCGATGTCGCGTCCCTTCAGGAGCAACTGAAGAGCGCTCGCGCCGAACGCGATCGGCAGATTTTCGAAAAATCGGAAATCGTCGCCAAAGCCAATGTCTTCGCGCAGGAGCGCGACGATCTGAAGGGCAAGCTCGCGGCCGCCGTCGCCGACCGGGACCGACTTGCCGAGGCGGCGCGCCTCGATCTTGAGAAGATCGCGGAGGCGAATCGCCGCGCGGATGCGGCCGCGCGCCGCGCCGACGAGGCGGCGGCCGAGATTCAGCGCCTGCGCCAGATCATCGACACCGCGCCTTCCAACGAGCCGCTCGAGCTTTTGTGGACGTTGGCCGCCGACAAAACCAGGGCGGGCGTCGCCTGGGCGCGCGCGAAGATTCCCTCGGACAGTCCGGCCCTGCCATGGTTCGACAAGACGGTCGAAACCGTGACCGCGCTCGGCTGCGCCACGGTGAAGCTCACGAAGGACTTTGTCGCATGGGCGACGCCACGCGTGATCGCGCTGACCAAACAGGGCGCGGCCAAGGTCGAGGAGCTTCTGGCCAAGAAATAGGCCGGGCGCCGTCAGGCGGCGTTTCGGCGTCACGCGGGGAGCTGGCCGGCTGGCCTCAAGCCGCGTAACGCCGCCGGAGCCGGGTTACCCACGCCCTTTCTTTTGGGGCGCGGCGCTGCTATCCCCGGCGCCATGAGCAACCCCCACAAATTCGACAACATCCGCAATTTTTCGATCGTCGCGCATATCGATCACGGCAAGTCGACGCTTGCCGACAGGCTGATTCAGCAGACGGGGACGCTCGCCGCCCGAGATATGGTCGAGCAGGTCCTCGATTCGATGGACATCGAGCGCGAGCGCGGCATCACCATCAAAGCCCAGACGGTTCGGCTGAACTACCGAGCGCGGGACGGAAAAGACTATATTCTCAACCTGATGGATACGCCCGGCCACGTCGACTTCGCCTATGAGGTGTCGCGATCGCTCAAGGCCTGCGAAGGCTCGCTTCTGGTCGTCGATGCGTCGCAGGGGGTGGAAGCGCAGACCCTCGCCAACGTCTACCAGGCCATCGACGCCGGTCATGAGATCGTTCCGGTGCTCAACAAGATCGATCTGCCCGCCGCGGAGCCCGAGCGCATCAAGGAGCAGATCGAGGAGGTGATCGGACTCGACGCCTCGGACGCCGTGCTCATTTCCGCCAAGACCGGCGTTGGCGTGCCCGATGTGCTCGAGGCGATCGTCACCCGCCTGCCGCCGCCCTCGGGCGACGAAAAGGCTCCGCTGAAGGCGCTGCTCGTCGATAGCTGGTACGACGCCTATCTCGGCGTCGTCGTGCTCGTGCGCGTCTTCGACGGCGCGCTGAAAAAGGGCCAGAAAATTCAGATGATGGGCGCCGGCGCCCATTACGACGTCGACAAGATCGGCGTCTTCCGGCCCAAGATGCAGGACGTCGCATCGCTCGGCCCCGGCGAGGTCGGCTTCATCACCGCGCAAATCAAGCAGGTCGCGGATACGCGCGTTGGCGACACGATCACCGACGAGAAGAAGCCCTGCGACACGCCGCTGCCCGGATTCAAGCCGGCGCAGCCTGTGGTCTTTTGCGGTCTCTTCCCTGTCGATGCGGCGGATTTCGAAGATCTTCGGGCCGCGATCGGCAAATTGCGCCTCAACGACGCCAGCTTTTCCTATGAAATGGAGACCTCGGCCGCGCTTGGCTTCGGCTTCCGCTGCGGCTTTCTCGGCCTGCTGCATCTCGAAATCATTCAGGAGCGGCTGCATCGCGAATTCAACCTCGATCTCATCGCGACGGCGCCCTCGGTTGTCTACCAGATCCTGCTGACCAACGGCGACGAGATCGAGCTGCATAATCCCGCCGACATGCCGGATGTCGTGAAGATTGAGGAGATCAAGGAGCCATGGATACGCGCCACGATCCTGACGCCCGACGATTATCTCGGCTCAGTGCTCAAGCTGTGTCAGGACAGGCGCGGCGTGCAGGTCGATCTCAACTATGTCGGCAAGCGCGCCATGGCGGTCTATGACCTGCCGCTCAACGAGGTCGTTTTCGACTTTTACGACCGACTGAAGTCGATCTCGAAAGGCTATGCGAGCTTCGATTATCAGTTGACCGATTACCGCATGGGCGATCTCGTGAAGATGAGCATTCTCGTCAATTCCGAGCCGGTCGACGCGCTCTCCATGCTGGTGCATCGCACGCGCGCCGAGGGCCGCGGGCGCCAGATGTGCGAGAAGCTCAAGGAGCTCATTCCGCCGCATATGTTCCAGGTGCCGATTCAGGCTGCGATCGGCGGCAAGATCATCGCGCGCGAAACCGTGCGCGCCTTCCGCAAGGACGTGACCGCGAAATGCTATGGCGGCGACGTCTCGCGCAAGCGCAAGCTGCTCGAGAAGCAGAAGGAAGGCAAGAAGAAGATGCGCCAGTTCGGCCGCGTGGAGATTCCGCAGGAGGCGTTTATCGCCGCCCTTAAAATGGAGGAATAGGGGCGCTTCGCTTTCGCTCCAAGCCCGGGCTCATCCCCGCGCCATTGCGATCATCACGGCGCCGGCCAGCATGACTGCGGCTCCGAGCAGGCGCCCGCTCGTTTCCTCCTTCAAGAGCCGCCCGCTCGCCAAGACCGTGAAGAGCGCCGACAGACGCTTGATCGCGATGACATAGGGCGTGAAGAGAATGGTCAGCGCCCACATCTGCGCCGAATTGCCGAAGGCCATGGCGGCGCCCGCGAGAAACGCGTGGCGCAACGAAAAGAGCTGCGGGCGCCGGCGTGATCCCGTCGCCCAATAGAGCAGGGCGTAGAAGGCGATGACGCAAGTGACCGATGCGATCCACAGAAGCGGCGTCGAGGCGGCGATCCCGAGCTTGTCGATATTGGCGGTGACGCTCCAGATTGTGGCCGTCACCAGCATGTATTTCGCGCCAACGTCTTTTGCAAAGGCGACGAAGCTGAAGCGTCGGCCGTCCTGATTGGCGTCGAGCAGCCCGACGCCAAGAACGGTAAAGAGAACGCCGAAGATTCCCAAGGGCGGCGCCTGCTCGCCCGTCATGATCGGCGAGGTGACGAGCATCAGCACCGGCGTCAATAACACCAGCGGCGCGACGAGCGAGGCGTCGGACAGCCGAAATCCCCGAATGTAGAAGGCGTAGGCCAGGACATTGAGTCCGCCCGACCAGGCGAGCAGTTTCAGAAAGCCGGGCCGGGTGAGCGCCGAGAGCGTCTCGACGGGCGCGCGCCAAAGGTCGGGATAGGCGATGAGGCAGGCGACGATGAGCAGTGACGCCGCGCAAACCCATTGCGCCGCGAGGATGGCCCGATCGTCCGCGACGCGCGTCGCAGCCTTTGTCCCCAGATCGGTGACCGATTGGCAGAGCGCCGTCACGAACGCGGCGAGGAGGGCGAGAAGCGCGAGGTCCATGCCAGCGCTATAGCCGATTTGGCGCCGTTCGCGCGAGCGAACCACAAATGACGGGCGGTCTCGTTAGGGCTTGACGGCCAGCACGAGCGTGTCGACTCCGTCGCGGTAGTCGACGCGCGTGTTGAAGCCGAGCGACGAAAGCTTCTCGAGCGCGGGAGAGAAATACATGATGTGCTCGGGCAACTCGTCACTCGAAAGATGCACGATCCAGTCCTCCAGCAGGTCGAGTTCTGTCGATCTTTCTGAAGAGCTTGAACCAACTGCGCACCATCGCCTGCGTGTCACTCAGATGCGCCGCACGATCGTCGAGCGCGTAGCGATCGCCGTTGGCGAAGAGACCGCCCGGCTTGAGGACGCGAAACACTTCGGCGAGCGTGGCCGCGCGGTGCGCATCGGGAAAATTATGGATGGCGTAATTGGAGGCGACGACGTCGACGCTCGCCTCGGGCAGCGCCTTCAACGCCGCGAGCGCGTCCGCCTGAACGAAGCGCACGCGTCCGGCCTTCGCCTCCTCGGCGAGATTTTCGCGCGCGTGATCGAGCATTTCGCCGGCGCTGTCAACGGCCGTGAGCGTCAGATTGGTTCTCGCGGAAAGCAGGGCGTGCGTGCTGATCCCCGTGCCGCAGCCAATTTCAATGCCGACGAGCGGCGCCCCCGGCCGCCAGGCGCCGATGGTCGCGCCGAGGCGGTTGGCGAGAAGCAGATGGTTGGGGCACATCAACCTCAGCAAGTCATATTCCGCGCTGATCTTGCCGGTGAAGATGTTGTCCTGCTGCGTTCCGGCGAGTCCGGCCGACATGGCGCTTCCCAATCGTGAGATTATCGCTGTTTTTCCGGACCATGTTACGGGCCGCGCCGGCCGCTGGCAATTGCGCCCCTGATTGCCCTAACGGACCCTGAAAGCTAAGTTTTCGCTTTACCTTGGCGGCATTTTACGAAAGCCTGCGAGGCGTCGGTCTCACGGCGTCTCCGGCGGCAGGGGAAACGCATGCGTTGTCTCGTCATTTCGGATCTGCATTACGCTCTGCCGCAATTTGATTGGTTGATGGACGCCGCGCCGAAGTTCGACCTCGTCATCTTCGCGGGCGACGCGCTCGATGTCGGCTCGATCGTGGCGTTCAGCGCGCAGACGCTCGTCGTGCGCAAATATCTGCAACGCGTTTGCGCGGTCACGCGGCTGATCTTCTGCACAGGCAATCACGATCTCGATGCGCGCAGCGAGACGGGGGAAAAGGTTGCAAAGTGGGTCGAGGATTTGCGCCAGCTTGGAGTCGCGTGTGATGGAGACGGGTTGCTCCTCGACGATACGCTCTACACGGTCTGCCCCTGGTGGGACGGACCCGCCGTTCGCGAGCGGCTCGTCGCTCAGCTTGCGGAAGACGCCAAGCGGCGAGAGGGCCGGCGCTGGGTCTGGGTGCATCACGCCCCGCCGCGCAACTCGCCGACAAGCTGGTCGGGCAAGCAGAGCTTCGGCGACGCCGATCTCGTGGCCTGGATCGAGGAATATGCGCCCGATCTCGTCTTGTCGGGCCATATTCATCAAGCGCCATTTGTCAGCGACGGCTCCTGGGCCGATCGCCTCGGCGGAACATGGGTGTTCAACTCGGGCCGCCAGTATGGGGCGCCGCCGGCCTGTATCGTGATCGATACGGCGATCGGCGAAGCCTTGTGGATCTCGGCGATGGGCGCGCAATCGGTGCGACTCGACGCTCCCTTGCAGCGGCCGATCCCGCCGTTGCGCGCCCTGCCGGACTGGTTCGAGCCGCCGCCGCCTGGCGCTTGACGCACCGCCTGCCGGCCTCGGAGCCCGAAGCGATCAGCCGTCGTAACCGTCGCGATCCGACGCCTGGCGCGAGCCGGTCGCCTGCGCGTGCATGAGCGTTTCGAGCACTTCGCCGACAAGTTCGAGATGATTGCCATAGCCGGCGAACTGGCGCTTGAGATCGACCAGATAGGTGCTCGCCGCATTCAATCGACGCGCGAGCAGGCGGGCGACGAGCCAGGAAAGTTCTGGATGCGACGCGAAGTACGCCGCGCCATCGTCAATCACATGCACGCGCGCCTCGCCGAGCGCCAGGACGGTGGCCGTATGCGGGGAATCGAGGAGGGCCGCCATTTCGCCGACGAGCGAGCCCGGTTCGTCGAGAACGGCGATCTGCGTCCCGCCGCGCAATACTTCGAGCCGCCCCGCGGCGAGCACATAGACCCGGCCGGTCTTTTCGCCCTCGCGCAGCAGCGCCGTCTTGTCCGGCGCCGCCTGTTCGGGGAGGTCGTTCACGAGTTGAAGAATCTCACGCATCCCCGACCTTTCGCGCTCGACGGGCGCTTCCCGGACGCAGCCGCAGGCCCATCTCGCGCCAAAATGACAATTCGCCCAGCCAATTGTCAAACGTGCGCGCCGAGGCGGCTGGGGGCGCCCCGAAGTCGCCACTTTCTTGCTCGAATTTGCTGTGCATCCCCGCGCGATCGACGAGGATCGACAGATGCGTACGTCACGATTGGTCGCGGCTCTCGCCTTCGGGCTTCTCCTGGGGGGCTGCCAGACGATAACTCCCGAGCAACAGCGCGCGGCCGATGAAGCGCGCTGCAAATCATTCGGTTTTCATCGCGGCGCCGATGCATTTTCCAAATGCCTGCTCGATCTCGATCTCGATCGCGCCGCCGATCGGCGCGCCCGTTACCAGCAGATGATGATGTATCCCGGCCCCAGGTTCTACGGCGGTCCGTACTGGCGATACTGGTAAAAGCGCTCAAAGGCTCGCGCGGATGTGCTCGCGCACGATCGGATAGATATGATTGTCCCAGCGGCGTCCATTGAAGACGCCGTAGTGGCCGACGCCTGCCTGCATGTAATGCGATTTCATGTAGGGCCGCAGGCCGCTGCACAGGTCCTGCGCGGCGAGGGTCTGTCCGATGGCGCAGATATCGTCCCTTTCGCCCTCGATGGTCAGCAGGAAAGTCTTCTTGATCGCGCGGGGGACGACAGGCCGCCCTTTGAAAAGCAGATTGCCTTCGGGAAGGGCATGTTTTTGAAATACGGTCTCGATTGTGTGCAGGTAAAAGGTCGCGTCGAGATCCATGATCGCGAAATATTCTTCATAAAAAACGCGAATCTGGTCCGCCTTGGCGTCGTCTCCCTCGACCCGGTGCTTGAAAAGGTCGGCGAAGGCCTTTGTATGCCGATCCATGTTCATGCTCATGAAGGCCGAGAGCTGGAGAAAGCCCGGATAGACCTTGCGTCCTGCGCCCGCGTGACCGTTCGGAACGGCGCTGATCATATTTGTGCGAAACCACTCGATCGGCTTGGACGTCGCGAATTCATTGACTTTGGTCGGTGAAATGCGCGCGTCGATCGGCCCCGCCATCAGCGTCATGCTCGCGGGCTGGTCGGGATCATTGTCCTGCGCCATCACCGCCACAGCCGCGAGCGCCGGGACCGCAGGCTGGCAGACCGCGACGAGATGCGACTGCGGCCCGATAAACTTGATGAACGAAATCAGGTGGGCGACGAAGTCGTCGAAGCCGAATATTCCGTTCTCGAGCGAAATGTCCCGAGGATTGCGCCAATCCGTGACATAAACGACGTGGTCGCGCAGGAGCGTCCGCACTGTTCCACGCAGCAGCGTCGCGAAATGCCCCGACATGGGGGCGGCGAGCAGAACGGCCGGCGCATCCCCGGCGTTTTCGCGCGAGAAGCGTAAAAGCGTGCAAAAAGGCGTCGTCAGCACGGCTTCTTCGGAAACCGGCGTGGTCTCGCCGCCCTCCGTCACAATCTCCCTGATTCCGTAGTCCGGCCGGCGATGGGTGAAGCCCGCGAGCGCGATAACCTCATGGTAGGCGTGCGCATAGCGAAGCGGAGAGGCGATTGGCCCACTTCGCCACAGGTCGAGCATGCGTGCGTTGTCCGACGCCGCCCGGCGGACGCGCGCGCTAAGTTCGGCATAGGCTTGGTAAGCGTCATACATGCGCTGGAGCGGGACCCTTGGGTTTTCGTAAAACCGGGGAGCAAGGCCTGTGCCATTCGTGCGCAGAAATGGCACGCGGCTTGCTCGCGCCGCTGCTGAGGTCGGGCGATTGGCATGGGAGGACGGATGACGGTCGCGACGCTTACCATCAGCAGCAAGAACTATTCTTCATGGTCGCTGCGCGGCTGGCTGATGATGAAGCTTTCAGGCGTGCCCTTCGAGGAAATCGTCGTCGACCCTGACGATCCGGCGGCGCGCGAGGAGATTCTCCTGCTCTCGCCCTCAATTCTCGTTCCCTGCCTCAGTTACGAGGGATTTCAGATCTGGGACACGCTCGCGATTGGGGAGTTTCTCAACGAAATCGCGCCGGCGGCGAAGCTCATGCCCGCTGATTCCAAGCGCCGCGCCCGCTGCCGCTCGATCTGCGGCGAGATGCATTCCGGCTTCAATTCGTTGCGCTCGGCGTTGCCGATGAACCTCAAGGCGCATTTCCCCAAGTTTAAAGTCTGGTCCAAGGCGCAGGGCGACATCGCCCGCGTGACGCATATCTGGCGAGAGTGTCTCGCCGAAAACGGCGGGCCGTTTCTCTTTGGCGAGATCTCGCTCGCCGACGTCATGTACGCGCCGGTCGTGACGCGTTTTCGTACCTATGACGTCAGCGTGGACGCCGTCAGTCAAGCCTATTGCGAGCGTATTCTGGGCTGGTCCGTATTGCAGGAGTGGATCGACCAGGCGCGTCTCGAGAAGGACGAGATCGAGGAACTCGAAGTCGAGTTCTAGCGGGCAGGCCGCCTGCGATTATCCCCACCAGAAGATCGCCGCGATGATCACATAAAGGCAGATGAGAGCCGCGCCGTCCACCATGTCCGCGCGTCCGTCGACCGTGACCACCGTCACCACGATGACGGAGAGAAACATTGCCGCCACAAGAATCGGCGGGATGACGAGGGTGAAGGCGACGCCTCCCATCGCGTAACTGACGAGGATGAGAACCGGAGCGACCACCACCGCGACCTGAAGAGCGGCTGTGAGCACGATGCTCACGGCGAGGTCGGCCCTGCCTTGCGCGGCGAGGCGGACGCCGACGATATTTTCGACGGCGTTGCCCGCAATCGCGACGACGACGAGGCCGGCAAAGGTCTGGCTGATGCCGAGGGTGTCGATCGCC
This sequence comes from uncultured Alphaproteobacteria bacterium, assembly GCA_963713845.1. GTDB lineage: Bacteria > Pseudomonadota > Alphaproteobacteria > Rhizobiales > Beijerinckiaceae > Methylocystis. The sequence goes on from CAVQNJ010000001.1 coordinate 251,160, forward strand.
GGCTCGAGAGCCTCGACGAACCAGTCCGACGCCAGCACCGAGCCGACCGCGCAAAGCAGGAGGACGCCGATCGCCGTCGAAAGGGGCCAGGCGTGGGCGCGGACGTGAGCCTCGGCGGGAATCGCCCGCTGGCCTTGCTCGAGCATGGCTTTCGTCATCACGGCGAAAACGGCGAGAAGCCCGATCGCGGAAACAACCGAGAGTTCCTGCTCATGGGCGGCGGCGGGCAGATGCAGTTCATTCGCGAGCGTCGGCAGCGTCAAGGCGGAGACCGAGAGCAGGAGCAGCGAGGCGATCATGCGGGGCGACTGGGTGTCGAAGATCAGGACGCCATGCTTAAGTCCGCCGACGACGAAGGCGAGGCCCATCACGAGCAGAATATTTGCCAGAATCGAGCCGATCAGCGACGCCTGAACCACCGCGACCAGGCCGGCCTGCAAGGAGAAAATGCAAACGAAAAGCTCAGGAAGGCTCCCCACGGCCGATTGCACCAGGCCGGTCGCCGACGGGCTCAGATGATTGCCTACCTGGTCCGTCGCCTCGCCAATGATATGCGCGACCGCGGCGAGCGCCAGGGCGCTCGCCGCGAAACTTGGTATCGGCCCCGCGTGAAAGGCGTGCGCGGCTCCGGCAATGCCAACCAAAGCCGCCGCGGCGCCCATGAGCGCCAACTCGCTTCCTTCAATCGCCGCCACGCCGCCGCTCCCAGTCGCTCGGATCACGCTCGGTCGTATCGAAGGCCCGTTGCGCTGGCAAGCATTTGGCGGTTCTATCGGCGGCGCGGACCGGACCGGTCGAATCGAGATCAGCGATATGACGAAAGCAGCCCTCGCAACCTTGCTCCTGATTGGCCTGACGCCCTGCCCGCGCCCCGCCTCGGCCGGGACGGCGCCTTTCTCCTGCGCCATCAGGGAAGCGCATGCCTTTTTGCCACAGTTGCAGACTTTCAGCGGGTATCGATGGATCGAATGCGTGGTTGTCGGCGTTGAAACGGTCCAGATCGACGGCGTGTCCATTAACAATGGCGCATGCGAAGCCTTCGACTGGTATTCGGGCCGGACATTTTCGCTCGGCCAGATCGTCAACATTCCCTATGCCTGTATGAGCCCAGTCACGCTGGCGATCGCCGCGAACGGGGCAACCTCGCGCATCAGGCTGAAATGACGGAAATCATGATGCGTTACGCGCCTTTTGTCATTCCGCCCGCAGCGCTCGCCCTTGCCGCGCGCGCCTCTGTCGCGCTCGTCGTCGCCACCCTTGGCGGTTGCAACAGCGCGCCCCCGGCGAGGGATGTGGCCAGCCAACAATATGCCGCGGGGTCCTATGAACAGTCGTTGGCCGCGTATCAATTGTGCGCGGCCAACAACGCTGCCGATCCCCAGAAATGCGGCGCCCTCGCGCGTGTCATGGAGGCCGACAAGAAGCGTTTCGAAAAAACTGCGGGGCCTCTGTGACGTTCAGTATCTCGCATTGATCTGCGCACAAAGGGCATCGTCGGGATCGGGGCAGAGCCGTTCGATTCCCGTGAGTTCATGGCGCGTCGACGCCCAAGCGCCGCAATAGCCTTAACGCAGATTCAGACCGGCTCTTTTGAGAGATTAACGGCCGCTTGAATCTTTTGGCGCAAATACTTTGTCAACGAAACGCGAGAATGAAAGAATCGACATGTCGCGCGAAGGATCGCCGGAAGGGTCGAACGCCGCCGAAGCGCCGGCAGAGCCTCATTCGCTCAGGCGATGCGTCAGTCAGATGTTTGCCGTCGCAGCGACGCTCGTCAGCATCGCGGGATTGGCGGGCCTGTTTGATGCGGGGCGTCCCGTCTTGGCGACGTGGCTGGCGGGATCGCTTGTCATCACGCTGTTCCTTCGCGGCGCGGCAAGGAATGTCCCGCAGGAGCCGCTCGGGGGAAATCTTTGAGAAGCGCTTGCCGCCTGGTCTCGCAAGTCGCTTTGCGCCGGTCGACGCTTCGCCGGAGGCGGCAAGATGCGTGACGGCGTCTTCGGCGACCCTTGGCTCGACCGGCGCGCGATGTGAGCCAAATGAAGCTTAGCATAAGGATTTGCCGGGCCTCGAGCGATATGTTCGGGGCCGGTTTTCGTGCGGCGCAATCCCCATTGCGCGTGTTGCCGAGCTCTGGCGCCGCTTCCCAAAATGCTCTATGAGTGCCGCCGGTTCCGTCATTAATGTTTAGAACAAATTCGGAGGGAAGCTCATGCGTAAGCTGCTGATAACAGCTTCTGTTGGCGCGATGGCGCTGGTTGCGTCGGGGGGAGTGCATGCTCAAACTTGGCAGTTGCCGCCTGGCCAAGCCGCGAAGTCTCCTGCAGCGTCGGCCCCGAAAGACGAGGCGGGCCTGATCAAGGACGCGGCGTCGGCGCTTGAGGGCGCTGAGAAGCTCAATCCCCGCGCCGAGACGGAAAGCGCTCTCAAACTGGTCAATTCCATTCTCCAGAAGGTCGCGCAGGCTCCGGCGTCCGCCACCGCGCCGTCTGCGGCGGGCTCCGCCGATCCGTTGCTGACGCTGTCGAAGGACCCCCGGCAATGGGTTTCTGCGACGGGGGATTACGCCAATCTTCGTCATTCGGCGCTCAAGCAGATCACCGGCGAGAATGTGGGCAAGCTTCAGGCGGTCTGGCAGTTCTCGACGGGGGTTCTTCGCGGCCATGAGGGCGCGCCGCTTGTCGTGGGCGAGGTGATGTATCTTCACACGCCGTTCCCCAACATCGTCTATGCGCTGGATCTGAAGGATCCCGAGCACAAGATTTTGTGGAAATACGAGCCCAAGCAGGATCCCTCGGTGGTTCCGGTGATGTGCTGCGACACGGTCAATCGCGGCCTGGCCTATGCCGACGGCAAGATTTTCCTGGCGCAGGCGGACACGACGCTGGTGGCGCTGGACGCCAAGACCGGCAAGGTCGTGTGGTCGGTGAAGAACGGCGATCCCTCGAAGGGGCAGACCTCGACGGCGGCGCCGCATGTGTTCAAGGACAAGGTGTTCGTGGGCATCGCGGGCGGCGAATTCGGCGTGCGCGGGCATCTCACGGCCTATGACGTGAAGACGGGCAAGCAGGCCTGGCGCGGCTATTCGATGGGGCCGGACGCGGACACGCTGATCGAGCCGGGCAAGACGACGCATCTTGGCAAGCCGGTGGAGAAGGACTCCGGGATTACGACGTGGGAAGGCGAGCAGTGGCAGACGGGCGGCGGGACGACGTGGGGCTGGTATAGCTACGATCCCGAGCTGAACCTTGTCTATTATGGATCGGGCAATCCCTCGACATGGAACCCCAAGCAGCGGCCGGGCGACAATCGCTGGTCGATGACGCTGTGGGCGCGCGACCTCGACACGGGCAAGGTGAAGTGGCTGTATCAGCTGACGCCGCACGACGAGTGGGACTATGACGGGATCAACGAGGTGATCCTTGCCGATCAGACGATTGGCGGGAAGACGGTGAAGACGGCGGTTCACTTCGACCGCAACGGCTTCGCCTATACGCTGGACCGCACCAACGGCGAGTTGCTGGTGGCGGAGAAATATGATCCGGCGGTGAACTGGGCGACGAAGGTCGATCAGGACAAGAGCTCGAAGACCTATGGGCGTCCGCTTGTGGTGTCGAAATATTCGACGGAGCAGAACGGCGAGGACGTGAACACGCAGGGCGTCTGCCCGGCGGCGCTTGGGTCGAAGGACGAGCAGCCGGCGTCGTACGATCCGGCGACGGGGCTGTTCCTTGTTCCAACGAACCATGTGTGCATGGACTATGAGCCGTTCCGCGTGTCCTACACGGCGGGCCAGCCCTATGTCGGGGCGACGCTGGAGATGTTCCCGGCGGGGAAGGTTCTGGGCGACGGCACGACCCACACGGGCAATTTCATTGCGTGGGACGCGAAGGTCGGCAAGATCGTGTGGTCGAACAAGGAGCAGTTCTCGGCCTGGGGCGGCGCGGTGTCGACGGACGGCGGCGTGACCTTCTATGGGACGCTGGAGGGCTATCTGAAGGCGGTCGACACGAAGACCGGCAAGGAGCTCTACAAATACAAGACGCCGTCGGGGATCATCGGCAATGTGATCACCTATGAGTTCAGGCGGCAAGCAATATGTCGCGGTGCTCTCGGGCGTCGGCGGCTGGGCGGGCATTGGCCTGGCGGCCGGCCTCTCAAAGTCGAACGAAGGCCTCGGCGCGGTCGGCAATTACGCCTCCCTCGCCAACTACACCGCCCTCGGCGGCGTCCTCACCGTCTTCGCCCTGCCAAATTAAGGCAGGACGGAAAGTCGCATCGGAAATACTGGCGCAACCCTGTTGTGGTCGACGGTCGCGAAAAGCCCAGCTAAAGCCGGGCTTTTCTGCGTCCGCCGACCGCAGCTCCTAAAGGTGGCAGCATCGTGCGCGGCGGGGCGCAACGACGCGACTTAGCGTTAATTTCCCAAAGGGCGAGCTTTCGATTTAACGTATTTGATTCTCTAGCAAAACTCAGGAATACTGCGCTGCGCAAGAGCGCAAAAATCCTCAGACAGCCCGGGGGGGGGCGGCAAAGCTATTGCGGTGGACGGAGAGGCGTGTGCAATCAATCGTTTCGCGGATCTCTAAAGCTCTAGGTTTGCCGCCAAGCTCGTTGGATCTTCAGCCGCTCATCGCCAAATTTGCGCCGGCTATCGACCAGTCTCGCCGAATTTTTGAATTTCCTCAGTTATTTTATTCCATAAGCTCGCTCAACGTCCGCAACGAGCCCTACGTTCTGCAATTTGTCGGCTCCGTTGAGGCAGAGGGCGTCAGTTCGATTGCCGCAGGATTTTCCAAGGAGGCTGCGGCGCAGCTCGGTGGATCAGTCCTTTTCATCGACTGTACGCCGGTAGATCCCTCGCGCAGACACAATTGGCTGTCATTGGTCGATGCCCACGCTCAAGGCGTGGAATTGGAGGCTGTTATCGACGATCGCGATACGACTGGCGTCCACTACGCATATCTTTCGAAAGATGGTCTGGAGCGGCTCTCAATCTCGTCGTTGCAGCTTAAGGCGCTTTTCGAGCGGCTGAAGCAGAAATACAGTGTCGTGGTCCTTGATTGCCCTCCCGTGTTGCGCGCGCCAATTTCGTTAGCGCTTGCGCGACAAAGCGACGCCACGCTCTTTGTCGTCAGGGCCGAGACGACCTCCCAAACAGACGTGATCGACGCCAAAAATCTGCTGCAAAGTTCGGGGGGGCAGTTGGTCGGAGCGGTCTTCAATCAGGAACGCAGTTATCTGCCAGCCTGGCTCAGTCGATACCTATGAGACGCCGCGGCGCCAGGATTATCGAGCATTCTTTCCCTTTGAGCCGCTGATAGGCCGGATCGACCGTCATGATCGACATCAATGGTCTCCTGCGCAGGGCGGAAGCACTGGCGCGACATGTCTCGGTCCATTTCGGACGGGAAGCCGGGCTCGTTTTGATGTCCCGAATCTTACAAAATCTGAATGGCTTCCTTTTGTCGATCATCATCGTGCGCCGTTTTGGTCTCGAGGCCGCGGGAACGCTTGCTCTTGCCACGACGATGGTGGCGCTGCTCGCGCTGCTGGGCACTTTCGGGTTGATGTACACATTCGCGCGAACGGACGCGCCTTTGCCCGTAAAGAACGGCATCGGTTTCACGGCCGCATTGGTCGTCGTGCCGCTCTCATTGCCATTGTTATTGGCCTTCGCCGCAATGACGGGCCGCAATAACGAAGAAGCGAGAGTGATCGTCCTGCTGGCGCTCGCTGGACCTTATTTCGCGCAAGCTTCAGTCGTGAATGCGCTCCAAATTCTGGGGGGGCGACCAGCAGAGGCAATCATTCCGCCGATGGCGAATTTTGTTGGCCTCATGCTCGCGGCCATCATCGCGCCAGACTTCGTGCGCTTCGCGCTGATCTTATGCGTCTGTCGCTTTCTCGGAACGTATCTGGCGTTTTTCATCCTTCCGCGCGACGGGGTCGGGCTGAGACTTTTCTGGAAGCATGTGAAAGAGGGGATGGTTTTCCTGACTGCGGATTTCATCAACTTCTCTACAGATCAGCTTTCCGTATTTTTCGTTTCGTATATTCTGGATCGCGCGGATCTCGGTCTTTTCGGGCTTTGTCGCCAAATGCTCACGGTGAGCGATACGCCAGCCTGGACTTTGATGCAGGCGAAGTACCCCGGGCTGGTCGCGGCGCCGCGACGCAGCCTCGAAAGCCTGCGCGGCCTGATGCTGCGGCTTGGCGGGATCGCAATGGTCGCGGTTGTCGCGCTCTCCGTCTTTCTCGGCGTGTTCGTATATCATTCGCCCCGGTTTGCGATATTGGCGCCGGTGCTGCTCACAAGCGTTCCGCTCCGCTACCTCTTGCTCCTTTATGACGCCTATTTGCGGGCGATTGGCGCGATCATGGAAACCAACCGCGTCTCGCTCATACGGGCGGTTCTGGCGATCCTCATCATCCCGGGCGGCATCTGGCTGTTCGGGGTGTTCGGCGGAGTGATCGGGATGATCCTACATACGGCGATTGCAACCTGGCTCACGCGCAAACTCGCGGAGTCGATCCGCCGAGATCATCACGCTCCCGCGCCTGCGACAAGGCCTCTTGCGACATGACGGCGTTTCGAACAGACGTCACAGAAAAAAGCGTCAGGCCTCACGCAGTCGCGCGAGAGACGGGTCGAGGCAGATCGCTGGCGTCATTTGACAATCGAGCCTCTCAAAAGAAGCGCTTTCCTTCCTTCGCTCGACGTCAATTGACCGGCGCCGAGCTCTTCAATTCATATATGTTTTTTATCCCTCTGCTGTGGCTGCTCGGCGTGGTGGTTTTCGGCGGCGTCGCGCTGCTCGTTAAACTCGTTCTGGAGCGATGGCCACGCGGCTTGCTTGTCAACGCTGTGGTTCTCAGTTGGACGAGCATTGGCGTGTCGCAGGCGTGCGCCGCCCTTCTGAATGGAATAGCCCTGCACGATCTCGGGCAGGGTTTGCGAGGAATGATCGGATTTAGCGTAATCGGCTGGATCCTTGGCGCCATCGCGATTGCGGCAGGAGCAGCGCATCGACTGGATGGCGATCCAGTTGTCCGGGCCTTGGCGAGATTAGGGGGTTATATCATCGTTCTTGCGGCCCTCGCCGCGCTTTTGAGGATGATCGGCCTCGACGCCGCCTACATTGTTCCAACGCCGCTGCAGATGGTGATCGGCATTCCCGACAACGTCGTATTGATGTCCTACACCAGCGTCGTTCTTTTCCAGACCGAAGAGACAATGGGAAGCGCCGGGATGCGCCTGGTTCTCTTTTATCCATGGACGACCGGACTTGGCCTCGGCGGACTGACCGTCGTCTTCATCAGCGTACTTGATCGCGATTTACGCTGGCGTCTCATCGGCGTCGTCGGCGGCGTTGTCGCGATCGTCGCCAGCGTGAGCCGTATCGCGATGGGTGCGCTCGTCGTTGTCGGGGTGGCGACCGCCTTCCTGAGATTGTCGAGAAAGTGGCAGGTCGGCGTTGTCGGCGTTTTGGCCTTGTTGTTTTTCGCGGTGTCTCTCGCCGGTTACTCTCTTGACGGGCTTTTACAAGCGAAGGAGCAGATAAAAGGCGCGCGAGCAGGGTCGAGCATGGCCCGCGACCTTATTTATGAAAAGAGCTGGGAGGGCTTCCTGAAGTCTCCCATCATCGGCAACGGCTGGGTAGGCGAATCCGTTCACGCCAAGGAATCGCTTCCGATCGGCAGCCATTCGTCAATTTATGGTCTTGCCTACACCGGGGGCGCGCCGACCCTTGCGGCCTTCTGCGTCGCTCTCGCACTCACCGTTCTCGGGTTGCTGTACAGATATGTGACCCTGCCGAACGACGACCCGCAGAAGCAGAAAACGCTCAGCGCGTTGGCGTTGGGGCTATGTCTCGTCATGTATAGTCCCTACGAGGCGCTTTACAATTTAACGGCGCCTTGCCTCTATCTCTTCACATGGATCGGCGCCTGTCTCGCGGCCGCGCCCGCGCAATCGCGTGTGACTCATCGCCAGATGCGGCACGCCTTGACGGCTCGCTCGCAGGATTTCTCGGCGCATGTTTCCCTGCCTCCGACCGATGAGACGGCTTTATCAAACGACGAGGCGTATCGATGACAATCACAGCTTCGCCGCCGCCAAAACTTGACGCCAAAGCTGAGGCCGTTCAGGACGGCCCGCAATTGAGCATTGTGATACCGGCATATAATGTCGAAACATATATTGCCGACGCCGTGCATTCTGCGCTCGATCAAACCTTCGCTTCGTTCGAGGTCATCGTCGTCGATGATGGCTCCACCGACGGAACCAGCGCGATTCTCGAGCGACTTTCGTCGCAACGGAATGATTCGCGATTGCGAGTCATTACGCAGGCGAACCTTGGGCTTTCGGAAGCGCGAAACACCGGCGTGCGTCATTCTCGCGGCGATTTTATCGGATTCCTGGATGGGGACGATCTTTGGTTGCCGCAGAAGGCGACCAGGCAGATTGAGTTGATGCTGAGTGATCGAACGGTCGGAATCAGCTTCAGCGATTCTGAATATCTTACCGATGGCGGCGCCCGAACGGGCAATATCTTACATGCGCAGAAATCAAATCCGTCACTTCGGGATATGATCCAACGCAACCATATCGGCAACGGCTCGACACCCATCGTCAGGCGTGAATGTTTCGTGATCGCAGGCTTGTTTCGTCCGGAGCTGCGTAGCTGCGAAGATTACGAGATGTGGTGCCGCATCTTATACATGACGAACTATCGCGCCCAACTCATCCGGGAGCCCCTCACGCTGTATCGATTGCGGGCGAGCAGCCTGTCGTTTAATTCGAAAAAATTCGTCGAGAATGCCGATGCAGCGATCGCCTACATCAGGGCGGCGATGCCTGACCTGCCGTCCCGCATCATTCGCGCAGGGCACGCGGAGCATTATCGCATCGCGGCTTGGAAGGCCGTAACGTCTGGACGAACAGACGACGCGCGTATGTTGTTGAAGAAGGCTTTTTCTCTTCGTCCGCTTCTTCCCTTCATCGACTGGCGCGCGGCTTTCACGGCGGGAGCGACGCTCGTGCCAATGCGATTCCGCTCCAGATTTATCGACGGGCTGAAATCGATTCGGCGCAGATTGCGCTTTGCGGCGTGACAAGAAAACAATCCCGCATCGCCACAGCGATCACGCGGCGCTCGTTCAAAGCCAAGGATTTCAGAGCGTTTGAGCAAACCGGTTCGGGTTTCGCCATAATTGATCCAAATCGCCATAATGGTTAACGCGTTGCGACGATTGGCCAGCGATTGCGCTGACCCGAATCCGCTGTTAACTTCGCATCCTATTCAATTCACGGGCGAAAGTTGCTCTCAGTTGATTTTTCGTTTGTTGTCAACAGTTAATGGGGTGGCATGGCCCTTGCTCAGAGATTAACGGCGGGTTAACACATGAGCCTGCCTGCGAAATTTCGAACTTAACAGTTTGTTGAGGAGCAACGCTTGAGTCAACGAGCCAGTAAGCTCACGCGGACGGAGTTGTTGGGCGGCGAGTTCTGATTCCACCGTGCGGCAAAAGAGGCAGTCGTGGAATGGGCAGCCGCGGCAAGCGCGGGCGACTTTCGCGCGCGCTTCTCTGTCGGTGGCCGCGGGATGCCTCGACTTTCTCGTTATCATTCTGACAGCGGTCGTCGTCGGGTCCATTTATCACTATTGGGCGTACGGGGAAGGCGGCTTCTATCACGCCTATTATTCTGACGCGCTCGTGCGTAATTTGCAGCTCTGCACATTCGCTGCTGGCAGCTTCGTTATCGCCAATGCGGTTCGCAAGGAATATGAGTTCTCGAATTACCTGAACGTGAGCGGTCATGCGTGGCGTTCGTTGAGCCTCTGGACCATCGTTGTGTTTTGGGCTGTCACCGCGAGTTTTCTCGTCAAGCCCGCAGACGATCCCTCGCGCGCCGTTGTCCTTCTCGTCTATGCGATTGGATTTCTCGCAATATACGCCGCGCGCGTGACGCTTTCATCCTTTTATCGCTCGATGGTCGCCGAAGGCGGGATCTCCGTCAGGCGCGTTTTCCTTGTGGGTTTCGAGAATGATCTCGAGCGTTTCACCTATCGGCACAAGCCCTGGAATTTTGGTATGCGAATCGTCGCAGCCATAGCGCTCCGCGATAGCAAGGAGACGCTGAAGGACGATCTCATCCTTGCTGCCGCGGCCGCCCGCATGTTGCGTCCGGACGACATCTTCATTCTCGCGCCATGGTCGCGCAGCGACGTAATCGAATCCTGTGTGACGGCGTTCCTGCGCGTGCCGGCGCGGGTGCATCTTGGTCCGGAAAGCGTGCTGGATCGTTTCAGTAATGCGCATATCGACAGAGTGGGGTCGATCTCGAGCCTCAGTCTTTCCGGCCATCCGCTGAGCGTGCTCGAGATTGCGGCCAAGCGCAGCTTCGATTTCGCGGCGGCCTTGTTCGGCATCATCCTGCTTGCGCCGCTCTTTGTCGTCGTCGCTGCGCTGATCAAACTTGACTCCCGCGGACCGGTCTTTTTTCTTCAGCGGCGCTATGGCTTCAACCAGGAGACCTTTCGCATCATCAAATTTCGTACAATGACGACGTTGGACGATGGGCGCGAAATCAGGCAAGCGCAGGCGCGCGATTTAAGGATTACTGGCGTTGGTCGGATTCTGAGGCGCTGTAACATTGACGAGCTGCCACAGCTCTTCAATGTTTTGCTCGGTGACATGTCGCTTGTCGGACCGCGCCCGCATGCGCTCGCCCATGACCAGCTTTTCGAACGCAATATCGCGCTTTACGCGCGACGGCATAATGTCAAACCCGGTATTACGGGCTGGGCGCAGGTCAATGGGTTGAGAGGCGAGGTGGACACTCCAGAGAAGATTCGCATGCGCGTCGAGCACGACCTGTACTACATCGATAATTGGTCGTTGATATTCGACGCGTGGATTCTCTTTCTGACCCTGTTTTCGCGGAAAGCCTACCGCAACGCTGTTTAATCGCGACGTGAATGGTCTCATTTCGGGATCGCTGTGCGGAATTGGCTCAGGAGCCGACCCGTTTTGACGCGGGTTTCAAATGCGTCTCGCGAAACAATCCTTGAGTGTTGAAGGAAACGATCGATGCGAATTGCGATGGTCGGAAGCCGAGGGCTCGGCACCAACTATGGAGGGATCGAAAGATCCCTGGACGATCTTTGCCCAAATCTTGCGGCTCTGGGCCACCATGTGGACGTCTTTGCGCGCTTCGACGCGCCTGGATTCGATCACCCGCATGTGCGCTCGATAAAAACCTGGTCAGCAGGCGGAAAATATCTGGAGACCATCAGCCGGAGCACGGTAGCGCTTTGGCAGGCGATGGGCCGCTATGACGTTGTGCATTTCCACGCGCTCGGCCCCGGAGTGCTGACGCTGGCAACCGGCCTATTGGGACAAAAGTCGGTTGTCACCATTCATGGTCTCGACCATGAACGCGCCAAATGGGGCGCCGTCGCCAGATCCTGTCTCAAATTCGCTGAAAAGGCGATTGTGCGCAACGCGGACCGTGTGACCGTGGTCGCCGAAAACCTTCAGGATTATTTTGCCTTGCGGTATGGGGCGCAGACCGCATTCATACCCAACGGAGTGACCGCGCCGACGCTTGTGCCTCCCGGACCGGCGCTCGCTGAGTTCGGCCTCGCGCCGAAGCGATATGTCTTGTTTGCGAGCAGGTTGACGCCTGAGAAAGGGTGTCATGATCTCATTGACGCATTCAATGATACCGAAACCGACATGAAACTCGTCATTGCGGGCGCAGCCGCCTCGACGCAATATCTCGACGATCTGAAAAGCCGCGCCAATCCCGAGAAGGTTTGCTTTGTCGGCCACCGTTCAGGGGCTGAGCTCGCTGAAATTTTCAGTAACGCTTATCTGTTTGTCCTGCCGTCTTACATCGAGGGCATGTCGATGGCGTTGCTGGAGGCGATATCATTCGGTCTGCCGATCATTGCAAGCGACATCACGGAAAATCGGGCCGTCCTTGGCGATTGGGGTCTCTATTTCAAGAAGCAGGACGTCGCGGGTCTTCGCCACATTCTGCGCCAGATGATTGCCGATCCCGAACGCGCAATTGGCGTAAAGGAAGCGCTTGCTGAGCTTCGCCATCCAGATTGGTGCGCGGTGGCGCGCATGTACGATGCGCTTTACCATTCGGTCTGTGCGTCACGGGTCAGGGCCATGGACGTGACGACGAGCTGGCTAGAATGACAGCGGTCGGCCGATAAGCGTGGTGACGCGCGTAACGAGCTGATGACACATTGATGCATACTGCGGAACCCGAATGGAGAATGGTCGATGGACCAGTTCTTGGCTAATGAGGAGGCGGGGCAAACGCATCCGGCGCCGAGTTTTTCAAGCAAGGCCGCCAGCGGCCTCAAGGTCGCCTTGTCAAGCCTCGTGAGAGACCGGCGCGTTATCGCTACAACGATTCTTGCGACCTTGGCTTTGGCCATTGCGCTCGCCTTTGTGACCAAGCCGAAGTATGTCGCGAGTTCCTCGATTCTCGTTCTGCTTTCGCAGGAATATTCACCTCATGCGGCCGGCGAAGAGGCGAGGTCGTCGTCGATCGTTCTTGAACGCGACGCCGTGCTCAAAAACGAGGTCGAAATTCTCCAGAGCCGTCCCTTGCAAAAAGCCACTCTTCAAAGGATCGGTTTGGCGAAAGTATTTCCCGACTTGTCTCGCAAAGGGCCGCTCGGGCAAATCATCGACGTATTCAGAACGACGACGAGAGGGCTTTTTACGCTTCTCCATATCCCGGTTGCGCCTGAGGCAGATCCTCTGGAGGTTGGCGTCAACGAGTTCGCCAAGAATTTTTTCGTCACTCCCGATAAAACCGGCAATGTGATTTTCGTAACTTTTAGCAACGGCGATCCCGCGCTCGCCGCCGAAGTCGTCAATGGTCTCGTCAAAACCTACATTGAAAAGCGTGCTTTATTGTTCAGAGACGTGCAGTCGGCGACAATGAATGAGCAGGTCGAAAGTCTCAAAAACAAATTGGCCAAAGCGCAAAAGGAATATGCGGATTTCAAGACAAAGAACGACATCTCGGACTACGCGGTGCAACGCGACATATTATTGCACCAGCGCGCGCAGATTTCAGACGATCTTCAGGCGGCGAACAGGTCGATTTCTCAAACCGCCGCGCGTTTAGATGTATTGAAAAATTCGCTGGAGGCGCAGCCTTCAGACACGGTTCGTTATCACGACAGCGTGACCACGATCAGGCGCGGTTCCCCGAGCGTTCTCTCAAACATGGAAATCGAGCGATCGCGCGCCGATCAAGATCTAAGGGCGAATTCGGCCCGGCGCGATATAGACCAAAAGCAGCTCGCCCAGCTCGACGAGCAAATAAAGAATCTCGACAAGCGCGAAGGCGAGCTTGCACGGCTCGATCTCCAACAAAAACTAGTAGAGGAGACGTACCGCTCGACAATGAAGCTATTGGATCAACGAAAGCTGGAAGAAACCCTCCTGGAGAAAAAGACGGCAAACATTCGCGTGATCGAACCGGCCGAGGCGCCGCTCAGTCCTGCAAATACGCGCGTTCTCATTCTCGTGTCGGGCGCGCTGCTCAGCTTGTTCGCAGGCGCGCTGGCGGCCTGGATATCGGCTCTCGTCCGGCGCGGGTTCCTTGCGTCCGCCGAGATCGAAAAGAAACTCGGTATCCCCGTTCTTCTGACAGTTCCCTTAGTGCCTGCGCCGGGCGACACGCTGGGACCTAACTCCGCCGGTTCGGAGCCGCGCGGAGCACAATGAAATATCAGGGTAATAAATTTTCATCCGAGAACTGACGTTCGCGGTCGCGCCGCTTCTGTCCGTCCCGGGTTTCGCTAATTGACGCGTTGGAGACGGGCGATGATTTTGTTCAGGTCGGACTGCAACGGCCAATTATAGGCGCGAATGGCGGCATTGGTCGTCGTTGGATTGGCGGTGGCGCGGATGGTGACGCCGCCGCCGCCGCGATCTGCGACATAGAAGCCGTATTTTTGCGCGGCGGTCGCAATGGCGGCGCCTTCCTTGGTCTGGAGACCGAGCGACGAAATGCTGACGGAATAGGGGAGCGCCAAGCGCGAGCCCATCGGCAAGACGCCGCGATAGGGATTTCCGTTTGTGGTCGCGTCGCGATCGAAGGCGTAGGCGGGATAAACGGCCGCCGGCTTCAGCAAGGCCGGCGGAACGGTGATCGCCATGGCGTGATTGATGACGCCGACACTCGCCTCGAAGTCGTCAACAAGCCCGGCGTAGCTCGGCAACATCGACGCGGTCTGACCGTTCTGACTGCCGTCGGCAAGACTATTGGGGTCGGTGACGCCATAGGAAAGGGCGACGACCTGGCCCGTGCTCAGCATGATCGCGCCGTAAAGCTCCACAATCTTGCCGTTTGGCTGCAGGACCGCCATATGGCCGTCGGCGGCGCTCGCGGGTTGCATGTTGGTCGAGAAATAGAATTGCGCGCCGCCAGGCGGATTGACCAGGCCATTGTAACTTGCCGGCAAAACCCAGGAGGTCGTCGAGAGCGAGGAATAGGGATTCCCCGTGTATCTGTTCTGATAGAGGGTGAAATTCGTTGAGGCCGTCGAGAGGATTTGCTGTTCGACCGCCGATGAATTGCCGTATCGCTTCCAGGCGCCGCTATAAACATTCTGCCAGGCCCCGGGACTGAACAGCAGCGGCCTCAGACGAGCGGGATTTTGCGATGCGTTGGGATTGGCGACGTAGAAGGGTATCGCCCAGCCCGCGCCGAGCCAGGAGTTCAGGCCGATCGAGTAATTCGTGAGATTGGGAACCGAGGAATAGCTGGCGTTGCCGGCAATTTGTGTGTTCCACGGGCTATAAGCGTTCCGCACATAAGCGGCCGGATAGGAGACCGATTGCGCGGTCGCCTCATGCGCGGATGCGACAATCGACATTAGAGCAGCGAGCGGGAGCGCATTCCTCCTGATTTTTGTAAAGGTGGTTTCGGCCATCGAATCCTCTTGCTCGCAGGTCGAGCGATGGACGTCGCCCCTCACGATCCCGCCATAGGCATCAAAAAAATCAGCGTCGACCGTCGAGCGGACCGAATCGCTTGATGGTTATTACGCCGGTCAATCTGGAAGATGTTTGGCGCTGGACGTGTCGCGCAGGCGATGTTTTTGTGGCGACTGCGTGGCGAGGCCCAACCTTGCGTGCTCGGAGATCGTATGGAAAGCGGCGGGAAAGAGCGCGCCGGCTGAAGCCGACCAGCGCTTTACGCGCCCCTCGCGCCGGCGATAAAATCGCCGCCGCCGAGACGCCGGATGTCAACGATGTTCCACGATCCTGATTTCCTTCCCTTCAAGCCGCGGGAGCGCCCGTCGCTGCGCGCGGCCGCGACGAATATGATCGAAAACTGGCCCCCGGAGGCCTATCGGGACGGGCATGCCGTCATGCGCGGAATCTGGCCGCTTCTGCGCGAGACGCTTCTTCTGACGGATCCGGTGTTGATCGAGGATGTTCTCCTTACCCGTGCGGAGAAATTCAGACGCGATCGCTTTCAGAACCGCGCCCTTTCCAATGTTGCGAACCGCGAGAGCATCTTCTTCGCGGAGGGAGCGAACTGGCGATGGCAACGCCGGGCCGTCTCGCCCGCCTTTCGACATGAGAGCCTATTGGCGCTTGTCCCGACCTTCTCGGATTGCGCGCAGGCGCAGGCGGAGAAATGGCGTCGGATGGGAGAGGCGATGGTGGTCGATGTCGCGCCCGCCATGTCGCAGGTGACTTTCGCCATCATCCTTCAGGCGATATTGGGGCCGGGCGCGGAGTCGCTCGACCGACAGAAATTTCTCTCTGCGCTCAATCCCGCGCTCTCGACGACCGCCTGGCGATTCCTCTACGCGCGCATCGGCGTTCCGGAAGCATTGCCTTTTCCCGGATCGCGGGAGACGGCGGCGAGCGTGCGTTGGCTTCACGAGGCGACGGCGCGCCTTGTCGCGCACAGGCGCAGGGAGACGACGGACTCGAACGATCTTCTGGCGCTGTTGCTTTCTGCAAGGGACCCTGAAACCGGCCGTGAGATGAGCGATGAGGAACTCATCTCCAACCTCTACACTTTCATGGTCGCGGGCCACGAAACCTCAGCGACGGCTTTGGCCTGGACCTTGTGGATTCTCGCGAAGGATCAAGACGCTCAGGAACGCCTTCGAGCGGAGGTCGAAAGTGTGGTCGGCGCGCGCGATGTCAGCGCGGAGGACGTCGACCGGCTGATTTTTCTTCGACAAACGCTCCAGGAGGCCATGCGCCTTTTTCCGCCGGCCATCGGCGTTGGCAGAGAGCCCCGCGAGAATGTGACGATCGGCCCACTTGATCTCGCAGAGGGAGAATTGGTGATTGTGGCGAGTTGGTGTGTGCATCGTCACGCGATGATTTGGGACGACCCTCATGGCTTCGATCCTGACCGCTTTGGGCCGGATAAGGCGAAAGCGCGTCACCGTTGCGCCTTTTTGCCGTTCGGGGCCGGCCCGCGCGTTTGTGTCGGAATGAGTTTCGCCATGATCGAGATGGTCGTAATACTTGCGACGCTCATTCGGGCGTTCCGCTTCAAGACAATTGCGCAGCACCGGATCTCACTTGCGACGAATTTGACCTTGCGTTCCCGAAATGGCCTCCCGGTCTCTCTCGAGGCACTGTAGCGTAGCCTTCACGGACGAATGCGATGGCTTTGCTGGGCCGATGCGCAAGGCGGTCGCCGCCTCGGCCGCTTGGCGCGTCAGGCGAGGCGCCTTTGCAGGGAGCCGCTCGACTCCGGCGCTATCATCAGAGATGATGCGCAGCGACGGATTGGAACGCGGGACAAATGCACGAACTGGCTCTGATGAGGAGCGTGATGGAGATCGTCGCCGAAGAGGCCCGCAAGCAGGGCTTCACGCGCGTTCGCGTCGTTAGGTTGAACATCGGGGCCATGGCGCAAGTCGCGCCAGAGGCTTTGCGGTTTTGCTTTGACGCCGTTTCGCGCGGCTCGGTGGCGGATGGCGCGGCGCTGGAGATGATCACGCTGCCGGGAGAAGGCTGGTGTCTTGATTGCGCGAAGACCGTGCCGCTCCGTGAGAAGTTCGGCGCCTGCCCGGAGTGTGGCGAACGTCATATTGAGATAACGTCGGGCGACGAGTTGCGCGTCGAAGAATTGGAGGTTGACTGATGTGCACGGTTTGCGGTTGCGGCGCGGCCATTGTCGACGGTGAGGAGAATGCGCCAGACGAGGCGCGCCACAAACATCGTGGGGCTCGCAAGGCGCAGGTCCACGACCATCGCCATACTCATCAGTTAGGCGACGATCACGGACATCTTAGTTTCGCCGAAGGGCCTGCGGGCCTGGACGCGCCGGGTTTGAGTCAGAGTCGCATCGTTCGCATCGAGCGCGAGATTTTGTCCAAGAATGACGCCTATGCGCGCAGCAATCGCGCATTCCTCGCGGCAAATGGCGTTCTGGCGCTCAATCTCGTATCAAGTCCCGGTTCGGGAAAGACCACATTGCTGGTGCGCATGATCGAAGACCTGAAAGTTAACCGCCCAGTAGCGGTGATCGAGGGCGATCAGCAGACTTCCAATGACGCAGAAAGGATTCGCGCAACGGGCGCGCCGGCGATTCAGATCAACACCGGCAAAGGGTGTCACCTGGACGCGCATATGGTTGGCCATGCGCTGGAAGGCCTCGCTCTGGAGCGAGGCGGCATTCTTTTTATCGAGAATGTCGGCAATCTCGTCTGCCCCGCCGCCTTCGACCTTGGCGAGGCGCACAAGGTCGTTGTCCTGTCGGTGACGGAAGGCGAAGACAAGCCGCTCAAATACCCGGATATGTTCGCGGCCGCGAACCTCATGCTGCTGAATAAAAGCGATCTTCTGCCATATCTCTCTTTCGATGTCGAAAGATGTCTCGCCAATGCGCATCAGGTGAATCCTTATTTGCAAACGCTCGTCGTTTCGGCGACGACGGGCGAGGGCATGGCCGCGTTTTATGCCTGGATCGAGGCGCGCGCGGCGTTTGTGGACGCGACAGGAGGCCGAAAGACGTGATCGTCGCGGCTGCCGGCAACTGCGTTTCCCTGCGATGGCGTGTGCGCGTGCGCGGAGCGGTGCAGGGTGTGGGATTCCGGCCCTTCGCCCACGCGATCGCGGCGCGTTATGGGCTGACGGGCTTCGTTCGAAACGACAGCGACGGGGTGCTGCTCGAAATCGAAGGCGCAAGGCACGAGGATTTCCTCAGGGCGTTGCGCCAGGAGACGCCTCCGCTCGCCAGCATTGAATCGATTGTCGTGGAACTTGTCCCAACAAGGGGCGATCGCGTCTTCGTCATCGAGAAAAGCGCGAGCGGCAAGGCGAATACGCGCATCGTCGCCGACGCCGCAACATGCGAAGCCTGTCTCGACGATCTTTTCGACTCCGGGAGCCGGTTCCACCTCTATCCCTTCGTCTCCTGCGTCCATTGTGGGCCGCGTTTCACCGTAACCGCAGTCTTGCCATATGATCGCGCGCGAACATCCATGTCCAATTTCCGCATGTGCGCGAGTTGTTCGACGGATTACGATGATCCGGCAAGCCGCCGTTTCCATGCGGAAGCGATCGCCTGTGCGAGCTGCGGCCCCAGACTGAGTCTTGAGCCGACCCAGATCTGTGCGACGTTGCAGCGGGGCGAAATCGTCGCGCTGAAAGGAGTGGGCGGCTATCATCTGATGTGCGACGCGCGCAACGAAGACGCCGTCCGCGAGATTCGCCGGCGCAAAGCACGTGACTCAAAGCCCTTCGCCGTCATGGCGGCCAATGTCGCCTCCCTCGCCGCCATCGTCGATCCAACAGCGGCGGAGATCGCGCTGCTTCGCAACCGGGCGGCGCCGATCGTCTTGATGAAGGCCAAGCGCAACCTGGCTCCCGCCGTCGCGCCTGGACTTTCGCGACTCGGCGTCATGCTCCCTTATGCTCCGGTGCATCATCTGCTCTTTCACGCGGCCGCCGGCTTCCCGACGGGGCGCGACTGCCGCGAGGCGCCAAATGATTTCATCCTGGTCGCGACAAGCGCCAATCCGGACGGTGAACCGCTCGTTGTTGATGAAAAAGACGCGCGCCGCCGGCTTTCGGGAGTCGCCGATCTCATCGTCGGCCATAATCGCGACATCGTCATTCGGGCCGACGATTCCGTCGCGGCAATCGTGGATGGTGCGCCCGCTTATCTGCGACGATCGCGCGGCTTCGCGCCCGAGCCCATTGATCTGGGCGCCGATGGTCCTTGCGTCGTCGGCGTCGGCGCGCACCTGAAGACGACAGTGACCGTGACGCGGGGCCGCGAAGCATTCGTGTCGCAGCATATCGGAGATCTCGACGCCGTCGAGACCATTCGGTTTCATACGGAGACGACGCGGCATCTGCTGACATTGCTCGACGTCAGCCCCGAGCGCGTCGCCTGCGACCTGCATCCCGACTTCCATTCCACGCGTCTTGCCGAGGAGATGGGATTGCCGATCGTGCGGGTGCAGCATCACGCCGCGCATATCGCCGCGATCGCCGCGGAACATGGGGCGAGCGACGCCTGTCTCGGTGTCGCGCTCGACGGCTATGGCCTGGGAGACGACCACGGCGCATGGGGCGGAGAGCTGATGCGCCTCGAGGGTGCGCATTGGCGCCGCCTGGGTCATCTGAAGCCGCTCGCGCTCCCTGGCGGCGATCGCGCCGCCAGAGAGCCCTGGCGAATGGGTGTGGCCGCGCTCTCGGCGATCTCCCGTCTCGACGACGCTGCGCGACTGTTTCCGCAGCCGCTCGCGTCGAAGGTCGTTGAGCGGCTGCGTTATGGCAAGGAGCCGACGACAACGAGCATGGGCAGGCTCTTCGACGCCGCTGCGGCGCTCGCCGGCGTTTGTGTCGAACAGCGCTACGACGGCGAGGCCGCGATGAGGTTCGAATCGCTCGTTGACGCGCCGCGCCATATGACTGACGGTTTTTCATTGCGCGATGGTGTTCTCGATTTTGCGCCAGCGCTATCCTTCATCGTCGATGAGCGGCCAACCGCCCGGGAGGCGGCGGAATATTTCCACGGTGCGCTCATTGACGGCTGCGCGGCCTGGATTGCCGCCGCCGCGCGCGTTTACGGCGAGACGCGAGTCATTCTCGCCGGCGGCTGCATGATGAATCGGGCATTGTCCGAGGGAGTGGCGGAGGCGTTGCGGCGGAGCGGACTGTCGCCGGTCTTCGCGCGCGCCGTGCCTTGTAACGACGGCGGGATTTCTCTCGGACAGGCGGCGCTGGCGCGTTTATCCGCGAAAGACGGGGGGGTTATCCCGTGTGCCTAGCGATTCCAGTGCGCATCGCAGAGATTTTGCCTGACGATATGGCGAAAGTGTCGCTGGGAGGCGTCACCAAGACCGTTTCGCTCGCGCTCGTCGAGAACATCGACGTTGGCGACTATGTGATCTTGCATGTCGGCTTCGCGCTTACCAAGCTCGACGCGCGCGAAGCAGAAAAGACCCTCGAGATGCTCGCCGAGATGGCGGGGCGGCCGTGATGAGATACATCGACGAATTCCGCGACAGCACGCTCGCGAAAGGCGTTTCACGACTCATCGCCGAGGAGGCGCGCGATGATCGCCAATATCGCTTCATGGAGTTTTGCGGCGGCCATACGCATGCGATTTCGCGATATGGCATCGAAGACCTGCTGCCTTCGAATGTGCAGATGATTCACGGGCCGGGATGCCCAGTATGCGTTTTGCCTGTCGATCGCATCGATGTGGCGATCCGCCTCGCACAGCGTCCCGGTTTGACGCTCTGCACTTACGCCGACTTAATGCGTGTGCCCGCGTCCGGGGGCGCGAGTTTAATGAAAGCGAAGGCGGCGGGAGCCGACATTCGCATGGTCTATTCCCCATTGGACGCCATACGCATCGCCGAATCTGAGCCGACGCGCGAGGTCGTTTTCTTCGCGATCGGCTTCGAGACGACGGCGCCGCCGACCGCGATGGCGATAAGTTTTGCGATTCGGAAGAAGCTCTCGAACTTTTCCGTTTTCTGCAACCATGTGCTCACGCCGCCGGCAATGCGCGCCATTTTAGAAAGCGACTGCGACGGCGATTTGCGGCTCGACGGCTTCGTCGGTCCTTCACATGTCTCGGCTGTCATCGGCTTGCGTCCCTATGACTTCGTCGCCCGTCAATTTCGCAAGCCCGTAGTGGTCGCGGGATTTGAGCCGCTCGACATAATGCAGGCGATCGTCATGTTGCTCAGGCAGGCGAACGATTTCCGCTACGTGGTCGAAAATCAATATGGGCGCGCAGTGAAGTCGGAAGGAAATGTGAAGGCGCAGGCGCTTATGGCGGAGACATTCGAAACAACCGAGAGCTTTGAATGGCGCGGGCTGGGCGCGCTCCCGGACAGCGCGCTTCGTTTGCGTTCGCGCTATGCCGGGTTCAACGTGGAAAGCCGCTTCGACGCGGAGGCCCCGGCGGCGCGCGATAATCCCGCGTGTGAGTGCGGCGCGGTACTGCGCGGCGCGAAGCAGCCAATAGAGTGCAAGCTGTTTGGAACGGTATGCACGCCGGAATCCCCGATGGGTTCCTGCATGGTTTCCTCCGAAGGCGCCTGCGCCGCGCATTGGACCTATCGCCGCTTTTCCACGAAGGAGAGGATCGCGTCGTGAATTCGCCCAAGTTTCTCGGCGGACGGCTCGACGTCGCGAAGGGGCGCGTGGATCTCTCCCATGGGGCGGGCGGACGCGCGATGGCGCAGCTCGTCCACGAAATTTTTTACGCCGCGTTCGATAATGATTGGCTGAGAAGCGGCAATGACCAATCGGTGTTCGACGTCGCAAGCGGCCGCATGGCGATGTCGACCGACGCTTTCGTCGTTTCGCCCCTCTTCTTTCCGGGCGGCGACATCGGATCCCTCTCGGTGCATGGCGCAATCAACGATGTCGCAATGTGCGGAGCCCGGCCGCTCTATCTTTCGGCAAGTTTCATTATCGAAGAGGGCTTCCCGCTCGCTGATCTCGAGCGCATCGCGCAGAGCATGGGGCGGGCCTCGCGCGCGGCAAACGTGCCGGTCATTGCCGGCGACACAAAGGTTGTCGAACGTGGTAAGGCCGACGGCGTGTTCATTTCCATGGCTGGCGTCGGCGTCGTCCCCGATGGGCTCGTGCTTTCGGGCGATCGGGCGCGGCCGGGCGACGTCGTCCTGCTTTCCGGCACGCTCGGCGATCATGGCGTCGCCATAATGTCGACCCGCGAGAACCTCGCGTTCGACTGTAAACTCCTGTCGGATTCAGCGCCGTTGCACGGGCTGGTCGCCGATATGATCGAGGCGGGAGGCGACGCGTTGCGTCTCATGCGCGATCCGACCCGCGGCGGTCTCGCGGCCACCCTCAACGAGATTGCGCAGCAGTCTGGCGTCGGGTTTCGTCTCGAGGAAGCTAAGATCCGCGTTCGGCCAGAGGTCGCCGCCGCCTGTGAATTGCTTGGTCTCGATCCTCTAAATGTCGCGAATGAAGGAAAGCTGGTCGCTGTCGTTGCGCCTGACGTGGCGCAACATGTCGTCGCCGCCATGTGCGCCCATCCTTTAGGCCGGGAGGCGGCTGCGATTGGCGTTGCTGTCGAGGATGACCGACGCTTTGTGCAGATGACGTCGCCTTTCGGCGGAATGCGCATCGTGGACTGGCTCGCCGGCGAGCAACTGCCACGCATATGCTAATCGCAATGCGTTCGAAACCTTCACCGGCGAACACGCTGCTTTTCGTTTCTCTTCGCCAAACCTTGAGTCACTTGTCAAAGTGAGACAACCGGCCCTATCGTCTCCGTTATCGGTCTCGACGACATCCTGTTTGGCGTTATTGCGCCACAATCAAACGGGCCGCGCGATTCATCAGAACTCCGCCCTAAATGAAATGCAGGATCCACGCAGGGAGGTGAACATGGAACTTTCGACGATTCAACGCAGCGCGTCGAAATGGTCGCTCCTCGGCCTTTGGATATTGGGAGTGGCGCTCTCCGACAACTTTTTAGCGCCTGCGCGCGCCGACGAGACCTGCAATTCGCCATTCATGACGGGCCTTATCAAGGGACAGGAAGAATTTCTGCACGTTTGGACGCTCGGCGAGCGGGGCGTCGGCGACGAATCGGACAAGCTCGTGACGGTCGACGTCATTCCGGGATCCCCGACCTTTGGAAAGGTGATCCATACGATTTCGGTCGGCGGACGCGGCGAGGCGCATCACATGGGCTTTACCGACGATCGCCGGTACCTTTGGGCCGGTCGGCTCGACGATAATCGTATTTTTATATTCGACGTCGGGATCGACCCCTCGAAGCCGAAGCTCGTCAAGACGATCGATAACCTTGCCGAGAGCACGGGCTATGTCGGACCGCATACGTTCTATGCGCTTCCGGGCCGCATGTTGGTGCAGGCGCTTTCGAACAAGCATGATCACGGCGGCGTGACCGGGCTGATCACATATAACAACGCCGGCGATGTCGTATCGACGACGCCGATGCCGCTCGACAAGGGCGGAGACGGTTATGGCTATGACATCGCCATCAACCCAGGCCAGAACCGCATGTTGACATCAAGCTTCACAGGTTGGACCAACTATATGATGGATCTGTCCCGGCTCATTGAGGACAGCGCCGCGATGAAGAATTTCGGCGCCACGATGGTGCTTTGGGATCTCAAGGCGATGACGCCGGAGAAAGTGTTCTCGGTTCCCGGCGCGCCGCTTGAGATTTGCTGGGCGTTGAAGCCGGGATCGGACTGGGCGATCACCGCCAGCGCCCTCACGTCCAAGCTCTATCTCGTCAAACAGGACGAGAACCGCGAGTGGCAGGCGCGGCCGGTCGCCGAGATCGGCGATCCTGCCAAGATTCCACTACCTGTCGACATTTCCATCGCGTCGGACGCTTCCTCGCTATGGGTGAACACCTTCATGGATGGAACGACGCGGCTTTTCGACCTTTCCAATCCGGAAGCGCCGAAGCAGGTCTACTCCAAGAAGATCGGCGCGCAAGTGAATATGGTTTCGCAAAGCTGGGATGGCAGGCGCGTGTACTTCACCTCGTCGCTCCTCGCCAATTGGGACAAGAAAGACGCCGACAACGAACAGTTTCTGAAAGGCTACGCCTGGGATGGCAAGGAATTGAAGGAAACCTTCGCCATCGACTTCCATAAGGAAGGACTTGGGCGCGCCCATCACATGAAGTTCACCGCGCGCGCGCAGAGGACGCAAGCAAAGTGAGCGCGCGGCGCCGGAAAGGCGAGGGCGCTTGCTTGCGCGTCGTCGCTTTCGGCGTGAGTGCGCTCGCGTCAATAATGACGATCGGTCACGCCGGCGCGGAATCCCTCGCTCCGGCTATCGCTAATCTGCCTCGGCCGGGAAGCTATGTCCTGCAACGCATTCAGCGTGTTCCTGAGGCGGATTTGCTCGACGCCGACGGGAAGCGGGTGGCGCTTTCGACATATGTGACGGGTGCGATCACGGCCCTCGGTTTCTTCTATGGCCATTGTGATGACCCGGGAGGTTGTCCCGTCGGATGGTCGATCTTCGAGGCGGCAAGAACGGCGGCGGCCGCCGATCCTTTGCTCGCAGGAAAATTACGCCTGGTCTTCCTGAGCCTGGACCCCGCGCGCGATACGCCGGCGGCGCTGCGGCTGTTGGCGTCGGCCGAGGGCGACGGCGAACCGCCCTGGCACTTCTTGACAGGTCAATCCGAAGAGCGGCTTGCGCCGCTTTTGCACGCGATGGGGCAGGACGTCGATTATGTGCTGGACCCCGCAGGTCGACGATCGGGCGTCATCAGTCACATGTTGAAGGTCTTTTTGATCGACCCCGAGGGATGGGCGCGCGAAATCTATAGCTCGGCCTTTCTCGCCCCTGAAAATCTGCTCAATGACATGCGCACGCTGGCGCTCGCTTTTCCGGATGCGAACGGGCTGCTCAGGGAGCGGTGAGATGCCGCGGAACGGCACACGCATATTCTTGGCGTCCATTGTGGCTTTGGCGGCATGCCTTGGCTGCGCACAAGCGCAAGAACGGGCGGCGCCGCTCGGTCTTCCCGCGGTTCCCGCACAGATCGCGGGCACGCCAGCCATGCAGAAGCTCGGCGAGAAGCTGTTCTTCGACCGCAGCCTCTCTGTCAATGGCGCCATGTCCTGCGCAATGTGTCACATTCCGTCGCAGGGCTATGCCTCAAATCAAAGCGCGCTCTCCATTGGAATGGAAGGGCGATCGCTGCGGCGAAACGCGCCTTCGCTTTATAACGTCGTCTTCAAGCATTACCTGTTTCATGATGGACGCGAAAACAATCTCGCCGCGCAAGTATGGGGTCCGCTATTGGCGCCCGACGAGATGGGAAATCCTGCGATCGGTCCGCTTCTCGATCGGCTTCGCGACGATCCGCTCTATGGCCGGGGGTTCGATGCTGCGTTCCCCGGCGAGGGTGTCTCGATGACGACGCTGGGACGGGCGGTCGCAGCCTATAAGTCAACGCTTCTTCGCGGCGAAAGCCGTTTCGACCGCGCATTTTTTGGCGGGGACAGAACCGCGATGACGGCGCAGGAGTGGCGGGGCTACGAGATTTTCAGCACAAAGGGAGGGTGCGCCGACTGTCCTTCAGTTAACGCGCAGAGCGCCCTCTTTACGGACCAATCCTTCCATAACACCGGCGTCGCGTTTCAGGGGCGGCCGTCTTCGGATATGGCGAGGGTCGAACTGGCGCCCGGCGTGGTTAAGGAAATCGATCTTTCCGCGGTCGGTCTCCATCGCGCCGAGCCGCGCAACGACATTGGACGCTTTGAGATCACGCGCGACCCGGCGCACCGTTGGACTTTTGCGACTCCCATGCTGCGGGGCGTGAAGGACAGTTGGCCATATATGCACGACGGCAGTCTCCAGACGCTCGAGGCGGTGATCGACTTCTATGATCGGGGCGGCGGCGCCAATCCCTCGCTCGATCCGAGGATCAGGCCCCTTGGCCTCTCCGAGGAGGAGAAGGCCTGCATCCTCGCGTTTCTGAGAGCGCTTTAGAAGGTTTTTGGGCCATCGGCGTCTAAGGCGACCTCAGCCTCTTTCGCTCAAGCGGAGTCGCGCCTATTTGAGGTTAGGCAGAATACGATTGACGTTTAGGGAGGTGTTTCATGACCAAAGCGCGTAAATTTCTGGCGGCTGGCTTGGCCGTCGCCACGCTCGCGACCACACTCGCGGCCACGACGCCGGCTTCGGCTTGGTATCGAGGCGGCCGCGGCTGGGGTGGTTGGGGTCGTCCTGCATGGGGCGGCTGGGGCGGACCAGGTTGGGGTTATGGCGGCTACGGCGGATATGGCGGCTACGGAGGCTATGGCGGTTGGGGGCCAGGCTGGGGGTACGGCGGATATGGAGCCGGCCTGGCGGGGGCGGCGATCGGCGCCGCCGCGATCGGGACGGTCGCCGCGGCGGCTGCGGCGCAACAGAACTCATATAATTATGGCTATGCCTACCCGCAGGCCCAATACAACCCCGGCGTGACCTATGCGCGTCCGAAAAAAGGGAGTGCCTGCACGCAAACGGTTTGGGACGCATCACAGGGTTATGTTCAGGTCCGCGGGCCCTGCTGACGCAATGACGACCCGCCCCCGGTTGATTGATCGCCGGGGCGCGGGCGTCGCGTTGCGCAGCCCGTCCGAAGGCGCGGAGTTATCGCGCACGGTTCCGTCGGCGTTCTCTCATCATGCTCGACGTTTTCGCGTAGGGCCAATCTCGAAAGCGGCAGGATGAACGTCCGCGTCAAAGCCTTCGTCGCCACGTTACTCTTCGGGGCGTCGCTATGCCCGGCCTATGCGGGCGTCGACCGGAAGGGCGCGCGGGTCGGCAGGAATTCCTGCGCGCTGAACGCGCAGAAAGACGTTGCGCGTCGGCATGGTTTTTCCGAAACGGCCGATGCGAGCGCGGGCTCGAAGATTTATGCGAACCCGACGATGAGCCAAGAGGCTGACGACGCCTTTGACGCCTGCATCAGAAAGCAAACGCACTAGCGTCGCAACGATCGGCGCTGTCGAGAGCCATACTGACCGTGCGTCGCGCGCAGGCGCCCCCCTAAGAAAATCGGCTCCGCTTGAGCTTTATCAATTGGCAGCAAGTCTTTAAGATAAATACCGGCCGTTTTTATGGTCCGTGAAGATCACTTATTTGAACAAAGATCATTTATGGAAGGACTAAGGGGGATGGGGGGCAAAACAACTGTCGGAAGCGCTTAAGGTTATTCCTGTCGCTTTCCATGGCCATAGGGGCGCGCTTCATTGTCCGGCTACGTCAGCCGCGCGTGACGTTGCTGTTGTCGTCTGCTCGCCGGTCGGCAGCGAGAACATGAGCGTCTATCGATCACTGTTCCTTTGGGCGCAGCGTCTCGCCGCCCGCGGGTTTTACGTGTTGCGCTATGACCATCTCGGCGAAGGGGATTCGCTCCCGCTTGACCCTATGGATGATCAGTGGACCCATTGGCGGATCGGCCTTGAACAGGCCTCCGAATTCGCCCGCACGGTCACTGGAAGGAGTCGGCTGATCGTCTGTGGTCTTCGTGTCGGCGCGACCTTGGCCGCTGTTGGGGCCGCGGATATCAAGCCCGAGGGAACTCATTCTTTGGGATCCGCTTTTAAGCGGCGACGCTTGGCTCCGCGAGCTGCGATTGGTTCGCGCCATGTTGGCGCGGCGGGACGATGACGACGACCGGCTCGACGTCAAGGGCTTGCGTCTCTCTGTTGCAACGCTCGCGACGCTTGCCAATGTCGATATCGCCGCGCTTTCGCACCCTTTCCCGCCCACATTTTTCGCAAGTCCGAAGACGCCGAAGCTCTTTCAGCAGCGCTTCAGCCAACTCGTCACGGCGCCATTCACCGGCTATCCGAAGCTTTTCAAGGAATCGCATGTTAGCGAACCGCCCTTGCAGTTATTCGAGGCGACGACGGAATGGCTTGAGGCCCGCTTTGGCGAAAAATCGTTGAAGGATGCGCCGACGCCGGCGATCCCTCCCGCGGTTCTTTCCACGACTGATTGGGAAGAGAGTCGGGTTGATTTCAAGGATGGCTTGCGCGGCGTGCTGACCATGCCGACGCGGCCCAGGGGGCGGCAAGCGATCATCATTTGCACCGCGGCTGGCACGCCCCGCTCTGGAGACGGAAATTTCGGCAGCAGAACGTGCCGCGCCGTCGCATCTGCGGGCGTGCCGGCCCTGCGCTTCGATTTTCACGGCTATGGCGAAAGCGCCGATCCTCCCGCCGGGCGTCTCCATGTTTACGAGACGGACAGAGGCGGCGAGTTACGTGCGGCGGCAGAGGTGTTGCGGGCGCGCGGCTTCGACGACATCGTCGCCGTCGGCCTTTGCACCGGCGGCTATCACGCCATTCGCGGGGTTGTTGGAGATACAGGCATTCATCACGCCATTGCGATCAATACCTATCTCGTCTGGAGACCCGGCGCGGAGCTCGACTTCGCGGCCCATGCATCATCGCTCCGATCAGTTTATTTGCGGGCGCCGGTCAAGGCGCGAAGCTGGGTTAGATCCTTGAAAGTGGGGCTTCGCGCCGCCTTCGCGCCAAAGTTTCTCTTGCTGAAGCGCACATTTTTCCCCGACGCCGCAACCCGCGCGGCGCGTGCGGATATCAAGGCTGCCTTGGAGCGCGGCGCGCGTATTCGCCTTCTTTTTGGCTCGTCCGATCGTTCGCTGGAAGCGTTGGCCGATTTCGGTCCGCGTGGCTCCTGGCTCGCACGCCTGCCGGGAATCTCGATCGCGTTCGATCCCAACCTCGATCATTCTTTGTATCTGGCGCAAAGCCAGGACATCGCAATACACGAGATCTTCGCATTCCTGGGTCTCGAGGCGCTTTCGCTCTCGCGCGACACACGCGGATCGGCCGCCGCCGCGGCGCTGTCGGCGAATGACCCGGAAACGCTCGAGCGCTGTTGCTCTACAGACTTTCCTCCAGAAAACGCTCGATCTTAGCGTTTGCGGTGAGCAGGCGGTAATTGGAGATCATCACGCGCGCGCTGAGGGCGTCGCGGAGAGTTTCCGCAACACTATAGCGACCCTCTTCCACATAGCCTCGGATTCCAAGCAGCGCCAGCGCGCCAAAGCAGATCTCACTCAACAGATCCGAGCAAACAATCTTCAAACGCTTCACGCGCGCCGTGTGCAGCATTCCCATCGCGCCGGCGGTGGGCGGCTTCTCGAATTCCGTGATTGCTTCATTGATCAGAGCGTTCATTGTGTAATGCTTGTCGACAAGTCGGCTGAGCTCGCTCTGCGCCACGGCTGCAACATAGCTGTCGGTCGGCGGCTCGCGCGCGATCAGCGCTTTCGCTTTGTCAAGCGCATTGCAGGCCATGCCGCTCCACAGCGCGGCCCAGAAAATGTGCACGGCCGGCGTCATCGTATCGCGTGCAATGACTGGATAGTTCTCGTGAAACAACGCTTCGTCGCGAAAGCGCGCGGTGAGAACGCATGGACGGTTTACGATGCCGCGCAGGCCCATCAGCGACAAAACGCGACCTTGCTGCAGCTCGAGATCTCTGGTTTCGAGAGCGATAAGCGCCTGGATCTTGCGACCGTTCGCCTGGAGGCGCATCGCGGTGACGAGAATCGCGCCGGCCTGGTCAAGATAGGATACGACAGGGCTTTCCTTGACCAGCGTCATATCGCCGCCGGGCGTTTCCTCAATGACGCAGATCGAGCCGAAAATATCGCCGTCGACGCCTTTTTCTGACGTGCCGCTCGCGACCAACGCCTGGTCGTCGACCATTTTCTGCAGAAATCGCGAGAAAAACGGCGAGTCGCCGCCATGACGCACGACCGTCAGCGCTTGTGAGAGATGCATGGCGTAGATCAGGCCGGCGGAGCCTGACAGGCGCGCGATGTTGAAGGTGATGCGCGCGGCGTCGCGAGTTGAGGCGCCCTGTCCGCCCTTGTCCTTGGGCGCGATGACCCAGTTCAGGCGATCCTTGGCGAGCTGGGCGAGAATTGCGTCAGTGAAGGCCTTTTCGTCGCCTGGCTGCCGGGCGAATGCGAGCCTTCCGCCGAGCGTGCGGGACAATTCCACAGGGTCGTCGGTCATGGCGCAAGTCCTTTCCTTTGAAAATAACAACGTTACATCGTTGCTTGAACAATTGATTGATCACGCCTTCAATTGCGACGGCGCGTCTCCTTCCAAAAAAAGCGCCCGCAATCTCAGGTGATCGGTCTTGCCATTCGGGGTCAAGGGGAATTCCTTGAGCAGGCGATATTCTCGGGGCTGCATGTGGCGGGACATTTCGCGCCGGGCGAAAGCCTTCAACGCCGGGATTGGATTTTCGCCCGGCTGCGCGGGAATAATTGCGGCAACCACCATTTCGCCGAGAATTTCGTGCGGCGCTCCCAGCACGACGACATCCCTCACAAGCCCGGTCTTTCGAATGAGCGTCACGATCTCATCCGGGCTAACGCGCACGCCCATCGATTTGATAAGATGGTCTTTGCGGCCCTTGATCATCAAGAAGCCGTCGGCGTTCTTCCATCCGAGGTCACCGGTGAAAATGACTTTCGGCGCTTCGATCTCAGGATGGCGCCAAAGCGGGTCCGGCCGTAAAATCGCTGCGGTCGCGTCCGGCGCGCCCCAATAGCCCATGAAGGCGCCGACGCCGCGGTGCACAATTTCGCCAATCTCATCCGGCTCCGCCTCGTCGCCATTCTCTCGCACGATCGTGAGCGTCACGCCTGGATAGGCGAAGCCTACCGAGCGTGGCGCTTTTGCCGCAAGTTCGACTGGCAGTCCTGCGCTGCGATAGGTCTCGGTCATGCCGTAATTGAGCGAAATGGCGCAATGGGCGAAAGCTTCCAGAACTTCCTCAAAGATCGGCGGCGCAATCGCGCCGCCCGTATTGGTGACAAGTCGCAGCGAACTCAGATCCGTCTCGCGCAATGGCGACAACCCGCGCAGCAGCAGCGCGAAGATCGACGGCAGACTGGCGAAGACCGTTGGCTTGTGTCGTGCGATCGCCTCGCACAGTGCAAAGGGGTTGCGTTCGGTCGGCAAAACATGCGTTGCGCCGAGCAGCACCGTCGATAGGAACTGTCCATAGCCATAATCGAAAGCCCAGGGGATCGGGCAGAGGATGCGGTCGCTGGCAGTCAATCCGAGATGATGTGCAACCATGCGACATCCGGCTTGCAACGTCGCATGGTTTTGAGTCACTCCTTTCGGAAGGCCAGTCGAACCGGAGGTGAAGAAGATCGACGCCGGCTCAAAGTCATGCGTGCGCCCGCGCGTCTGTTGCAGCAGCGGCCCCGCTTCGCGGGCCTCCAGTTTCACCACCGGACAGTCGAGTGCGGCTTCAGCGGCTTCAAACAGCTTTTCGTCGACGATCGCGAGTTTGGGCAGCGTGACCGTCGCAGCATGGCGAAGATGCGAGACTGGCGCTTCATCATTGACGAGGGCGACGATTGCGCCGCACAGCCAGGTCGCGAGAATCGCCACTGCGAGGTCCGGTGAATTTTGCGCCCAGATCAGACAGCGATCGCCGGGCTGCACGCCCGATTGAACCATCTGCGCGGCGAAGCGACACGCCTGATCGCGCAGTTCCTCGAAGCTGACCGCGCGGTCGCCCTGCAAGATCGCAGGCGCTCCTGCGCGCTCGGTCGCGACCTGATCGAAAATGCGCCATAAACCGCCGGCCATCTCAGCCGCCTTGCGTCCGCCTTGCGGCGCCATTCGCTCCGATCGGGTAGCCGCGCGCGTCGACATGCGTCCAGCGATTGGCGGCGCTTTCGGTAACGTCGACGATGCGGTCACCCTGCAGCATGACTTCCGCCGGCTCAGGATGGCTGATGAAACGCGTCGGACTCGCGGTCAACCCGTAGGCGCCGGAGTTTTCGATCGCCAGCACGTCGCCAATCTCAAGCTCAGGAAGTTCGATGTCGGTCGCCAGAACGTCGATGCTGGTGCAAAGCGGGCCAACGAGGGTGTATTTCCTCATCTGTCCGTTGGGTCGCGAAACATTCTTCAGTCGCCAGTTGCGGCGGATCACGGTTCCCATCATGCCGCAAGCGGCGAGATGGTTGTTGAAGCCCGCATCGCACAAGCGATAGGCGACACCGCGGCTTGCCTTCTCGCCGACGACGCCGGTGAGCAGAAATCCGACTGGGCCGATTAACCAGCGGCCCATCTCGAGCACGCATTCAGCGTCGGCAAAGCGCGCGTCAGCCTTCAACGCGTCGATCATTGGCAGCGTCGCCGCGGCGACCGCCTCGATGTCGAGCGCGGGATCCTGCGCGCCATAGGGCAAACCAAATCCCGATCCGAAGATCAGCTTCTTGGGACGAATGTCCGCATAGGCGCAGGCGTGGCGGAAGAGGCGCACGAAGATCGAGAAGTTTTCAGCGATCGCTTCGGCGTCGAGACTGTTTGTGCCGGAGTAAATATGGAAGCCAATCAACTCGAGATGCGGCAACGCGCGCAGCGCGTCGATCGCCTGGTCCAAGTCTTCCTCGTCGACGCCAAATTGACTCGCGCGGCCGGAGAAATTGACGCCGAAGCGCTTTGGACCTTTTGCCGGATTGATGCGGATGAGAACAGGTTGACGGACGCCGCGTTCAGCAGCGCACTGATCCGCAAAACGCGCCTCGGCGATCGACTCGAGCACCAATTCGCCGAGACCGACCGAGATGGAGCCGCGCACTTCGCCTGCGCGTTTCGTCGGTCCGGAAAAAGTGATCTTTTCAGCGGGGCATCCCGCGCGCAGCGCCCTCTCGACCTCCTTGAAGGAAGAGGCGTCAAACGTCACGACATGCGGGAGCATGACACGCAGCAATTCGATATTGGGATTCGCTTTGATCGAATAGCTGACGCCGAAGTGTCGCCCGAAGAGTTGCTTCAGTCGGTTGAACCGCTCGACGAGCGCGTCGGCGTCGTAGACATAGAGCGGCGTTCCGAAGGCGGCGGCGGCGGCCGCGAGCCTTTCCGCGAGGAGCTGCATATGGCGCGCCGATCAGATTTTCTGGAGATGGTCGGCTGCGCCGGAAGCGTCAGCGGCGCCATCCGCGCCCGTTGCGCGTTGCAGATAGGCAAGGATCCTGTCGATGCTGTCGAAGTTTTCAAGCTTGACGTCCGTCGGAGGAATGAAAAACCCTGTTTCATTCTCGATATGCGCCATGAGCGAGACGAGCGCGAAGCTGTCAATCAATCCGCTGCTGAACAGCAGCGTTTCTCGCTTGATCTCCCCCGAATCCACACCCAACTCTTCAACGAGAAAATTATGAAGTTCATCGTAAGTCACGGAACTCTGCCCCCAATTAAACGCCATTACATAGTTACCGCCATTACGCATAAACTAGCGCCTAACGATATCGCAGGGCAATCCCCCGCGTGCTCCATCCGCTTCTATCGCAAAGCCAAGCTTTCGTCGGCGCGCAAACGGGGCGGCGGGCCATACTCCGCCGAACCTTGATTATTCAGGCACTTGAACGACGTTAACGCCGGCGCCTTTTCCCATTAAGAGTGGGTCATCGTCCGCGCTCCGCAAATGGCCGCAGGCGCTCGGGACATCTTTCGCGCGCGAAAGTTGTTCATGGTAAACCACCGCGTCGATCGACGCGCTCGTCTAGCAGCATATCTGTCGATAAGGTTCCGACGCGGGCCCTGTTGAGATCAGGCTTCAAAGCAGGCCGCTTCGGGTCGCACGTCTATGGCGCAGCTTTCTTCACCCGATTCATCCACGACACGCCCGCGGCCTCGCCACCGTCTCTTTTTGGTCTTCCGCGTCACGCGCGAGATCTCCGACTCTTGCTGCGCTTAATTGACCTTCTCCATCGCAGCGAGAATCCTGGCGAGGTCTGCATGAAGCCGGGCATCGTAAGCGCGGATCAATGGATCGCTCGGCTTCGACGGATATTTGGCGCGCAATCGCTCAAATTCCCCTCAGGGGGCCGCGCCCAACAAGCGCAATGCGCAACCTTCAGCATGCGATGGCGTTGGCCATGACCGCGACTTCGGTTCGATTTTTCGCGCCGAGCTTCTTCATTATGTTGTGGACGTGAACCTTCACAGTGCTCTCGCTCATGTTGAGTTCGAAGGCGATCAATTTGTTTGGCTTCCCCTTGCGGATGGCGTTCAGCACAGCGCTTTCGCGTGCGGAAAAGCTTCTTTCATGAGAAGCGCGTCGATCGTCTTCTCTCGCCTGCTGCGGAGAGAGAAATGCGTCGGCGGGAACGTAAACGCCGCCCGCGAGAACCAATTTTACGACCTCGAGCGCGACGTCCAAACCAGTCGTCGTTGAGAGACAGCCGCGCACGCCCGCCCTCAGAGCGCTCCTGATGCTCGAGGTATCCATCGCATCAAACAGTGCGATGACGGGGACGGCGTTTTCGGAACGTTCAACGGCGCGAAACAATTCCTGTTCGTTTTCGCCGACGCTGATAATGATGACGGAGACATGAGGCTCCAGCGGCCCCTCCCGCCAGCTATCGATGTCGGAATAGGAAATGACCCGATAGCCAAGGCCCTCGCCAATGCAGCGGTTAAGGCATTCTCTGATGAGCGCGCGATGCTCGATGACAACGACGGTGGGGTCATAATCTTTGGTCGGCGTCAAAGGCGTATCCTCCGGTTCAACGCTATATTCGGCAACTTTCAGTCACCGCAGTTTGTTTCCATTCCGCAGGCACGAGGCAACTTCATAAGCGCATTAAAATTTTCGACGTGTTCGTCGTAATTTTCGTGAGGCGTAAAAGAGCATAAAATTCGACGTTCGTGTGTCGTGAAAAACGCTTCGGACACTGAAAAGTTAAAGCGTGGTAAATGATTGCGAGGATTTTAACGTTCGCATTGTCGGCCGGGGCGCATGTTCCTCGCAGCCGCGGCGCATGTGGTCAAACAGGCAATGTCTCACGCGTCTGACGGCAACGCCGGCTTAACCGTTACGCGAAGGCGGTCGAGGTCCGGTGCACGAATCTGGCGCCTGAAAAATGCGACTGGAACATTTTCAAACAGCCGCACGCTTTGCTCCGGGTCCTTTGAAAGCGCGCTTTGCGATGATTTTTCTTCAAGAATGCGGATCGGCGCAGGCTTTGGATCGTGGCCCGTTTCTCGCCACGACATCTGCGGTGGACGCCGGCTGTCTCAAAATAGCACTGACGTTCAAGCGCGAGGATTTGCAACAGTCGCAGAGTTGAATGGGATGGCAAAGAAATGACGCCCGTAAGTGGAAAATCGTTGTCGGAATCGATCATCGTGATCGGCGGAGAAACGCTTTTCAGGGAAGCGTTCGCCAAATCCATCAGCGCCGAGTTCGCGTGCGCGGTCGAAACATTTCCCGACGTCGGGGGTTGGGAGAAGAGTTCATCGAAATCAAGCGCTGTGCTCATCGTGATCGATCATGCCATCGGCCCCTGCCACGAAGCTGTGTATGCTCTCCAACGATCCGGTAACGAAGCGCCGGTCATTGTCTTCACGCAAGCAGAGGATGTTGGCGACGTCGCGCAGACGTTGAGATGCGGCGCGCGCGGCCATGTGCCGTTCAGCACGCCCTTGAGCGTCGCGTTGAAAGTCATCCGTCTCGTCATTGCCGGAGGCGTTTTCGTGCCTGCAGATACGGTTGTAAGGTCGGGGAGGCCGCAGTCGTCGGCCTCATCTGACGCGGGTCGGCCCTCTTTTACGCCTGGGCAAAATGCGGTCTTCGAAGCCTTGCGAAAAGGTAAAAGCAACAAGCTGATCGCCTCTGAGCTTGGCCTGAGCGAATCCTCGGTAAAGGCGCATCTGCGCGGCATCATGAAGCAGCTCAAGGTCAAGAATCGCACGGAAGCGGTGGTCAAGCTCAATTTCGTCAGCCGCACGTCCGCGCGGGAAGCTGAGCCATTTCGCGAGACGGGTCGGCATGAAGCCGCGGTCATGCATTAGGCGGAAGGCGGGTTGCAGGATTTGCCCGATCCCTCATCGCGCCAGGGTAATCAGCGGAGTCGGTTCGACCGGATTGAAGTGATAATTGATTCCGATGCGGGCAATATGCCTTTCGAAATGCGTCGTGGACGCGGGCGCCAAAAGGTTCATCAATGTCTGATTTGGAGAGCCGGCGCCGGCGTTGAACGTG
>CAVQNJ010000002.1:0-14412 GCA_963713845.1 uncultured Alphaproteobacteria bacterium
TTCGCTCGCGCACCATCGGCGGCACGGTTCAGGTGACGAATGACGACGTCTATTTCGGCTTTCACAATAAAATTACCTTCGGCGTCAGCTACGACCACGGCTGGACCGCCTTCTCCGCAAATGAGGTTCTTGGCGTCATTCAGCCGAACCTTATCGTGGGCTCAACGGGGCCGATCGTCGAAGAGCCGGACAGCGCCATCCAGAGCGTTTCGGTGCGCGCGTCGAACGATTATATCGGCGTTTACGCGCTCGACACGCTCGATCTGACCGACAAGCTCACCGCGACGGCGGGCGCGCGCTTCAATCGCGCCGCCATCGCGCTCTACGACATGTTCGGCACGCGGCTCAACGGCGCGTCGACTTTCACCCATGTCAATCCGGTTGCGGGACTGACATACAAGCTTCTTCCGGGCGCTTCGGCCTATGCGAGCTTTTCGGAAGCCAATCGCACGCCGACGCCGCTCGAACTGAGCTGCGCCGACCCAAGCCGTCCCTGTCTGATCGACAATTTCCTCGTTTCTGATCCGCCGCTTAAGCAAGTGGTCTCGCAAACCGTCGAAGCGGGCCTGCGCGGCAACGTCGGGCTTCCAGCGCTCAATCCGGACTTGGGAAGCTACCTCCCGGGCGAGCTGACCTGGAGCGCCGGCCTCTACCGCACGTATAGTTTCAACGACATTCTGAGCGTGCCGAGCCAGCTCGGCGGACGCGGCTATTTCACCAACGCCGGCGACACGCTGCGGCAGGGCGTCGAGGCCTCGTTGCGCTACGCGGACGAAAGACTGAGCGCTTTCGTCAACTACACGCTGACCGATGCGACGTTCCGGTCGACATTCCTTCTCGGCTCCCCGAACAATCCTTTGGCGCAGCTTTTTGGCAATGGGTCGATCATGGTGACGCCAGGCGCCAATTTGAGCGCCATTCCCCGTCACCGCTTCAAGGCGGGCGCGGACTACGCCGTGACCCGCGAGTGGAAGGTTGGGGGCGACATCGTCTATTCGTCCGGCTCGTGGCTGCGCGGCGACGAAATCAACGCTTTCGGCACGCTGTCGCCCTATGCGCTCGTCAATCTGCGCACCTCATATCAAGCGACGGCAAACCTGCAGTTCTATGGCCTGCTTCAGAACGCCGCCAATGTGCGCTCCCGCAGCTTCGGGACGCTCTTCGACACTCAGGCGATCTCCTTCCTGCCGTTCACCAACCCCAGGCAGGTTTCGCTCGGGCCGCCGCTCGGCCTGTTCGGGGGCGTGAAGATCAGTTTTTGACGTTGAGTGAGTCGCAGGTGGCGAAGCGGCGGATGCGGGCCTATATCGAATGAATTGCGTCCATCCGGCAGGAGCCGACATGAAAAAAATTATCCTCTCCGGCGCGCTCGCGCTCGCCTGCGTTGCCGCTGGGCCCGTCAACCCCGCTTTCGCCAGGAAGGCTCCGCCCGTCGCCGCTCTCGATATGGACAACGACGGGACGGTCGACGGCAGCGAACTCGACAAATCCGCCGAGGCGCTCTTTGGCAGGCTCGACAAGGACAACGACGGCACACTCGACCCCAGGGAGCTTCAGGGGCGCCTATCACGGAAGGAGTTCAAAGCCGCCGATCCCGACAGCGACGGCACGCTCAGCAAGGAAGAATTCCTCGCCGCAGCGGCCACGCTGTTCAAAGGCGCCGATGCGGACAATGACGGGACGCTCGACGCCAACGAGTTCGCCTCGAAACAGGGCAAGGCGCTGCTGCGCGTGGCCCGCTGATCGCGCGCGGGCGCGCGACTTGATCCTGGGCGCCAAAGCGGCCATTTAGAGGGCCATGAAACGCCTCGCCGCCGCTTTCCTGCTTCTCGCCGCCGTCCCAGCCGCGGCGCAGACGCTGAATGTGAAAGTCGGGGTGCTGCGCCAGCCGCACGCGCGCGAAACGCTCTCCATTCTCGATATTCCGGCCGCCGACGATACGCTCGCCGGCGCCCTGCTCGGCGGCGCCGACAATAATACGACGGGCAAATTCACCAACCAGACCTTTGAGTCGATCGACTCGACGCTCGAGGAGGGAAGCGACGTCCATTCGGCCGTCGACTCTTTGGTTGAGAAGGGGGCGCGCCTCATCATCGCCGATCTCGCGCCCGATTTGCTGCTCGCGGCGAGCGACGCCGCCAGGGCCAAAGGCGCGCTGCTCTTCAACGTCTCTGCGACGGACGAGCGCCTTCGCGAAGAGGATTGCCGCGCCGAGGTGATCCACGTCGCGCCGACGCGCGCCATGCTCGCCGACGCGCTCGCGCAGTATCTCGTCTGGAAGCAATGGCGCAAATGGCTCCTTATCAAGGGTTCGCACCCGAGCGACGAATTGCTGGCGCAAGCCTATCGTCGCGCCGCCAAAAAATTCGGCGCGAAGATCGTCGAGGAGCGCGTTTTCGAGGATACGGGCGGCGGACGCCGCAGCAACTCCGGCTCCGTGCAGACGCAACGTCAGATGCCGGCGTTCACGCAAAGCGCGCCCGCCTATGACGCGCTCGTCGCCGTTGACGAAAACGAGGTCTTCGCCGGCTACCTTCCCTATCGCACATGGGATCCGCGTCCTGTCGCCGGCTCGGCGGGTCTTTATCCCACCAATTGGGACGCCGCGCATGAGCAATGGGGCGCCCATCAGTTGCAGAACCGATTCATGGCCACGTTTCGTCGCCAAATGAACGCACGCGACAACGCGGCCTGGCTCGCCATGCGCATGATCGGCGAAGCCGCCACGCGCGCCAATTCCAGCGAT
This sequence comes from uncultured Alphaproteobacteria bacterium, assembly GCA_963713845.1. Taxonomy (GTDB): domain Bacteria; phylum Pseudomonadota; class Alphaproteobacteria; order Rhizobiales; family Beijerinckiaceae; genus Methylocystis. The sequence goes on from CAVQNJ010000002.1 coordinate 2,747, forward strand.
CCTCAAAAGCTGCGCGAATTCATGCTGAGTTCAGCGTTTTCCATCGCGGCTTTCAAGGGCGTGCGCCTCACGATGCGTCCCTGGAACCAGCAATTGCGCCAGCCCATCCTGCTTTCCGACGGCCGCATAACCGTCTCCGTCTCGCCGCAGGAAGGATTCCTGCATCAATTCACCGAACTCGACACGCTCGGGGTCGACCAGCCTGAAACGAAATGCAGACTGAAATGAGAAAAGCTTTCGGCTGTGTGTCCGCGATTCTTCTGCGGCGTCTTCTGGAGTTTGCCTCCGCGCAACGCCTACAAAGCGTATGTGAGCAATGAAAAGGGCAATTCCATCACCATCATTGACACCGACCGGCTGGAGGCGGTCGGCACGGTGAAAGTGGGCCGCCGGCCGCGCGGCCTCGCGCTCAACAAGGACGGCTCCGAACTCTATATCTGCGCGGGCGACGACGACGCGATACAGGTGCTCGACACCCGGACACTCAAGCTCACCGGCAAGCTGCCGTCTGGACCGGATCCGGAACTGCTCGCGCTCAGCCCGAGCGGCGAAATGATCTATGTCTCGAATGAGAACGACAATCTCGTTACGCTCATCGATGTGAAGCGCAAGGAGAAGATCGGCGACATACCGGTCGGCGTCGAACCGGAAGGCATGGCGATCAGCCCGGATGGAAAGCTTCTCGTCAACACCTCCGAGACGACGAATATGGCGCATCTCATCGACACGCAGACGAAGGAGATCGTCGCCAATATTCTCGTCGACGCCGCCCGCGCTTCGCCGAATTCAAGCGGGATGGGTCCGAGCTGTGGGTCTCATCGGAGGTCGGCGGGACGGTGGCGGTGATCGATCCCAATCAGCGCGCGCTCAAGCAGAAGATCGGCTTCGACATTCCGGCCATGTCGAAAGAGGCGATTCAGCCCATCGGCATTTCCTTCACCAGCGATGGCAAGCGCGCTTTCGTCGCGCTCGGTCCCGCCAATCGCGTCGCGGTCGTCGACGCGAAGACGAAGAAGATCGAGAAATATTTGCTTGTCGGCCAACGCGTCTGGCATCTCGCTTTCACCCCCGACGAGAAATATCTGCTCGCGGCGAATGGCGTCTCCAATGACGTCTCGGTGATCGACGTCGCCGCCCTCAAGGTGGTGAAATCGATTCCCGGTGGGCGCCTTTCCCTGGGGCGTCGTGGTGGCGCCGGAATGAGTCGGCCGCCACGACGCCCGGCAACGATGGAGGCCGGCGAGACATGAGCGAACAGCCGCCCGCCCTCGCCATCGAACTCGCCTATCGGCGCCCGTCAGGCGCTGGACGACGTGAGCTTCACTGTGCAGCCCGGAAGTTTCACCGTGCTGCTCGGCCTCAACGGCGCCGGCAAAAGCACGCTGTTTGCGCTCGTGACTCGCCTCTATGCGGCGCGTAACGGCGATATCGAGATTTTCGGCGCCAATGTCATGCGTGAGCCCGGCGCGGCGTTGCGCCGACTGGGCATTGTGTTTCAGGCGCGCACGCTGGATCTCGAATTGAGCCTGTTGCAGAACCTCGTTTATCATGCGGCGTTGCACGGCATTGGTCCGCTCGACGCGCGACGTCTCGGTCTTGGGCGCTGCGGCGCGCCGGACTGGCGGAACGCGCCAACGACAAGGCGCGCGCCCTCTCGGGCGGACAGATGCGCCGCGTCGAGATTGCGCGCGCGTTGTTGCACGCGCCCCGGTTATTGCTGCTCGACGAGCCGACGGTCGGCCTCGACATCAAGGCGCGCGCCGACCTTCTCGCCCATGTGCGCGGTCTCGTGCGGAGGCGGGGCTCGGCGTGCTTTGGACGACACATCTCATCGACGAGATCGACGGCGATGATCGATGTGGTGATCCTGCATCAGGGCAAGGTTCTTGCGACCGGCAAGGCGGCGGACGATCGTCGCGCGTAGCGGCGCGGCCGACATCGGCGAGGCCTTCGCGAAAATCACCGGCGTCGACACAGGCAGAGGCGGTCGGCATGAGCGCGGTGAAGCCGACACTCCGGCTCAGGCTTCACCGCGCGCCAGTATCTCATCTGTCTCATGGGCGTCGTCTGGCGCGAGGGCCTGCGTTTCCTGCATCAGCGTGAACGTTTCGTCTCTGCGCTGGTGCGCCCGCTCGTGTGGCTTTTTATCTTCGCGGCGGGTTTCCGGCAGGTGCTCGGCGTCTCCATCATCCCGCCCTATGAGACCTATGTCCTCTATGAGGTCTATATCGCGCCGGGACTCATGGCGATGATCCAACTCTTCAACGGCATGCAGTCATCGTTATCGATGGTCTACGACCGTGAGATGGGCAATATGCGCACGCTGCTCGTCTCTCCTTTTCCGCGCTGGTTCCTTTTTGGCTCCAAACTCCTGGCCGGCGTCGCCGTCTCGATCCTTCAGGTCTACGCCTTCCTGTTCATCGCCTGGTTCTGGGAGATCGAGCCGCCGACGAAATGGGGCTATCTCACCGTCCTGCCGGCGCTCGCGCTCGGCGGACTGATGCTCGGCGCGCTGGGGATGCTGCTATCATCGCTCATCAAGCAGCTCGAGAATTTTGCCGGCGTGATGAACTTCGTCATTTTTCCGATGTTCTTCGCCTCATCGGCGCTCTATCCGCTCTGGCGCGTCAGGGAGTCGAGCCCCTGGCTCTATTATGTCTGCCAGGCCAATCCCTTCACGCACGCCGTGGAACTGATCCGCTTCGCCTTTTATGAGCAGGTCGCCTGGACCTCGCTTCTCGTGGTCGCGGCCTATACGAGTGTGTTCCTCATCGCGGCGATCGTCGCCTATGATCCGGGGCGTGGGGTGCTGGCGCGAAAAGGCGGCTGAGCCGGATCGCCGCGGCCTTTAACTCCTGCCTTTATTTCTTGCCTTTTGCCTTTGCGGCGCTTTCTTCGGCGGCGGCGGCCTCCGCATAGCCGTCGGGCAGCTTGACGCCGCTCGCGATCTGCGCGCCGAGCACGATGGCCCGCGCCTCGGTCAGTCGCAACGCGCAATAGCCAAACTCCGAATTCCTTACCGTAGGTGCGGCAGACCTCCTCGCGCCATGAGGAAAATCCGGCCTGCTCCTTCACGACGAAACCACGAACGAGCTTGTCCTTTTTGTTGCGATCATAGAGCTCGCGAAAATCGCCGCGCACGGTCTTTTCGACACGGGCGCGTGCGCCGAGCATTTCCTCGGCCTTCTTGGGATCCAGATCCAACTCCGGCGTGCCCCATAGTCCGCTTGGATCGGCACGGCAGTCCGCTTCCTTGATCTCACAGGCCTTGCCATCGTTCGTCACGAGAATGGCGCCGTCGAGAATATCCAGCGTGAAGGGACACGCGGCGAACGAAATCTGATAGCGGCGCAATCCCGAGCCGCCATTTTGCGGCGTCAGTTTCAGCGGCGTGCCGGCGACCTCGACGCGGCACGCTTCCCGGATCGCGAGAGCCGATCGCCCGAGAGCGAGAGCTTCGCGACCTGCAACTCGGCGCCCGCGCGTCGCAAATTCGAACTGCGCTGCCATTGCCGTCGAGCTTGAGACTCTTGCCGACGACCGTGTCTTCCGAGGGCGCCTTGGGCATGACGGCGGGTCCGCGCGCCTGACCGATCTCGCTGCTCAGCTTCTTCTTTTTGACGCCGGAGGGCGTTGCCAGCGTGCCTTCTGGCGAGGGCGCGACGGCGCCGGGAAGCGCGATTTGCGCACTTGCGGAACCCGCCCCGAGCAGCGTCGCGGAGCAGGTTGCAAGCGTCGCCAGGGTCAAGAGCCGGCGCATCGTCGCGGACGGAAAAACAATCGTCGAAAAAACCGTCGAAAAAACCGCCGTGGCGGGCGCAGTCGACATTGGCAAGCCCAACCCTCCCCAAACCCGCCTGGGCCGGCGGGCGAAAGCCCTATCGCGGCGCGAGCACCATGACCATTTGCCGGCCTTCCATGGACGGCTCGAGCTCGACCTTGGCCACGGTCGCGGTCTCCGCCTTGACCCGCGTAGCAGGCGGTAGCCAATGTCCTGATGGGCGATCTCGCGACCGCGGAAACGAAGGGTCACCTTGACCTTGTCGCCTTCCTCGAAGAAGCGGTGGACGGCTTTCATTTTGACGCCGTAGTCATGCTCGTCGATACCCGGGCGCAATTTGATTTCCTTGACCTCGACCACTTTCTGCTTTTTGCGCGCCTCGGCGGCCTTTTTCTGCTCGGCAAAGCGGAAACGACCGTAATCGAGGATCTTGCAGACGGGGGGCACGGAGTTGGGCGCGATCTCCACGAGATCGAGGCCGGCCTGTTCGGCCAGGGCCAAAGCATCCTGCAATTGGATGGCGCCGTGATTCTTACCTTCGGAATCGATCAGACTGCACTTCACGAGCGCGAATTTCACGGTTGATGCGCGGGCCTTCCTTCTGCGGCGCCGCGGTGCTCTTCATTGGCCTGCGAATGGATCGTCTCCCTTGTGTGACCGAAGACCTCGGCCATTAACCAAAACATTCGTGTTCCGCACAGGATATATGGATTTTTCCGGGCAGAATCCGAAGTAGGGGAGATTTCCACGAAAAGGCTGCAAGTCAACTGCTCAAATCGCCTGACGCGGCATTATTCACGCCAAAGCGCGATAACAGAAAATCTTTGTTGATCAGGAAGACCATGGAAGGCGCTCCCGCGGGCGAGAACTGCTCCACGCGGGAGCGACGCGCGCGATTTTTGTTCGGAACCCTGGCGGTTGGTTCCCCGTCAGACAGCCTTTCGCAAAGCCGCGCCGGGGATCAGCTCCGCCGTCGCGCTGGGCGCTCCAAAATGCTTAGCGATCAATAGGTCGCGTGCAACCGACCGTTTCGGCCGCGATGAGAACCGCGCCGGGGCCGCCGCAAGCGATCCGCGTTGCGGTTACCGCGTTTACTGGCCTGCAAGCGCCGGGCAGCCTGCGCAGGGCGTCCCGCCGGACATGGCCGCGCAGCCCTCTGCCGCGTCGCCCCCGGCGGCGGGCTTGGCGATCAAAGACAACTGGCGCGCCACCTGCGCGCCGCCACAAGCGGGACAGATCGGAGTCTCCTCGAAACGCGCGAGCGTCTCGAATTCCTGAGCGCAATCCTCGCAGCGAAAAGCATAGAGCGGCATGGGTCCTCTTATCGCAGTTTTTTCGCAGTTTTTCTCCCTCATCCTACGCCCACGACGCGGCCTCGGAAAGCGCGGCAAATCGGCAGCGTCGCGCGCGGGGCGCAAACGCCTAAATTGGCAGCAGCTCACATAGAGGCGAAGCTCCATGACCTTTCGCGCGCCGATCGACGACATCTTGTTCACGCTCTCCCTCGCGGCGGGTGCGGAAGCGTTCGAACCTGACGGGATCTACGCCGATCTCGCGGGCGGCGTCGCGCAGCAGACACTGACCGAAGCCGCGAAATTCGCACAGGAGCAATTGTTGCCGCTCGATCGAAAAGGCGATCTCGCCGGCGCCCGTTTCATGGACGGCGTCGTGACGACGGCGCCCGGTTCGCGTGCGGCCTATGGCGGATGGCGCGACGGCGGCTGGAACGCCATTGCGGCTGAACCCGACGACGGCGGCCTGGTCTCCCCGCGGCGCTCAACGCCGCCTGCACGGAAACTGGAATCGGGCCAACATCGCCTTCGCGCTCTGTCCGCTGCTGGCCAAGGCGCCATAGAGGCGCTGACGGCGCACGCGACGGCGGCGCTGAAGGCGAGATCTACGCACGGGGTCGGTACAGCGGCAACCGACCGCGACGATGGATGTCGCCGAGCCTCAGGCGGGCTCCGATCTCGCGCTCCTGACGACGCGCGCCACGAACGCGGGGCGACGGCTGGTACCGCCTCGATGGACAAAAGATCGACATCGCCTACGGAGAGCATGATCTCGCCGACAACATCATTCACCTCGTGCTCGCCCGGCTGCCCGATGCGGCCGCCGGCGTCAAAGGCATTTCGCTTTTCCTCGCGCCGAAGTTTCTGCCCGACGCGAATGGCGCCTTCACGCGACGCAACGCCCTGCGCTTGCGTCGGCATCGAACATAAGCTCGGCATCCGCGCCTCGCCGACCTGCACGATGGCCTATCGGGGGGAAGAAGGCGCCGTCGGCTTTAACTCGTCGGCGAAGAGAACAACGGGCTCGCCTGCATGTTCACGATGATGAACAACGCGCGCCTCGCCGTAGGCCTGCAGGGCGTCGCGCTCGCCGAGCGCGCCACGCAGATGGCGCGGGCCTATGCGCGCGAGCGAAAGCAGGGCCGCGCGCCAGGGCGCGGGGGAAACGAGTGGCGATTGTCGATCATCCCGATGTCGGCGCGCATGCTGTTGACAATGTGCGAGTCTGACCTTTGCTGCACGCGCGGATCTGTTTCGAGAGGTGGCGACGGCCATCGATCCGCGCGCGTCGCGACGGGCGATGGACATACGCGCGCGCAAGAAGCGCATGAACGCGCGGCTTCTCCTTACGCCCGTCGCCAAGGCCTTTTCCACCGACATCGCCAATGAGGCGACCTCGCTCGCCATTCAGGTGTTCGGCGGCATGGGCTATATCGAGGAAACAGGTGTCGCCCAGACTGATGCGGGATGCGCGCATCTGTGCGATCTATGAAGGCACGAACGGCATTCAGGCGATCGACCTCGTTGGCCGCAAATTAACACACGATGTCCGGCGGGGAGCGGCGCTGCGTTCGCGAACTACGAACGACATGCGCGCTCTCGGGCGGCGCAGACGGGCGCGGGGGGGGCTGGCGTTTGCGTCGCCGTCGGACGCCCTCGCGCAGGCGAGCGCGTTTCTCTCGTGCCGAGCCTACGCAGGCGCTTGCGGGCGCAACCCCTTATCTGAGGCTTTTCGCGCTCGCCCGGGGCGCGACCCCCTGTGCAAAAAGGCGCCGAAAAGTGCGCAACGGACCAAGGACCCAAAACGCCGCGCGTTATGAGACGCTCGCGCGCTTCTTCAGCGACGAATGTCGCGGTCTGCCGCGCCGGGGCTGGCGTTCAGCGTCACGCAGGGCGCGGACACTCGGGTGACGGACGCGATGGCGGCGCTGCGCGAGACCTGAGGCATGGGAATGGGCGGGGAGACTAACCACCCATATACGCCCGCAGGGGCTTCCTGCTCCTGGGGGGTCATATGCAATCCGAGGAGCTTGGGAGCGCCGCCAGAGAATGTCGTCGCCGTGTCGCGCCCATTCATTCTCGATGAGATAGCGCGGTCTTTGCTTCAGTGAGGCCCTGCCCGAATTCGGCGGCCGAGATCCGCCATCGATTGTGCGGCGCGCAAGAAAGCGGGAGTGCGCGCGCGCCATAAGCGCGGGCAAGACGCAAGGCGAGGGCGGCTGGGCTGAGGAACGGCTTCTCGGCTTCCTCAGATGCGCCAAGGAAATCCTCGAAGAAGGGAGGATCAATATCGCCCCCCGGCAACGCCGCGTCTTGCGTCCATGCGGAGCCATGCAGGCGGAAGGAATGGCGCGCAGCGCATCGAGCGCGTGTTCGGCGAGGCGCCGCGCGGTCGTGATTTTTCCGCCAAAGATCGAAAGCGCCGGCGCAGCGCCCTCGGGCGCGTCGAGATCGAAAGCGTAATCGCGCGTGACGACCGACGCCTCGAGGGCGTCGTCGTCGTCGGCGGCCGCAATCCGGCGGTAACTCCAAACAATGTCGTCCCGCGTTATCGGACAAAGCGCAGGAAATGATTGACGCCATCGAGAAGATATATCGTCTCTTCCGCGCTGATCGCTACCGCCCCCGGTGCGCCCTCGAAGGGGGAACGTCGGTCGTGCCGATTAGGGTGAAGTCATGCTCGTAGGGAATGACGAAGACGATGCGGCCGTCGGCGTTTTGAAGAATATAAGCCTGTTCGCCGTCATAAAGTCTGCGCGTGACGATATGCGAACCTTTCAGCGAGGCGCTTACGCGTTTGCGCGTCGATAAATGCAGCGCGCCGTCGCCGACTTGCGAGACCCATGGCCCGGCGGCGTTGACGAGCGCCCGCGCCACGATTGTCTCGCCGCTCTCGAGCGTTGCGAGGCCAGCCGTCCGCTCGCGCAAGTCGCATGGATCTAATCGCGCGTTGACGTCGATTGTCGCGCCGCGCTCTTTTGCGTCGAGCGCATTGATTACGACAGAGTCGCAAATCGTCAACCCAGCAGTCCGAATAGGTGAAGCCGACGGCGTAGGCGTCCCGCAGCGGCGCGCCGAGGGCGGAGCCTTTGAGCCTCGCCATATGCGAGCCTTCGAGGCGCTTGCGACGCGCGAGATGGTCGTAAAGAGATAGCCCGAAGTCGCAGGCATCCAGATCGGGCGAAGGCCCTTCTCATGCGGCAACACGAATGTCATCGGCCAGATGACATGAGGCGCGGCCGCCAACAACACTTCGCGTTCGACGAGCGCCTCGCGCACGAGACGGAACTCGCGGAGTTCGAGATAGCGCAGCCCGCCATGGATGAGCTTGGTCGAGGCCGACGACGTGCCGCTCGCCAGATCGTGCTGCTCGACGAGACGCGTCGACAGGCCGCGACCGGCTGCGTCGCGCGCAATGGCGCAGCCGTTGATGCCGCCCCCAATAACCAGAAGGTCGTATTCCCATGCGCGCCGCTCGAAAAGCCCTTGCCCCAATTTATTGCCGCAAGCGCGGCGTGCAAGGAGACTCGGCTCGCGGCGCGAAGGGCGCGCGGTGGCGGCGCGCCCTCTCTCTCGAGGTCAGCCCTGTCGGCTGCCGCCCGCGCGCGGCGCGCGTCCGCCGTCCTGGAAGCGACGCTGTCCGCTTCCGGATCGCGCCGGACGCGGGCCGCCCGGACGCAGGCCGGCGTGCGACTTGGGCGCGCCAGGACGCGACTTGGCCGCGTCGGTGCGCGAATTGGGTGCGCCAGCGCGCTGCGGCGGCGCGCGGCGAACGTGTGTCGCCTCGTCATCGCGCGCATGGGCGCTGCGGCGATCGGTGACGGTCGGAATTTCCTGGCGCGTCGGTCTTCTCGATGTCGCGCAGCACGGCCGCTCCCCGTTGTCGCAGAGCGAAATCGCGCTGCCCAGGCGCCGGCCCGCGCCGTGCGGCCGATCCGGTGCACATAGGCCTCGGGCACGTTCGGGCAGTCGAAGTTGACGACATGGGTGACGCCGTCGACGTCGATGCCGCGCGCGGCGATGTCGGTCGCGACCAGGACGCGGGTGGGCCGGCCTGGAAGCCGCCAGGGCGCGCTCGCGCTGGCCCTGGCTCTTGTTGCCGTGGATCGCGTCGGCGCTGACGCCGGCGCGCTCGAGATGCTTCGCCACCCGGTCGGCGCCGCGCTTGGTGCGGGTGAAGACGAGGCGCGCGGCACATCCGGCGTCGGCGAACAGCTCGGCAAGAAGCTCGCGCTTGGGGTCGCTATCGACGAAGAAGACGTGCTGATCGACCCGCTCGGCGGTCGTCGCGACGGGCGTCGACCGCGACGGCGCCGGATTGTCCAGCATGTCGTTGGCGAGGTCGCGATCTCGCTCGGCATGGTCGCGGAGAAGAACAGGGTCTGGCGCTTCTTCGGCAGCGTCGCGACGATCTTGCGGATCGGCGACGATGAAGCCGAGGTCGAGCATCTGGTCGGCCTCGTCGAGGACGAACACCTCGACGGCGCCGAGATTGACGACCCTCGTCGATGTGGTCGAGCAGCGGCCGGGCGTCGCGACGAGACGTCGACGCCGCGGCGAGCGGCCGAACCTGCGGCCCCATTTGAACGCCGCCGAAAACGACGGCGACCGACAGGCCGGTGCGGCCATAGGCGCGGAAGCTGTCGGCGATCTGGGCGGCGAGCTCGCGCGTCGGGCCAGCACCAGCGCCCGGAGCCGCGCCGGGGGCGGGCCTGGGTCGGCGGCCAGCCGCTGAAGGATCGGCAGGGCGAAGGCGGCGGTCTTGCCGGTGCCGGTCTGGGCGATGCCCAGCAGGTCGCTGCCCGCCATGAAGCTGGCGGAATGGCGGGACTGGATCGGGGTCGGCGTATCATAGCCCTCCTCGGCCAGGGCCTTGAGCAGGGGCTTGGCGAGGCCAAGGTCGGTGAAGTGAGTCATGAAGGACTTTTTCAGATGAGAATTCCGCGCGAGCGCCCGCACCTCGTGGGGCGCGGTCGGTATCTATGTCTCTATTGGGGAGTCTTGCCCCGCGTGGCCGGGCGATCGGTTATGGCTCTATGGTCGCTCGACAGAGGTTGGGATGGGGCGAAGAGGTGCATCTCCCTTTCTACGCGGCTGGAGCGCCTCATGCTGCGACGCAGCTAAGCCTGTCTATACGAAGGCGACGGCCCGGTCAATGCCAAGAAGAGTTCGGCCAATGACTCGCTCAAGAACTCGCCGCGGGAAGCGCGCCTAAGTTTGCGCGTCACAGCAACGATTCAAGCATACGCGTTTGTCGCGGCGAGTATAATTGACCGAGTCAGGCGTGGCTCTCCATCCGCGGGCGTGACAATCGCGCCCCGACACGGCTCCGCCAGTTTGCGTCGGACGCGATTTTCCCGCCCCACATTCCGCCCGCCCCAACACTCAGCCCGCCCCATCGTGCGGGTCTTGAGCGTGTCGCGAACGCGCGTCGCCCGCGCGCGTCGGCCGGCGCAAAAAAGCGGCGCCCGCAGGAGATGCCCGCGGGCGCCGCGCCGCGACGGCAGTTGTTGGCGCGCGCTTACCAATAAACTTGCGCGCGCGCCTCGAAGATGTCCGGATTTGCGCCGTTCATGTAGAAGCCTTGGCGGCCGGGCAGGAAACCAGCTCGCGAAGGGCGCTCCGGCGCTCGGCAATTGATAGGGTCGTTGAGCGGCGCGGAAACATGCAGCACATGGGTCCAGTTGAACTGGAGATGGATGCCCTTCTCCGGGAACCAGTTCAGGCCGGTGGTGGATATTTTCCTGGCGTCCGCCGCGCGACTTCCGCGTTCTGAACCACGGTCTGCGCGACCGGGTTCGGCCGCACCCAGGTCGTCAGCGCCATCAGATTCGCCAGGCCGGTCCCCGAATAGGGTCCGCTGTCGAGATTGAGTTCGCTGAACCGGCCAAGGAGGGCGACAGCGCCGAAGCCGCCTGCGCTGACCGGAATTTTCTGATCTTGGGCTCGCCGAAATTGGCGCTGTTCCTGTCCTTTACCTCGTAACTGGCGGCGCGCTCCTTCGCCGGTGAGCCAGTATTGGCCGTAGACGTAATAGCCGCTGAAGAACTGGCTCGCTCCGCCGGGCGCGAAGATGCCCGAGGCGCGCGCCAGCAAAATCTTGTTCATGTTGCGGTTGTAGTTGGTTCCCAGATATTCGGCCTGGAAGTCCATCGGTCCGGATAGGCGCAGCCATTTCGAGACCGTAGGAGACGACGTCGCGCGTGCAGTGGCCGGCGACCGAGGAGGTGGCGATAAGATCGAGGTTGTATATGAACCGCAGGAGAGGTCTGGCGTCCCGAGCAGGCCCTGGCCGAGAATATTGGCTTCCGAACGGATGCGGTTGCCCAGCCTCAGCACCTGATCGTCGTTGGTCGCCGTGGCGTCATTGGGACGATGGTAACGGCCCGAGCACGCCCGAAATGCAGCAGGTTATGCTCGTCCTTGATCGGCGCATAGGTCGCGCGGCCCGCAAGGTCGACATATTGCGCGCCGCCGGTCGAGAGCCGACCCGCCGACCTTCGGCACGCCCCAGGTCGCAGGGCGTATTCCGTCCCGGATCTGTAATGAGCGTCCTGAGTGCTGGTCGAGAAGACGCCGGCCTTCGCCGACCA
>CAVQNJ010000003.1:0-89701 GCA_963713845.1 uncultured Alphaproteobacteria bacterium
AATCCGGGCATGGTCATGATGTCGCCGGTGAGCACGACCACGAAGCCGGCCCCGGCCGAAACCATCACGTCGCGCAAGGGCACGTCGAAGTTCTTGGGTCGGCCCACGAGCCCCGGGTCGGTGGAGAGCGAATACTGCGTCTTCGCCATGCAGACCGGCAGATGGCCGAAGCCGGCCTCCTGAAGCTGATGGAACTTCTCGCGGAGCTTCTTGTCGGCCAGGACGTCAGTCGCGCCGTAGATTTCGCGGCAGATAATGCCGACCTTCTGCCAAAGCGTGCAGGTGTCGGGATAGAGCAGCGAGAAATCGGTCTTGGTGCGCTCGACGACCTCCACCACGGACTGGGCCAGTTCCTTGGCGCCCTCGCTGCCGCACAGCCAATGCTCGGCGCGAACGATCTTCACGGAAAGATAGGCGCACTTGTCGCGAATGAACTGGATCTCCGCGTCGGTGTCGTTGGAGAAGTGGTTGATGGCCACGACCACCGGCAGGCCGAAGCGATGGATGTTCTCGATGTGCTTCTTGAGGTTCTCGACGCCCTTGTCCAAGGCTTCGACGTTCGGCTTGGAAAGCTCTTTCAGCGGCACGCCGCCGTGCAATTTCAGGGCCCGCACGGTGGCCACGATCACCACGGCGTCGGGCTTGATGCCGGCCTTGCGGCACTTGATGTTCATGAACTTCTCGGCCCCCAGGTCGGCGCCGAAGCCGGCCTCGGTCACCGTATACTCCGAAAGCCGCATCGAGAGCTTCGTGGCCAGCACGCTGTTGCAGCCGTGGGCGATATTGGCGAACGGCCCGCCGTGGATGAAGGCCGGATTGCCTTCCAGCGTTTGCACGAGGTTCGGCTTGAGGGCTTCCTTCAGCAGCACCGTCATCGCGCCGTGGGCCTTGAGATCGGCCGCGGTGACCGGTTTGCGGTCCCGGTTATAGGCGACGATGATCCGCCCCAGCCGCTCGCGCAATTCGGCCAGCGACTCGGACAGGCAGAAGCAGGCCATGACCTCGGAGGCGACGGTGATGTCGAATCCGCCTTCGCGGGGCATCGAGTTGTTCACCCCGCCCAGGCCGACGATGATGTTCCGCAAGGCCCGGTCGTTCATGTCGACGACCCGCTTCCAGACGATCCGCCGCAGGTCGATTCCCAGGGCGTTGCCGTGATGGATGTGGTTGTCCAGCATCGCGGCCAGGAGATTGTGGGCCAGCTCGATGGCGTGGAAATCGCCGGTGAAATGGAGGTTGATGTCCTCCATGGGGATGACCTGCGCGTTGCCGCCGCCGGCAGCGCCGCCCTTCATGCCGAAGCACGGCCCCAGCGACGGCTCGCGGAGACAGACGCTGGCCTGCTTGCCGATGCGGTTCAAGCGCGTCGCAAAGGCCGATGCTCGTGGTCGTCTTGCCTTCGCCGGCGGGCGTGGGCGTGATGGCGGTCACCAGGACCAGCTTGCCGGTCGGCTTGTCTTGCAGCCGATGATAGAGATCCAGCGAGACCTTGGCTTTGTACTTGCCGTAGTGCTCCAGGTCGTCGCCGCCGATGCCGAGCTCTCGGCGATCTTCTCGATGGGCCGAATGGGCGCTCGGCGGGCGATTTCAATATCCGGGGGCAACAGGCGGAGGTCGGCATGAGATGCTATTCGTTGGTCATGAAATGATTCTTACATCGCAGCCCGTGCTCGTTACGCGTAAAACTCCCGCACCCGCATCAGCACGTCAAAACCTTCCAGCTTCAGGCACTCTTCGATGCACTGCATCGCCGGATGCTCGGGCGGCAAGCAGGTCGTAGTTTCGCTTGACCGAACCGATGACCATGTCCAGTCCCAGCGGCATGGCCTTGGTCAGGAACGCGCTTTCCAAGGGGCCTTTGACCGGTTCGCCGTTGGCCCGCTTGGCGGGCAGCATGACGGTGAAATTGCTCAGCCCCACGGAGGCGTGCACGCCCGCAAAGGCCGGGTCGGCATGGATCAACTCCAGGGCCCCGATCAGGCGATGGAGATTGCCCTCCGTGTCGCTGCCGATGGGGGCGATGCCGGGATCGATGATGCAATCGTCATTGCTCGCGCCGGGGCAGCGGTCCTTGAAGGTCTTGACGATGCACTGGGCCGCACGATAGGTTTCTTCCGCGGTGCGGCAAGGCTTCGACTCGCCGTCGACCACCTGCTCGGAAACCAGGAGGATGGGCCGGAAAGGCTGGATCGCGTACAGATCGAACATGCCCATCCGCAAGGGACTGATGGAATTGAGGATCGGCCGCCGGCCGCCGGCCCGGGCCGGATCGTAGGCCTCCAGCCCGGCGCGGGCGATTTGCGGATCGGGCGTGTCGATCGAGAGCGGCTTGGCCGTCACGGCCTGGATCTTGCGGACCATTTCGGCCATGAACTCCGGCGGCCGGGCGCCGACGTTGACGTCGATGTAGGCGGCGCCCTTTTCGTCCTGAAAGCGGGCCAGCTCCAGCAGCCCGTCGATATCGCCCGCGTCGAAAAGCTGCTTGGTCGAGGGCACGGAATCGTTGATCGATTCGCCGATGATGGTCAGGTTGGGGATTGGCATGGGAGTTGTCAGTTGTCAGGTTCGGTATCGGGTGTCAGATGTCCGGTGGTAACAGGCTGCTAACGTGTGCTTCATCCGGGTTTCTTGTCGATTTGCATCGTCCTTTTCGGCCGTGTGGTCGCGATCAAGATAGAAGTTCGCCCAGGACGAGGTTCGTTCCAATTCTCGCGTTATAGAACGCCAGCGGGCCGTCGAGCATCGTCTGCGATTCGCCGTAGCTCTTCAGTCGCTCGTAAATCCGCGCCCAAATGCATTCCTTGTCGTCCAACTCGCAACGTCCATCGGCCGAACCGCCGCACGGGCCATTGCGGCCGCACTTGGAGCATGAATACCGCGGGCAAAGATAGGCACACTCGGGCAGGCTGCAGTCGCCGCAGTCCTGGCATCCATACAAGGGCGTACTTCGACGCTTTTCCAGCGAGTAAACCGTCTGGCCGCTGATGCCGGGCTTCTTGTCGCAACGCCGAAAGAGCCGCATGCATGTCGGGATCTGTTTAGGATGCGATGTGGATTCGCTTTTGTGGTCCCGTTTCGTGGCAAATGCATGTGTCACGCCCTGGTCGCGCTGGAGTTGGCCCACGACGACGTCGGCAATGCGCGTTATAGAACGCCAGCGGGCCGTCGAGCATCGTCTGCGACTGGCCGTAACTCTTCAGTCGCTCGTAAATCCGAGCCCAGATGCATTCCTTGTCGTCCAACTCGCAACGCCGTCGGCCGAACCGCCGCAAGGGCCATTGCGACCACACTTGGAGCAGGAGTACCGCGGACAAAGATAGGCACACTCCGGCAGGCTGCAGTCGCCGCAGTCCTGGCACCCGTACAGGGCGTGTTTCGACACTCTTTCCAACGAGTAAACCACCCGGCCGGTGATGCCGGGCCTCTTGTCCCAACGCCGAAAGAGCCGCTGCATGAAACCGTGAAGCCCTTGGCCGCGCGTGAAAGCCAGGCGATGCACCAAGCGCGAAAGCCGATAGCTGAGCGTAACTTCTTTCGATTTCGGTGGATGGGCAAGCGAGGCGATAAACTGCGGATCGAAACGATCCGGGCTTCCCATCCCCGTCTGGGGATCATGCTCGAAGAGGAAGAATTCGTCGGGCTGCGAGAATTGGATTTCCTTGATGAACTCCCGCCAATCATCGGCGGTGTAGCTCTCGGCCAGATCGATGATCTGGTCGAAGGTTTCTAGCTTCGCGCTTCCGCCCAGGTAGCCTGCGGCAAAGCCCAGCCCGCGGAAGACGGCCAGTTGCTTGGCGGCCAATTCGTGAAAGAAGGCATGGCCCTTGTCGGGGCCGGCGGCGTATTTCTCGCATTGCTGCCAGCAGTTCGTCGCTGACCACGCAGCCGGCCAGCTTGCCGCTGTTGAAGAGCTTGGCCACGCCGCGCGTGAGCAGGTACACATTGCCGACCACCGGGATGTCGGCCATTTTTCGCGAAGCCAGCAGCAGCTTGACCTCGTGGAACTTCCGCATGTCGTATCCCAACTGCGGAATGACCCACTGGCGCCGGCGCGAATCTTTCGCAGGAGCTTGTAATACTGCGGCATCAACTCGCGCTCGTGCCGCTTGAACGGCGAGACCGCCGCGCCGATGAAGAAGTCGGTCTTGGGCAGGGTCTCCTTCTTGCCGCCGCGGCCGGGCACTTCCAGTCCCTCGTTCATCGCCTGCAGCAGCGCGGTCAGCCCTACGGAGTCAAGGTCGAAGACCGGCGCGGGCAGGCCACGAAAGCCGGTCGTCGGGTAATCGCCGGTGAGGGCCAGGATGTTGTGGAACCCTTCCGACGCGTAGCGCCAGGCAGCCGCTTCCAGCCCACTGCGGTTGAGGTCCTTGCAGGTCAGATGGACCACGACATTGGCCCCGCGGCCGGCGAACTTTCCGGCCAGCCAGTCAGGCGGAAGCATCGGTCCGCCGCCCGGATTGTCCGTGATCGAAATCCAGCCGATGCGCGGATCGTCCAGCAGGCCGCGGGCAAAACCGACAACGTCTTGCGGGCGGTCGTCGGTCAGCGGTCCGCGCGTGGTGACGACCTCTGCGCCGTAGCAGAAGCGACCGCTACGAAGCATGTCGCGAAAGCTGACGATCGCTTGGGAAGCAGACATCAGTTTTTCGATAACCTTCCGCGCCAGGGCCACGGCCGTGCCGGCGTTGTCGGTGAAGCCGTCGGCGCCGATTTCGTCGGCGTATTGCTGGGTGATGGGGGCGCCGCCGATCATCACGCGGGTCTTGCTGCGGATGCCCGCCTGGCTCAAGGCGTCGATCACCGTCTTCATCATGGTCATGGTCGTGGTCAGCAGGGCGCTGAGGGCGACAATCGTGCCCTCTTTCTCTTGGGCGGCCTCGACGAACTTCTGCGGAGGCACATTCACGCCCAGGTCGACGACCTGAAAGCCGCCGCCTTCGAGCATGGAGGCAACCAAGTTCTTGCCGATATCGTGCAGATCGCCCTGCACGGTGCCGATCACCACCCGGCCCACCGGCTCGCTGCCGCTACGGGCCAGGTACGGCGTGATCAAGGCCAAGGAGGTCTTCATCGCACGGGCGGCGATCAGCAATTCGGGCACGAAGTAGTCGTTGCACTCGAATCGCTTCCCAACTTCGTCCATAGCCGGGATCATGTATTTCTGCACTAATTCGCTGGGGTCGACATTGGCGGCCAGGGCAGCCTTGGTGACCTCCTCCGCCTTCTTGGCGTTGCCCTTGAGAATTGCGTCATAGAGTTCTGGAGCGTCGGACATCAAGTTCTCTCCCAAATAGCATTTCAAAATACAGGCGAAAACCCGATCATAACCGTCTGCGCGGATATTCCAGCCCCACGCCCGATTTTCGAAGTCTCAACAAAAAATTTCCGCAAAAAATCGATTGTTTCGGTCCCGAAAGAACCGGACGATGATTATCGGCAAGTTTTACCGAATTCTCCCAGATTCTTGCAGTGCAACATCAGACTCTTCCTTCTCCCTCGTGGAGAGGGGTGTGAAGTGAGGGCAAATCTCTCCCCTCTCCCTCCGAAGACTGCTGAAAAAAGTGCGAGCAAACACAATGTCTAGTACTCAGCACGATAGGTTGCGACAGCACAGGACTTTTTCAGCGGTCTCCTCCGGGAGTGGGGCAAAAGGTGGGGGGTTATTCTCGCAGTTTCCACCCAAAAGCATGGAGATTTTGATGATTGGCCATCTTTCCGCCGCAAAACGGAATTCATTCCGGTTGCCTCGAAAGACACGCCAACGGAATAAATTCCGTGCAACAAAGCGGGCTTTGCAGTTCTCCTGGGCGGGTGCTTGCAGGAACTGGTCAAAAGGGTTATCCTTAGTATAATGTGTTAGTGTCGGACTGTGGGCTTTGAGACGATTTCTGGAGGAATTGCCGGCCTCGGGTGGGCGAAGTCGATGCTCGTTTTATCGCGAAAACCGGGGGAAAGAATCTTGATCGGGGATAACATCCCCATCACGGTGGTTCGCATTGCGCCGGGCATTGTTCGTATCGGCGTGGAGGCCCCGGACGGCCTCCCCATTCTCCGTGAAGAACTTACCACCGGCAGCCAATTGTCGGCGGACGCGGTGCCGTCGCGGGCAACACGTGATGAACCTCGCCCGACGCCGTCTTGATCGTCAGCTTCTGGGACAGTTCTTTGCCTCAGTCATGTAAGCCGGAACAAGCGCAGTGCAGTTCCGGCATGCGGATGTGTTCGCACAGATTTTGCGCCGGAACTGGGCAGGTTCGTTCCGGCCTACCTTCTTTCACGCCGGACTAGTCCGCTCCCTTGGTCTCCTCCCGCGACTGCCACGCCTCCGGCCCGTCGTCATGAAGATCAACCGTGTACTCTAGGCGCTCCTTCAAGTGGGGCGGGAGCTTCTCGAGGTTTTTCATCATGGCTTTGGTGATTGCCTTGCAAAACGCCTTGCGACTTCCGGCTGCGAGCAGGCGGTTCATCGCATCGAGCAGCAAACGGAAGCCGACGCCTTTGCGGCGGAAGTCGCGCAAAACATAAACATTCGCAATCGTCGGCAGCGTACTGCCATCCATGCCCTTGGAAGAAGTTGCGATAGCCCCGACGATTTCGCCTTGATATTCGGCGATGGAGAAACCGTCGCAGTCGTGCAGGCGACCCCAGTCGATAAAAGGCGGCACGATCCCCTCCCAGTCCCGCTGCGAGGCTTGGCGAAAGAAGCGGCCAACATCACTCGAGGTGGCTTCCCGTATTCTGTCTTCTTTCTCGAAGGGCATGTGGGCTGTGCTACACCAGGCTCTTCAAACGCCGGCAGCGTTCCAAATCGGCGGCGGCGGCCTTGGCGTCGCCGCGACGCTTCAAGGCAACGGCCCGATTGCTGTAGGCGGCCGCATAGTTCGGATCGAGACGAATGGCCTCGTTATAGTCGGCAATCGCCTCGTCCAGATTGCCCCGCTCGGCCCAGGCGCAGCCGCGGGCGAAATAGGCGTGAATGTGCCGGGGATTCATACTCAAGGCCTCGGTAAAGGCGCGGATGGCCTGGTCGGGCTCGTTGTAGTCGAGATACTCCAACCCACGACTGTACGCTTCCAATGCGTCCTGATGATCGTGCATGACTGGCTTCCTCAGAGAATGGCCGACGGTCCGCGACACCCACCCAATGGCAGGTGAATCGCCCGTATCTTGCCACACCGCGGGCCGCGTTGCAAGCCCAGGCAAACGCGGTTTGTCCAGGCTCTCATTGTCTCGCCTTGGGTAGGAGGTTGCCGCCTCTTGACCGGGTAAAGCCGGGACAACGAACACTTGTTCTTCGCGGGTAACTACCCGAAACGGCGGTGACCATTAAAATAAGGTTTTATTCCAAGGTCCAGTTGCCATGTCGCACGATTCAATATTTGCCGAAGTTGCCCGCTATGGCGTGGTGCCGGTGATCGCGATCGAGTCGGTCGAGGCGGCCCTGCCGCTGGCCGACGCCTTGCTGGAAGGCGGTTTGCCGGTGGCCGAAATCACCTTCCGCACCGCCGCCGCCGCGGAGGTCATCGCCCAGATGGCACGTCATCGGCCCGCACTGCTGGTCGGCGCCGGCACGGTGCTCAGCGAAGAGAACGTGAAAGCGGCCAAGGCGGCCGGGGCACGCTTCGCCGTCGCCCCGGGACTCAATCCGGCCGTGGTCCAACATGCGGCCCAGGCCGGGCTGCCGTTTGCGCCGGGCGTTTGCACGCCCAGCGAGATCGAGCAGGCCCTGGGGCTCGGCTGCCGGATCGTCAAGTTCTTTCCGGCCGAGCCCAGCGGCGGCGTGGAAATGGTCAAGGCCCTGGCGGCGCCCTACTCCCATATGGGCATCCGCTTCATGCCCACCGGCGGCGTGAACACGGGAAACCTCGAAAGCTACCTTTCGGTTCAAGGCCGTGGCGGCCGTGGGCGGAACCTGGATCGCCAGGCCCGAAGACCTGGCCGCCGGCCGCTGGCAAACCATCCGCGACCGCTGCCGGGAAGCGGTGGAAATCGTTCGCCGCGTGCGAGGAGTTGCCCGTGAAAGTGCTCGTGAACATCGATTTCCGTCTGCGTCCCGCCGACCTGTCGGCCCGGCTGCGGCGATTCTGGCAACTATCGGGCGAGAAGATCCTGGCGATCGAGGCCGGCTACGATCCGGCCGCCGGCGCGCCGGTTTTCACGGTGGCCGGAAAATATACGGCCCGGGGCTGGACCGAATGGACGCAGGGTTTCCAGTACGGTTCGGCCGTGCTGCAGTTCGACGCCACGGACCAGGCCGAGTTCCTGGAAATCGGCCGCCGCAACACGATCGAGAAGATGGCCCCGCACGTGAGCCACGTGGGCGTACACGATCACGGCTTCAACAACGTCAGCACCTACGGCAACCTGCTGCGGCTGATGGGCGAAGGCCGGATCGCGGAAGACCCCTGGGAGCGCCGCTTCTACGAGCTGGCGTTGAAACTCAGCGGCGCGATCCAGGCCCGGCGGTGGACCGAGATCCCCGGCGGCGGTTACATCTATTCCTTCAACGGGCCGCACTCGCTGTTTGTCGATACGATCCGTTCGCTGCGGGCGCTGGCGATCGCGCACAAGCTGGGCCATGCGTTGATGGAGGAGAACGACCGGCGGATTTCGCTCTTGGATCGGCTCCAGGCCCATGCCGCGGCCACGGCCCAGTGGGCGGTCTACTACGGCCGCGGCCGCGACGCCTACGACCTTCGCGGCCGGACGGCCCACGAGTCGATCTTCAACGTCAACGACGGGGCCTATCGCTGCCCCAACTCGCAGCAAGGCTATTCGCCGTTTTCCACGTGGACCCGCGGGCTGGCCTGGGCCATCTGCGGTTTCGCCGAGCAGTTGGAGTTCTTGAAAGCGATCGGCGACGACCGCAACGAAGCGGTGTTCCTGGAAGCGGCCCGGGCGACGAGCGATTTCTACATCGAGCAGGCCACGGCCGCCGACGGCATTCCCTATTGGGACACCGGCGCCCCGCAACTGCACTGCCTGGGCGATTGGCGGAGCCGGGCCGCGGAGCCGGAGAACGCCTTCGAGCCGGTCGATAGTTCCGCCGCGGCCATCGCCGCCCAGGGCCTGCTGCGGCTGGGCCGCTATACGGGCGAAAGCCGCTACACGCAGGCCGGCCTGACGGTCCTTCATACGCTGCTGGACGAACCGTACTTGAGCACCCGCGGCGAGCATCAAGGACTCTTGCTGCACAGCGTTTATCATCGGCCCAACGGCTGGGACTATCTGCCGCCGGGCCGCAAGGTGCCGTGCGGCGAGTCGAGCATGTGGGGCGATTACCATCTTCGCGAAGCGGCCTTGTATGTCGAGCGTCTCGAGTCCGGGCCGCCGTTACTTGACCTTCTGGGGAGCCATAAAATGATCATTGCCGACTTGAACCAGATCGAAGGCCGCCGCTATCCGGCCCGGCGGCGGACACAGAACCTCGTGGGCGGCGTCTTCGCCGATCCAGGCCAAGTGTTTTGCCATCGGAAACGTCACGCTCGATCCGCACGGCGGCCAGGTGCCGTGGCATAACCAGGAGCAGGAGGAAGTCTACTTCGTCATCGAAGGGACCGGCGAAATGTGCCTGGGCGACGAGCGGCAGGTGGTCACCGCGGGCCAGGCGGTCTATATTCCGCCGGGCGTGTTCCATCAGATGACCAACATCGGCGATACGCCGCTGCGGATGCTCTATTGCTACGGCCCTGCCGGCGACGTGGCCCACTGGCGGCAGGAGCTTTCCGGAACGCTTCCCCGCGCCGGCATCGAGGCCCCGCCGCTGCCTGCCGGGGCACAG
Source organism: uncultured Alphaproteobacteria bacterium (assembly GCA_963713845.1). Lineage (GTDB taxonomy): Bacteria > Pseudomonadota > Alphaproteobacteria > Rhizobiales > Beijerinckiaceae > Methylocystis. The sequence continues at coordinate 9,782 of CAVQNJ010000003.1, forward strand.
CCGCAATGTGCGCAAAACCGGTAGTTAGAGCCTAAGAACAGAAAAAATCCGAAATCACGAATATCGAAATCCTTTGTTGGCCATTATGAAACGAGTCGCTTTAATCACCGGTGGTGCCCGCGGGATCGGCTTGGGCATTGCCCAGTGCCTGGCCCGCGAAGGTCTTGATCTGGCGATCTGCGGCATGCGCGAGGAAGCGGCGGCGGCCGAGTCGCTGGCAACGCTCCGCGGCCTTGGGGCCGAGGTGCTCTATGTTCAGGCCGACGTGGGCGATGCCGCAGGCCCGGCGGCGGCTCGTTGCGGCCGTCGCAGCAGCACTTCGGCCGCCTGCACGTGCTGGTGAACAACGCGGGCGTGGCCCCCAAGGTCCGGGCGGATGTGCTGGAAGCCAGCGAAGAGAGCTTCGTCGAGGTGTTGCGCACGAACCTCCAGGGGCCGTATTTCCTCACGCAGGCGGCGGCCCGCTGGATGATCGCCCAGAAGCAGGCCGATGCGGCATTTCGCGGCTGCATCGTCAACGTGTCGTCGATCTCGGCGACGGTGGCCTCGGTGAGCCGCGGCGACTATTGCATCTCGAAGGCCGGCGTCGGCATGGCGACGCAACTCTGGGCCGCGCGGCTGGGCGAGTTCGATCTGCCGGTCTATGAAGTCCGGCCCGGCGTGATTCGCACCGACATGACCAGCGGCGTGGTGGCAAAGTACGACAAGCTGTTGGCCGAGGGCCTTGCACCGCAAGCCCGCTGGGGCCAGCCCGACGACGTCGGCAAGGCCGTGGCGGCGCTGGTCCGCGGCGACTTCCCCTACTCGACCGGCGCCGTCATCATGGTCGACGGCGGCTTGACCGTGCCGCGGCTATAAGGTACGTGGTTCCGTTACGGAACGTGGTCTGTGGTCGACCGTCTGGCTGCCATGCAGGCCAGCACGTCGCCACCTTCAGCGGTCGATTTCGCAATTGGCTTGCGGTTTCCGTGGGTCCTGACGGGGCGCACGGGCCGCCAACCGCCGAGATCCTCGCTGGGCTTCTCCGTCCGCCGGCTGCGGCGCCTTGCGCTGGGCCGCCACGGGCTTCGGAATCCGCTGGAGTTCATCCAATCGCCGATCGGTGACCGACAGGATGCGCGTATCGCCTTCCTTGGTTCCCGGCGGGTGCGGCAACGGTGCCCGGCGGCAGATTGCTCGGCAAGGGCGCCTCGGGCACGACCGTGCTCTTTGGCGACGCCTGAGTCGTTTGGCTTCGGCCGGCGCACGTTTTGGAGTCCGCCGCTGTTGGGCAACTGTCGTCGCGCGAACTTGCGAGCTCACGATCCGTCGGACCGGCTGCGTCCGCGACCTGCGCCGGCGGTTGCGGCATGAGGCGCCGGATCGGCGGCTCGCGCGGCGGGTTCGCCGTCGCTCGGGAGCGTCTTCCGCCGCCAGAACGCCCGGTCCGTGGCGATTGAGAATCGACCCTGCCCGATAATCGGGGTTGCAATTCTGGCAAACACCTTGGGACCAGACGGGCCCACAATCGTAGTATGGATGCTGGCACATACTGCAACCGGTTGCCAGGATCAAACAGCACGAGATGCCAGCGGCAATTTTCCAGGCCTTCATCGCGGGGTTCCTTCCGCTCTTGGTGGGCGCTGAACGCGGCCCGACATGGGCAACCGACAAGCCACTGTTTGTTATTTTCGGCCGGAAAGTTTGCCTAATCCATACTTTTTTCCCAAAAGGCATAAACGGAAACGTCAAACGAAAAAGCCCCCGGAATTGCTTCCGAGGGCTCTCGTGACCGATGGAATCGACGCGAAGCGGCAATTAGAAGAGGCCGCCACCACCCATGCCGCCGCCCATGCCGCCACCGAGGCCGCCACCACCGAGGCCGCCGCCGCCAAGACCGCCGCCGCCAAACCGCCGCCCTGGACGCCGCCGCCACCGCCAAGGGCGCCGTTGCCGCCTTGACCTTGGCCGCCGAACCCGGAGTAGCCCGCCCCGCCCGTGCCAACACCGGGCGTGCTCGCCGTTTGTCCACTCGCCATACTGAACGTATGGACATCGGTGACCGCCGAGAACAACGGCACGCGTCGTGATGCGGACATAACGCCGGTCGGCCGACACCACGCCGGTGGCCATCAGGTTCGTGCCTTCCGGCAGGGTGATGATGATCGGCTGGTAGCCCACCGCGCCGTGCAGCCCGTTGGGCCAGAGCCGCGGGAAAGGCGAGCGGATTGATCTGCTGCGACTGACCAGCCGATGCGGCCGCCGCGGCCTGTTGGACCGCACCCAGGGCCGCCGCCGCCTGCGGGTCGTTCGCCGCGGCGAGCTGCTGGGCCAGGATCTCCGGGCGGCGGTCACGTTCGTTTGGGCCACTGCGGCCACCGCGGCATTGATCACCTGTTGCTCTTGGATCGACTCCTTGCGGCGGCCATCGGCCACGTCGAACTTGACCAAGGCCTCGCTGCTGTCCAGGGGGATCATCCTTGACAACCGTCTTGACCTTGTCGGTGTTGAAGTGCGTAATCACCTCGACCGTGACCTTGCCGGTGGTCAACTTGCCGAACACGCGGCGGATCAGGAGTTGGTAGTTGCCGCTAAAGGCCTTCGGGCAGCGAGTAGACCGCCACGTGTCCGTCGATGCTGGCCTTGTTCTCCGACGACAGATCGCCGACCAGCATGCCGCCGCTGGTCGTCCGCTGGTTGCGGAGCGAGCAAACGGTGCCGGCGGGCTCTTTCACCATGACGTCGATGTCGGCATCGCCGGTCCACTGCACCTTGACCACGCAGTCGCGACTGCATGGCCTGATTGAGGGTCGCTTCGAAAATGGTCGGCTTCCTCGTTCCGCTTGTGGTCGCGAAGATCCTTCAGCGTGGCCTGGGCCACGCGATAGGCGTCGTCCCAGATCTTGGCCTGCGCCGGCGGCCATGCCTGGCCGAGAATGCCCGCCGTCGACCACTCCAGACCCGGCAGGTCCTGGAGCTTGCGGGCCGCCAACATGCCGTGGTAATAGGGTTCCGGCCAGAGCGGTTCGGTCTGGGCAACCTGCCGGAAGATCTGCAATGCCCGGCGATCCATGTTGGACTTGCACCAGGTAGGCGCCGAGGTACATCAGGTCGGCCGAATTCTGGGTGAACTCGGCGGCCGACATGATCGCCCGATCGATCTCCTCTTGCGGCCGGCCCGCGGCCTTCATGCTCAGCGCGAGGATTTCATACATCCAGGGCTGGGCCTGGTCGTGGCGGAGCGCGGCCTCGATCAGCGCGATGATCTCCTCGTGCTTCTTCGTGGCCTCGTCCTTCTTGTCATGCTTGATCGCCTCCGCAACCGCTTCCTTCAACTCCTGGACCGTTTCCAGCACGGCCTGCTGCTGCTTGACCAGCCGGGCCTGATAGGCCTTGAGGTCTTCGGGGCTCATCTGCCTTGAGCTTGGCCGGGTCCTTTTCCGGTTCGTGCTGGGCGAAGAAGTTCTCCCAGGCCTGGCCAACGTCGGCGCCGGGGGCAAGGTCCAGCTTGATCGCAGGGACCTTGGCAGGGGCCGGTTCCGGCGTGGTTGCTGCCGGCGGGCCCGCTGGCTGGCGGCAACCGATTCCGGCTGGATGGCGAAGAGCTTCGCGCCCTGGTTGCCCTGGGGCAGGATTTCACGGGGGACGTTGAACATCCCGCCGCCCATGCCCATGCCACCCATGCCGCCGCCCATGCCGCCCATGCCACCCATCATGCCGCCGCCCATGCCGCCCATGCCGCCGCCCATGCCGCCCATCATGCCGCCGCCCATGCCGCCGCCCATGCCCATGCCGCCCATGCCGCCGCCCATCATGCCGCCCATGCCGCCGCCCATGCCGCCCATGCCGCCGAAGCCGCCGGTGAACCCGGATTCCTTGATCGGCAACACGAGGTCGGCCACCGGGTAGACCTTGGTGGTCATGTACTCATCGCTCTCGGCCTTGGCGGGCGAAGTGATGAGCAGCACTTCGTTGTGGACCACATACTTCAGTTGCAATTCATCCAGCAACAGCTTCAAGGCCGAGCGGAGCGAAATGCCCTTGAGATTCTTCGTGACCGGCGTGCTGTCGTCGACGCCCGCTTCTTTCAAGGCGGCGGAATCAAGCTGGATCTCGATGTTGTGCAGGTCCTTGAGATAATCGACGACGTCCTTCAACGGCGTCTCCACGAATTCGATCTGCGTAGGCTGCTTGAGGGCCTCTTCGATCTTCTTCTCGGCCGGGCTGCTTTGCGAGAGGTTCCGTGGAGCTGTACTTCTCCTTGCGACGCGCCGTGAGCTCCTTCCAGACTTCGGCGTCCGGATAGACAATCGGCGGGTCGTCGGGCGTAGGGATATGCGACTTCTCGGTCTGATACATGGCATCGACGAAGCCCTTCTGCTTGGCGACGCGGACCGCCATGATGTCGTCGTAGGCGCCAGGAAGCGAGCCGTGTGCAAGGCCGACCATCATGGTCGGCGCCGCCGAGGGCATATTGACCTCAGCGATTTTCGTGGCCTCGACCACTGCCGTCTGGGCATCGGCTACGGCCTTGTCCGCCGACTTCTCCGAGAGGCGCTGCCGGGATTCGTCCATCAACGAGTCGAAACGCTGCATCAACTGATTGACCTTGTTCTGGTTCTGCGTGCAGCGCCGCGTTGGTCATTTCCATTTCGCTTGCGGGCCGCCTCTTGCTGGATGCGCTGCTGCTGCTGTGTTTTTCGAACTCCTCCGCGCGATGCTTGATTTCCAGGCCGCGGCGTGGAGCATCCTCATCAAGCGGTCGCGCATTTCCGGACGGAGCTCGGTCACGGCCGTCAGATCGTTGGTCATCTGCTGGATCAGGTTTCGGCCGCGGCGGGATTGACCGCGACCTGGCTGCGGGCCTTGTTGATCGTGTTCTCCACGTCCTTCTGCCACTGCTCTTCCAAGGCGTTGTCCTTGCCGATTTGGTTTGCCGCCGCGGCGCCGTCCGGCGGGGGAATCCGCATCGCTGCCGCCCTGAAGATTCAGATCGCCCGGCTCGCTGGCGACCGGTGGAGCATTCACGCACCTTGGCCGGTCCACGGCAGCCGCCACAACCGGCAGCCCCGCCGGCCTTCTTCGCAGCGACGGCGTCCTTGACGGCGCGGGCCACAAGGTCGTTGGGATTGCGGCTAAGGGCCTCGCCGGCCAGCTTATCGGCGCTATCCAGGTTGCCGCCATTGAGGGCCTTGAAGGCCAGATCGTTCAAACCGCGGCCGCCGGCTTCAATCTCTTGCTTCGCGGTGGCCAAACTTGCGCTATCGACCAAAGGCAGCGTCCGGCCACCGTCGACCTTCGCCTGATCGACCAGGGTGACCAGATAGCCGTTGTTGGCGTCGGACTTCAACTCGGGAATGTCGAAGGCCAGCTTCTCGCGCCGGCGGGACCGTCCACGTCGATTTCCACTTGCTTGGCTGCGACCGGTCGACTTCGCGGTGCCGACCAAGACCGTGTCGCGGTCGCTGCGCAGAGGCGGAAGGGTCTTGGGATAAACGTCCATGCCTTCGGGCCACTTCACGTTGCTGCCAGCCTTTGGCCAGAGCACCGAGCCGTGAACGGCCTGGGCCAGCCTGGTTCCATAAGCATCGGCATCCACGTCGGCGTGCTCGGGCACGACAACGCCCCCGGTACGGGAAGCCAGGACCCCGAGCAATTGTTCTTGGATTTGCGGACCGACTCCAAAGGCGATTACCGGCGCCCGCTGGGCAACCAGGTCGTTGACCACGCGGTCGAGTTGATCGGGGGTGAGCACGTTGGCGCGGCTGCTGCCATCGCCGATATAGACGACGGCCCGCGCCGACTTGCTGTCGTCCGACGTAGCTCTTCGCGGCCGCATCCAGGGCCTTTTCCAGGTCGCAGGAGCCCAGCGGAGTGCGCCGTTCGAGCGCGGTGAGGGCCTTGGCCATCTCCGCACTGCTGGGGGCCACAAACCCTTGGGTCAGCGGCGTCGCGTTCAGGTCGAAGGCCACGAGCTTGACGCGATCGTTCGGCTCTGAGCTTCGCCAGCGTCGACTGCAGCGTGGCCAGCGACTTGCTGCGATAATCGCCCGTCTGGCTGGCGGCCGTGCTGACAAGAATCACGACGTCGCGCGGTCCAGTCGCCGCGGGCACAGACGGCTTGAGCGTCAACGCGAAAACGTTGCCTCCGTCGGCCTGGGTAAATCCATCGAGCCGGACCCAGGGTGCTGGGCCCCACCTCATGCCCAGCACTTGGGTTTGTGCGGTCATGGTCAACGCCACGCCCAGCACGGTTGCCAACGGCAACGACATCCAACGCAAGAAAAACGGATGCTTCGACATGCCTATTCTCCCGGCAAATGTCTAGGTGGTTCCGTATGACCGTGTTCCGTGGCGGCAACGGACACCACAGGGATTCCATGGAAACAGAGATGGTGATTCCCAACGGTACGACTTGCCCATTGGGCTAATCGTCATTGTACTCGACCAATACAACAATTACCACCTAAAATCTCGAATTCCCAACATTTCGCCAGTTTGCTTAGGGAGCAAGACGCACTTACCACCAGTGTGGGGTGGTCGGGTTCGGCGAGGGTCTACTGACCCCGCCGGCAACAAGGTCGGGTTCGGCGAGGGTCTCCTGACCCCGCCGACAAAAAGACCGAAGGTCTCCCTGTTCGCGGGGACACTTTGGGTGGGGCTCCTCCGGTCTTGGGTGCAAGACTCGCAAAACGCTCGCTGGTGTTCCGCCCGGCATCGTGTACTCATGATCGGCGGCGAAATGCCGCCCATAGGCGGAACTCCGGCGCAGTCGCACTTCCAGTCTGCAACTAAAACCGGAAGAGCCACCGCTCGACGACGTGGCTCGGTCAGAGACCGGCCACAACGGCGGTCAGAGACCGGCCACAGCAGCGTGTGCGGCCCGCAAATAAACATTATCTGAGACCTAATCTTCCAAGATGTCTTGGTTGCCGCCGGGAAGGGTTTCGCGGGGGACGTTGAACACGCCGTTGCCCACCTGGTTGTTTCCTCCAAACGGATTGCCATTTCCCATCGGGTTTCCGCCAAACGGATTCCCGTTTCCCATCGGGTTGCCTCCGTTCATATTACCGTTGCCCATCGGGTTGCCGCCGCCGATCAGGTTGCCGCCCAGCGTGCCGTTGGTGCCACCCAAGCCGCCGAAACCGCCGGTGAACCCGGAATGTTTGATCGGCAGCACGAGATCGGGCATGGGGTAGACCTTGGTGGTCAGGTACTCCTCGCTCTCGGCCTTGGCGGGCGACGTGATAAGGAGCACTTCGTTGTGGATCACGTACTTCAATTGCAATTCATCCAGCAAGAGCTTCAAGGCCGAGCGGAGCGAAATGCCCTTGAGATTCTTCGTAATCGGCGTGCTGTCCTCGACGCCCACCTCCTTCAAGGCCGCGACATCAAGCTGGATCTCGATCTGGTGCAAGTCCTTGAGATAATCGACGACGTCTTTCAATGGCGTCTCCACGAATTCGAACTGCGTAGGCTGCTTGAGGGCCTCTTCGATCTTCTTTCGGCCCGGGCTGCGGTGCGAGAGGTCCGTCGAACTGTACTTCTCCTTGCGGCGCGCCGTGAGGTCCTTCCAGAATTCGGCGTCCGGATAGACGATCGGCGGGTCGTCGGCGGTGGGGACATGCGACTTCTCGGTCTGGGACATGGCATCGACGAAGCCCTTCTGCTTGGCCACGCGGACCGCCATGATGTCGTCGTAGGCGCCCACGAAGCGAGCGATGATGCACGGCCACCACCATCGTCGGTCCCGCCGACGGCAGAGTGCGCTCCGCGATTTTCGCGGCCTCGGCCCGCCGCCTCCTCCGCCAGCCGGCAGCGGCCTTCGGCCATCAACGCATCGAAGCGCTCCATCAACTGCTTAAGCTTGTTCTGGTCGTGCTCGAGCGCCGCGTTGGCCATTTCCTTTCGCGGCGGGCCACCTCTTCGCGAATCCGCTGCTGTTCGCGGTGACGGTAACTCTTCCGCGCGACGCTTGATTTCCCGGCTCGCGGTGCGGAGCATTCCCATCAAGCGATCGCGCATTTCCGGACGGAGCTCGGTCACGGTCGCCAGGTCGTTGGTCTTCTGCCGAATCAGGGCCTCGGCCTTGCCCGGATCGACCGCGACCTGGCTGCGGGCCTTGTTGATCGTGTTCTGCACGTCCTTCTGCCACTGCTCTTCCAGAGCGGTGCCTGATTGATTTCATTTGCTGCGGCGGCGCCGTCGGGCAGGGGAACCGCGCCGTTGCCGCCATGAAGGGTCAGATCGCCCGGTTCGCCCCGTCGCGGCGACGGGTGGATTCTTAGCCGCCGTGCACGGCGTCACCGACAGCCGTCGCAGCCGAGCAATCCGCCGGCCTTCTTGGCAGCGATGGCGTGCTTGATCGCGCGGGCGACAAGGTCGTTGGGATTGCGGTTGAGGGCCTCGCCGGCCAGCTTGTCGGCGCTATCCAGGTTGCCGGCATGGAGGGCCTTGAAGGCCAAGTCGCTCAAACCGCGGCCACCAGCTTCAATCTCTTTTTTCGCCGTGGCCAAACTTCGCTGTCAACCAAAGGCAACGTCCGGCCGCCATCGACTCTTCGCCTGTTCGACCAGGGTGACCAGATAGCCATTGTCGGTGTCGGACTTCAATTCGGGAATGTCCAAGGCCAGCTTCTCTGCGCCGGCGGGACCGTCCACGTCGATTTCCACTTGCTTCGGCCGGCCGGTCGATTTGGCGGTGCCGACCACTACCGTATCGCGGTCGCTGCGCAAGGGCGGAAGCGTCTTGGGATAAACGTCCATGCCATCGGGCCACTTCACGCTGCCTCCCGCCTTGGGCCAGAGGACCGAGCCGTGAACGGCCTCGGGCCAGGCTGGTTCCATAGAAATCGGCATCCGCACTGCGCTTTTCGGGCACGACAACGCCCCCGTGCGCGAGGCCAGGACTCCGAGCAACTGTTCTTCGATTTGCGGACCGACTCCAAAGGCGATTACCGGTGCCCGCTGGGCAACAAGATCGTTGACCGACGCGGTCGAGCTGATCGGTAGTGAGCGGGTTGGCACGGCTGCTGCCATCGCCGATATAGACGATGGCCCGCGCCGACTTGCGGGGCACTGTACTGTCGCTGGCGTAACTCTTCGCCGCGGTATCCAGGGCCTTCTCCAGGTCGCAGGCGCCAAGCGGGGTGCGCCGTTTGAGCGCGCTGAGGGCCGCGGCCATCTGCGGACTGCCGGGGGCCACGAACCCTGGGGTCAGCGGTGTCGCATCCAGGTCGAAGGCCACGAGCTCGACGCGATCGCCCGGCCCAAGCTTCAATAGCAGCGACTGCAGCGTGGCCAGCGACTTGGCGCGATAATCGCCCGTTTGGCTGGCGGCCGTGCTGACAAGAATAACGACGTCGCGCGGCCCATTGGCCGCGACCCAGGGTACTGGGTGCCCCGCCGACGGATTGAGAGTCAATGCGAAGACATTGCCTCCGTCGGTCTGGGTAAATCCATCGAGCCGGACCCAGGGTACTGGGTGCCCTGCTTCACCGCCCAGCGTTGGGGCGTGTGCCGTCATGGTCAACGCCACGCCCAGCACGACCCAGAGTACCGGGCGCCCGGCCCAGGGCAATGCTATCCCGCAAGAAATACGGATGCTCAGACATGCCTCTTCTCCCAAAATAGGTGGTTCCGTTACCGTGTTCCAGGCGGCAACGGACTCCACAGGTGTCAAGGTGGTGCACGTCAACCGCGTTCCGAGACGGCGACGGACACCACATTGGTCTGATGGTCATTGTACACCATGCGTAGGACCATTGCCAAGTAAGATTTCTCAAGAAAAACGAAAACGGCGAGTTCATTTATCCTCCTTCCTCATTCCTCCCTCGATAGTATGGTTTTGTTGCCGAATTTGCCGATTTTGAGTGTATGACAACCACTGGGCAACGGTGCGGCCCGGCAAGTCCACACCGCCGCGCAACCGACTCGCTGGAATGTCCGTCCTGGGCAAGCTGCGTGATTTCCGCTCCGCCCGCCGGGCCTTGCGCCGTTGGTAGTCGGCCCACCTTCTGGCCGCCCGCTTGTCGCTGTCTGCGGGCGGCTGAGGGCCGTTGCCGGCCTGCTCTGGCGCGGGCGGCTTGGGCATCGGGCTGCATGGCGAGTCTCCTTGGGGTTGACGGGTAGAGATCGGAACGGCACGTCATTATCGCGTAGTATCTATAAATATAAATAACTTGTCAAGCCCCTCCGCGGAAAGATTTGCCGCGCGGCGCGCGTCCGGCGTCGAGGCGTTCGCCCTAAGCCTCTTGCAGGCAAGGACTTGCGGCGGAGGAACTTGATCCGCGAGAAAATGACTATCAGCCGGGGAACACCATGTGCTACCAGGCCCACGTCCGCCCCAGTGCCTTCCGCTGCAAGGCGGTCAGCTCGCGAATGCCGCCACGGGCCAGGTCAAGCATGACCGACAATTCCTGCTCGCTGAAAGTGGCCTCTTCGCCGGTCCCCTGCACCTCGACAAAGCGGCCGGAACCGGTCATCACCACGTTCATGTCGACTTCCGCCGCGAAGTCCTCCTGGTAGCAGAGATCCAACAAGGGCTGGCCATCAACCATGAGATGGTCGGCGGCGTTTCTCCCGGAAAAGGCGGCGCGACGCATCTCGGCCTTCCGGTTTTCGACACGGTCGCGGAGGCGCGCGAAAGACCGGCGCCGACGCGTCCGTCGTCTACGTGCCGCCGCCAGGCGCCGCCGACGCCATCTGCGAGGCGATCGACGCCGAAATTCCGCTGATCGTCGCATCACCGAGGGCGTGCCGGTGCATGACATGATCCGCGTCAAGCGCGCGCTTTCCGGCTCCAAATCGCGCCTCATCGGCCCCAACTGTCCCGGCGTCGTCACCGCTGGCGAGTGCAAGATCGGCATCATGCCGGGCAATATTTTCAGCCCGGCTCGGTCGGCGTCGTCTCGCGTTCCGGCACGCTGACCTATGAGGCCGTGTTCCAGACCACCCGCGAGGGTCTTGGCCAGACCAGCGCCGTCGGCATCGGAGGCGATCCGGTCAAGGGCACGGACTTCATCGAGGTTCTGGAGTTGTTCCTCGCGGACGACGCCACCAAGTCGATCATCATGATCGGCGAGATCGGCGGCTCGGCCGAGGAGGAAGCGGCCCAATTCTTGAAAGACGAGGCCAAGCGCGGGCGCAAGAAGCCGATAGCCGGCTTCATCGCGGGCCGCACGGCGCCTCCCGGCCGCCGCATGGGCCATGCCGGCGCGATTATCTCGGGCGGCAAGGGCGACGCCGAAAGCAAGATCGCGGCGATGGAGGCTGCGGGCGATCGAATTTCGCCTTCGCCGGCCCGTCTGGGCAAGACCTTGGTCGAAGCGCTCAAAGGTTAGGCGCTGCGGCGATCTTCTGTGCCGCCTCAGGGAACTTAAATAGGGACGACGCCGCTCGACCGGCGGGCGTCTGAACAAGCATCGGCGGCGGGCTGGCGCTTGCGTGCGCCGTCGTCGGCACGAGAAGCGAGACAATGGCGCGTCTGGAAACGGATGGCGTGACCGGGCCGGCGGCTCCCGGCGGCCCGCGTTCTCGCAAAACGACAGCTTCGAGCCACTTCCTTCCTGCAAGGCGCCAATGCCGCCTATATCGAAGAGCTGCTCGACGCCTATGAGGCCGACCCTGCCTCGGTCGAGCCCGAATGGCGCGCAGTTTTTCGCCGAAATGGGCGTCGCGCCGGGCGCGGCTCCGCCCACGGCCCGTCCTGGGCGCGCGCGCGATTGGCCGCCGGCCGCCAATGGCGAATGGGTGAGCGCGCTCGACGGCGATTGGCCTGCCCCCGCCGCGAAGGCGGGCGCTCAAGGGACGGCCCGGCTCAAGGCGCGCGGCCTGCGCGCCGAGCGCCGCAGGGAGACTGCAGCGCGCCACCCGCGACAGCGTGCGCGCCCTGATGATGATCCGCGCCTATCGCATGCGCGGCCATTTGCACGCTAATCTCGATCCGCTCGGTCTGGAGCAGCGCCCGGATCACGGCGAACTGCACCCGACGACCTATGGCTTCAAGGACGAGGATTACGACCGCAAGATCTTCATCGACGGCGTGCTGGGCCTGCAATACGCCAGCGTCTTCGAGATGGTGACGATCCTGCGCCGCACCTATTGCGGCTCGATCGGCTTCGAATTCATGCATATTTCCAATCCGGAGGAAAAGGCCTGGCTGCAAGCGCGCATCGAGGGTCCGAAGAAAGAGATCGTCTTCACGCAGGAAGGCAAGCGCGCCATCTGCGCAAGCTCGTCGAGGCCGAAGGCTTCGAGAAATTTCTCGACGTCAAATATACCGGCACAAAGCGCTTCGGACTCGACGGCGCCGAGTCGATCGTTCCGGCGCTGGAGCAGATCATCAAGCGCGGCGGCGCGCTTGGGCGTGAAGGAGATCGTTCTCGGCATGGCCCATCGCGGCCGGCTCAATGTGCTTTGCCAGGTGATGGCCAAGCCGCATCGCGCGCTGTTCCACGAATTCAAGGGCGGCTCGTTCCTGCCCGACGAGGTCGAGGGATCGGGCGACGTGAAATATCACCTGGGCGCCTCGTCCGACCGCGAGTTCGACGGCAACAAGGTGCATTTGTCGCTGACCGCCAATCCGTCGCATCTGGAGATCGTCGATCCGGTCGTGCTCGGCAAGGTGCGCGCGAAGCAGGATCAGCACGTGCGCCGCGACGACCGCCGCGCCGTTCTGCCGCTGCTGATCCACGGCGACGCCGCTTTCGCGGGTCAGGGCGTCGTGGCCGAATGTTTCGGCCTCTCCGGCCTGAAGGGCCATCGCACCGGCGGCTCGGTGCATTTCATCATCAACAATCAGATCGGCTTCACGACCTATCCGCGCTATCTCGCGCTCGTCTCCCTATCCGTCGGATGTCGCGAAGATGGTCGAGGCGCCGATCTTCCACGTCAATGGCGACGATCCCGAGGCGGTGGTGTTCGCGGCGCGCGTCGCGACCGAATTCCGTCAGCAGTTCCAGAAGCCCGTCGTCATCGACATGTGGTGCTACCGGCGCTTCGGCCATAATGAAGGCGACGAGCCCGGCTTCACCCAGCCGCTGATGTACAAAAAGATCCGCGCGCATAAGACGACGCTGGATCTCTATGGCGAGAAGCTCGTCGCGGAAGGCCAGGTCAGCAAGGCCGAAGTCGACGGGATGAAGGACGGACTGGCGCGCGCAATCTCGAGCAGGAGTTCGAGGCAGGCCAGAGCTACAAGCCCAACAAGGCGGACTGGCTGGACGGGCGCTGGGCCGGGTTGAAGCCCGGCTATCAGTCCTCGGAGGACGAGCGGCGCGGCAAAACCGGCACGCCGCTCGAATCCTTGCGCGAGATTGGCGACGAAGCTCACCGCAGTGCCGCCGGATTTTCACCTCCACCGCACGATCCAGCGCTTTCTCGACAATCGCCGCACTGCGATCGAGGAAGGGCTCGGCCATCGACTGGGCGACGGCCGAGGCGCTCGCCTTCGGCTCGCTGCTCGTCGAAGGCTATAAAGTCCGTCTCTCGGGGCAGGACAGCGAGCGCGGCACCTTCTCGCAACGCCATAGCGTGCTGATCGATCAGGAGAAGGAGGCCCGCTACATTCCGCTTCGATCATCTCGCGTCGGGTCAGGGCAAATTCGAGGTCATCAATTCGATGCTCTCGGAGGAGGCCGTGCTGGGCTTCGAATATGGCTATTCGCTCGCCGAGCCCGACGCGCTGGTGCTGTGGGAGGCGCAATTCGGCGATTTCGCCAATGGCGCGCAGGTGATCTTCGATCAGTTCCTCTCGGCGGGCGAGCGCAAATGGCTGCGCATGTCGGGCCTCGTCTGCCTGCTGCCGCATGGCTATGAGGGGCAGGGGCCCGAGCATTCGTCGGCGCGGCTGGAGCGCTATCCTGCAACTTTGCGCCGAAGACAATATGCAGGTCGCCAATTGTTCGACGCCGGCGAATTATTTCCACATCCTGCGCCGCCAGCTTCATCGCAACATGCGCAAGCCGCTGGTGCTGATGACGCCGAAATCGCTCGCTGCGCAACAAGCGTTGCGTCTCGCGAATGGGCGAGATGGGCATGGCGTCGGGCTTCCAGCGTCTTCTGCTCGACGACGCGGAGACGGCGACGACCGAGAAGGCGACGCTGCAAGGCGACGAGGAGATCCGCCGCGTCGTTCTCTGCTCGGGCAAGGTCTATTACGATCTCTTCGAGGAGCGCGAGAAGCGCGGCGTCGACGACGTCTATCTGTTGCGCGTCGAGCAGCTCTATCCGTTCCCGTTGAAGCAGCTGGTCGTCGCGATTGTCGCGATTCAAACAGGCCGACGTCGTCTGGTGCCAGGAGGAGCCCAAGAACATGGGCGCCTGGTTCTTCGTCGAGCCCTATCTCGAATGGGTGCTGGCGCAGGTCGGCGGCAAGGCGAAGCGCGCGCGCTATGCCGGGCGTCCCGCTGCGGCCTCGACGGCGGCGGGCACGATGTCAAGCATCTGGCGCAGTTGAAGGCGTTCCTGGAGGAGGCCTTCGCCGCCGTGACAACGAAAATCTGTGCAGGCGCTCGCAGGAGCGGCCTCAGATCCGATTCATGAGGAGGCGCGATGACTGAAATTCGAGTGCCGACGCTTGGCGAATCCGTGACCGAGGCGACGATCGGTCGCTGGTTCAAGAAGCCGGGCGACGCTCGTGCGCGCCGACGAAGGCGCTGGCCGAACTCGAGACCGACAAGGTGACGCTCGAAGTCAACGCGCCCGCCGCCGGGCGTTCTTGCGGAGATCGTCGCCAAGGAGGGCGAAACGGTGCTGCCCGGCGCGCTGCTCGGCCAGATCGTGATCGGCGGCGCCGGCGCGCGCGCCGCGCCGCCAGCCGAGAAAGGCGCGCCCGCTTCCAACGTCGCCGCGCCGCCCGCTCGCGCCGGCCGCTGCGCCCCTCGCTCCGGCGCCCGGCGCTGCGCCGACGGCCATGCCGCCCTCGCCCGCGGCGGCCAAGATCGCGGCCGACAAGGGCATCGACGTGTCGCTCAGTCGCCGGCTCCGGCAAACGCGGGCAGGTGCTGAAATCGGACGTAATCGATTTTGCTGCTCGCGCCCAGAGTCGGCGGCGCCTGCGCCGGCGCAGGAGGCCCGGCTCGAAACGCCTCCGCCTCCGCCTCCGCGCCGCGCGCGCCGGCGCCGCAGGAGGACGCCGCGCGCGAAGAGCGCGTGAAGATGACCCGGCTGCGCCAGACGATCGCGCGGCGGCTCAAGGAAGCGCAAAACGTCGCCGCCATGTTGACGACCTTCAACGAGGTCGACATGTCGGCGCTGATCGCGCAGCGCGCCCGATACAAGGATCTCTTCGAGAAAAAGCACGGCGTGAAGCTGGGCTTCATGGGCTTTTTCGTGAAGGCCTGCTGCCAGGCGCTCGAAGAAATACCGGCGGTCAACGCCGAGATCGACGGCAACGAGATCGTTTACAAGCGATTCTGCCATATCGGCGTCGCTGTCGGGACGGAGAAGGGGCTTGTCGTGCCGGTCCTGCGCGACGCGGACAGGCTGGCGTCGGCGGAGATCGAAACGGGCATCGCCGCATTGGGGAAGAAAGCGCGCGAGGGCGCGCTCGACATCGCGGATCTTCAAGGCGGCACCTTCACCATTTCAAATGGCGGCGTTTATGGCTCGCTGATGTCGACGCCGATCCTCAACGCCCCGCAATCGGGCATACTCGGCATGCACAAGATTCAGGAACGCCCCGTCGCCGTCGACGGCAAGGTCGAAATTCGTCCGATGATGTATCTGGCGCTTTCTTACGACCACCGTATCGTCGACGGCAAAGAGGCGGTGACCTTCCTCGTGCGCGTCAAGGACACGCTCGAAGACCCGGGCCGCCTCGCGCTTGGCCTCTGACGCAACGGGCGCCGGCGCGGCCGACAATTGGCGGCGCCGACCTCTTTAAAACTACTCCAAAGCGCCACACATTTAGCCCAAGACGCGCTGCTGGCAGGCGTCGACGGGCGGGTCGCGATGGACGCCGAGGAGGAGTTTATGCACGCAAAAAACGTTATCGAGCACAAGGCGCCGCTTCTGACGCCTGAACAGTTCGCGAATCTGGGCGACGGCATGATCGCTTACGTGAAGGCCATGCGGTCGGAGGATGTGAACAGGCTCTATCCTCAGGCGCCGCAGATTCAGCCGGGGCTCACCGTCTTCGCGCTGATCGGGGCCGACGGCGCGCCCATTGTCCTCGCGGACTCCGAAGAGGGCGCGATCGGCAATGCGCGCGAGAACGATCTCACCATGGTCAGCCTGCACTGACGTCCCGCCGGGGCGCCGGCCCCACGGCAGGAAATTTGCTTCCAGAAATTTCGGGAATCCTCGCGCCGAAGCTGGAGGCTTTGATGCCGGAAAACGAGATTTTCGCGATCTGCAACGTCAATGACGTCGCCAAGCGTGGCGCCGTCGGCTTCGTTCTCGCCCGGCGCGACGGCGACAAGGCGGTTCCTTTCCCGATCTTCGTCGTCCGGCAGGGAAAGACCTTCCATGCCTATCTCAACCGTTGCCCGCATCAGGGCGCGCGCATCGATTTTCAGCCGGGGCATTTTCTCGATCAAGGGCATCGCGCGATCGTCTGCGGCAAGCATGGCGCGATGTTCGAGATCGCGACGGGCAAATGCTATGAGGGCCCCTGCGCCGGCGCTTCGCTGGAAAAACTGGCCGTCGTCGTCGACGGCGACGATGTCTGCATCACCGGCGTCGATCTGGCGGAGGAGGATGGTCTCGACCGTGCGGAGTCCGACGAGATGCCGCCTGTCATGATCCAGTCGGACTGAACTAGCCGCCGCCAAACAGCCGTTCGAAGACATTTCGATCCGGAGCCGATTGCGGGCGCCCGCGCGGGCTTGTCGGTGGAACCGCCCCGGCGTTGGGGATGTCCTCGGGCGGAAGCAGATCGTCGATCGCGGTGGGCGGCGCGGGTCGTCCACGCGGCGGCGGCGCGATGGTGGCGGTCGCGTCAGGCGCCTGCGCCTCCTGCGAGGGCGTCCGGTTCTCGAGGGGGCGCGGGGCCGCCTGTCTTTGCGGGCGCGGCGGCGGCGAAGCCGGCGGCGTTTCGCGCGCGCCTGAACCGGTGAAGATCCCGATGAGATCGTCGAGCGGCTTGGCGACGATTTCGTCGACGCCGGCGGGATCGGCCCGCGAGGAGGCCGACGGCAGACCGGCGACTGGCGCGCCTTGAAGCGCGATGGCCATGTAGCGGCTCCAGATCTCGACCGGCAGATTGCCGCCCGAGGCTTTCCTTGTCGGCGAATTGTCGTCGTTGCCCAGCCAGACGCCCGTGACAAGCCGGCTTGTATAACCGACGAACCAGGCGTCGCGGAAATCCTGACTCGTGCCGGTCTTGCCCGCCGCCTGCCAGCCTGGCAGTTGCGCCTTGCGCGCCGTGCCGGTGAGCAGAGTCTCCTGCAGCATCGCATTCATCATCGCCACATATTGCGGCTCGATCACACGGCCGAAAGAAGCGCCCTTGCGTTGATAGAGCGTCTTGCCGTTCAGGGTCTGAACCCGCGTAATGATATGCGGCTGCACGCTCATGCCGCCGTTCGCGAAAGGCGTATAGGCGGCGACGAGTTCCAGCGGCGTCACCTCCGAGGTGCCGAGCGAGATCGACGCATTGGGTTGCAGGTCGGACTGAACGCCGAGCCGGTGCGCGGTCTTGGCAACCGCCCTCGGGCCGACTTCCATGCCGACGCGCACCGCCACCGTATTCAGCGACAGGGCGAGCGCGCGCGTCAGCGTGACGGGTCCGAAATATTCGTGGCTGTAATTCTCCGGCGTCCAGCCCTTGATGTTGAGCGGCCCGTCCTCGCGCACCGTGTCCGGCGTCAGCCCATGTTCGAGCGCCGCGAGATAGACGAAGGGCTTGAACGCCGAACCGGGCTGACGCTTGGCGGAAACGGCGCGGTTGAACTGGCTTTCCGAATAATCCCGCCCACCCACCAGCGCGCGAACGGCGCCGTTCGGGTCAAGCGAGACGACGGCGCCTTGGGTGACGCCGAATTTCGCGCCCTTCTTGTCGAGCTCCTCCTTCAAGCGCGCCTTCGGCGACCGCCTGCAGGCGGGGGTCGACAGTCGTTGTAACCACAATGTCCTGGTCGATGGCCCCGATCGTGTCGTCGAGCACGTCCATCACATAGTCCGCGACGTAATTGATCGAGCCCGCGCCGATCTCCTTGCGGGCCTGAGCGGGATGCGTCAGGGCCGCCCTGGCCATCGCCTCGCTGATGAAGCCCTCCTGCGCCATGGCGGCGACGACCTGCGCCGCGCGCTCTGTCGCGCCGTCGGGATTGCGGTCGGGCGCGAGCTTGCTCGGGGCTTTCATGAGGCCGGCCAGCACGGCCGATTCGGAGAGCGTCGCCGTCTTGGCGCTGTGGCCGAAGTAACGCTCGCTGGCGGCCTCGACGCCATACGCCCCCGAGCCGAAATAGACGCGGTTGAGATAAAGCTCGAGGATCTGGTTCTTCGTATATTTGTGTTCGAGCCAGAGCGCCAGAATGGCTTCCTGGATCTTGCGCGAGAGCGTGCGCTCTTGCGTGAGGAAGAGATTTTTGGCGAGCTGCTGGGTGATCGTCGAGCCGCCCTGCATCCCGCCGCGGCCGGTGACGTTGCGCAGGAGCGCGCGGCCGATTCCCTGCGGGTCGATGCCCCAATGGGCGTAGAAGCGGCGGTCCTCGATGGCGATGAAGGCTTTCGGCAGGTAGGGCGGCAGGTCCGCAATATGGATGGCCGCGCCGCCGGTATCGCCGCGATTGGCGAGAAGCTCGCCGTCCGCGCCCTGAATCGCGATATTTGGCGGTCGCTTGGGCACGGCGAGCTGGTCGATCGGCGGCAGTTGAGAGCCGTAATACACGGCGGCCGCGCCTCCGCCGACCGCACCCCAGATGGCAAGGGTGACGGCCCAATAGAACAAAGCGCCGATCATCGAGCCGGAACGCCGTCTCGATTTGCGCCGCGCGCGGTCGGCCCGGCTCGCGCGGCGCGCGCGCGGCTCGGCGCGCAAGTCGCCGCCATACGCGTCCCCGTCGTCGAATCTGGGTTCTTGGCGATTACCGCTGCGCGCCATGATGTTCGCCTCGACGCTTTCGAGGGCGCCTCCAAGTCTGATCGATTCAACTTAAGGATGGCCCTTTAAGGGCTGGTTAAGGCATATCGCGGGCGCATTGTGCACAGGCGGGGCCCCGTCGCTACTTGCGCATCTTGGCGCAGCTTGCCAAAGTCTCCGCCCCTGGGCGCGCGGCGCCTTGATGAATTGGACGGTTTTCCAACGATGAAGGTCACGATCGAGAGAGCGGCGCTGTTGCGGGCGCTCGGCCATGTTCACCGTGTGGTTGAGCGGCGCACGACGATCCCGATTCTCGCCAATGTCCTCATCGACGCCCGCGACTGTGCGGTCAGGCTCAAGGCCACCGACCTCGATCTCGAAATGGTGGAGACGGCCGCCGCCGAAGTGGGTCAGGCCGGCGCGACCACGCTCCCCGCCCACACGCTCTACGATATTGTGCGCAAACTTCCGGAAGGCGCGCAGGTTTCGCTCGATGGCGGCGAAAGCGGGCAGCTCACGCTTCGCTCGGGCCGCTCGCGCTTCAATCTGTCGACGCTGCCGGAAAGTGATTTCCCCGATGTCACCTCCGGCGAATTCAGCCATAGCTTCCATTTGGCGCCCGCCGAACTCAAGCGGCTGATCGAGAAGACCCAATTCGCAATCTCCAATGAGGAGACGCGGTATTATCTCAACGGCATCTACATTCACGCGCTCGACGTCGACGGCCGGCTGATGCTGCGCGCCGTTGCGACCGACGGCCACCGGCTTGCGCGGCTCGAGGCTGCCCGCGCCCGAGGGCTGCGCCGGCATGCCAGGCGTCATACTGCCACGCAAAGCGGTGCAGGAGGTGCAGCGCCTCGTCGAGGACGCGCAAGAGCGACGTGCTTGTCGAACTCTCGACCAACAAAATGCGTTTCGCCTTCGGCGACGCGCTGCTGACGACAAAGCTCATCGACGGCACTTTCCCCGATTACGGCCGCGTCATTCCCGGCTGGCAACGACAAGCGGCTCACCGTCGAGCGCGAGGCTTTCGCCAAGGCGGTCGATCGCGTCTCGACCATCTCTTCGGAGCGCGGCCGCGCCGTGAAGCTCGCCTTGACCGAGGGCAAGCTCGTGCTCTCCGTCACCAACCCCGATCAGGGGTCGGCGATCGAGGAGATCGAGGCCGATTACGACGGCGCGCCGCTCGATGTCGGCTTCAACGCCCGCTATCTGCTCGACATCACCCAGCAACTCGACAGCGACACGGCGCTTTTCAAGCTCGCCGATCCCGGTTCGCCGACGCTAATTCAGGACCGCGACGGCGCGAGCGCGCTGTATGTGCTGATGCCGATGCGGGTCTAGCGCCGCGTCGCGCCGAGGAAAAGTCCCGCGAAAAGGCCGAACGCAAAGCCGGAGAGATGCCCCGCTAGGCTCGACATCGGCAATAGGAAATCGGCGGCGATCTGCACCAGCATGGCGAGGCCGAGCGCTGTGGCGCGGAAAGCGTCGAGGCTCGCGCGGTGGCGCAGCCAATCCTTGACACGCAGGACGCCGATAACTCCAAAAAGCGCGAAGATCGCTCCCGAGGCGCCGACATAAAGTCCGTAGCCGGCGCCGGCCGTCATCACCGCCAGCACGATCAGCGACGAGAAGAGCGCGCCGCCAAAATAAACGGCAAGCATCGCGCCGCGCCGATCTCATATTCTACCTCGCGGCCGATAAGCGCGAGCATGGTCATGTTGAGCGCGAAATGCAGCGGCCCGTAGTGGAGGAACGTCGCGGTGAGAATGCGCCAGGCTTCGCCCTGCAGCGCAAGCGGCGCCCAAAGCGCCCCGAGGGTGATCAGGGTCTGCGCGTCCTGCGAACCGCCGAGCATGATTTCGGCGACGAAAACGCCGGCGTTGACAGGAGGAGGATCAGCGACAAGGTCGCCGGCGGCAGGCGCCAGCCCGAGCTTGCCTTGCGCTTTCCGACGCGACCCGCATGGCGACGCCCTCGACGATGTCGTGCGCGCGCGGCGAGAGCGGCGGCGGCGGCGTCGCAATCCGTCGCGAGCTGCCGGCGCGCGGCGATGCGGCCGGCAGTTTCCTTCAGGCCGACCGCGAGGCGCTCGAATGTGGCGCGCGCTTCGTGGAGGTTTCCGGCGTGACGTTGCGCGACGGCGACCCAATAGTCGGTCGTGTCGGAATCGAAGCGCATCACGGTCTTGGCGAGCGCCTCTGTCTCCATCGGGCGCCCGCCGAACGCGAGAACGAAGAGCCAGGAGAAAGCGGTCTGCTCGATCGGGGTCGAATCGACCGAGCGTGCGAAATCACGCATCAACGCCTCGATGCGGCCGGTCTCGCCGAGCGCGCGCAGGCGATAGCCGGCGAGCTGGCGCGCGCTCTCCGGATTTTGCGCGAGGACGAGCGCTTTTTCCCAGTCGCCGCGATCGGCGAGAAGGCGCGTTTCAATCGCGGCCGCCTCTTCTGCGGGCGCTTGGGCGGCGAGCGCGGCGAAGGTCCGCGCTCTCTCGGCGGGGTCCTCGATCGCCGACGCGCGCGCGAGGGCGGCGGAAAGCCGGGCGGCCGGGGTCGGATGGAATAAGGCGATGAGATCGGCGCAGCGCGCCGCCGCCTCCATGCGACCGGCGCGGGTGAGCCGCGACTGGGCCGCGCCGAGCGTCATCGGCGCCGCAATAAGCGGCGCGAAGATGAGGGCGACGAGGCTTCCGGCTTCCTGTGGGAAGCGCCACAGGCCGAAAGCGCCCATGGCGAGCACGAGGCCATTGACGGCGGCGAACGATCGCAATTCGCGACGGCGCTGCAGCAGACCGATCAGCAGGGAGAGCGCCGAGACGGCCATCAAATTGACGGCGAGAACGGTTTGAAAATCCATCGGCGTCGTAGCCCTGCCCAAATGAGGCGATGAGGATGTCCGACGGCCTGACGCAAAGTCAAATTGGTCGACCCAAACCCGCTTGCGATCGCACTTTCGGCGCCTCATTGTGCGCCCGCGGCCTTCGCTCGCACAAAATGTCGCCATGCTGGATTTTTACGCGCATCTTTGGCCCTGGCTCTCCGCCTGCTTCCTCATTGGCGCGGCGACGGGGGCGCTGGCACCTTATCCGCCAGCCCGAAAGGGCGTGGCGCGCTGGCTCATCTGGGCGGGTCTCGCTTACCTTGCCGGCGTCGCGGCGGTCGCGATCGGGGCGGCGGAAGGGGCCATCGCCATTCATATCGAAAGCGCGCTCGGCTGCTTTTCCGCCTTCATGCTCGGCGCGGCGGCCTTCGCGCTCGCCTTGCGCGGAAGTTTCGCGACGCATGAGGCGTGGGCGCTCGAACTCGTCGCGGCGGCGCTGGCATGGCTCGGCGCGGCTTATGTCGCGCAGCCCGCCTATCAGCTCGCGTTGCACAAGCGCGTCGCGTCCCTCGCCGAGCGCGCGGGCGTCGACGTCGCCGGGGTCGGATTTCGGGCCGCGACGTGACGGCGACGCCCGCCATCGCCGAGAACGAGGAGCTGCTCGCGCGGATCTCGGCGACTCCCGGCGTGCGCCGCGTAATCAGGGGCGCCGCGCCGACGCCGCCCGCGCTTCCCGAGAAGCGCGACGAGACGGCGACGATACCCGCGCCGCCTGGACCGGCGCCTGGACCCGCACCCGCGCCTGCGCCTGCAACCGCGCCCGAGCCGCCGCTACCCGCGCCCGGCGACGTTCCCGAGCGCGCGGCCGCGGCGACGACCGAGCTCGACGCGGTCGCCTGCCAGCGCGCGCTCGATGCGGTGGCGGCGGAGCCGCCGGGCTTTCGACCCTTGCGCGCGACGGTCAACCGGCGCGTGGCGCTCGCGCTCGACAGGGCGGCCGACGTCATCCGCCGCTGCGTCGACGCCACGATCGAGGTGCGCGGCCACGATGATAATGGCGTCGGCGGTTCTGCGCTCTCGGAGCGCCGCGCCCGCGCGGCGGAACGCTATCTGCGGCGCGAGGGCGTCGCCGGCCGGCCCCTCGTCGCCGTCGGCGCCGGCAAGGGCAGGGCAAGGGGAAAGGCGAGGGCGACGGGCGTGCCGGCGTGCTGGACTATGTGGTGCGCTGAAACGTTGTTTTTTTCGCAACCATATTCAGACGTTGACGAAATTTTCGGCGCCGCCTGAGGCTGTTCCTGCGAATTGCGCAATCCCCTGTTTAAGCTTTTTTATGGCCCACGCCGCATAGCTGCTAATCTGTAGAAACCGAAACGGCCCGGCTTCTCATTGTCGCGCGACGGCGCTAGGTCGGCGCGGCGACGCTCCGGGCGGTTCTCTTTAGTGAGACAGACCGCCGTGAACGCCATTGACCCAATTCCTCACGCCCACGCCGCCACCGTCGCGGAACTGAAAGAAGAAGTCGAGCGCCGCCTCACCTATACGGTCGGCAAGGACATTGCGACCGCGAGCCCGCGCGACTGGTTCGTCGCGACGGCGCTCGCCACGCGCGATCGCGTGGTCGAGTCGTGGCTCGCCACGACAAAGCGCAATTATCGAGAGGACAGGCGTCGCGTCTATTATCTCTCGCTCGAATTCCTCATCGGCCGTTTGCTCATCGACACGCTGACAAATCTCGGCCTGACCCAGGCGATGCGCGACGCGCTCGCGGAACTCGGCGTCGATCTCGACAAGCTGCGCGAGACGGAGCCGGACGCCGCGCTCGGCAATGGCGGCCTCGGGCGGCTCGCCGCCTGCTTCATGGACAGCATGGCCACGCTCGAAATCGCCGCAGTCGGTTATGGCATCCGGTACGACCACGGCCTTTTTCGCCAGACCATCAAGGACGGATGGCAGCACGAATATCCGGAGGACTGGCTCTCCTTCGGCAACTCCTGGCAGTTTCCGCGTCCCGAGATCACTTACGACATCGGCTTTGGCGGCCATGTCGACAGCACGCGCCTGCCCAATGGCGCGCTCGCCCATGTCTGGCGTCCGGGCGAGACGATTGTCGCCGTCGCCTTCGACACGCCCGTCGTCGGCTGGCGCGGCAAGCATGTGAACACGCTGCGGCTGTGGTCGGCGCGCGCGCCCGATCCACTGCGGCTCGACGCGTTCAACCAGGGCGACCACGTCGGCGCCTTGTCCGAGCAGGTGCGCGCCGAAGCGATTTCAAAGGTGCTCTACCCCAGCAATTCGACGCCGGCCGGTCAGGAGCTGCGCCTGCGCCAGGAATATTTCTTCGCCTCCGCCTCGTTGCAGGATCTCATCCGCCGCCACATGAAGCAGACGGGCGACATTCGCAAGCTTGCCGAGAAAGTCGCCATCCAGCTCAACGACACGCATCCCGCGATAGGCGTCGCCGAATTGATGCAACTCCTCGTCGATGTCTACGGCCTTGAGTGGAAAGAGGCCTGGAGCATCACTCAGGCCACCTTCTCCTACACCAACCATACGCTGCTGCCGGAGGCGCTCGAGACCTGGCCCGTGTGGCTGATGGAGAGGATGCTGCCGCGCCATATGCAGATCATCTACCTGATCAACGCAATGCATCTCGACGGGCTGCGCGAGCAGGGGGTCAAGGATGCTGGCGTTTTGTCGTCGGTGTCGCTCATCGACGAACGCAATGGCCGCCATGTGCGCATGGGGCATCTCGCATTTCTGGGCTCGCACAAGGTCAATGGCGTTTCGGCGCTTCATAGCGAACTCGTCAAGGAGACGGTCTTCAAGGATTTTAACCAACTCTATCCCGATCGCATCGTCAACAAGACGAATGGCGTCA
Organism: uncultured Alphaproteobacteria bacterium; assembly: GCA_963713845.1. Classification (GTDB taxonomy): domain Bacteria; phylum Pseudomonadota; class Alphaproteobacteria; order Rhizobiales; family Beijerinckiaceae; genus Methylocystis. The sequence goes on from CAVQNJ010000003.1 coordinate 34,488, forward strand.
CCTTCCGCCGTTGGTTGCTCGAGGCCAATCCGGCGCTGTCGCGTCTTCTCGCCGAGACGATCGGCGTCGCCGTCTTTGATGATCCCTCGCGGCTGATCGAACTCGAAGCATTGGCCGATGATCCGCAATTCCAGCATCTGTTCGCGGCGGCCAAGCGCGAGAACAAGGAGCGCCTCGCGGCGAAGGTCCTCGACAGCGTCGGCGTCAGGATTGACCCGAACGCGCTTTTCGACGTCCAGATCAAGCGCATCCATGAATATAAGCGCCAGCTTCTCAATGTTCTGGAGGCCGTCGCGCTTTATCTCGACATCAAATCCCAGCCCTCGCGCGACTTTGTGCCGCGCGTGAAGATTTTCGCTGGCAAGGCGGCGGCGAGTTATCACCAGGCCAAGCTCATTATCAAGCTCGCCAATGACGTCGCCCAGGTGGTCAACGCCGACCCTCAGACGCGCGGGCTGCTGAAGATCGTGTTCATGCCGAACTATAATGTCAGCCTCGCCGAGACGATCATCCCGGCGGCGGACCTCTCCGAGCAGATCTCTACCGCCGGCATGGAAGCCTCCGGCACGGGCAATATGAAATTCGCCCTCAACGGCGCGTTGACGATCGGCACGCTCAACGGCGCCAATGTCGAGATCAAGGAGAGGGTCGGGGACGAGAACATCTTCATCTTCGGCCTCACGGCGCATGACGTGGAGGAGAGCCGCGCGCAAGGGATCGACGCGCGCGAGACGATTGCAGCAAGCGCCCGGCTTTCCGGGGCGCTCCGCGCCGTCGCGGATGGCGTCTTCTCGCCCGACGACAAGAATCGTTACGGCCAGCTCGTCGATACGCTAACCTATTACGATCACTTCCTGATCGGGAAGGACTTCGACAGCTACTGCGCAGCGCAGCGCAGTGTCGACGACCGGTGGCGCGACCAGAAAGCGTGGCGTCGCGCCGCGATACTCAATACGGCGCGCGTCGCGTGGTTTTCGTCCGACCGCACGATCCGCGAATATGCGGATGAGATCTGGAAGGTTTGACGGCCAGCGGCGCCGTCAACCGATCGAGCGACGCGGCAGGCGCAAATTGAGCTTCGCCGCCCGTCGGGCGGCGCTGATCGGCGCCACCGGCGAAAGGGCGGCCTTCTCGTCCAACGTCTCCTCCTCGAAGGTTTCGACGAGCAGGGGGTCTTCCGCGCGCGCGTCACGGCGCAGCTCGAAGCGCGGGGCCTGCGGCAAGTCCTGATGGCGTTCCTGGCGCGACTCTCGCGACCCGAGGCGTGTCGCCAGGCGCGCCCCTTGCCCCGCCTCCTGCTGGAGAGCGTTGGCGCCCTCCGTCACCCGCGCCGCGCCGTTGAGCACGGCGCCGCGCGACACTTCGATGGCGCCGCATTCCCATTTTCCGTCGATCCGTCCGGCCGCGCGAACGACAAGGAGATGCTTGATCGTAAGTTCCGCATTGACGTCGCCGGCAATGTCCGCGCTCGCCGCGTCGACCGAGCCCTTCACAAGGCCGTTCGGGCCGACAATGAGGTGAGCGCAATTGATCTCTCCGTCGAACGCTCCGTCGACGACGACGCTGTCGCGCGCGTTGATGACTCCGCTGAACTCGGCGCCCTGGCCGATATAGACCGCATTCTCCTCTTCTGGCCTGAACGTAACCATCTCTCGCTCCTCTCGAGTCGCAAATCGCCGACCTCCCGACGATAGACTTTTTTGTCCGCGTCGGCGTCAAATTCCTGAAAGCGACGGCGGTTTTCGCGCCGAGAGGCGGCGCGCCTTCGCGCCTGGGCTTCGCGCGCATGGCGCCAGAACGCTTGTTCCATAAAGAGCTTGCGAATTTTTTGTTCAAAGACCGCCCGTGATGAAATCAACGCTGATCATCGCGCGTGGACATAGCTGCCGGGCGCCGGCTCCAACGGCACGAACCCTTTATCCGGCGCGCCCATCTGCGCCGACGCGACGCGTTCGGCCGCGCTCATGCGTTGGAGCCACGCCGCCCAGGCCGGCCACCAGGAGCCCTGGAAGAGCTTTGCGCGTTCGCGCCAGCGATCCGCGCTGAGATAGCGATCATTGCGCGCGCGAATTCCGAGCTGATAGCGGCGTCGGCTATGACCCGGCTCGGAGACGATGCCCGCGTTATGGCCGCCGCTCGTCAAGACGAAGGTCAATTCGTTGTCGGTGAAGAGATGCGTCTTATAGACCGAGCGCCAGGGCGAGATATGGTCGGATTCGGTTCCAACGACGAACATCGGCGCGCTGATGTCCTTGAGCGCGATCACTTCGTCGTTCACCGCATAGCGCCCCGCGGTCAACCTGTTCTCAAGAAACAGACCGCGCAGATATTGAGAGTGCATCCGATAGGGCATGCGCGTTTGATCGGCGCTCCAGGCCATGAGGTCGCTCGCGCCTTCGCGTTCGCCGAGCAAATATTCCGTGACGGCCCGCGCCCAGAAGAGTTCATTTGAGCGAAGCGCCATGAACACGCCCGCCATCTGATAGGAGTCGAGATAGCCCTGGTCCCATATCATGTCTTCGAGAAAGGCGACCTGCGCCGCATCGACAAAGAGCATAAGGTCGCCGGGCTCGCTGAAGTCCGTCTGCGACGCCAGCAGCGTGATCGACGCCAGGCGCGCGTCATTGTCGCGCGCCATTGTGGCCGCCGCGATCGAGAGCAACGTGCCCCCGAGGCAATAGCCGACGGCATGCGCCTTCCCGGCATTTGTAACCGCCATGATGACGTCGAGCGCTTCCATGACGCCGAAGCGGCGGTAATCGTCGAAGGCGAGATCGCGATCTTCTGCGCTCGGATTGCGCCATGAGATCATGAAGACGCTGAAGCCGCGCTCGACGAGATAGCGCACGAGCGAATGATGCGGGGCAAGGTCGAGAACGTAATATTTCATGATCCAGGCGGGCGTGATCAGAATGGGCTCGGCAAAGACCTGTTCCGTCGCCGGCCGATACTGGATCAGCTCCATGAGATGGTTGCGATAAATGACCTCTCCCGGCGTCGCGGCGACATCTTCGCCCACGACATAGCCGCCCTCGCCATTCGCTGACTGCGTGGCGGCGGAGAAGAAATCTTCGAGCAAGTGCGCGAATCCGCGCAGAAGATTGGCGCCGCATTCGGCGCGCGTGCGCTCCATGACGATCGGATTGAGCCAGGGAGCGTTGGAGGGCGAGAAGGCGTCGAGATATTTGAGCGCAAGAAACGAAACGCGCGCGGCGTTGTTAGGGCGCATGCCGCGCACCTCGCGCGTCGCCTTGCGCCACCATTGCTGTCGCGCGAGGAAAGCCTGCTCGAAAAACAGATAGGGGTAACTTCCCCATGTGGGATCTTCGAAGCGCTTGTCCGACGGCGCGGGAGAAAAAGGACGCTCCGCCTTGTCGCTGACGAGATTATGCAGCCCGAAATGCGCGAGACGCGCAGCCGACGAAAGTGCCTCTAGCCCAAGTTCGAGCTGCCTTCCGGGAGCTTGAGCGAGATGCGCGGTCCAATCGAGCCATGCGGACATTTGCGCGTGCGGAGAAACGCCGTGCGTGAAACGCGCCAGCGTCGCCTGCGCCGCGCGATCCAAGGTCTCGAAGGATTGCGGGCGCAGCAGCGGCATGAGCGGCCCCGGCGCGCGTCGCTCCGGCCTGCGCGGCATCTCCATGGGGCGCGGGACATTCTTGCATTCAGGAAAGTTGCTCATGAATCCTCCTTCGAGGCTAAAGAAGACTCTCTTCGATGGTTGTAACAAATCGACGATGCGAGGCTAAGGGCCCTCGAGGCGATTGGGGGTCGACCATCTCGGTCGAGCTTCTTGGACCAGGCGATCCGTGTCGGGGACGAGCGCGCCGCCACATTTTCCATGGTCGCGAGCGGCCACGCCCACAGCGTTTGCGTCCATATGTCCCAGGCCGCCATTTTTCCATCCTGCGCGTGGGCGGGCTACCATATCTGATGTCGGCGGCGGAAGGCGATGGCGCAATGCGTCACCAAGGCAATGATCGAGGGGCGTCTTTGACGGCGTCTCGGCAGTCAGTGGCGCTCGCGCGCGGAATGCGTGTCGAATGCGCTCAGATCGGCGCGCCCGGCATGATGCGCCAATTCGTTTATAAACTCGCCGAACGCATGGGCGCACCGGCGCCATTGCGTCTGATGTCGCGTTGCGCCGCGCGACGCTGCCTGCGAGACGTTCTCTCGCTCTGCTTGAGCCTGGCCCGCGTGAGCGATCCAAATGGCGACCGCTCGCGCGTTACTATATTGAGATCGCGGCGCAGGCCTAATCGTTTGAAAATTGACGGATAGGAGAGGGCTTTGCTTTTTCGTAATCGACGTCAAGCGGGTGAGCGCCTTGCGGCGGCGCTCTCTGGCTTCAAAGGAGCCGCCGCAACTGTGTTTGCTCTGCCGCGTGGCGGCGTTCCGGTCGCAGCGCCGATTGCGGACGCGCTGGCCGCGCCGCTCGAGCTCGCTTTGGTGCGCAAGATCGGCGTTCCCTCCCAACCCGAGCTCGCGATGGGCGCCGTCGTCGACGGAGGTGCGCCGATCGTTGTTCGAAATGAGGACGTCATCGCACTCGCGGGCGTCTCCGACGCGCAGTTCGACGCAGTCTGCGCACGCGAATGCGCTGAGATCGAGAGGCGACGCAAGGTCTATCTCGAGGGGCGGGCGCCCGCGCCCGTCGCCGGGCGAATTGCCATCGTCGTCGACGATGGCGTCGCGACAGGCGCGACAACTCGCGCCGCGCTCACGGCGGTGCGCGCGCGAGGCCCGCGAACGCTCATCCTCGCCGTCCCGGTCGCGCCGCGCGAGGCGCTCGCTGCGCTGCGTGACGCGGCTGACGAGATTGTCTGCCTCGAAACGCCGGAAGATTTTACAGCGATCGGCTGTCACTACGCGGATTTCCGTCAAGTTGAGGACGCCGAGGTCGTCGCGCTCCTGCGTCGTAGCCGCCCACGCGACTAAATGCCTCATCGCCCCGCAACACAAAGGTCGCGCGCCTCAGTTAGATTCGCGCCAGCGGGATAGACGCGAGTTGATCATTCTCCGCTCGACGAAAGGAACGCTGCGCCAATGAAGAACGACATTCAGCACGCCCCTATCTCTCGCGAAGGAGAGGGCGGCGTCTATGTCCAATTCTTTTCTCAGATCGGCATCGGCGACGTCCCGCTCGTTGGCGGAAAGAACGCGTCCTTGGGAGAGATGTACCGGGAACTGACGGCGCAAGGCATTCTGGTTCCCAACGGTTTCGCCGTTACAGCCGAAGCCTACCGCCACACGCTCGACGCGGCGAACGCATGGCCCGCTTTGCGCGATTCTCTCGAGGGCCTCGAGATATCAAACGTCGACGACTTGGCGCGGCGCGCCGCGCGCGCGCGTCAAATCGTCTATGACGCGGGCCTGCCAAATGAGGTCGCCACAAATATTCGCGAGGCTCTCGCGCGCCTGACGGGCGAATACGGCGAAGGGCTCGCCGTCGCGGTCCGCTCCTCCGCCACCGCCGAGGATTTGCCCGGCGCCAGCTTCGCCGGCCAGCACGACACCTATCTCAACATCCGTGGCGAGACGGCCGTGCTCGACGCCGTGCGCCATTGTTTCGCGAGCCTCTTTACGGATCGCGCAATCGGCTATCGGATCGAAAATGGCTTCGATCATTTCAAGGTCTTCAACTCCGTAACCGTGATGAAGATGGTGCGTTCAGACCTCGCCGCTTCCGGCGTCATCTTCACCATCGATACGGAGACCGGCTTCGAGGACGTGGTTTTCATCACCGGCGCCTATGGACTCGGCGAGAACGTCGTGCAGGGCGCCGTTGATCCCGACGAGTTCTATGTGTTCAAGCCCACCTATGCGCAAGGCAAGCGCGCGGTCTTGAGACGCACGCGCGGTCCCAAGAAGATCAAGATGGTGTTCTCCAGTCGCGGCCGCGTCACAACTCGCAACATTCCGACCGACCAAAAAGAGAGAGAAAGATACTGCATCGCGGACGACGAAGTCTTGACGCTCGCCGGTCAGGCCATGGCAATCGAAGCGCATTACAGCGCTAAGGCGGGCGAGCGTCGCCCGATGGATATCGAATGGGCAAAAGACGGCATTGACGGAAAGCTCTATATCGTTCAAGCGCGTCCAGAGACAGTCGCCTCGCGTCGCGATCGCGGGGTGCTCGAGGAATATAAGGTCAAGCATCATGGCGCGCTGAAGGTCGAAGGACGCGCGGTCGGGACCAAGATCGCTTTCGGCCGCGCGCGCGTCATCGAGCACGCAACGGAGCTCTCGAGTTTCGTTCCCGGCGAGATACTTGTTGCGGACACGACGTCGCCCGATTGGGGAACGGTAATGAATGTCGCCGCCGGCATTGTGACCAATCGCGGCGGCCGCACATGCCATGCCGCGATTGTCGCGCGCGAACTGGGCATTCCCGCCATCGTCGGCGCCGACAAGGCGACGCATCTTATTCGAACAGGCGATATGATCTCGGTGAGCTGCGCCGAGGGAGACGTCGGCAAGGTGTATGAGGGACAGATTTCCTTCGAGGTCGTCAAGACGAAATCTCGCGAGCCTGCCGAAGACTGCAACGCACATCATGCTGAATGTCGGCAATCCGGAAGTCGCGTTCAGCATCGCCTCGCTTCCCAACGACGGCGTCGGACTGGCGCGCATGGAATTCATCATAGCGGAATCGATCAAGGCGCATCCGATGGCGCTCGTTCACCCCGAACGTCTCGACGCGCGCGAGCGCGACGAGATCATGCGCCTGACGGCACAGTATGACAGTCCGGCCGCCTTCTTCGTGGAGCGTCTTTCAGAGGGCGTCGCAACGATCGCCGCGGCGTTTTACCCAAAGCCGGTTATCGTGAGGATGTCGGATTTCAAAACGAATGAATACGCCTCTCTGCTTGGCGGGCGCCCCTTCGAGAGCAGCGAGGAAAATCCGATGATCGGATTTCGCGGCGCGTCGCGCTACAGCCACCCAAATTATCGCGAGGGGTTCGCGCTCGAATGCGCCGCCATGAAGCGCGTGCGCGACGATCTCGGGTTGACGAACGTCAAGCTGATGATTCCATTCTGCCGTCGGATCGAGGAAGCCGACAAAGTGATCGGGCTGATGCGGGAGCTCGGGCTCGAGCGCGGCAAGGACGGACTCGAAATTTACGTCATGTGCGAAATCCCGAACAATGTGATGTTGATCGATGAATTCGCAAAGCGTTTCGACGGGTTCTCGATCGGCTCCAATGATCTCACTCAGCTCACGCTCGGCGTCGACCGCGATTCTGAAGTCGTGGCTTTCGATTTCGACGAGCGCGACGAGGGCGTAAAGACCATGATCCGCCTCGCGGTGGAGGGCGCGCGCCGCAATAAGCGGCATTGCGGCATTTGCGGTCAGGCGCCGTCGGATTATCCGGAAATGGCGGAGTTTCTCGTCAGGCTCGGCATCGATTCGATCAGCCTCAACCCCGACACCGTGCTCCGCACGACGCTCAAAATTATCGAGCTCGAGAAAACTCTCGGGCGCATCGTGACATAGCGCTTTTGTCCGGGGTCACTCCGGAGGCGTTAATTGGCCGTCGCGGTCATGGCGCGCTGGAAAGGGTGAAAGACGGCCCGTCGGTACATCCGCGATCGGGCCGTCTTTCTCCGACGGCGCGAACCGCCGGGTTGTCAAAGATTTAACGTCCGATGCGGCGGATGCAAGGCGAGCGGTTGTCCGTTCGGCGCCCTTCTCTTCTTGCCTGTTGCATTGTCGTCATAGTCGCGGCGCACGAAAAAAGGCATTCTCCGCCGAGGCGGGTCGACCGGGGATATTGTGACAAGGATCTTTCGCATTACCCTGACGACGCTCGCGGCGGTGCTCGACGCAGCGATTATCGGCGCATCAGTTCTTGCGGCATCCGACGCGCTTGCCGCGGATCGCCTCGAGGAAGCGGATGACGGCGTTTCAATCCTCGAGCGGAAATCTCTCGGCGACGGGCCTGATGGGCCGAAGGCGCAATTGCGCCGCTTTGGGGTGGACTCGGATATCTGGGTCACGCAATTTTTTCAGGGCGTGACGGCGGGCGATCCCCTTGGCTTGTCGCGTTACGGCGGCAAGGTCGACGGTTTCCTCAAGATCGACGCCAAGAAGCTCGGTCTTTGGTCCGGCCTCAGGCTCGCCGCGCAATATGAGCATTATTTCGGGCTTAACATCAACAACAAGGATTACGCGCTTGTTCCGGTCAACGCCGCGCAGGCTTTTGTCGCGAACGACAGCTATCATTCCGCGTTGTCGCTGGTCGTCACGCAGCAATTGAGCGAAACGCTGTCGGTCAGCGTCGGCAAGTTTAATACGATGACGCTCGCGTCACAAACGCCGCTCATCGGCGGCGGGGGATTGACCACTTTCATGAACCGGGCTTTCGCGCTTCCCTCGACCGGCATTGGCGTCGCATCGCCCGGAACGGTCGCAGACCAACTCATCGTCTCCCCGCCCTATATACTCGGCGGCATCGCAACTTTGAAAGCGGGTCCCGCGACTTTTACAGTCGCGCTGGCGGATCCGCGCAACGCGCAAAATCCGCGCGTGCTCCAGCGGCCGTTCGAACGCGGCGTCGGCGCCGTCGGCGGCGTCACCATTGAAACAAGGGTCGCCGGCCTGAGCGGCTTCCACACGCTGCGCGGCGGCTACAGCAATGCGCGCGGCTTCGACCTCGACGATATCGGCGACGTGCGCGCGCGCCTCGCCACGCAGGTCGGGATCACGAAGAAGGGCTTCTGGCTCGCCTCTTACGCCGTGCAGCAATATCTCGTGCAAAGCTCCGACAAGCCCGGGGTCGGGTGGGGTCTCTTCACCCTGGCGACGCTTTCGGACGGTAATCCAAATCCGGTGAGATGGAGTTTTCTTGCGGGGCTTGCGGGCAATAACCTCCTGCCCGGTCGCGATGACGACCATTGGGGCGTCGGCTTCTTTCATTACGGGCTGTCAACGCCGGCTCTGAGCGGCCTGTCGGAACTCAGAATCTATCGACGCAGCGAAGGCGGGATCGAAACCTTTTACAACTGGGCGATAACGCCCTGGCTACGGCTCTCCGGCGATTTGCAGGTCGTTGAGCCCTGGAACGCCAATCGGCCGCGCGCGACCTATATGGCGCTGCGGCTGCAAACGCGCTTTTGAGAGGGCGACGCCCGCAGGCGTCGGCCCTGGATTCAAGCCCGCGTCATACCGCCTGCATCGCTTCGGGCTTGGCGCGGCCGCGCTTCACGATCAGCTTGTTGAGCGCGGAGACATAGGCGCGCGCGGAAGCAACGAGCGTATCGGGATCCGCGCCGCGGCCCGTGACGGATTTGCCGTCCTCGGAGAGGCGCACCGACACTTCCGCCTGTGCGTCCGTGCCCTCGGTGACCGCGTGCACCTGATAGAGCTCAAGGGTGGCTTCGTGCGGCGCCAGCGACTTGATGGCGTTGAAGATGGCGTCGACCGGCCCGTTGCCCGTCGCCTGATGCGTAACCTTGTCGCCGTCGATGTCGAGGGTGAGCGCTGCGGATTGCGGGCCGTGCGTTCCCGCCATCACCATCAGGGCCAGAACCTTTATATGGTCATGGGCCGTGACGATCTCGTCGTCGACCAGGGCGACGAGATCCTCGTCGTAGACGAACTTCTTGCGGTCGGCGAGATCCTTGAAGCGGTTGAAGGCGTCCTGCAGCGCATTCTCGCCCAGATCGTAACCGAGCTCCTTGAGCTTCTCGCGAAAGGCGTGGCGGCCGGAATGCTTGCCCATGACGAGCGAGGTCTTGGAGACGCCGACGCTTTCCGGAGTCATGATCTCGTATGTATGCGCATTCTTGAGCATGCCGTCCTGATGAATGCCGCTCTCATGCGCGAAGGCGTTTCGGCCGACGATCGCCTTATTGTATTGCACGGGGAAGGAGGTCACCGCCGAAACGAGCTTCGAGGCGCGGGTGAGAAGTTTCGCGTCGATATTCGTCTGGAAGGGGAGAGCGTCGTGGCGCGTCTTCATCGCCATCACCACTTCTTCCAGCGCCGCATTGCCGGCGCGTTCGCCAATGCCGTTGATCGTGCATTCGATCTGCCGCGCGCCGCCGCGTACGCCGGCGAGCGAATTGGCGACCGCCAAACCCAGATCGTCGTGGCAATGCACCGAAAAGACGGCCTTGTCGGCGTTGGGGACGCGCGCGCGCACCGTGCAAAAGAGCGCTTCATACTCCGCCGGCGTGATATAACCAACGGTGTCGGGGATATTGATCGTCGTCGCGCCGGCCTTGATCGCGGTCTCGACGCATCGGCACAGAAAATCGATCTCGGTGCGGGTGCCGTCCTCGGCCGACCATTCAACGTCCGCGACATGATTTCGCGCGCGGGTCACGGAAGCGGCGATGAGCTCCAGCACGCGCTCCGGCTCCATCTGGAGCTTGTATTTCATATGGACCGGCGACGTTGAAATGAAGGTGTGGATGCGCGGTCGCGCCGCGTCGCGCAGGGCTTCGGCGCAACGGTCAATGTCCTTTTCGGAGGCGCGCGCCAGACCTGCGACGGATGCGTTCTTCACGCGCCGCGCCACTTCGCTCACGCTCTCGAAATCGCCGGGGCTGGCGATGGGGAAGCCGGCCTCGATGATATCGACGCCCAATTGATCCAGAATGGCGGCGACCTCGAGCTTTTCTTCCAACGTCATGGAGGCGCCGGGCGATTGCTCGCCGTCGCGCAATGTTGTGTCGAAGATAACGACGCGCTCGTCGTCACTGGTGCCGTTTGCGGATTGAGTCATGACGGAGATTTCCTAAAGCTGCTGCGCCCGTCGTGCGGGCATCGTCCCGTTTGCGTCCTCTCCCCTGACGGCCTGGGCGCGAGCCCGACGGGCGATCAGGGGCGACGAAGAAGCAGCAGGTCGGCGCGCGGGGGCAGACAGAGGTCGGCGCCGGCGTCAAGGCCGCGGCACGCCTCGAGGCCGCGGCACGCCTCGAGGCCGCCGCGTGCGTCAAGGCCGCGGATCTCGCGGGTCTTGCCGGCTCCGAATGTAGCGGCTGTGACGGCCACGTCTCAAAGTCCTTTTCGAACGGCCGCTTGGCCAAAATCCGGTCCAAGATAGGCATTCGCGCCGCAACAGGCAAGCAGCGGCTGCGCGCATCGCGGGCGGATCGTCTTGCAGCGTTGAGATTAACAGAGGCTTAACCCGGCCGCATTTGTTTTTTTACGTTTTTGCCGGGCGGGACCTCTTGCCGAAAGGGCGAAATGCCGCCTAACATCCACGCATGGTGAAGACCGCTTTTTCGATCCGTCACGCGCGGCCCGGCGACGCCAGGGAGATCGCGAGGGTGCATGACGCGTCATGGCGGGACGCCTATCGCGGCGTGATTCCCGGCGTCGAACTCGAGCGGATGATCGCGCGTCGCGGACCCGCGTGGTGGCATTCGGCGATCGTTCGCGGCACTGGCCTGCTCGTTCTCGACTTCAACAACGAAATCGTCGGCTATTCGACCTACGGGCGCAATCGCGTCCCGTCGATGCCCTATTCCGGCGAGATCTTCGAGCTGTATCTGTCGCCGCAACACCAGGGACTGGGGTTCGGCCGGCGTCTCTTTTCGGCCGCGCGGCGAGAACTCGCCGAGCACGGCTATCTCTCGACGATCGTCTGGGCGCTCGCCGACAACGAAAAGGCGCTGTCCTTCTATCGCGGTCTTGGCGGCCAGACTGTCCGCCGGGCCGAGGAGCGCTTTGGCTCAGACATGCTGACGCGCGTCGCCTTCGGATTTGTCTCGGCCCAGGTCCGCTAGCGCGCCCGCAACCGCGCCAAAATCTCCTTCGTCGCGAATCCGTCCGCAGGTTGAATACTTTGCGCGAGCTGGAAGGCATGGACGGCGTTGCGGCTCGTGCGCCCCAACTTTCCGTCGATCACGCCGTTGTAGAAACCCTTTTCCGTCAACAGGCGCTGCATCGCCTTGACGTCGGCGGTGGAGAGCGGCGCGACCCTCGGCCAGGGAACGAGCGGAATGTCGCGACCGGCGATTCGCGCCGCAAGGAGCGCGACCGACATGGCGTAGGCGTCGGAGGTGTTGTATTGCCGGATAACCTCGAAATTGTCAGAGATCAGGAAGGCCGGGCCGCTTGCGCCCGCCGGCAGGTAGAGGCTCGCCGCCCCGCCCGAGGGTAGCGATTCGCCATCCGCCCGCGTGACGCCGAGCGCGCGCCAGCGCCCGAAATCGAGGTCGTAGGTCGCGTAGTCATAGCCCTCCGGCAACCGGACCTCGACGACCGCCGGGACTGTGGCGACCCAGCCCGACTTTTCGAGAAAATTGGCGATGGAGGCGACGGCGTCGGCTCGGGAGCGCCAGATGTCCGGCGCGCCGGCGCCGTCATCGGTCTCGGCGTATTTCAGATAGGCGCTCGGCATGAACTGCGGCTGGCCCATGGCCCCCGCCCACGAGCCGCGCAACTGCCCGCGCGTCGCATAGGCTTTTTCGAGCATGGTCAGCGCGGCGACAAATTCCTCGCTGAAGGTCTCGGCGCGATGGCCATGCCAGGCGAGCGTCGCCAGAACCCGCAACACATCGGCGCCCCCAGTCGCGGTCCCGAAATTACTCTCAACGCCGAGGATCGCGACGACAATCTCGCCCGGCACGCCGTGACGCGCTTGCGCGCGATGCAGGGGTCCGGCAAGTTCGGCGGCGACTGACTGACCCCGCGCGACGCGACTATTTGTCACTGTCGACGCGAGATAAGCGGGAATGGAAATCGTAAACTCCGACTGCGCTTTCGGCTTGGCGAGGACGCCAGGCTCCGGGACCAGGCCCGAAACGGCGGCGTCAAACGTCGCGCGCGAGACGCCCGCCGCCTGCGCCGCGGGCCATAGCCCCTGCAGGAAAGCGTCAAAATCGGCGGCGCGGGCCGGTCGCGCGGCTTCAAGGGTCGCCGCAAGGGCGCCGAGCGCCAGGCCACGGAGCGTCCGGCGGCGATCGAGACGCGAAAGATCGAGCTTTTCCTGATTCATCGTCTTGTCCGGCGCGCTTCTTTGGAAATCTTACATGTTCAAGCATTTGACAGCGCCCTCGCGCTGCCGTCTACTGACGTCTACGCTGTTTTTGAGGGGCGACAACTCGCTTTTGGCCGCAAATGACCCATCAGCCCATCGCTAGAAGCTTCGACAATTCCCGCCGGTTGCGCGAGCAACCCCTTGGCGTCGAGCGCGCGGCCGACCCGAAGACGAAATTGCGCGGCGCCGGCCTTCGTCCCACGGTCCAGCGCATCGCATTGAGCCAGCTCCTCTTCGGCAAGGGCGATCGCCATGTCAGCGCCGAAGCCCTGCACGCCGAGGCGCGCGAAGCCGGCCTGACCATGTCGCTCTCGACGGTCTATAACACGCTCAATCAATTCGCCGAGGCCGGTCTTCTGCGCGAGATCGCGGTGCAGGGGAATCGCACCTATTTCCACACGCGCACCTCGCCGCATCATCACTTCATGGACGAGGCCAGCGGACGCATGTTCGACGTGGCCGACGGCGCGGTCGAATTCGCCCGTCTTCCGGCGCCCCCCGAGGGCATGGAGATCGTCGGCTGCGACGTGATCATCCGGATCCGTCCCAAGAAGGGATGAGCGCTTCGGCGCTGGCGCGGCGGCTGTGGCTCGCCTATGCGCTGACCGCGACAACCGGCGCGCTCGTTCTCCTCGCCGCCTATGTCAACGTTTACGACGATGATGACGTGAGCGCGCGTTTGCGCGCGCTTGGTCGTTTTTCCCGACGCGCCATGTGGCTCCTCTCTTTTCCCGCAGGCCCGGCGGCCGCTGCGCTCGCCCAAGCGCCGCTCGAGCGCGCCTTCGGCTGCGGCGACGCGGATGCGCCCTGCGCCTTCTTCGTCGCCTGGAACGTCTTTTTCGCCGGCCTCGCGGCGCAGATCGTCCTGCTGCGCCGCGCGATTGCAAAGCGTTGGCGCACCGGGCGATGAGGCCCGCAGGCGCTGGAGGATATCAGCCCAGAAGCTTCGTCAATTCCTCGCGCAGCCCGTCAGCGACGTCCGGCCGGGCGAGTCCGAAAGCGACGTTCGCGGCGAGGAATCCCAGCTTTGAGCCCGTGTCATAGGTGCGGCCGTCGAAGCGCACGCCATGGAAGGGCTGCGTCCTGGCGAGGGCGATCATGGCGTCGGTGAGCTGGATTTCTCCGCCCGCGCCCTTCTCGCCCTTTTCAAGAAGCGCGAAAATGTCCGGCTCCAGAATATAACGCCCCGAGATGATGAAATTGCTCGGCGCCGAGCCCTGCGGCGGCTTCTCGACCATGCCGGTGATTTCAAAGGTCGCGCCATAGTCCTTGCCGGTGGCGACCACGCCATATTGATGGGTCTCCTCGGGCTTGACCTCTTCCACGGCGATGATGTTGCCCCCGTGCTTCTCATAGGCCGCGACGGCCTGAGCCAGGCATCGGGCGGTCTGCCCGGCGGCGGGAAGGGTGATCATGTCGGGAAGCAGCACGGCGAAGGGCTCGTCGCCAATGATGTCGCGCGCGCACCAGACGGCGTGGCCGAGGCCGAGCGGCGCCTGCTGCCGGGTGAAGCTCGTCGCGCCGGCTTCGGGCAGATCCTTCAGCAATGCGTCATATTCTTTCGTCTTATTGCGGCGGCGGAGCGTGTCCTCGAGCTCATAGGCCATGTCGAAATGATCCTCGATGACCCCCTTGCCGCGGCCCGTCACGAAGACGAAATGCTCAATGCCCGCCTCGCGCGCCTCATCGACCACATGCTGGACCACCGGGCGGTCGACCACCGTGAGCATTTCCTTGGGCACGGCCTTCGTGGCCGGCAGGAAACGCGTGCCGAGACCGGCGACTGGAAAGACAGCCTTACGAATGCGTTTGGTCATGGGAACCTTCGGGCGATGTGGGTTACGGGGCGTCCGATTCTCGCGTAAAAGCGGCTTGCTTGCGCGATTGACCGGAATTTAAGGTTGGCCGCGTTAATTTCGCGTTTGGAAGCAAAGGGAAGCGCAAAAAGATGGCTGTTTTGGTAACGGGCGGGGCGGGCTACATCGGCAGCCATGCGGTTCTCGAACTCCTGGACGCCGGGGAGAAGCCCGTCGTTCTCGACGATCTTTCGACCGGGTTTCGCTGGGCGGTCCCCGAGGGCGTCCCGCTCATCGTTGGCGACGACGGCGATGAGGCGCTGATCGCCGAGACGATCCGGCGTCATGACGTCGACGCCATCATTCATTTCGCGGCCCGGATCGTCGTGCCCAATTCGGTCGCCGACCCTCTTGGATATTATCTCAACAATACGGCGAAGGCGCGAACGCTGATTGCGGCCGCTGTCGCCGGCGGCGTAACGCGTTTCATCTTCTCCTCCACTGCCGCAGTCTATGGCGAACCCGAGCATCTCCCGGTGACGGAAGACGAGACGCTGAAGCCTCTCTCGCCTTATGGCCGTTCGAAGCTGATGGTCGAGTGGATTCTCGAGGACGTCGCCCGCGCCCATGACTTCAATTATGTCGTGCTGCGCTACTTCAACGTCGCGGGCGCCGATCCGAAGGGCCGTTCGGGACAATCGACGCCCAACGCCACGCATCTCATCAAGGTGGCCGCCCAGACGGCGCTCGGCAGGCGTCCCGAGATGCAGGTGTTTGGCACGGATTATCCAACGTCTGACGGCGCGTGCGTGCGCGATTACATCCAGGTCAGCGATCTCGCCCGCGCCCATGTCGACGCGCTGCGCCATCTGCGCGCCGGGGGCGGCAATCTCACCGCAAATTGCGGATACGGCCGCGGCTTTTCGGTGCTTCAGGTGATCGAGGCGGTCAAGCGAGTCTCCGGGGTCGACTTCAAGGTCGTTTACGCGCCGCGCCGACCCGGCGATCCGGCCGCCATTGTCGCCGCCAACGACCGCATCCGACAGACGCTGGGCTGGACGCCGCGCTATGACAATCTAGACGAGATCGTGAAGCAGGCGCTTGACTGGGAGAGGCGCCTGGGCGACGCCGGCGCCTGACGGGAACTCGTTGAGCGCGCAAATGGCGGCCAATTGGGTTTTCGCCGCGTAATCGACGAGCGAGACGCAGGGCCGCTCGTCGATGAGCCGGCGCAGCTCGTCGGCGGCGAGTCGTGCGACTTCCTTCACATCCTCCGGCAATCGGCGACTTTGCGCCAGATGCGTGACCTCGAGAAGCTTCAGGCGCAGAACCGCCGGCCCCGCCGCGTCGATCAAATCCAAATCTGCGCAGCCCAATCGCGCAAACGCATTCTTGGCGTGCATATGCCCTCGCATTGCGTCTTTCTTCTCCGATCGAGAAGGCCATCGGCGACATGACGCGGAGCAGAATCTAAAAGCCTCTACTGACGCGAGGCTTGCGCTGCGCTCAGGGTGCGAGCCGCTCGACGATGGTGCGAATGATCTTCAGCCGCGCGAATTTCTTGTCGTTCGCCTCCACGAGCGTCCAGGGCGCGTGGCGCGAACTGGTCCGGTCGACCATGTCGGTCATGGCCTCCTCGTAGAGCGGCCATTTCTCGCGGTTGCGCCAGTCCTCGGGCGTGAGCTTGTAGCGCTTAAAGGCCTTGGCCTCACGATCCTGGAAGCGGCGCAATTGCTCCTCGGGCGTGATCGCGAGCCAGAATTTCGCGACGATATAGCCTGTCTCGCCCAACTGCCGCTCGAAATCGTTGATTTCCTGATAGGCGCGCATCCAGTCCTGCGGCGCGGCGAAATCCTCGACGCGTTCCACCAGCACCCGGCCGTACCAGCTGCGGTCAAATATGGCGACGTCGCCTCTGCGGGGAATATTACGCCAGAAACGCCAGAGATAGGGATGCGCGCGCTCCTCGTCGGTCGGCGCGGCGACGCCATGGACGCGGAATCGCCGTGGATCGAGCGCCTCGCGAACGCGGCGAATGGCGCCGCCTTTTCCGGCCGCGTCATTGCCCTCGAAAACAAGCACCAGCCCCTTGTCCTTGAAGCTCTTGGCGGTTGTCGCCTCCGTCAACCGCCGCTGCACGGCGCGCAGCTCGCGGCTGTAAATCTGCGGGTCGACCGTCACCGAAAGATCGAGGGCGGAGACGACGCTCGGTCTCGGCAGGTCCTTCGCCGGCGCGGCGACGGCGCGCGCCCGCGGGGCGGCCGGCGCGTCCCCCGTCGCCCGCTTCAGCGCCTGCAGGAGGAGATCGCCGATGGCGGCGTCGCGGTATTGCGGATCAGCCGCCGGAACCACCGCCCATGGCGCGTTGCCCGTCGACGTCTTTTCGATCATCTCCAGCGCCGCGTCGACCAAACGCGCGCGGGCCTTGGGGCCCTCGATCTCGCCCCATTCGATCACCGCGGGGCGGCGCAGCGCGCCATTGGATTCGTGCAGCTTGGCGAGCCGCCGGCGCGCCTCGCGATCGTCCATATGCAACCAGATTTTGAGAAGATGCACGCCCTCGAGCCGGAGCATCTCTTCGGAGCGGTTCATCTCCTCGAGCACATTGTCGAAAGCGTTTCTGTCCAGGCGCCCGAGCGCGCGATTGCGCAGCGCGCGGTGGTGCCATGAACCGAGCACGAGCCCGATCCGTCCCTTGGCGGTCATGTCGCGCCAATAGCGCCAGGCGCCGGGGCGGGCGCGCTCCTCGTCGGTCAGGTCCCGATAGGAGAGCGTTTCGACGAAATGGTCGTCGAGCCAGTCGTAAAGGCGATTGACGACTTCTCCCTTGCCCGCGCCGTCCGAGCCATTGATGAGCACCATGACCGCCGCGCGCTTTTGTTCCGCGAGCTCGAACTGCGCGTCGAGCAACTGCTCCCGCAGCCGCGCCTCGACGGTCTGGAACGTTTCCTTGGACATGACGTGCGGCAGCCGGGCTGATTCAAACATGGCCGTATTTCCCCAACAGGAAACTTTTCAAACGTGACTGCTGTGATAGATCTAGCGCGCCGGTCCCGTAGCTCAGCAGGATAGAGCAGCGGTTTCCTAAACCGAAGGTCACAGGTTCGAGTCCTGTCGGGACCGCCAGTCAAAAACATACATATTCTTATCGCGCATTCGACTTCACCAGAAGTCGCGCCAGCGTCCGCGCGGCCGGCGCCGGCAAGGAACGGTTACCGAGGGTGTGACAGAATGCCGCGTTCGCGTGGGTCGTGCTGCGGGGATGCTGTCGCAATTTGACGCCGACGCCAAGCGTCGTCTGAAAGCGCCTCCAGAACCAAAAGTCTGCGGAATTGGCGTGAGCTTTGCCTTGCCCTCCTCACCATAAAAGAACCGCAAACGCGCCTTTTGCCTATCAGGCAGGACGAAAGTGTCCGCCCTTTTCGAGATCGGCCATGAACCGCACCCTGATGATCCTCGTGGCCGCCGCGCTGTGGCTCCTTCCCCTCGTTGCTGCGGCGCAGGCGACGGGCGAGACGACCCTCCCCCGGCCGACCGGCTCGAAAACAGCGCGCGCCAAGAGCATGCCTGCACGGCCGGCGCATGACAAAGAGGAGACGAAGTCGGCGGCGGCGCCCTGCGCCCGGGGCGCCTGGAAAGACGATCCCGTGTGTTTCGGTGAAAACGATAAAGACGCCTTGCCGCTGCCCTCGGCGGGTTCCGTCCAGAACAGCAATCCGTCGCCGCAACCTACAATCAAGCCGACCGCGAACGTTAATCAGCGCCCCTCGGGGCCGGGGCCCTATCAAGCGGGCGTCGTCTATCAGCCGAACGGCAACGCGGTGACATCAAATTACGGCGGCGGGATCAGCTTACAGCTCCCGTTTTAGCGCTTGCGACCACGGATCGCATCCTTCGACGGCCTCGCCTTCACGCATGTGAACGATATTTCACGATCCGGCCATCGTGCAGAAAAGCTGCTCCGCTATGGTGATAGCGTGCTTGGAACCCAGAGTAGCGCGCCATGAGTCGACGGCCGCCGATCCCTCCCGGCGGCCGTTTGTCTCATGAAGCTCCTGCCGATTGACGCGTCTGCCGATTGAAGGTTCCGACGATCGGGTGATGCGATGGACGAACGACGCGCGAGCCCTCGTCAAAGAGTGTTGAAGGCCGCCAAGATCACTTTCAGCAATCAGAGCGTGATCGATTGCACCGTCAGGAATATGTCGCAGACCGGCGCCTGCCTCGAGATCGCAACGGCGAGCTGCGTTCCCTCCGCCTTTATGCTGTCGATCGGCGGCGACATGCGAGCGAAAAATTGTCGCGTCGCCTGGGCCAGAGCGACGCGAATGGGCGTCTCCTTTCAGTAACGCATGCGACGATTGGCGGCCCGAACAACCGCGAGCGCGCACTCACTCCGTGATCTTGACGACCTCGTCCCTGATGCGCAGGAGCGGCGCAGGATCCACCGTCACGCCGCCGCGGAATGGATTGTCGAGCGCCGCGATGAGAAAGACGACAGCGCCGAGGAAAAGCGCCGTCGTCGCGCTGAGGAGCAGATGCACATGCAGCTCCATCTCGAAAAGACACATGAGCAGCATGAAGAGAAAGGCGCCCAGGGCGACCACCGACCAAAGGGCCGGCGGTATGCCGGCGTCCCCGCTCGAGATCAGCGACCGTCGTTGCTCGACGAGAAGGTTCACTTGGCGAAACGATTCCTGTTGCACCATTTCTTCGCTCTTGCTGGACGGCGCGAAGGCAAGGATCTTCGCAAGCATGCCGTGCAGGATCGGCGAGGGCCCATTGATTTGCGGGGCGTCGGGGTCGCTCGGCCAAAGGGTGTCGATCGTTTCGTGCGCGTAACCCTGTAAATCCGTCTGCAATGCGCGTCGCAACGGCTTCGGAAAGCCGTCGATGTCATGGTACAGCGTCGCGAAGGTGAGCGCCTTTCGCGACACCGTATCCCGGACCGCGGAAAAGTCCTGGTAGGCCTCGACGGCGAGCAGGCCGAGGAGAATGCCGTAGAGCGCGGCAAAGCTCTGAAGGGAGAAGCCGATCATGTCGTTGGCGTTGCGCGTTCCATGAATCCAGCGTCGCGCATAGGGCCGCCCGATAAACACGCCGGCGATGGCGAGAAAAGCAGAACCGAGGCAAAAGATCGCCGCCATCTCGCCTGTTGATAAAGTTTTGAGCAAATCGTGCAATGGCGCGCCTCCGACGCGCCATTAGGCGGGCGATGCGACGCTTTGTCAAAGCCGGCCGCGCATAAGGCTGTCAAAAGCCTTTCGGGGCGCCGGCGCAACCACGACCTCGCGCGTCGCGTCCTGCGCGTCAATTGCGCGCGATCGTTCGAACGCTGCGCAGATCGGACTTCTCCAGGCGCGCGCGTGACGCTGCGCGCAGAAGCCGAAGAAGTGACATATTGTCGCGAAACGCCGAATCGCGTCGGGCGTCGCTTGCAAAAAAAACAGCGGCAAGGTTACTTCCGTGATGCTTTGAACTTTTGGTTCTCAGCTGCGGGTGATGGACACGCGCCTCATCAAGCGTTGTGACGGCTGCGACGAAATCGCTCACCAGGACGAAGGCGGCATGGCGCGTCTTTCGCAAGGTAGTGGCGAGACGCAGGCGGCCTGCACCCGAACATAAATCGTCTCTGTTGTGCTCGCGGTCGATGCGGCTCACATGCGCCTTTGCGCGCTCATTGAAAGGCATGGAATGATGATGAGGCCTGACCATATTTATTTCGCGATGACGATGTTGAAGCACGGCACGCTTGCGGGCGCTTTCATCTTCGCGTTCAAGATTTTGCGTTTCGCCGTCGCGACGTTCTGACCGGCAGGTCCGTGCGCGGCTCGTCGCCGCGCCGCTCTCACCTCTTGACCTTCCCGCGCGAACCCCTGAAGAGCTAAACGCCAGCAGGGGAGACGCAAGCGATGGCGGCGGCGATTGACGGTCCAAGGGTTGCGGCGAAATCGGGCAAGGCCCGGCAGCTCGTCGTTTTCCTTCATGGCTATGGGGCCGACGGAACCGATCTCATCGAGATCGGCCGCCAATGGCGCGCCTTTCTGCCCGACGCCGACTTTGTGGCGCCCAACGCGCCCGAGCGCTGCACCATGTCTCCCATGGGGCGCCAATGGTTCCCGCTCACCATGCGCGATCCCGAAGAGCGCTGGCGCGGCGTCATCGGCGCACGGCCGATTCTGGACGCCTTTCTCGACGCCGAGCTTGAAAAACGCGGCCTTGACGAGCGCGCCCTTGCGCTCGTCGGCTTCAGCCAGGGCACGATGATGGCCTTGCATGTGGGGCTGCGTCGCGCCATCGCCCCGCGCGCCATTCTTGGCTATTCCGGCATTCTCGTGCTCGGGCCCGAACAGCCGGGGGCGGCGCGACCGCAGCAGGATCCGCCGCCCGCGACGCTTCTCGTCCATGGCGAGGAGGACGATCTCATCCCCGCCGAGGCTTTGCTCATTTCCGCGACGGCGCTCGCCGACATGCGCGTGCCGACACAATGGCACATGTCGGCTGGGCTCGGTCATGGCATCGACAACGCCGGTCTCGTCCATGGCGCACTGTTTCTCGCCCAGTCTTTCGGGGTGCCCGTCGATTACGGGCGGCGCTGAGGGCGCCGTTCAAGCGGGCTCGGCGCCTTCGGGCTCCAGAACCGGCTGTAGCGCCGGCTCGGCGAATTGCGGCGCCCGACGCACGGCGCGCCGCAGCACGGGTCGGAAGAGCTGCTTTGTCGCTTCCACGACGTGGACGCCGCCTCCCGGGAGAGAAAAGCGGCCCGCGATTCGCTCGAAAGCCGGCGCCGAACGCAGCAGAGAGACGCGCTGGAAGGGCGGGACGTAAAGCGCTTCGCCCCAGAATATCGGCAGGAACTGTGCTTCCTGAAGAAGGGTCTGCAATTGTCCCCGGGAATACGGATGCCCATGCCCAAACGGGGTTGTGTCGACCCGCGCCCAAAGGCCCGTCCGACTTGGCGCGACGATGACGACCCGGCCGCCGGGCGCAAGAATGCGCCAAACCTCGTCGAGCAGGTCCTGGGGATGCTCCTCCACTTCCAGCGCATGGACGAGAATGATGCGATCCATGCTCGCGTCAGGCAAGGGCGTCATGCTGGCTTCGACCAGCGCCGTCGCGGATCGGGCGTCGCGCGGCCAATGCACGACGCCCTGCGTCGCCGGCATGAACGCCAGAACCCGCTGCGCCCGCTCGCGGAAACTGTCAAGATAGGGCGTCGCGTAGCCCATGCCGAGCACGCGCGCGCCGGCGTGGTCCTCCCAGCGGGCGCGCAACAGGCGCGTGACCACGCGCCGAGCGACTTCGCCCAGAGCGGTCTCGTAGAAGTCCCGCAATTCGACGACATCCAGCGCCATTGGCGGATCATCATCTTATTCACGACGCGGCGCAAGACGCCCAAGACGCCCAAGTCGCCCAAGGCCTAAGTCGCCAAGTCGCCCAAGTCGCCCAAGTCGCGAGACGCGCAAGACGCCGGTTCGCAATTTTGGCCGCGCCGGTTATGATGCTCGCGCTGTCAGCGGAGCGTTCCATGCCCATCGACGTGGCCCAGTTTATCTGCCTCGAGGATAATTTCGGATTATTGATCCGCGACCGCGAGACGGGCGCGACCGCAAGCGTCGACGCGCCCGACGGCGCGGCGATCGCGGCGGAGGCCTTGCGGCTGGGCTGGCCGCTCACGCATGTGCTGCTCACCCACCATCATCTTGACCATGTCCAGGGCGTGGAGGTTTTGACGACGCGCTTTCCCGGCCTGAAAGTCGTGGGCGCGGCCAAAGACGCCCATCGCCTGCCGCCGCTCGCGCAGGCGGTCGATGACGGGGACGAGGTGGCGCTGGGGGAATCGCGCGCGCAGGTCATCGCCACCCCCGGGCACACGCTCGGCCATGTCGCCTATTATTTCCCCGAGGACGATGCGCTTTTCGTCGGCGACACGCTTTTCTCGCTGGGATGCGGCCGCGTCTTCGAGGGCACAACGGACGAGATGCGACTCTCTCTCGAGCGGCTCGCCAATCTGCCGGGGGAGACGCGCGTCTATTGCGGGCATGAATATACGCAGGCGAACGGCCGCTTCGCGCGCACGGTGGATCCGGAAAACCCCCTGCTCGATGAGCGGCTCGCGGAGGTCGCCGCCCTGCGCGCGGCGGGCAAGGCGACCCTGCCGACGACGATCACGCTGGAGAACGCCACCAACCCTTTCCTGCGCGTCGAGGACCCGCTCGTGAAAAAGGCGATGGGGCTGGAGCGCGCCGATCCGTTTCGGGTCTTCGCGGAAATGCGCGAGCGCAAGAACCGTTTCGCCGGATGAGCCGGGGCGACGACCTCTCCGCGGAGGCGGTCGCGCGCCTTCTGGATCTCGCGCCGCATCCGGAGGGCGGCTTCTATCGGGAGACATTCCGCGACACGCGCGCGGTTGCCGGGAGGGCCGCCTCGACCGCGATCTATTATCTCCTTCCCGCGGGCCAGATCTCCGCGTGGCACCGGGTCGACGCGGCGGAAATCTGGCATTGGCACGCCGGCGCCCCGCTCGACCTCTCCCGCATCGAAGAGGGCCGCCGAACCGTCCTGCGACTTGGCGGCGACCTCGCGCAGGGCGAGAGCCCGCAGGGAATCGTGCCGGCCGGCGTCTGGCAATCGGCGAGAAGCCTCGGGGCCTGGACGCTCGTCGGCTGCACGGTCGCGCCGGGCTTCGACTTCGCCCATTTCGAGATCGCCGCCCCCGGCGCGATCCCCGACCCCGGCTGAGGCGCGCGTCCCTGCGTCACCTGTGGGGCTTTGTCGTCTTGGCGGGATGGTGTATCGGGGCGGACAAGGACAAGAAAGAGGAAACGACACCTATGTGCTGGAGCGGCGAAGCTTCAACAGTATTGGCGGCGACGGGAATCGCCGGGGCGGCCTATTCCGCCCTGAAGAAGAACCCGGAGCCGCTCGCGCTATGGATCTGCCTTCTCTATTTCGCCAGTATGGAGTCGCTTCAGGCGGTCGCCTATTCTGTTCTAAATCAATGCGATTCGCCCTTGAACCAGATGATGACCCTTTTTGGTTATCTGCACATTACCTTCCAGCCTTTCTTCATCAACGCCGTCGCGCTGTATTTCATGCCCAAGGACAGCGCCAGGATTATCGCGCCCTGGGCGTTCTTCGGCTGTTTCGTCGCGGCCATCGCCATGTTGATACAGCTCTATCCGTTCAGCTGGGCCGGTCATTGCGCCATCGGCCGCCCGCTGTGCGGTGAAGTTCTGTGCACGGTCAGGGGCGAGTGGCACATCGCCTGGCTGCTGCCGACGAATGGCATTGGCAACAGCATGGCCGACAATGCTTATCTCGGCCGCGGCTTCCTCGGCTATCCGCTCATGGCCTTCTTTATCCCCTCGCTCTACGGGAGCTGGCGGTTCATTTTGTTCTCCTGGGTGGCGGGGCCCTTTCTGGCCAGTCTCACGACGAGCAACATCAACGAATGGCCGGCGGTCTGGTGTCTGTTTTCGATCGGTCTGGTCCTCGCGATCATCAAGACGCCGCTGCGCTATCATCTCCATGTCGGCGATCCCTGGTGGATGACGATCTGGAAATGGTGGGAACGCCGTCGCGCGGCCTCGACGGCTCAGATCGCGCCCGCCGCCGCGCCGTTGAGCGACGCCGCCTTGGCGAAATTCGAGGAGCCGGCCGAGTAGTCAATCGCGCGCGTCGATAACGCCGCCGATGAGATTGTTCTCGAGCAGGGCCTCGGCGGTAACCGCGGCCTCGATTTTCACGCGGGTGACTTTGTCCAGTTCCGCGCGCAGCGCCGCGCGCGCCGCGACGGCCTGCGGCCACGACGTCGCCTCGAAGCGGACGGACGCGCCCGGCCGCAGTTGCGCAAAGCGGCCGAGATCGGCGCCGATCACCGTCGCGATCTTCGGATAGCCGCCAGTGGGCTGGCGATCGGCCATGAGCACGAATGGCAGGCCGGAGCCGGGAACCTGCACGGCGCCCATCGCCGCGCCGTCCGAGACGATGTCATGGCCGCGCGCATGGCGGAGGGGCGGTCCTTCGAGCGCAAAGGCCATGCGGTCGCTGCGCACGCCAACCCGCCAGCGCGTCGAGAGAAAAGCCGCGACGGCGTCCGGCGTAAAATAGTCGTCTTGCGGCCCAGGCACGACGCGGATCGGCGCGTCGCTTGTTCGCAGCCACGGAGCGTGCAGCGCCGCGACGCCATCGGGCGCCGGGAGAAGCGCGTCGAGCGTCAGGGCGTCGCCGGCCGCCAACGGCTTGGGGCCAAGGGCCGATCGCGCATGCGTCGACAGCGAGCCGAGCGTCAGGGGAAGGTCGAGGCGCGCGCCGACGGCGACGTAACTCCAGGCGCCGCCTGCGCCGGGGCGAATGGAGAGGCGCGCGCCGGGCGCGAGCGGGATGAGGCAAGCGCTGGGCAGCGGCGCGTCGTCGAGGCGCAGCGCGAAGTCGCCGCCCGCGACGGCGACAGCGAGCGTTGCGCCTTCCGCTTCGAAAACGGCGCCGCCGAGAGAGACTTCGATCGCCGCGACCGCGCCGGCCGCGCGGGTCGCGGTAAGGAAAGCGGCGCTGTCCATGGGGCCCGCGGGCGTCACGCCAAAACGCGAGTAGCCGAACCGCCCCGCGTCCTGAACGGTGACGCCGGGACCGGCGGCGCGAATGAGGAGTCGTGCGCTCACGCCTCGCGCTCCGCGCGTGCGACGATCTCTCCAGCAGCGGCGCGCGCATCGAGCGCCGAGAATGTCGATGCGTCGACCGGCGTCAAAGCGCAGCCTGTCGCCCGGCGCGATGAGGAAGTTGGGCGCGCGCGTGAGGGAGAAGAGACGCTCGGGCGTTCGCCCGACGACATACCAGCCGGTCGGCATCGGATTCGTCGCGACAAGCGAGAGGCCGCCGCCGATCAGCACCGCGCCTTCGGGCGTCGGCCCGCGGGGATGCGGACGTCTGGGGAGGGCGAGCGCCGGCGCCAGCCCGCCGAGATAGCACCAGCCCGGCGCGAAACCGTACATATACGCGAGATAATCGCCCCCCGCATGCGTCCGCGCGAGCGACTGGGCGGTCAATTCGAGGAGGGCGGCCGCTTCCAGAATGTCTTGCGCAAGCGCTGGATCATAACAGCAGGGCACGACCCAGAGGCGTGAAGCGGGCGCCGCGCGAGGCTGTGGCGCGGCGCGGCGCGCGTCGATCCAGTCGATCAGCGCGGCTTTGGAGATTTCCAACGGCTCGTAATGGATGAGGAGCGATCGATAGCTCGGGGTCGTCTCCCGCACGCCGACGGGCGCCTCGGTCAGAAAGGCGCGGTCGAGCGCGAGCACCTGCGCGTTGATTTCCGGATCGACCGAGTCGCCAAACTCCACGGTCAACGCCGCGTCGCCCTGATCGAGAAAGCGTGGCGCGGGATAGCGCATCTTACGCCTCGACGAAGGCGCGGAGGCGAAAGCCGTCCTGTTCGAGGCCGGCGCGCAAACGTCGCGCCATCTCGACGGCATGAGCGGTGTCGCCGTGAACGCAAATGGAGTCGATCGCCGTCGCCAGCCTGCCGCCGCCATTGGTGACAAGCGCGCCTTCGGCGAGCATCTCCTTGACGCGTCGCAGGGCGATTTCGGCGTCGACGATCACGGCGCCCGCGTCGCTGCGCGACTGCAACCTGCCGTCGTCGAGATAGGCGCGGTCGGCGAAAATCTCATGCGCGACGGCGAGTCCCGCGCGCGCGCCCGCGCCGACTTGCTCCGAGCATGCAATCGCGAGAAGGACGAGATTGCGGTCGACGGCGCGGATCGCGCGCGCCAGCGCGTTGGCGACGCGCTCGTCTCGCTCTGCGATATTTGCGAGCGCGCCATGCGCCTTCACATAGGCGATGCGATGGCCCGCGTAGGTCGCGAGCGCCTGCGCCGCGCCGATCTGGTAGGCGACCGCGCGCTCGATCTCCTGCGGCGACATGGCGATGGCGCGCCGTCCGAAGCCGGCGACGTCGGGAAACGCGACATGGGCGCCGACGGCCACCCCCCGCTCGCGCGCCAGCGTGAAAGTCCGCGCCATGATGTCCGGATCGCCCGCATGAAAGCCGCAGGCGACATTGGCGCTCGTCACGAGAGCGAGCATGGCGTCGTCGTCGCCCATGCGCCACTGGCCGAAGCCTTCGCCAAGGTCGGCGTTGAGATCGATTCGATGATCCATTCGCGTCATTGTCGCGCATCCTAGCTCTTTGCGTCGCGGCAAGACAGCGCGGCCGGGGACGCGACGGGGCGCGCAAGAGCGCCGCTGGCCGGGCTGCGCCGGCGCGCTACGTTAACTGGGCGGCGCCTTAAGGGAGGCGATGTCATGCTCGGCGTCGGGCTCATTCTCTTTTACTTTGCGCTCGCGGCGCTCGCCGCCGCCGTCATTCTTCAGCCGGACCGTTATGTGGTGCGCCGGGTGCGCGAGATCGACGCCGGCGCGGGCAGGATCTTTGCGCGCGCAACAGACCCCGCGCGATGGTCCGCGCTGGGACGGGCCACTCTCGTCGAGAGCGAACCTAACCGGCGCATTGCGTTTCGGCTCGGCGCGGGCGCGAGCGTCGCGACGATCGCGCTTTCGCAGGAGGGCCGGGAAACGCGCGTTGAGGTCGCCGTCTCGGGCCGCAACACGCTCGTCGACAAGGCGACGCATCTTCTGGGGCGGCGCGAAAAGATTTTGGGACCGAAAATCGACAAGGCGCTCGCCGATCTCTCGGCGAGCGTTTGAGCCGCGCGCCTCGGCCTCAGCGCAAAATCGTTTTCAGCTCCGTGACGATGGCCTCGCCCATCTGGCGCGTCGAGACGGCGGTGGGCGCGTCGCCCTTGATGTCGGCGGTGCGCAGGCCCCGGGCGAGGACGGCGGCGATTGCCGCATCGATCGCGTCGGCGGCCCCGGGCAGATCGAAGGAATAGCGCAAGGCCATGCCGAGCGATCCGATCATGGCGATCGGATTGGCGATTCCCTTGCCCGCAATATCGGGCGCGGACCCATGCACGGGCTCGTACATGGCCTTGCGCTTGCCATGGGCGTCCGCGGCGCCGAGCGAGGCGGAGGGCAGCATGCCGAGCGAGCCGGTCAACATGGAGGCGACGTCGGAGAGCATGTCGCCGAAAAGATTGTCGGTGACGATCACGTCGAACTGCTTGGGCCAGCGCACGAGCTGCATGCCGAGGGCGTCGGCGAGCATATGCTCGAGCGCGACGTCCGGATATTCGCGCTTGTGCAGCGCCGTGACCACTTCGCGCCACAACAGGCCCGACTTCATTACATTGGCCTTCTCGGAGGATGTCACCTTGTTGCGCCGCTTGCGCGCGAGTTCGAAGGCGACGCGCGCGATGCGCTCGATCTCATAGGTTTCGTAGACCTGCGTGTCGACGCCGCGCTTTTGACCGTTGCCGAGATCGATAATCTCCTTCGGCTCGCCGAAATAGACGCCGCCCGTCAGTTCGCGCACGATCATGATGTCGAGCCCATCGATGAGCTCGCGCTTCAAAGAGGAGGCGTCGGCGAGCGCCGGGTAGCAAATCGCGGGGCGCAAATTCGCGAAGAGGCCCAGATCCTTGCGCAGCCGCAAAAGGCCGGCTTCGGGGCGCGCCTCATAGGGGACGCCGTCCCATTTGGGGCCGCCCACGGCGGCAAGCAGCACGGCGTCGGCGGCCTGGGCCAGCGCCATGTCGCCTTCGCTGATCGCGACGCCATGCGCATCATAGGCGGCGCCGCCGACGAGTCCGCGCGCGACCTCGAATTTGGCCACGCCTGCCTGGCTCAGGACGTCGACCACCTTCTCGGCCTCGGCGGAAATCTCGGGACCGATGCCGTCGCCGGGCAGGAGCAGGAGCTTGTAGGCGGACATGAAAACCCTCTTCGGTGCGTAAGGAGAAACCCGCGCCGTCAATAGTGCGGCAGGGCGCCGCGCGCAACATTGCCTCGCCGCGTGAAACTTGGCGTCGCCGCGCGCAAGGCGCCGGATCGCAGCAGAGCCGTGCGACAATTCGCGCGGCGGCTCTCCCTTGCCCGGAGGCGCCAAGGCGTGCAGCTTCGAATACGTCAAACAACGGACGTTCCGCCCCCATCGCCGCCGCGAAAAGAGCGGCGTACCGGCGCCGGCGTCGAGGGCGGAATGAGGGAGACGCACCAATGAAATTTCAGCAAATTGTCGCGCTTGCGATGCTGGCGGCCTTTGTGGCCGCGACCCCGGCGAAGGCGCTTTGCCTCTTCAGTTGCGAGCCCAAGGCCGAGGATGCGCGCAAGGTTTTCGAAAACCTGGTCAGGACGAAATTCGACAAGGACGCCGTCATCGAGAGCTTCGAGGTCACGCGCGCCTGGCCGCTGGACGTCGAAGGGGCGGGCCACGCCGGCTACGAGTATTATTATACGGTCAGCGTGAAGTTCCCGAATGGCGCGAATTTGGATTGCAAGCCCGTGGACGGCAAGGTCAAGGACGGCTGCTCGGACAGCGCCTATTACTCCACGACGATCCAGAACAAGATGATCAAGGAGCGGCAATATATAGAGCCGGGCAAGGTCGTCGTGTTCAAGGACGAGACCCGATTCGACCAGGAGGGCGGCAAGTGGAAGGGTCAGGACGGCAAGTTCTACTGAGCCGCCTTACCTTTGACGACGAAGCGGGCCCCTGACGAGGCCCGTTTTTTTGGCCTCCCGGCGTTTCGGCGGGACTTTCTCGCGCGCGCCGCATGGTGTAGAAGCCGCGCCAGGGTTTTGGCGTCGCGCCGGGACAAGCGCCGGCGCTCCGGCCGAGAAGAAGGTCTGACATGCAGCAGGTCATTATCGCGATCCACCTGATGGTGGTGACAGCGCTCGTCATTCTCGTGCTCTATCAGAAGTCCGAGGGCGGGGCGCTCGGCATGGGCGGCAGCGGCGTCTTTACGGGACGCGGCCAGGCCAATGCGCTGACGCGGGCGACCGGCATTCTCGCGACGATTTTCTTCCTCACCAGCATTACGCTGACCGTGCTTCCGGCCTGGGAGCGCCGCGCCCAGGGCGGCGACGATTGGACCAAGGCGATCAACCAGGGCGACGTGAAGTTCAAGGAGCTCAAGCCCGGCGAAAAGGCCCCGGCCGAGCCGGAGCCCGGCAAGGACAGCGTTTTCGAACAGCTCCAGCGCGCTCAACAGAAGCGCCAGCAGAGCGGCGCCGCCGCGCCGACCGAAGAGAAGCCGGCCCTGCGACCGGCGCAGGAGACGCCCAAAGCCGAGGCGCCCAAGGCTCGGAGGCGCCGAAGTTCGAAGCGCCCAAGGTCGACGCCCCTGCGGAGGCTCCGAAGGCTGACGCGCCCGCGGCCGAGCCTCCCAAGTTCGCCGCCCCGGCCGAGGCCCCCAAGGTTGAGGCCCCCAAGGTTGAGGCCCCCAAGGCTGAGGCGCCCAGGGGTGAGACGCCCAAGACGGAGGCGCCGGCCGCGCCGTTAATCTGGAAATCGCCGAAGTAAGCGGTCTTGCTCAATTCGCTGAAATTCCGCTGGGGAAGATTGCTTCCCCGGCGCGATAAAGCGCTACCCAAATCCCGCGAAAGGCATTAGGCGTTAAGCCCCATGGCGCGCTACATCTTCATCACCGGCGGCGTGGTCTCCTCACTTGGCAAGGGTCTCGCGTCGGCGGTTCTCGGCGCGCTCCTGCAGGCCCGCGGCTATACGGTGCGGCTGCGCAAGCTCGACCCCTATCTCAACATCGATCCGGGGACGATGTCCCCTTATCAGCATGGCGAAGTCTTCGTGACGGACGACGGCGCCGAGACCGATCTTGACCTTGGTCACTATGAGCGCTTCACCGGCCGCCCGGCGACGAAGCAGGACAATGTCACGACCGGCCGCATTTATCAGGACATCATCAACAAGGAGCGGCGCGGCGATTACCTCGGCGCGACGATCCAGGTCATTCCCCATGTCACCAACGCCATCAAGGACTTCGTCCTCGACGGCAATGAGAGCGTCGATTTCGCGCTGATCGAGATCGGCGGCACGGTGGGCGACATCGAGGGCCTGCCCTTCTTCGAGGCGATCCGCCAGCTCAAGAACGATCTGCCGCCGCATCACTGCATCTACGTGCATCTGACGCTCCTGCCGTTCATCCCCAGCGCGGGCGAACTCAAGACGAAGCCGACGCAGCATTCGGTGAAGGAGCTGCGCTCGATCGGCATCCAGCCCGACATTCTGCTCTGCCGCACCGATCGCGAAATTCCGCGCGAGGAGCGGCGCAAGCTCGGCCTTTTCTGCAACGTGCGCGAACAGGCGGTGATCGAGGCGCGCGACGCCGCGAATATTTACGACGTGCCGCGCGCCTACCACGCGGCCGGCCTCGACGCGCAGGTGCTCGCCGCGTTCGGGATCGAGCCCGCGCCCAAGCCCGACATGAGCCGCTGGAACGCGGTGACGCAGCGCATCAACAATCCCGAGGGCGACGTCACCATCGCGATCGTCGGCAAATACACCGAGATGAAGGACGCCTATAAGAGCCTCATCGAGGCGCTTGCCCATGGCGGCCTCGCGAACCGCGTGAAGGTCAACCTCGACTGGATCGAGTCGGAGATTTTCGAGGGCGGCGATCCGGCGGCGAAGTCTCGAACATGTGCATGGCATCCTGGTGCCCGGCGGCTTCGGCCAGCGCGGCGCCGAGGGCAAGATTCTCGCCGCGCGTTTCGCGCGCGAGCGCAAGGTCCCCTATTTCGGCATCTGCTTCGGGATGCAGATGGCGGTGATCGAAGCCGCGCGTGCGCTCGCAGGAATCGAGACAGCCAACTCCACCGAATTCGGCCCTTGCGACGAGCCCGTCGTCGGCCTCATGACCGAATGGCTCAAGGGCAATGAACTGGAGCGGCGCGGCGTCGACATCGACCTCGGCGGCACCATGAGGCTTGGCGCCTATCCCGCGCTGCTGAGAACCGGTTCGCGCATCGCCAATATCTACGGGGCGACCGAAATCTCCGAGCGCCACCGTCACCGCTACGAGGTGAACTTCGCCTATCGCGACCGGCTGGAGGCGACAGGGCTCCTGTTTTCGGGAACCTCGCCCGACGGGCTCCTGCCCGAGACGGTCGAAATCCCCGACCACCCCTGGTTCGTCGGCGTGCAATATCACCCCGAGTTGAAGTCCCGCCCTTTCGAGCCGCATCCGCTTTTTGCAAGCTTCATCGCGGCGGCGAAAGCGCAAAGCCGGTTGGTCTAGAACCGGCGCCGCGCGCCTCGATCAGCGCCGCCTGTCACCGCTCTCACGAAGGAGACTCACTCCGCGGCCAGCACCTGCGGCGGGGGGAAGGCGATTTCGATCAGCGTGCCCTCCTTCGTGCGGCTCTTGATCGTGAAGCTGGCGTGATTGGCTTCGATGAGCGCCTTGGTGAGCGGCAGGCCGAGACCCGTTCCGGGCTGCCGATGCGCGTTCGCGACCTGTTTGAAGGGTTCGAGCGCTGTCGCGACGTCGTCGTCCGACATGCCGATCCCCGTGTCTTTCACGCGGATGACGACATGGCCGGTTTCCGTCAGCGCCGAGGAGACGATCACCTGTCCGCCGGGCTCGTTGAACTTCACGGCGTTGGAGAGAAGATTGAGCAGGATCTGCTTTAGCGAACGCGCGTCGGCGCGAATGGGCGGCAATTGCGGCTCGAGGGAAAGGCGCATGACGATGCGGCCCTGATTGGCCTGGGTCTGCATGATCGAGGCGCATTCCGAGATCACCGCATTGGCGTCGACGCGGTCGAATTCGAGCTCCATCTTGCCGGCCTCGATCTTGGAGAGATCGAGGAGGTCGTTGACAAGCGAGAGCACATGCGCGCCGGACGCATGCACGTCCCTCAGATATTCCTTGTATCGTTCCGAGCCGATCGGTCCGAAACGCTCGTCCATCATCACTTCCGCGAAGCCGATGATGGCGTTGAGCGGCGTGCGGATCTCATGGCTGATGCGGGCGAGGAAATCCGACTTTGCAGCGCTCGCCTGCTCGGCCGCGTCGCGGGCGGCTTCGAGCGCGTCCGCGTTTGACGCCGCGGCGTTCACCAGGACGCAGAGCGTCTGCCCGGGGCCGAGGCGCTGCGGCCGCACGTCGAAAGCCTTGCCGCTCGCCCGCCCCGACAGACGCAGCGGCTCGCCCCCCTCGCGCGCCAGTCGCGCGGCCAGCCCGCGCGATTCCTCGGGCGCGAAAAGAGCCGCGAGCGGCAGTCCGTCGAAGGCGCCGTTTTCCCCGTCAAAAAGCGCGGCGAAGGCGCCCGTCGCGCTCTCGATTCGCGCGCCCTCGCCTATGACGGCGACCGCGGTTCCGCTCGCCTCGAGAATGGCGCGCAACAGTCCGTTGTCGGCGCGCGCGCGGACGAGCTTCTCGTCGCGTTCACGGGCGAGGGCCAAGGCGCTTTCTTCGGGGCCCGGCAGGCGCGCGCGGCTGCGCCGCAAGGTGACGAGCGTGGCCGGCGCGCCCTCCCAATCCATGCTTTGCAAATGGGCTTCGACGTCGAGCGCCTCGCCGTCGATCGATTGCACGGCGGCGGCGCGGGCGCCGGGGTCAGCGTTGAAGCGGCCGAAGAACATGCGGGCGAGGCCGCCGTCCGCCTCGAAGGCGGCGAGATCGGCATAGCCGAGATAGTCAAGCAGGGTCCGGTTGGCGAAAAGAGTCTGGGAACCGCGCGCGATCATCACGCCCATCGGCAAATTATCGAGAAGGGCGGTCATTGCTCCGGCGCGGTCCGGAAGCGTGGCGGACGGCGCAAGGACGCCGAGTTCGGCCGCGACATCTGTCAGCGTTGCGCTGATCGGCGGCGATTCGATCGCGGGGTCGTCGCCAGGCCCCTCGGGGTGCGCGCTCTCGCCCGCGCGCAGCGCCCGGGCGATTTCCTCGAAGTTTTCGCGTTCCACGGCGCTCAGCGCTTCGGCGTCGGCGCTTTGGCGGCTTTGTCGTTCCTCGCGCGCGGCGCGCCAGGCCTCGTGAAGCGCCTCCTGAATCGCATCCTGAAGCGGTTCCGATCGCGCGTCGCCCTCCTGACGGGGGGCCGGGCGCAACACGACGACATTCCCCGCGCTGAAGTGTTCGACGCTCTCGCGCGCGGCCGGCTCCTCGCGCGCCGCCGCTTCCGCGGCGGCCCGGCCCCCGGGCGCCACAAAGGCGCGCGAGAGATGCAGCACGCCATAGCCCTGAAAGCCGGCGAAGCGCCGGTTGGCGTCCAGCCTTGGCAATGCGCCGAGCGTCGTCGGCGCCCATGCGATCGCGCCGCCGATCGGCCAGTCCACGTCGATTCCGCTCCAGCTTTTCTCGCGCGCGATGGCCTGCGCAAAGGCCGGGTCGAGCCCGAATCTCGCGACGACGTCCTCAACTTTCCGGCCCAGAATATCCGCGCTTTCTTCGCCGGCGACGTCAGCGAGCGTCTGGGTGACGTCGATGAAGCGGCCGGCGGCGTCGGTCTTCCAGAGAAACCGCGGGGCGCGCGCCCCGTGCCGCTCGGTCAGGCTGGCGCGAAGGGCGAGGGTCGCCGGTGACGGGCTCGCGGGCGACGGCTGGGCTTGTGGCGCCGCGTCCGGACTCTCGGGCGCGGCCCCAGGCGGCGCCGCTTCCGACGAGGCCGGGCGCACGCCCAGCGCCGCAATGACAAAAGAGGCCGGCGCCTCGCCCCCCGCGAGCTTGCGGCAGAGGATTGTGATGGTCTGCGGCGCGTCGGCGAGATCGAAGCGAAGGCGTTCGAGACGCAGCGCAGCGCCGTGTCGGACCAATTCCACGAGTTCGGACAGGCGTCGCGCGCCGGGCTCGGAGCCCCGGAAGAGCCGCGCGCCGAGCGCCTCGGCGTCCTCGCCGAAGACCGCGCGGGCCGAGGCGTTGAGATAGACGATTTTTAGTGGATCGCCGCTGGCGGCGATAATCGGCGCGCCGGAGGAGTCGAGCGCAGAAAAAGCCGGATCCGCCGCGATGCGGCTGGCGGCGAGACTGCCTCGGTCGATCTCTCCCTGCACACCGCTCATGACGCTTGCCGCCCTCGGACGGAGACACTCGGCCCGATGTCCCGTCGCCAGCGTCGAGACAGGATCGGACTTTAATTCAAATTTTAGTCCCTGGGCGGGGACTCGTCCATTGCGAACGGCGGACCATCTTTGAAATTTGTCGGGAAAACGCCGGATTCTGGCGCGCTGCACAATTTATGTTGCAACGCAACAAAGATTGGGGCACATTCCGCTCGCCTCTCGGCGCGAGTCGGGCGGCGCGCCGTCGCGCCATCGAATGTGCGTTAGTCTCGAAATCTGCGTTAGGCTTATGCGCGCGGGCGGCGGCGTTCAATGAAGGAGATGTTCATGGGTGATCCGATCTATCAAGTTCCGACCGAAGTCCGCGATTTTGCGGAGAAAAGCGTGGAACAGGCGCGAAAGGCTTTTGAAGGTTTCGCGGGTGCGGCGCATAAGGCGATTTCTTCCACCGGCGATTTTCCGCTTGTCCCCACCGGGGCAAAGGACGTTGGCACGAAGGCGCTGGGCTATGCGGAAGCGAATGTGATCGCGGCCTTCGACCTTGCACAGAAAATCGTCAAGGCGAAGGATCCGCAGGAAGTGTTCCAGCTCCAGGCGGAATACGTGAAATCCCAGCTCGCCGCCATTCAGGAGCAGACGAAGGAGCTCGGCGCCGCAATTCAGCGGTCCACGACTCTCAAGTCCTGATCCAGATTAGTTTCAAGGAGCGGTTTCATGGCGCAGAACAAAAAGTACAGCAAATCCGCCGACGCCAAGCAGGACTCTCCTGTGTCGGGCTGGGACGAGACGACGGGCGCCGATGCTGCGGCCGCCGAAACCGCCGCGGAACCATCGACGGGCGCGGCGTCGATCGCCGAGATCGTCCCTGAGCCCATTGCGGAGATCGTCGAGGTCGTGTCAACGCCTCTCGCCGCGCTCGAACATGCGGCTGAGTCGGCGGCGGAGGCCTTCACGGCCTCCGTCGAGTTCGACGCCGCGCAATGGTCGAAAAAATCCCTGGAAATCTGGGCGGAGAATGCTTCCGCATTCCTCGACCTCGCGCAGTCCTTCGCCAAGGCGCAGACTTTCGAAGAGTTCGTCGAACTGCAGACGCATTTCGCCAATCGGCGCCTCGAGGCTTTTCTCCGTCAGTCCAACGAGCTGCTGGAGCTTGCCAGAGGCGCCGCTTCGCGCTCGACGGCGTCCTTTGGCGAGTTTCGAAACGCCGCGTGAACCAGAAAAACGTCGCGCGGTCCGACATGAGCGCCGGCGGCCGAAAGGCCGCCGGCTTTTTTTGCGGCGCGAAGCAAACGCGCCGGACGACATCGAAATGTCCGCCGCGAGAACTGAGCGCCTAAAGGCTCGCCTCAATCAGGGCGCGGAGCGTCGGGGTGACGTCGGGGGTAACGCCCGTCCAGTCGCGAAACGCCGGACGCGCCTGATGCAGCAACATGCCGAGCCCGTCCACCGGCGTCGCGCCTTTGGCGCGCGCCTGCGCGAGAAGCGGCGTCTCCAGGGGCGCGTAGACAATGTCGGCGACGACCGCCGCGCGCGCCAGCCGGTCGAGCGAGATCTCGAGCGGCGCCTGGCCAACCATTCCCTGGCTTGTCGTATTGACGAGAAGCGCCGCATCGGCGAGCGCCGCGTGGCGCGCCTCCCACGGGTGGGCGCTCACGGGCGCCCCGAAATCCGCCGCGAGACCTTCGGCGCGCGCGCGCGTTCGATTGAAGATGCGAATTTCCCGAGCGCCGGCGTCGATCAGGCCGCAGACGATGGCCCGCGCGCCGCCGCCCGCGCCGATGACGACGCAGGGTCCATCGTCCGCAGCCCAATCGGGCGCGCTTTCCTTCAGCGAGGCGACGAAGCCGGCGCCGTCGTAATTCTTGCCCGCAAGCGCGCCGTCCCTTTCGACGACGACGCAATTCACGGCGCCGATGCGCGCCGCGCTCGGGTCGATATGGTCGAGGAAGCGCAGGGCCGCCTCCTTGTGCGGAATCGTCAGATTGCAGCCCGAAAAGCCCAGCGCCGGCAACGCGCGCAGCGCACGCTCGAGCTGGCCGGGCGCAACCGGGAGGGGGACGTAAGCGCCCTCTATCCCATAATGCGCGAACCAGTAATTATGGATCTTCGGGCTGCGGGAATGAGCGATCGGCCATCCCATCACGCCAGCGAGGGTGAAGCGGCGGTCCTGCGCCATCGTCCTGGGGCGCCTC
Organism: uncultured Alphaproteobacteria bacterium; assembly: GCA_963713845.1. Classification (GTDB taxonomy): domain Bacteria; phylum Pseudomonadota; class Alphaproteobacteria; order Rhizobiales; family Beijerinckiaceae; genus Methylocystis. Next base: position 71,398 of record CAVQNJ010000003.1, read on the forward strand.
AGGTTCCCGTTGACGCGCCGGCGCCGGCGTCCCGCGCCGCGAGCGCGGAAAACAATGCGTCGTCCGCGTTGACGCCCGCATTGCCGGTCGTCAACAGCTTCTCGCCGTAGAAGATCGAGTTTGCGCCGGCGACGAGGCAGAGGATCTGCGCGTCGCGGTTCAGGAACGATCGACCGGCGGAAAGACGCACGCGCGCTTTCGGCATGACGATGCGCGTCGTCGCGATCATGCGGACGAGATCGAGCGGGTCGATCGCCTCGCGCGCGGCGAGCGGCGTCCCTTCGACCGCGACCAGCGTATTGATCGGCACGCTTTCGGGATGAGGATCGAAGCCCGCCAGAACCTGAAGCATGCCGGCGCGGTCGCGCACGCTTTCGCCCATGCCGATGATGCCGCCGCAGCACATCTCGATCCCCGCGCCGCGCACCGCCTTCAGCGTTTCGAGACGGTCCTGATAGGTGCGGGTGGTGATGATCTCGCCATAGAATTCCGGGCCGGTGTCGAGATTGTGGTTATAGGCGGTCAGTCCCGCCTCGACGAGACGCCTCGCCTGTGCGGCGTCGATCATGCCGAGGGTGACGCAGGCCTCCATGCCGAGCGCGCGCACGCCCTCGACCATGGCGAGGACCGCGTCGAAACGCGCGTCCCTGGGCGCCGAGCGCCAGGCGGCGCCCATGCAGAAGCGGTCCGCCCCGGCCTCGCGCGCGGCCTTCGCGGCGGCGAGCACGTCCTCCTTGGACAGCAGATCGATGCGGTCGAGCTTCACCTCGCGGTGGTGCGCCGATTGCGGGCAATAGGAACAGTCCTCGGGGCAGCCGCCGGTCTTGATCGAGAGCAGCGCGGCCTTCTGAACGTCGGTGACGTCATGGTGGCGGCGATGGACGGCGTTCGCCTGTGAGATCAGTTCGAGCAGCGGAAGATCGTGGAGGGCCACGATCTCGTCGAGCGTCCAGTTGTGCCTGACGTCGAACTCGGCCGGAGCGTTCATCATGCGCCTCCCTTGCGCTGTTGCGCGCGCGCGGCGAGCTTGCCGGGCGCGGCGGCCCCGGGGCGTTTCGAGCGCAGGGTCTCGACGGCGACGTAAAGCGCCACGACCACGTCGAAGCCAACCGTCGCGACGACGACGGGCGCGGGGGCAAATGCGGCGCCGGCGCCGAAATAATGGATATAGAGCGCAAAGGCCGGATGCAGCAGGAAGCCCGCGACGACGAACCAGGGCGAGCCGATGATCGACAAGCCGGCGAGCGTGCCGAAAAAGGCGACGGCCGTCATTTCGAAGCCGATCCAGGTTTCGGAATTTTCCGCGCGGATGGCAAAGCCGACATAGAGGAAGTTGACGGCGATGAGCGCATAGGCGGCAAGCAGCGCCGGCCGCGTTTTCGACCAGCGCGCGAGAATCGCGAGCGCCGTGGCGAAGACAATCCCGAGCCCTGCGAAAAGGGCGATTTCCACCGTGTCGAGCATAGCGTGACCGTTTGAACCGCGAGGCGACGCGGAGATTGGAGGTTTTGGCCCGGGAAGGTCTATAAGCGGCGCGGCCGTTTCGAACAAGGGGCGGACCATCCCCGCAGATCGGCCGTTACGACGTCGTGCGCGCAAACCCCTCGCGCCGCCGTTGCCCCGCGCGATTTTTCACGCTTCGTCGAAAACTGGCCCCAAGCCTGCTATAGCGATAGGACGGTCCATTTCTGGGATGGGCGGCATTTCAAGGGTTCATCATGCAGCTCGACGCACAGACGAAGGAAGCGCCAACCCCTGTTGCGGCCGATCCCGAGGGCAGGGGCGACGCCTCGCTCAACGAGGATATCCGCCTGCTGGGGCGCCTCCTGGGCGACGCCCTGCGCGAGCATGAAGGCGTCGATGCCTATGAGCGCATCGAGACGATCCGCCGCCTGTCGGTCGCCGCCAGCCGCAACAAGGATCAGGACGCCGCGGCCAAGCTCGACGCGCTGTTGCGCGCGCTGACGGCCAAGGAGGCGGTGGCGGTCATTCGCGCCTTCAGCTATTTCTCCCATCTCGCCAACATTGCCGAGGACCTGCATCCGCTTCAGCAGCGCGCCCGCGTCCAGGCGGTTAACGGCGCCATCGCTGAGCCGAGTCTCGCCCGCTCCTTCGCGCATTTGCGCAAGGCCGCCGTCGGCCCCGGCAAGATCGCGGCGGCGCTCTCGCGCGGCTGGATTTCGCCCGTGCTCACCGCGCATCCCACCGAAGTGCGGCGCAAGAGCCTTCTCGACACCGAGCGCGCGATCTTCACGCTTCTCGCCGCCCGCGAACACATCAAGGGTAAAGCCGAACGCGCGCAGAACGAGATGCAATTGCGCGCAAGGGTGCAGCAGTTGTGGCAGACCGAGCTCCTGCGGGAATCGCGCCTCACCGTCCGCGACGAGATCGAAAACTCGCTCAGCTATTACCGCTCCACGTTCCTGCGCGAGATACCAAGGCTCTACGCCGAGATCGAAGCGAAGCTCGAAGGCCTGCGGGTGCCGCCCTTCCTGCGGATGGGCGCCTGGGTCGGCGGCGACCGCGACGGCAATCCCAATGTCACGGCCGAGTCGCTCGCGACCGCCCTGCGCATGCAATGCGAGACGGCGCTGCGCTACTATCTCGTCGAGGTCCATGAGCTCGGCGCCGAGCTTTCGATTTCACGTCGCTACGGCGGGGCGACGCGGGCGCTCGAGGAGCTTGCCGCGCGTTCGGGCGACGATAATCCGCACCGTGACAACGAGCCGTACCGCCGCGCCCTGATCGGCGTCTATTCGCGGCTCGCCGGCACGCTCGAGAAGCTCACCGGCGGCCAGGCCGTCCGCCACGCGCTCGCGCCCGGCGAGCCTTACGCCAATTCCTGGGCCTTTCTCGCCGATCTCGTCACCATCGACGAATCCCTGCGCCTGCATCACAGCGAGGTGATCGCGACGCAGCGTCTCGAGCCGATGATTCGCGCCGTCGAGGTTTTCGGCTTCCATCTCGCAACGCTCGATCTTCGGCAAAGCTCGGACAGGCACGAGGAGACGATCTCCGAACTCCTCGCCGCCGCGCGCGTCGCCGACGATTATCCGGCCTTGTCGGAAGTGGAAAAGCAGCAATTACTGGTGCGGCTCCTTTCTGACCCGCGCCCCGTTCGCCTCCCCGACAAGATTTACAGCGATCGCGCCATGAGCGAGATCGCCATCTTCGAGCGCGCCATCGAGATGCGCCGCCTCTATGGCGACGAGGCGATCCGCCATTACATCGTCAGCCATACGGAGACGGTCAGCGATCTGCTCGAAGTGCTGCTGCTTCAGAAGGAAGTCGGGCTGATGCGCGGCACGCTGGACCCGCGCGACGCCGAAACGGTCACGGCCGACCTCATCATCGTGCCGCTCTTCGAGACCATCGGAGACCTGCGCAACGCCGCGCCGATCATGCGCGCTTTCTATGCGCTGCCCGGCATACAGCGGCTCATCGTCAATTCCGGCTCCCAGCAGGACATCATGCTGGGCTATTCGGACTCGAACAAGGACGGCGGCATACTCACCAGTATCTGGGAGCTTTATCGGGCGTCTACGGCGCTCGCCGAATTCTTCGCCTCCATCCCCAATATCACCATGCGTCTATTCCATGGCCGGGGCGGCACGGTCGGACGCGGCGGCGGTCCAAGCTACGACGCCATTCTCGCGCAACCGCCGGGGACGGTGAATGGACAGATTCGCCTCACCGAGCAGGGCGAGGTGATCGCGGCCAAATACGCCAATCCGCAGATCGGACACGTCAATCTCGAAGCTGCTCGTCGCCGCCACGCTCGAGGCGACGCTGCTGTCGCAGCACCAGGCGCCGCCGCCCGAATTTCTGGAGATCGCGGAGGAATTATCGCGCGCCGGCATGGCCGCCTATCGCGGCCTCGTCTACGAAACCGAGGGCTTTGTCGATTACTTCTTCGCCTCGACCCCGATTTCGGAAATCGCCTCTCTCAACATCGGATCGCGGCCGGCCTCGCGCAAGCCCTCGCGCAAGATCGAGGATCTGCGCGCGATTCCTTGGAGCTTCTCCTGGGCGCAGGCTCGCGTCGCCTTGCCGGGATGGTACGGATTCGGCTCGGCGATCGCGCGCTTCCTCGAAAAGGACGAAAAGGCGCGTCTCGATCTCCTGCGGCATATGTATCAGGAATGGCCCTTCTTCCGCTCGCTCCTGTCCAATCTCGACATGATCCTGTCGAAGACGGATATGGAGATCGCGCGTCATTACGCCGAATTGGTCGAGGACCGCGCGCTCGCCGAGCGCATCTTCGCAATGATCGAAGCGGAGCACGCGCGCTCGATCGACGCCCTCGAGAAGATCACGGGCTCCACGGAGCGGCTCGCCGACAATCCGGCGCTCGCGCGTTCCATCAAGCACCGCTTCCCCTATATTGCCCCCCTGAATTATCTTCAGGTCGAGCTCATCCGGCGCCATCGCGCCGGCATGACCGACTCCGAAATCCCGGAGGGCATTCTGACCTCGATCAACGGCGTTTCGGCAGGCCTGCGCAATACGGGGTAAAGGCCAGGCCCTGTGGCGGCGCGCTTTCTTATTAAACAGCGCCGCGCCGCGCGCCTTCCGGCGCGCCGGCGGGAAAGGCCTCCGCCCGGCCGAAGAGCGCGCCTTGAAAATATTCGACGCCCCAGTCGCGCAGGATGCGCGCCGTGTTCTCGTCCTCAACCCATTCGGCGACGACTGCGAGGGAGAGGTGGCGCGCCAGATCAATCAGGGTTCGCACGAAAAAACGGTCGTCGGGCGAGGTCGCGATATTCTGAATGAAGGCGCCGTCGATCTTGACGAGATCGAAGGCCAGCGCGCGCAGATTTCGGAAAGAGGTGTGGCCGGCGCCGAAATCGTCCATGGCGATCCTGACGCCCAGGCGCTTGCACGACTCGATGAGATTTCGGGTTTTCTCGAAATCCTCGATCATGCTCGTTTCGGTGATCTCGATGATCAGCCTCTGCGCGATGCTCGGATCGAGCGCGATCGCCGCCGCGAGACGATCCGGCCATTCCGGATCCAGCACGCTGCTCATCGAACAATTGACGGACAGGCGCAGATCGGGCTCCTGCGACAGCATCGCCAGGGCGAGCTCCATCACCCGTTGATCGAGAAGCGTCACGAGGCCGGCCTTCTCGGCGACGGGAAGCAGGGCCGCGGGGGCGATCACCGAGCCGTCGGGCAGGCGCACACGCAGCAGCGCCTCGTGAAACGCCACGTCGCCGCTCGCCGCATGCACGATCGGTTGAAACGCCAGATCGACCCGGCGGTCGTTGAGCGCGGAGACAATGCTGTCCGCCACCTGCAAGGCGCGCAGCCGCTGGTCTTCGCGGGCGAGGGAGGCGGTATAGGCGACGAAACGCTTGCCATTGCCCTGTCGCGCGATGTCCAGCGCCTCTTCCGCATGCTGGAAGAGCACCTGCGGCGCGCGGCCCTCGCGCGGGCCGATGACGCCGCCGATGCGGATGGTCGCGGGAATAGGGCCGGCGGACGTCTCGAAGGGCGCGCTTTTGGCGAGGTCGAGCAGCCGGTTGGCGACGGCGAGCGTGTGATCGGCGTCGCACTGTTCGAGCACGAGCGCAAATTTATTGCCCGCGTGTCGCGCGACGACGTCGCCGGCGCGCACATTCGCCCGCAGCCGTTCCGCAAGCTGCATGAGCACCTCGTCGCCGGCGTCGTAACCGTAGGTGCGATTGAGAACGAAGAGATTTTCGAGCGCGACGAGCAGCACGGCGAAGGGTTTGCGCGTGCGCTCTGCGTGCGCGAGGAAGCGGTTGACGTGTTCGGCGAGCTGAGCGCGGTTCAAGACGCCGGTCAGCGGATCGATCTGCGAACCCAGAACGAGTTTACGCTCCGTTTCGTGGCGTTCGGTGACGACGCGCACGACCCCGTGGGCGCGGGCCGGCCTGCCGTCTGGGTCGGCGAACCAGCGGCCGGTATCCTCAACCCAGACGAGCGGGGCCGGGCCGAGCTCCCGCGGGTGCGAGAGGGCGTAGACGATCTGGTAGGGAACGCCGTCGCCGCTGTCGGCGGCTCCCGCTTTCATGATCGCGTCGAAGCGTGACCCCCCGCCCTCGCCCGCGACCCGTTCGCCATAAGCGAGGCCGGTGCGCAGGCCGCAATGGGCCACGCCGCCGAGAATGTCCGCAAGGTTCGCGCCCCAGACGAGGCGATCCGTCGCCAGATCCCAATGATACACGACCTCGCCGATGGAAGAGAGGATGGACGCGGGATCGGGCCCGGCGGCGGGTTCGACGTCGGGCCCGGGCGGCGCCGGCGCCGGCGCCGGCGCATTGCGAAGGGATGGGCTGACGGTCGCGACGGTGGCGTCGAGACCGCGTGCCGCAAGATGGCGCAATTGCATTCTGGCTGGAGCCTTCGGCGTTGGAGCGAGAAGATTGAAGGCTACTCTCGGCCCCATTCGTAAATGCGCCGTTGCGTCAATCCCGGGAGTCTGCGCCGCAAATGCGACGATTATTGCGCCGCCGGCGCTTCATGCGAAATTTTGGTAAATGAAATCAATGCTCGCATTCCTGTGGACGCAAGGGGCGCGCCTGTGCGAATTGTTTTTGGATCAATTTCATTGTGGAGCTCAAGATGAACGCCTCCGCCCCTTTCAACGACATCGGTCTGGACGACCTCAAGGCGGGCCTGACCGATGGCTCGATCCTTCTGGTGGATGTAAGGGAGGCCGATGAATTCGCCGCCGGCCATATCGAGGGGGCGCTGTTCAACCCCTTGTCGCGCTTCGACCCGACGAAGCTTCCGATCGCCGGCGACGGACAGAAGGTCGTCATCTATTGCCGCTCGGGACGCCGCTCCGTGACCGCGATGGAGCAGGCGCGCCTTGCCGGGCGGCGCGACGCCAACACGCATTTCGGCGGCGGCATTCTCGCCTGGCTCAACGCCGGCCTGCCCGTTGTCCAGGGGAATTAGCGCGCAGAGGCCTTCAGCCCCAAAGCGCGGCGGGCGCCGGCGCCATCGTTGAGCCCTCGTAAACCAGCCCCGGCTCGCGGTCCGTGGCCAGCAGCAGCGGACCGTCGAGATCGACGAAATCCGCCGACTGCCCGATCAGCGCGGCAGGCGCCATCCCGAGCGAGGTGCCGACCATGCAGCCGGCCATGACGCGAAATCCCATCGCGCGGGCCGCCGCCGCCATGGCCAGGGCCTCGGTCAGTCCGCCCGTCTTGTCGAGCTTGATGTTGACGGCGTCGTAGAGGCCCTTGAGGGCGGCGAGGGAGGCCGTTTCATGGGCGCTCTCGTCGGCGCAGACGGGGATGGGCCGTGCGATCCTTGCCAGGAATGCGTCCTTTCCGGCGGGGAGCGGCTGTTCGACGAGCGCAACCCCGAATCGCGCGCAAGTCTCTAGTTGCGCAACGAGTTCATCTTCCCGCCAGGCTTCGTTCGCATCCACGATGAGGGTCGCGTGGGGCGCGCCCGCGCGCACCGCGGCAAGACGGGCCGCGTCCCCGGCGCCCGCGAGCTTGACTTTCAGCAGCGGCCGCTCGGCGGCCTTGACGGCGGCGGCGTGCATCTCCTCGGGCGCGCCAACGGAGAGCGTATAGGCGGTGACGAGCGGCGCGAGGCGCTCGACGCCGGCGGACGCATGGGCGCGGACGCCGGAGCGTTTCGCCTCCAGGTCCCAGAAGGCGCAATCGAGGGCGTTGCGCGCGGCGCCCGCCGGCAAAAGGCGTTGCAGCGCCGAAGCGATCCGCCCCCGCTTCGATCCGGGCGCGCACGCTTTCCATCGCCGCGACGACGCTTTCCGCGCTCTCGCCATAGCGCGCATAGGGGACGCATTCGCCGCGACCGGCCGCCGCGCCCATGCGCAGCGTCGCCGTCACCACCCGCGCCTCGGTCTTGGCGCCGCGTGCGATAACGAAGCGTCCGGCAATGGGAAATGTTTCGACGGCGAAGGTCAGCTCGATGCGCAATTTTTAGGCCCCCGCCTCGTCAGCGCCAGCTCCCCCGTTTCGCGGCGCGCTTGTCGACGGCATGTCACGAAGATAAACCCATTGGCAAGGCTTGCCGGAATCACCCGATGAGGACGCATGGCTGTCGACGCGGCCCCAATTGACCCGGATGTTTCGTCGCGCGAGGGCGGCGCACGTCTCGCCCTGATCGGCGACTGGACCCTGCGCGCCGCGCGGCTGCTCGAGGAAAAGGCCGACGACATCGTCGCGCTCGGCGCGCGCGCAAAATTCGTGACCATCGACATGTCCGACGTCTCCCGCCTCGACACGGCGGGCGCGTGGCTCATCAACCGGGCCCGGCACAGACTGGCCGGCGCGCGCGTCGGCGTCGCCATCGAACAAGCGCGACCAGAGCACGACATTCTGCTCGAAGAGGGGGCCTATCGCGACTTCGAGGCGCCCGAAGCCGGGCCTGCGCCGGTGATTATCGAGCTTCTGGCCGATTTTGGGCGCGCCGTCGTCGATTCGCTTGCCGAATTTTACAGGGGTGTTTGTTTTCTCGGCGAATTCGTCGCGGCCATGGCCTATGTCGCCATTCATCCACAGCGTTTTCGGTTCACCTCGCTCGTCGCCCAGATGGAGTTCATCGGCCTGCGCAGCGCGCCGATCATCATTTTGATCAACCTGCTCGTCGGCGGCATCGTGGCCCAGCAGGGCATTTTCCAGCTGCTCAGATTCGGCGCGTCGAGCTATACCGTGAGCCTGATCGGCATTCTGGTCCTGCGCGAATTGGGCGTCCTCCTCACGTCCATCATGATCGCGGGCCGATCGGGCTCGGCGATCACGGCGGAGATCGGCTCGATGAAGATGCGCGAGGAGATCGACGCCCTGCGCGTCATGGGCGTGTCCCCGATCGAGGTGCTCATCGCCCCGCGCGTTCTCGCGCTTGTGATCTCGTTGCCGATCCTGACCTTTATCGCCGATATGGCGGCGCTTTTCGGCGGCATGCTGGTCTCCTGGAGCTATGGCGGCATCAGCCCGGTCGCCTTCGCGTCCTTGCTGAGAGAGGCCATTGGCGCTGCATACTTTTCTCGTGGGAATCATCAAGGCTCCCTTCATGGCGCTTGTCATCGGGCTCATCGCGGCCATGGACGGTCTCGCCACGGAAGGCTCCGCCGAATCGCTTGGCCGCCAGGTCACGTCCTCGGTCGTGAAATCGATTTTCATGGTCGTCGTGCTCGACGGCCTGTTCGCGATTTTTTTCGCGTCCATCGAGTATTGAGCAACGAAGGCATGACCCTTTCCCACACGCCCCACCAAGCTGAGGCGGCCACGGCCGCCGAGGTCGTGATTCGCGTGCGCGATCTCGTCGTGGGATTTGGCGAGAAACTCGTCATGAACGGCTTGAACCTCGACGTTTACCGCGGCGAGGTGCTGGGCTTCGTCGGCGGTTCCGGGCAAGGCAAGTCCGTTCTCACCCGCGCCATTCTCGGCCTTATTCCGACGCGCGCGGGATCGATCCGGATATTCGGGAAAGATCGCGACGCCTTGCCGCCGATCGAGCGGCGCGCGCTCGAGCAGCGTTGGGGCGTGCTGTTCCAGAACGGCGCGCTCTTTTCAGGCCTGACGGTGAAGCAGAACATCCAGATGCCCATGCGCGAGACGCGCGATCTCTCGCAGCGCTTCATGGACGAGCTGGCCATGCTCAAGATCGAGCTCGTCGGCCTGCGACCGGACGCGGCGGACAAATTTCCGTCCGAATTGTCGGGCGGCATGGTCAAGCGCGCCGCTCTCGCGCGGGCGCTCGCGCTCGACCCGGAGCTGGTCTTCCTCGACGAGCCGACGTCGGGCCTCGACCCGATCGGCGCCGCGGAATTTGACGCGCTGATCGGAACGTTGCAGGAAACGCTCGGGCTCACCGTGTTCATGGTGACGCATGATCTCGACAGCCTTTATTCCATCTGTGACAGGGTCGCCGCGCTTGCCGATGGCAAGGTCATCGCGGAAGGGCCCCTCGAAGAGCTTGCTTCAGTCCGACCATCCCTGGTTGAGGGCCTATTTCCACGGGGTGCGCGGCGGCCGACTTGCCGGCGCGCTTCCCGCTTGAGAGGACGACGCATGGAGACCCGCGCCAACTTCGCCTTGATCGGAGCCTTCACACTGGCGGCGATCTTTGCGGCGTTCAGCTTCGTCTACTGGTTCTCCGGCCCCAGTCAAAGCGGCAGGCAGGACATCTACCAGATCGTCTTTTCCGGCTCCGTGTCCGGCCTGACGCGCGGCTCGTCGGTCCTGTTCAACGGCGTCAAGGTCGGCGAAGTGACTCATCTCGCCATTTCGGAGAAGGACCCGAGCAAGGTCGACGTCCTGATCAGGATCGACGAGCGGACGCCCGTCCAGACCAACACTCGCGCCAGGCTCGAAACCCGCGGCTTCACAGGCACGGCCGACGTTCTCCTTGTCGGCGGCACGCCTGGGGCGCCCGATCTCGTCGCCGAACACGGTCAGCGCTATCCACAGATCCAGGCGGAGCGCTCCGAGATCCAGAATCTGCTTGGCAACGTGCAGTCGCTCTCGACCAAGGCCGCGGAAGTCTTGATCAAGCTCGACAGGCTTCTCGACGAGAACAAGGACTCAATCAACGGCACGCTCAAGAACGCGCAGACGTTCACAAAAACCCTCGCAGACAACTCGGCCGAAATCTCGTCCTTCATCAAGGATGCGTCGGAGACCGCGCATTCGCTCAAGCCGGTCGCGGCCCGGCTCGACAAGGTGCTCGCCGCCGGGGAACAAGCGCTCAAGGCGCTCGATCCCAAGCAGCTCAAGACGATCACCGGCAATATCGCGGGAGCTTCGACCAACCTCAAGAATTTCTCGGGCACGGGCCTGCGTCAGTATGAGCAGCTCGCGACCGACGCGCGCAAGGCGATCGACACCCTGGATCAGGCCGTGCGCTCGATCGAGCGTGATCCCTCCCAGTTCATCTGGGGCCCGTCGCAGAGCACGCCCGAATACCGCGGCCGCTGAGGCTTTGTCGTCAGCGCGCGATCGGGTAGAACCGGCGACGAGCGCGAATGCACGGCGCTGCGCGCGCATCGGCGGCAAGGCTCCAGGGCGCAAGGTTCTCGGCGCAAGATTTGGGGCGCAACATTTGGGGCATGGGGCATAAGGCATGGGGGGGCAAGAAGGCGACAAGGCGCGAGGATGGATGACGCGTCGCTTGTGTTTTGTCGGCGTCGGCTTGTCGCTCCTCGGCTGTGCTCAACCAAATCGTGAAACTTTCGATCTTGCCGGCGCGGCCCTTGTCGCGCGCGCGTCGGCCAAGACAGGCCCCGCCCTCGCCGTGCGGGAGCCGACGGCCGCCGCGCCGACGAGCGGCGATCGCATCGTCGTGCGCGACCTTGACGGCAGCGTCTCCATTCTTCCCGGCGTGCAATGGTCCGAGCGGCTGACCCGCCTCCTTCAGACGCGCATGATCGAATTGCTCCAAAACGCCGGGATCGCCGCCGCCAAGCTGAGCGGCAATATGGCGCTCGCCACCGATATCGTCCGATTTGAAATCGACGTCGCGCGCGATGTCGCCGTCGTCGAAATCAATGCGCGTCTCCTCGACGAGCGCGATGGCGCTTCGCGCGCGGCGCAGCGTTTTACGGTCGAGTCGCCGAGCCCCGACCATACGGGCGCGCCGGCCACGCTTGCGCTCGCCGACGCCGCGAGAACCGCCCTCGCGCGGATCGCCGTCTGGGCGCGCGGGCGCCTGTGACGGCGTCCCGCCCCTCCCGCAGAGGCGTTTTCCGCAAACGGGGCCCGCAAAGCGCGGGGCGTCGCCGCCGCGGCGCAAAGAGGGGCTAGCGCAGCAAACGGTCGGGTGCTAATCGAGCGCAGCGAAAAGCGAACATTCGGTTGGCCGAACGGCGTGGCGCGTAATTAGCGGCAACCGCGACGGGGCCGGCCGACGCCGCCGGGATCATGGGAAGAGACGCGCGTCATGGTGAAGATGAGCTTCGAGGACACCGCCACTCGCTATGGCGCCGAACCGGGCGGGGGCGCGCCGACAAAGGTCAAGATTACCTTCGTCGATTCCAACGGTCAGGGGCGCACGGTCGAGGGCGAGGTCGGCTCAACGGTGATGGAGACCGCCCGGCGCAACGACATTCCCGAGATCGCGGCGGAATGCGGCGGCGCCTGCGCCTGCGCGACATGCCATGTCTATGTCGAGGAGACATGGTCGGAGAAGGCTGGCAAACCCTCCCAGATGGAAGAGGACATGCTCGACTTCGCCTTTGACGTGAAGCCGAATTCCCGCTTGTGCTGCCAGATCACGGTACGCCCCGACCTCGACGGCCTCGTGGTGACAACCCCTGCCCAGCAGGGCTGAGCGCCCGGCCCGGCGACTCCCTGCCGCATCGGTTTGGTGTTGCATCGCCCGATGAATGCTATAGACGAACGCGGGACAACGGCGGATGCGCGCATCCGCCGGCCGCCGGGCCGCGTGGCGGTCCGCAACGCACCCTTTTCGCATGGACGCTTTTTGCCCAGCCAGGGCCCCGCGTCCCACCGCGCCGGCGGCCCGAGGCGCCGCTTTGGAAGAGTTTTTGAGGAACCAGGACATGAACCAGCTCAACGAAGCCGCGATCGAAACCGACGCCGTCATTATCGGCGCCGGCCCCGCCGGGCTTTTCGCGGTCTTCGAACTGGGTCTCCTCGACATCAAATCCCATGTGATTGACATCCTCCCGCGCGCCGGCGGCCAATGTTCGGAGCTTTATCCGGAAAAGCCGATCTACGATATTCCCGGGCTTCCCGTCGTCACCGGCCAGGAATTGACCGATAGCCTCCTCAAGCAGATCGAGCCTTTTCATCCGACCTTCCATTTCAACGAGATGGTCGAGACCCTCACCCCGATCGGCACGCCGGAGAAGCCCGCCTTTCGTTTGACCACGGACGCCGGCAAAATCTTCAACGCCAAAGTGGCGATCATTGCGGCGGGCGGCGGCTCCTTCCAGCCCAAGAAGCCGCCGATTCCGACGATCGAGCAATATGAGGGGACGTCGGTCTTCTACGCGGTGCGTCGCATGGAGGATTTCCGGGACCGGGACGTCGTCATCGTGGGCGGGGGCGATTCCGCGCTCGACTGGACGCTCAATCTTCAGCCCATCGCCAGGAGCCTGACGCTCGTCCATCGCCGCGACGCTTTTCGCGCGGCGCCGCATTCGGTCTCCGCCATGCAGGAGCTTGTCGCGTCGGGGAAGATTTCCTTCAGACTCGGCCAGATCACGGCGGTCGAGGGCGTGGACGGTCAGCTCGAGCGCGCGACGCTGAAGACCAACGAGGGCGGCGAGGAGAAAATTTCCTGCCACCGGCTCATGCCGTTCTTCGGCCTGACGATGAAGCTCGGCCCCGTCGCCGAATGGGGCCTGCTGCTCAACGAGAATCTCATCCCCGTCGACACGGAGAAGTTCGAAACGAGCCATCCGGGGATTTTTGCGGTGGGCGACATCAATTCCTATCCGGGAAAGCTCAAGCTCATTCTGTCCGGGTTCCACGAGGGCGCGCTGGCGGCGCAGCGGGCGCATCGCTACGTCTATCCCGACAAGAAGCTGCTCTTCCAATACACGACCTCCTCGACAAACCTCCAAAAGAAGCTCGGCGTTTCCTGAGCATGGCGATCGCGGTCCGGGCGCTCGATCTGGAAAAGATCGCGCCCGAGCGTTGGCCGGCGCTCGAGGCGATCCTCGACGAGTTTGAGCGCGCACGAGCCGCGCGCTTCGCCTTCGACGAGGATCGGCGCGCTTACGTCGCCGCGCATGCTCTGCTGCGCCTCGAACTTTCGAGATATGCGGACCGGCCTGCGCGCGCCTGGCGTTTTGCGGCGACGCCGCTTGGCAAGCCTTATCTCCTCTCGCCCCCCCGCGATCTTCGCTTCAGCCTGTCGCATGCGCGCGGCATGGTCGTGGTCGCCCTCGCCGAAGGCGTGGACATTGGCGTCGACGTCGAATCGGGAGTTCGTCGCGCCGACAGCATGAAGCTCGCCGAGCGTTTCTTCGCGCGAGAGGAAGTCGATTTTCTGCGCGGGCTCGATGAGGAGGCGCGCCGGGACGCCTTTTTCGCGACCTGGGCGTTGAAGGAAGCCGTGGTGAAGGCGACGGGAGAGGGGCTCGCGCGCGCGCTTGACAGTTTCGTCGTGTCGCTCGAGCCGCCGCGCGTGACGATGCGCGCGCCCTCGGCGCCGGATTGGAGCGCCGATTATTGGCGGCGCGGGTCGTTCCATTTTGCGGTCGCGGCGCAAGGGCCGGTTAGGTGTGATTTCAGGGAAGTCGCCAGGGAGTTGTTACCCTCGGCGTGATTCGTGAGAAGCTTTTTTCGCCTCATATCTCATAGAAGGAGTGGACCTTGAAAAAATCCATCGTCGGCGTTTGCCTTGGCGTCGCTTTCTGTTTCCTTGGCCTCTCCGCCTTCGCCTGCACGCGCCTTCTCTATGAAACGGGAACCAGATCCTTCATCGTCGCGCGCTCAATGGACTGGATGGTCGATCCCAAGACGGACCTCTGGGCTTTTCCAAAGGGTCTGGCGCGGGACGGCGGCGTGGGGCAGGCGGGAATCAAATGGACCGCCAAGCATGGCTCGGTGGCGAGTTCCTTCTATAATCTGGCCACGGTCGACGGGATCAACGACGCGGGGCTCGTCGCCAATGTGCTGTATCTCGTCGAGTTCTGAATATGGCGACCCGGCTGCCTCGAAGAAGCCCAAGCTCTCCATCGGCGCCTGGGGGCAATATGTGCTCGACAATTTCGCGACCGTGGCCGAGGCGGTGACGGCCCTGCAAAAGGAGCCTTTCGTCCTCGTCGCGCCCGATCTCCCGGACGGCCACAAGGCCGGTGGCCATCTGGCCATCGCCGACGCGTCAGGCGATAGCGCCATCTTCGAATATCTGAACGGCAAGCTCGTCGTTCACCACGGCGCGCAATATCGGGTGATGACCAATTCCCCGAGCTTCGATCAGCAGCTTGCGATCGACACCTACTGGAACGACGTCGGGGGCTTGCAGTTTCTCCCCGGGACGGCGCGTTCGGCCGACCGATTCGCGCGCATCAGCTGGAACTTGCGCGCCGTGCCAAAGGAAAAGGACCCGCGTCTCGCCGCGGCGACGGCTTTCTCGCTCATTCGCGCCATTTCCGTCCCGCTCGGCGTCACCGACCCGCAACGCCCCAACATCGCGTCGACGATCTGGCGCACGGTCTCCGATACGGCGGCGCGGCGCTATTACTTCGAAAGCGCCTACAACCCCAGTATTTTTTGGGTCGATCTCGAAAAGCTGAAACTCGAGGCGGGCGGGAAGCCCCTGAAACTGGATCTGAGCGATCGGCCGATCCTTTCGGGTGAGACATCCGAGAAATTCGCGCCGGCGGAGCCGTTCAAATTTCTCGCGCCATGATTCCTGCGCGAGAGAAGCGGGCGAGTGCGACAGAGGCGAAACGGCCCGTGCGCTCGGGTCGCTCCGCTTCGGAGAGATTTCATCCAATTGGAGCAAATGGAGCCCGGCGACCCTTGCGCCGGGCTTTCGCCTGGTCCCGACGCATTTGTCTCGTCCCAAAAAGACCGGCTCCGAAGGTCGTCGCCTCAATCGGCTTTTCCTTGCCCTCGCCCGCCCTCGTGATGTATAAGAGCGTCAATTCCATCTCATGACGATCATCTCTTGATGGTCGCGGTTGAGAGTGGGCCCCCGCGGGGACCCGCTCTTTTTTGTTTGGCCGGTCCGAACGCAGGATGAAAAGCTTGACGCAAGACGCCGCCCGTATCGACGCCCCCCTTGACGAGCCGCGTCTCGTCACGGAGACGGGCCTCGCCGCGCGCGTCGCGCATCTGGTCGGGCCGGTGCTGGCGCAACTCGGCTTCAGGCTGGTTCGTGTCCGGTTGATGCAGCAGAATGGCCAGACGCTGCAAATCATGGCCGAGCGTCCCGATGGGACGATGACGATCGAGGATTGCGAAGCGGCGAGCCAGGCCCTGTCGCCCGAGCTCGATGTCGCGGACGTCATCGCGCATGAATATCGGCTCGAGGTTTCCTCGCCCGGCGTCGATCGGCCCCTCGTGCGCGTCTCCGATTTTCGTCGGGCGCTGGGACACGAGGCCAGGATCGAGCTCGCCCATGCGCTCGAGTTCGGCCGCAAGCGTTTTCGCGGGTTGATCCTTGGCGTTGAGGGCGAGGGCCGCCAGTCGACGCTTTCTCTCGAGCGCACGGACGCGCGTTCCGACGAAGAGAAGGTCGTCGCCGTTCCGCTCGCCGGTCTCGACGAAGGCAAGCTGATGCTGACCGAGGCGCTCATTCGTGAATCGCTTCGCGCCGGGAAGCTTCAGCAGGCGGGCGAGGAGGAGGCGCCGGCGAACGACGAGGACGAGCGTCCGCGCCGCGGGCCGGGTCGTTTTCGCGGCCCGCAGAAAAACAAGGCTAAACCGCTGGTTCCGGCCGGCGTGCAAACGCAGTTCAAGAAAGGTCCGGGGCAAACCAAGCCTCGCGCCACCCGCTCCGAGGGAGAGTGAACTCATGGCCGTCAGCGCCAACCGACTTGAAATTTTGCAGATTGCCGATGCGGTCGCCCGCGAGAAATCGATTGATCGAACGATCGTCATCGCCTCGATGGAGGACGCCCTGCAGAAGGCGGCCCGCTCCCGTTACGGGCAGGAGACCGAGGTGAGGGCCGAGATCAATCCGCGCACTGGCGAAGTGCGTTTCTCGCGCTTGCTGCTCGTCGTCGACAAGGTCGACAACGACTCCACCCAGATCGCCATCGAGGACGCCCGCAAACGCAATCCCGCCGCGCAATCCGGCGACTGGATCTCCGAGACGCTGCCGCCGTTCGATTTCGGGCGCATCGCGGCGCAATCGGCCAAGCAGATCATTGTGCAGAAAGTGCGCGAGGCCGAGCGCGATCGGCAATATCGAGGAATACAAGGATCGCATCGGCGAAATCGTCAACGGCGTCGTGAAGCGCGTCGAGTATGGCAATGTCATCATCGACTTGGGTCGAGGCGAGGGATTATTCGCCGCGACGAGATGATCCCGCGCGAAATGTTCCGGCCGGGCGACCGCGCCCGCGCCTATATCTATGACGTGCGGCGCGAGCAGCGCGGCCCGCAGATTTTCCTGTCGCGCACGCATCCGCAGTTTATGGCCAAGCTGTTCAAGCAGGAAGTGCCGGAAATCTACGATGGCGTCATCGAGATGAAATCGGTCGCGCGCGATCCGGGCTCCCGCGCCAAGATCGCCGTCGTCTCGCGCGATTGGTCGATCGACCCGGTCGGCGCCTGCGTCGGTATGCGCGGGTCGCGCGTGCAGGCGGTGGTGCAGGAGGTGCAGGGCGAAAAATCGATATTATCCCCTGGTCGGTGGACGCCGCGACATTCATCGTCAACGCACTTCAGCCGGCGGAAGTGGTCAAGGTGGTGCTCGACGAGGATTCAGCGCGAATCGAAGTCGTCGTGCCCGACGATCAGCTCTCCCTGGCCATCGGCCGCCGCGGCCAGAATGTGCGTCTCGCCTCGCAATTGACGGGCTGGGACATCGACATTCTTACCGAAGCCGAGGAATCGGAGCGCCGTCAGAGGGAATTCGAGGAGCGCACCAGGGTGTTCATGGCGGCGATCGACGTCGATGAGGTTGTCGGACGCCTCCTCGCCTCGGAGGGATTCCGTTCCGTCGAGGAACTCGCCTATGTCGATTTGCCCGAACTCGCCACGATCGAGGGCTTCGATGAAGAAACGGCGAATGAGATCCAGACCCGGGCGCGCAACTATCTGGAGCGGGTGGAGCAGGAGAACGAGGCCCGCCGCGTGGCGCTCGGCGTCGCCGACGAATTGCGCGAGATCGAGGGCCTGACCACCGCGATGCTGGTGCGGCTCGGCGAGAACGAGGTGAAGACGATCGAGGATTTCGCGGGTTGCGTTCCCGACGATCTCGTCGGCTGGACCGAAAAGAAGGACGGCGAAACCACGAAGCACGAAGGTTTCTTCGAAGGGATCGACGTGTCCCGCGAGGAAGCGGAGTCCATGATCATGACCGCGCGCGTGCGGGCCGGGTGGATCGAGGAGCCCGCGGTGGAACCCGAGACCGAAGCGGTCCAGGCGGAGGGCGAATAGAGCGGTGACGGCGACGGCCATGAAAGAGCGCGAGTCCGAGCGGACCTGCATCGTCACCCGGCGGCGCGAGCCGCCTGAGGGGATGATCCGCTTCGTGCGCGGACCCGACGGCGTCGTCGCGCCGGATATTCGCGCGCGGCTGCCCGGCCGCGGCGTCTGGGTCGGCGCGCGCGCGGCGCTGGTCGCCGAGGCGGCAAAAAAGCGTATGTTCGCGCGCGGTTTCAAGGAACAGGTCGAGACGCCCCCGCATCTCGAGCAAGACG
>CAVQNJ010000004.1:0-130485 GCA_963713845.1 uncultured Alphaproteobacteria bacterium
TCAACGCTGTCGGCGACCGGCGGCGCCTTCTGAGCCGAATTGATCGGCAACGCAAAACCCAGAACAAAAGCCGCCGTCGCCATCGCCGCGACAAGCAAAATCGAAACTCTAAACTGGCGACGGGCCAACTCGCGGTCGAAGCTGCGCGTGAAGGCCGGTTCAATTTGGTCGTCGAATTTATCAACGAGCGACATCGTGCCTATTCCTCTTCGGGTCTTTCGCCCTTGCCAACCCACATGTCCCAGCCACTCCCAATAGCCGAGACGGGAGAGCTCCTTGCGTCTGCGCGCGGGTAGCTCGCAGGAGAAACGACGTTGCGGGGAAAAAGTTGCATGCCGAGGCGCGAATTTTGTAAATTTTTAGCGCTGGGTGGCGGGTTGCCCGCTCAGATGGGCCTGCGCCGCAGTCCGGCCAGCCTTTCAGGCCGGCAGGCGCGCCGGGCAGGGCGCCTCCGGCGCGGGCTGGACGTCACGTCGCCGTTGGCTCGTCAACGCCCGCTCCGCCAGATAAATACTTAGAACGGTGACGGCCGCGCCCGCGCCGACATCCACGAAATGGTGGCCCCCGTCCGCCGGAACAGACATCAGAACAAGGATGTTCACCACAAGCGCCAGCGGGCCGAGATAGGGAGTCCCCCAAAGCCCGTAAACGGACAAGATGGCTAACGCCGTATGAAATGACGGGCAGCCGATCAAGCCGAGGAAATCCTTGAACTGCAAAAGCGGAGTCGAGCCGGCGTGCAGCGCGAGGAGCTTGAGCGCCTCCTCCTTCGACATTACGAGCGCAAAGGGCGGCTCCGGCAGGCCCTGGGCATAATGGAGGGGCAGGGCCCCGAAGCTCGGAAACGCGCTCCAAACGGCGATTGTCATGGCCGCGGAGAACATGAAGGCGAGCGAATATCGGTCCAGACGCTCGAAGCGCCGCGTGAAGCCGAGCGCGCAGATCACCACCGCCACCTGCGCCAGGGAGCTCAGATAGGCGACCGAAAGAACCTTGCCGACGAGGGGAGTCGCCTTCACCCAATTTACGTATCCCCACCAGTCGAGTCCGAGCGCGCGGTCGAGCCCGGCGAGGAACTCGTCATTGAGCGGGCGACGCAATTCAAGTCCGAGATAATTATCGACGGCGACGATGTTCGAATAAATGATGATCTGCGCGACCACCAAGGTCGCGGCGGCGATGCCCTCGTCTCGGCCCAGCAGGCGGTAGCCAAAGCCGAGAGCGGCCACGACCGCCGCCGTGACGTAAACCGGCGCCATGGTCCACCAATCCACGCACAGCGCGGTAAAGGGCGCGAAAAGGAAAAAGAGCGCAAAGCAGGCCGCGATGATCCCGAAGCGCCATTTGTCGGCGAAAGTCAGCAGGCGATCTGGCATTGGCGTCCCCGGTCTACTCGGAGCCATTCCGCCACAAAGGTCGCAAAAATCCGGTTAATGCTCAGCTCTGGTCTCGGGGCGCCGCGCCGTTCCGCGTCGCGTCGGGCGCCCGCTGATTTTCATTGCCGGTCGGGGCGGCGGCAATTATGGTGCGACGCACATATCCCTTAAAGGACGGAACAGAAATGAGCTTCCTTGCCCACGCCCTGTCGCGCGTGAAGCCGTCGGCCACCATCGCCGTGACGCAAAAGGCGCGGGATCTAAAAGCCCAGGGGCGGGAGGTGATCAGCCTGTCGGTCGGCGAACCGGATTTCGACACGCCCGACCACATCCGCACAGCCGCCAAAGCCGCCATCGACCGCGGCGAGACCCGCTACACGCCCGTGCTCGGCATACCGCAACTGCGCGAAGCCGTGGCGCGCAAGTTCAAGCGCGAGAACGGGCTCGACTACAAGGCCACCGACACGATCGTGGCGACCGGCGGCAAGCACATTCTCTTCAACGCCTTCCTCGCCACCATCAACCATGGCGACGAGGTCATCGTCTCCGCGCCCTATTGGGTCAGCTATCCGGAGATGGTGGCAATCTGCGGCGGCAAGACAGTCGTCGTCGACACCACCATGGCGCATGGCTTCAAGCTCCAGCCGGAGGCGCTCGAGGCCGCGATCACGCCGAAGACGAAGTGGCTCGTCCTCAATTCGCCCTCCAATCCCTCGGGCGCCGCCTACAGCTATGAGGAGATGAAGAAGGTGACGGAGGTGCTCCTGCGCCATCCGCAGGTTCATGTCCTCACCGACGACATCTACGAGCACCTCGTTTATGGCGACTTCAAATTCGTCACGCCGGCGCAGGTGGAGCCCGCACTGATCGAACGGACGCTGACGATGAACGGGGTCTCCAAGGCCTACGCGATGACCGGCTGGCGTATCGGCTATGCGGCGGGACCCTCCGCGCTGATCAAGGCCATGGATCTGCTCCAGGGTCAGCAGACGTCCGGGGCGTGCTCCATTGCGCAATGGGCGGCGGTCGCGGCGCTGGAAGGACCGCAGGACCATCTTGCGATTTTCCGCAGCGCTTTCGAGGAGCGCCGCGATCTCGTCGTCTCGATGGTGAACCAGGCGAAATATCTCGAATGCCCCATGCCCGAGGGCGCCTTTTATGTCTTCCCCTCCTGCGCCGGCGCGATCGGTCGAAAGACACCGCGCGGAAAGGTGATCGAGACGGACGAGGATTTCGTCACCGAGCTGCTCGAGGCCGAAGGCGTCGCCGTGGTGCACGGCTCGGCGTTCGGGACCGGCCCGAATTTCCGCATCTCCTACGCCGCCTCGGCGCAGGTGCTGGAAAAGGCGTGTCACAAGATCCAGAGCTTCTGCGCGAGCCTCGTCTGATCGGCGGCCGCTTTGCGGGCGTCCTTGCGGCATCTACAATGACGCAAAAGCGCGGGCCGAGGGGCTCGCGCGCGGGAGGAGCGCGGCAATGACCCTTTTTCTTCTTTTCGTGCTCGCAGCGGTAAGCGCGTTCATCGCCTATGTTTCACTTCGACCGGATAGTTTCAGGATCGCACGCTCGGCGATCGTCAATGCGCCGCCGGAACGGATCTATACGGAAATCAACGATCTCCATAATTGGGAGCGTTGGTCGCCCTGGGCGAAGCTCGATCCCGAGCAGCGCGTGACCTACGAGGGCTCGCCACTTGGGGCCGGCGCCGTCATGGAATGGAAGGGCAACAAAAAGGTTGGCGCCGGCAGGATGAAAATTGTCGAGAGCAGCCAGAACGAGCGCGTTCGCATCAAAATCGCCTTTTCAGGTCCAATAAAGGCGGTCAATGACGTGCAATTCGATCTCAAGCCGGTCGGCGAGAAGACCGAGGTCGTCTGGGCGATGTCCGGCCAGAACGAGTTCATGGGAAAGGCCGTGCATGCCTTTTTCAACATGGACAAGCTTGTCGGAGGGAGCTTCGAACAGGGGCTCGTCAATCTGAAGGCGCTCGTCGAGAGCTGAACCCCTCGCCAGGCGAACGGGCGGGTTAGGCGCGCGGCGGCAGGACCCGCCGCGCGCATGCAATGCGCCGTTACGTCGCGGCGTCGAACATTTCCTCGACATGCTCCCAATTGACGAGATGGTCGAGGAACGCCTTGAGATAATCGGCCCGCCGGTTGCGATAGTCGATGTAATAGGAGTGTTCCCAGACATCCGCGACAAGCAGGGGATGCGCGCCATAAATCAGCGGATTTTCGGCGTTGGGCGTCTTGCGGATCGCCGCCTTGCCGTCCTTGAGTTCGAGCCAGACCCAGCCGGAGCCGAATTGTCCCAGGCCTTCCTTCTGGAATTCCTCCTTGAACTTATCCACCGAGCCGAAGGAATCGACGATCGCCTTCTCGACCTTGCCGGGGATCGCGCCGCCGCCCTTGGGCCGCAGCCACTTCCAGTAATGATGATGATTGTAGTGCTGGGCGACATTGTTGAAGATCGGCGTGTTCGTTTTGTAGGACGTAACGATCACCTCTTCGATCGGCTTGTTCTCGAATTCGGTTCCCTTGATCAGGTTATTGGCGTTCGCGACATAGGTCGCATGATGCTTGTCATGATGATATTCGAATGATTCGCGAGACAAATATGGCTGCAGCGCGTCGTAAGCATAGGGGAGGTCTTCAAGCGTGAAGGACATCAATTCTCTCCTGAACCGGAATGGGCCTCCGGGGCCCAGCGATTAACTAGACCCGGCGCCGCGCCGCGGCAACACGCAAGAGGGTTACCGCCGATCATGCGCGGCCCAAAGGGAAACGACGAAATCCGTCGTGCGCTGGCCGATGCGCAATACGCATTCATTTTGTTCCAGCTTGACGCCGCCACGCGCCTGCGCGGGCCGGGGCGCCGCGCCTGGAGCAAGAACTTTAGATTTACTATGCATCATCGGGCCACATCGCGTTGCGGACGCACAAACATGTGAAATGAAAGAAATTTCACGCTTGTTTGAGTGGGATCACAAATTCCCTGATTGACTATATATTGTGTTATTTAGGCGCTATGGCCATATTGCTGGGAAAAACGTGCCGTCCCGACGCAAGCATCGTCAAGTATAGATTCAAAGGCGGATAATAGGTTTCTTTGCGCCCGCCGCTTGCGCCCCCCTTCCCGCGCTATGTAAAAGAGACGTTCGCAAGGAACGAAACGGGTGCGGGATGCAACGCAACTTTTCCGGATGGGGCGTGACGGTCTCGGGTCTGTTGCTCGTCGCAAGCGGCGTTTACGCCATGTGGACCGGCTGGGATATGATCCTGCTCGAGCGCGGCTGGAGTCTCTTCATCGCCGGCGCCGTCGCAGTCTCGGGCGGCGTCGTCACCGCGGCGCTCGGGCGCGTTATCGCGCAGATCGCGCGTCTCGGCCCGCTCGCTGCGGCTGACACAATTGTCGCGCGCGCCGAGCCGCGTCCTGCTGAAGTGCGTCCTGCCGAAGGCGTCCTGCCGAGCGCGTCCTGCCGAGCCGCGTCCTGCCGAGCCGCGCTCTTCAGAGTCGCGTCCCGCGGGATCGTCTCCCGTCAAATCGCCTTCCGCTAAAATTCCTGCGTCGTCGGAGAGCGCCAAGTCCGCTTCCCCGCCGCCGGCGCCCGTTCCGCCCGAGCGCGAAAGGCCGGCGCCCGTTCCGCCGGAGCGCGAAAAGCCGGCGCCGAGCCCCGGGCGACCGGAAGAAGTCGACCGCTACACTGCCGGCGACGCCACCTACATCATGATGTCGGACGGGTCCGTCGAGGTGCGCAACGCCGCCGGATCGCAGCGCTACCCCTCGCTCGCCGCGCTCCGCGCCGAGGCGGAGGCGCGGCAACGCTGAACGTGGCGCGAGCCGCTCATGCTCGGCCCCATGCTCAGCGCGCCCCATGCTCAAGCGCGGCCCCATGTCAGAAACAGCGCGGCGTCGCCGGGCACGCCATCGGGGAAATCGATGATCTGCGCGGCGAGTGTGAAACCGCGCGGATGCAGTTCGCTGCGCCAGCGCTTGAACACGTCCGCCGGCTCGCCGCGTAATGTGGCCGGCCAGGCGGGGTCCGGCGCATTGATCGCGCGGCCGCCGTCGGAGCAGAGCTGCGCGGGAAAGCGGATCAACATATGTTCGAACGCGCCGCCGGCGGCTGCGCGGCGCGCCTGCGCAATCATCTCCCGCCATTGACCTTCACTCAGGCGACGCGCGGCGAGCTGGCGAATGCTTTCCTCGCGAAATGCGCGCGCGGTGCGCAGACGCGCCTCGCGCTCGGCGTCGAGACGACGCTCATGCGCGGCGACGAGCTGTTGAAATTCGATTGCCGTCGCGATGTCGCAATGTGTGGGGTCGGCCGGCGCATGCGACGCGCGCGCGCTTTCAGGCGCCTCTGGCGCGATCCCCCTGGCGAGCGCGTTCAGCACTTCGCGTCGCAGCAGCACGCCGACGAGTTTCTCGCCCTCGACAACCGGCGCGCGCTTGAGATGGCGCGCCTGCATCAACGCGGCGATCTCGACGAGCTTGTCGCTGGCGGATACCGAGATGGCGGGCGCGGTCATCGCTTCGCGCACGCCCCCGCCGTTGAAGCGGAACGGCGCTGGCGGGCGATTGCGCAACAGGAAAGCGGGAAGGGGACCGAGTTCGACAGGGGGCGCGGGGCGCGCCCTCTCCAGATTGCTCCGCGTGATGACGCCAATCAACGCAAGACCGTCGTCGACGACGGGCACGACGCCAACGTCGGAGTCGGCGAGCAGTCGCGCGACGAAATCGAGATCCGTTTCGGGCGTGACATAAGCGAAGCGCCGACACATCAGGTCGCGGGCGAACATGAATCTCTCCGTCCTCGCGATCTCAAGCCGAGAGCTCGATCGTCACGGGCACATGGTCGGAGGGTCGCTCCCAGCCGCGCGCCTCGGCGAGCACGTCGAGCCGCCGCAACCCGCCGCCAAGCGCCTTGCTGACGAGGATGTGATCGAGACGGCGGCCGCGGTTGGAGGCCGCCCAGTCCGCAGCGCGATAGCTCCACCACGTGTAGAGCTTCTCATCCGCGGGGACGAAATGGCGCATGGCGTCGATCCAGTCGCCGGCGCGAAACACATTGTCGAGCTTTTCGACTTCGACCGGCGTGTGACTGACGACTTTGAGCAGCGCCTTGTGACTCCAGACGTCATGTTCGAGCGGCGCAATGTTGAGATCGCCCACGAGCGCGACGCGGCCCTTGGCGGCGCCATCGGCGCCCCAGCTCGCCATCTCGTCGAGGAAACTGAGCTTATGGGCGAATTTCGGATTGATCTCGACGTCGGGCTCGTCGCCGCCCGCCGGCACATAGAAGTTATGCAGCGTGATCGGCCCCTCGACGCCGTCCAGTTCGACGGCGATGTGGCGCGCGTCGCCCTTCTCGCAAAAATCACGCTTTTCGACGCGCCGCAGCGGCGTCTTCGAGACGACGGCGACGCCGTGATAGCCTTTCTGGCCGTTGATCGCGACGTGCCTGTAGCCGAGCGCGTGGAAATCCTTCATCGGAAATTCGGCGTCGCGGCATTTGGTTTCCTGGAGACAGAGAACGTCCGGCGCGCGGGACTTCAGGAAATGCGCGACGAGGGGCATGCGCAGCCGTACGGAATTGATGTTCCATGTTGTGATCTTCAAATCATGAGGCCTTTGTTTTATCGCCGCCGAATAAAAACGGCGCGACGTCTTTGACGCCGGGTTGCTTCTGGGTCACGAAAGGCGCGGGGCGGCAGACGGCCATCGCCGAAAGTCCGACGCGCGCCGTGAGCAGGCCATTGAGCACGCCCTCGCCGAGCTTGGCGGAGACGCGGGCGGCGACGCCGTGACCAAGGACCTGCTGAAGCAGGGTGTCGCCGACGGCGACCGTGCCGGTGATGGCGAGATGCGCGCCGACGGAGCGCGCGAGCTTGAAAAAGCCGAGCAGGCCGGGCCGGCCGCCATAGATCTCGGCGATGCGGCGCATCAGGACGATCGCCTGCCCGGCGACGAAGATGACGTCGAGAACCGCGCGCGGGCTGACCGCGGTGACGACCGACACGCGTTTGGCGGCGGCGGCGATCTCGCGCCGCGCTTTCTCGTCGAGCGGGGCGACGAGCGTGCGCTCGGCGAGATCGATGAGATCGGAGCCGTCGATGATCTGCTTGGCGTAGTCGTTGATCTGAGCCCGCGCGCGCGCGAGTTCTGCGCGGCCTTCATAGAGTTTGCAAAGCTCCACGACGCGCGCCCGGGCCGCCGTCCCATCGTCGGAGGCGCGCGCCGCGCCCAACGCCGCATGCAGCTTGGCGACGCGATTTTGTAGCGCAATCGAGCGGATTTCACGCGCGATGAAAAGCGCCGCCGCGAGCGCGGCGACAAAGGCGAGCCCCAATCCGATGGAGCCCAGGATCGCGGAATGCTTGAAAAGTTCGTCGACGAGATTCCAGATCCAAACCGTCAGCGCCAGTGAGATCAGGCCCGATACGGCCGAGAACAGGACGCCGCCCGAGGAAAAGAGGTAGCGTTGCAAGACGCCCTTGGCGCGCGCGGCCGTCACCGCCTCGTCGCCGCCGTCCGCGCCTTCGACGAGCTCCGCCGCGTCGCTGAACACGTCGGTTTCGGATTCAACGACTTCCGCCGGCTTCGCCGTCACCGTCTCGTCGCCGTTGAGGCGAAAGGCTCGCGGGCGGGATTTACGCTCTGCTTTGTTCATGTCCATGGTCCGGGATGCGGGCTTTTTCCTTTAGCGCTTTCGGCCGTAAAACGGGAGCACGATCGTCGATCGGGAAAAAAACCTCGGTTGGGTTTCGATTTAATGGAATTCCCCGGCGATGGCCCCGTTCCCGGCTGCAAAGGTTGCGGCTTTGGCCCGCCTCCTTTAGGATTCGCGCCTTCGCCGGCGCTCCGCTCCTGTCGTCAGTTCCGCATAAGAAAATGGCTTATCTCACCGAAGCGCTCGCGCTCCTCATCGGCTATCTCCTTGGGTCGATACCCTTTGGTCTTCTCCTCACGCGCATCGCGGGGACGACGGACTTGCGGTCGATCGGCTCCGGCAATATCGGCGCGACCAATGTGCTGCGCACGGGCCGCAAGGACCTCGCGGCCGCAACGCTGCTGCTCGATGCGCTGAAGGGAACCCTCGCCGTCGTCATCGGCGCCGCGCTGTCCCCCGACGGGGGGTTGATCGCCGGCTTCGCCGCCTTCATCGGACATATCGCTCCGGTCTGGCTGAATTTCAAAGGGGGCAAGGGCGTCGCGACCTTTCTTGGCGTTCTTTTCGGTCTCCATTGGCCCTCCGGTCTCGCCTTTTGCGCCATCTGGCTCGCCGTGGCGGGCGTCTGGCGTTACTCGTCTGCCGCCGCGTTGATCGCCAGCGCCGCCGCGCCCCTGCTTCTGCTCACTCTCGGTTATGGCGGCGAAGCCTTTGTGGTGGGCGCGATGGCGCTCATTCTGTGGCGCAAGCACAAGGACAACATCGCGCGTCTGCGCGCGGGCGCGGAATCGCGCATTGGTCAGAAGGCATGAACGGCGATCCGCCGCGCGGCCGTCTGAGCGAGTTGCAGGTCGTGGATTGGCTGCGCCTCATTCGCAGCGAGAATGTCGGACCGCGCACGTTTCGGGGGTTGATCAATCGTTTTGGCGGCGCGGCCGCGGCGCTCGACGCCTTGCCGGAGCTTGCGGCCAAATCCCTGCGTGGGCGGACCATTCGCGTTGCCTCGCGCGAGGACGCCTTGCGCGAGATCGAGCGCGCGGGCGCCATGGGCGTGCGCTTCGTCACGACCGCGGACCCCGATTATCCTCCGCTCCTGCGCGAGATCGCCGACGCCCCGCCCGTGCTCACGTTGCGCGGCGACGCGGGGCTCGCCGCACGGGAGGGCGTCGCCATCGTGGGGTCGCGCAACGCGTCGGCAGCCGGGCTCACCTTCGCGGAACGCCTCGGGCGCAGCCTCGCGCGCGAAGATTATGTCGTGGTCTCCGGCCTCGCCCGCGGGGTCGACGCGGCGGCGCATCGCGCCACGATCGAGACGGGCACGATCGCCGTGCTCGCCGGTGGACAGGCGCGGCCCTATCCCCCCGAACATGCGCAATTGGTTGCGCAGATCGCCGAGCAGGGGTTGCTCGTCTCGGAGATGCCGCTCGAATGGGAGCCGCGTGGCCGCGATTTTCCGCGTCGCAATCGCATCATCTCAGGGATCAGCCGCGCGACGGTTGTGGTCGAGGCCGCGCGCCGCTCGGGTTCCCTGATTACGGCGCGTTTCGCGAATGAACAGGGCCGCGACGTCTTCGCCGTGCCCGGCTCGCCCCTCGACCCGCGCGCGGAGGGAACAAACGATCTGCTGCGCCAGGGGGCGAGCCTCTGCGCGAGGCCGGAGGATGTGATCGACGCGCTTGCCGCCGGCGCGCAGAGGTCCACGACCAGCCTCTTCGACCGGGACGACGGGCCGGCGCAGGAGGAGCCGCTGTTCGACGAGCTCGACCTTTTCGCGGAGACAGGGGTCTACGCCCTGGAGGAGAGCCCGCCGCGCCCGCCTGATTTCGTGCGCCAGGCGACGATCGCCGCGCCGCGCGTTTGCGCCGAGCCGGCAATCGACCCGTGCGAGAAGGTCGCCGCGCTTCTGGGCCCCGTCCCGGTGACCATCGACGAACTGGTGCGGACCGCGGGCCTCTCGGCGCGAGAGGTTCAGGGCGCGCTGACGGAGCTCGATCTCGCCGGCCGCTTGACCCGGCATGGGGCTCAGGCAGTATCGTTGAAGTTGCAACAACCCTGCGTCAGCGTCACTTCTGGCGAATGATCGGAACGCCGCCGGCTTCCCGTGAGCGCATCTCGGCCTCGACGCGCGCGAGACTGAGGAAATAGGCGACCATGGGCATTTGCGAGCGTCCCGCGAGATCGGACAATTCGGCCGACATATCTGCAATGTAATGCGCAAGGGCGGCGGAATCCTCCTCGGCGCGACGGTTGGATAGCTCGGATATGGCGGTATTTGACCGTGTTTTGGCAACAGAACGTCTTAAAGATGGCGTGCGAGACATGCTTAAAAAGCTCCGCTAGTTGCGACGGTGTCCTTCCACGCCGTTGCTACGACTTATGCGTGTATTTTTTTTACAGTTCAGCTTAAGGAAGTCAACAAAAAAGTCTCACAATTTCAGGATATTCAGACCGGAAATGTATGTTCTGCGTTAGACCTGTATATTGAGCAACGATTTATACATTCATTGTCGACGGCGCAGAAGGAATTCGGCGAAGCCGATCGAGTGCGCCTTGCAGAATATATGCCGCCGCCATGCGATCGACGACTTCCGCGCGCTTCGCGCGCGACGCATCTTGCGCGATAAGTTCTCTCGTCACCGCGGCCGTCGACAGGCGTTCGTCCCAGAGGACGAAGGGCAGGGGCGTCAATTTACGCAGATTCCGCAGGAAGGCGCGGGTGGATTGCGCCCGCGGACCTTCGCCGCCATCCATGTTCAGGGGCAGGCCGAAAACGAGCGCCGCCACGTCGAAATCGGCGGCCCGCGCGAGAAGCGCCGTCGCGTCCTGCGAAAATTTCACGCGCTGGATCGTATCGAGGGGAGAGGCCAGGCGCCGCTCGACGTCGGAGAGCGCGAGCCCGACGGTTTTGGCGCCGAGATCAAGCCCCATCAGGCGCGCCTTCGGCGCCAGCGCGCCGGCAAGTTCTTCCAGTGTCATGACGTCATGGGTCATGAACTGCGCTAGCATGTCCGCGCGTCGCGATAAACATCTCTTGGCCGCGTTTCGCGGAGGCAGGCGTGGGACGCATTGCGCCCTGGAGGTCCAGGCGCTATAGCGCCGTTGCAAAGTTCATCCTGGCGGAGCTCACAAATGTCTGTCGATTCCGCGGTGGTTCGCCGCATCGCCCATCTCGCGCGCATCGCGGTCGAGGAAAACGAGGTCGAGCGGCTGGCCGGCGAGATCAACGCCATCCTGACCTTTGTCGAGGCGCTGAGCGCCGTCGACGTCGAGGGCGTCGAGCCCATCGCCTCGGTTCTGCCGATGCAGATGAAAAAGCGCGCGGACGTCGTCACCGACGGCGGGCTCGCCGATGACATCCTGCGCAACGCTCCCGTGCGGGAGGATCATTATTTCGTCGTGCCGAAAGTCGTCGAGTAACCGCCGCGCGCCCGCGATACATCTCGCTCACCACAGATATACAAAGAGACTCGATGTCCGATCTGACGCATCTCACCCTCGCCGCCGCGCGCGACGCGCTGAAATCGAAAAAGATTTCAGCGGTCGAATTGACCAGGGCGCATCTCGCCGAGATAGAGAAGGCGCGCGCGCTGAACTGCTTCATCACGGAGACGCCTGAACTGGCGCTCGCCCAGGCGGCGGAGCGCGACGCCAGGCTCTCGCGCGGCGAGGGCGGGCCGCTCGAAGGTCTGCCGCTCGGGATCAAGGATCTCTATTGCTCCAAGGGCGTGCGCACGACCGCGGCGAGCCGTATCCTCGACAACTTCACACCGACCTATGAATCGACCGTCTCCGGCAATCTCCTGCGCGACGGCGCCGTAACGCTCGGCAAGCTCAATCTCGACGAGTTCGCGATGGGATCGTCGAACGAAACGAGCGCGTTTGGTCCCGTCGTCTCGCCATGGAAACGCAAAGGCGATCCAAACGCGAAGATTGTCCCCGGCGGCTCGTCGGGCGGCTCGTCCGCGGCCGTCGCCGCGCATTTGTGTCTTGGCGCGACGGCGACCGACACGGGCGGGTCTATCCGCCAGCCCGCGGCCTTCACCGGCACGGTGGGCGTCAAGCCCACCTACGGGCGCTGCTCGCGTTGGGGCATCGTCGCCTTTGCCTCCTCTCTCGACCAGGCGGGGCCCATCGCGCGCAACGTGCGCGACGCGGCGATCCTGCTGCGCTCCATGGCGGGCCATGACCCCAGGGACACGACGAGCGTCGACGCGCCGGTGCCGGATTATGAAGCCGCGGTTGGCGCCTCGGTGAAAGGCCGGCGCATCGGCGTGCCGAAGGAATATCGGCTCGACGGCCTATCTGCGGAGATCGCCGGGCTTTGGGATCGGGGCGTCGCCTGGCTCAAGGACGCGGGCGCCGAGATCGTCGAGATCTCCCTGCCGCATACGAAATATGCTCTTCCGACGTATTACATCATCGCACCGGCGGAGGCCTCGTC
Organism: uncultured Alphaproteobacteria bacterium; assembly: GCA_963713845.1. GTDB lineage: Bacteria > Pseudomonadota > Alphaproteobacteria > Rhizobiales > Beijerinckiaceae > Methylocystis. Next base: position 12,491 of record CAVQNJ010000004.1, read on the forward strand.
CAATCTCGCGCGCTATGATGGCGTGCGCTACGGCTTGCGCGAAGCAGGTCGGGATATTCTCGAAATGTACGAGAAGACGCGCGCCAAGGGCTTTGGCCCCGAAGTGCGCCGGCGCGTCATGATTGGCGCCTATGTCCTCTCCGCCGGCTATTACGACGCCTATTATGTGCGCGCGCAGAAAGTGCGCAGCCTCATCAAGCGCGATTTCGACGAGGCGTTCGCCGCTGGCGTCGACGCCGTGCTGACGCCAGCGACGCCCTCGACCGCTTTTGCGCAGGGCGAGCAGGGATCGACGGATCCGGTCGAGATGTATCTCAACGACGTGTTCACCGTCACGGTGAACATGGCGGGACTTCCGGGCATCGCCGTGCCTGGGGAACTCGCGGCGAACGGTCTGCCGCTCGGCCTTCAGCTCATCGGTCGTCCGTTCGACGAAGAGACGCTTTTCTCGCTCGCCGCGGCCGTTGAGCGTTCGGCGCCGAAGATCGACTTTCCGCAAGCCTGGTGGCGGGAGGCGTGACGATGACAAAGACGGCGGCCGAGCCCGACCTTCTGGCGTTGCAGGATGAAATGGCGGACGTGCGTCGCGTCATCGACGAGATCGACGACGCGCTTGTCGCGCTCCTGGCAAAGCGTCAGCGCCAAATCGAGCGCGCCGCGAAAGTCAAACCGGCGCTTGGCATACCGGCGCGCGTGCCGGATCGCGTCGATGACGTGCTGGCGCGCGTTCTGGGCGCGGCGCGGCGCGAAGGCCTTTCCGTCGAGGCCGCGATGACGCTATGGACCACTCTGCTCGAGTGGTCGATTCACTATGAAGAACGGCTGATGGGCGATCGGGCCCCCAAAGGGACATCTCCCAGGGAGACATCGTCCGCCGGGGATCGCGGGTGATCGTGGCCCGCTAGGGCTGCGGGGGCGGCGCGCCGTTCTCCTGCGTGGATCGCGGCGTGCGCTTGATGCGCAGGAAGCCCTTGCGTATCGCCCATCTGGTGAGCCGCCGCTCCAGGCGTCCGGCGGCGGGAATATGGGGCGAGAGAATTGCGAGCCCGACGGGAAACATCCACAGACCGAAAACGGGCAGCACGCTGAGAAATCCGCCGACGATGAAGAAGGAGCCGACGGGAATGGCGACATGAGCGGGGGCGCCGCGCATGCGTGCGACAAGTCCGCTCTTTCGTTTCCGGGCCATGGCGGTCTCCTCGTTCCCCTGTGACGGGCATTTTGCGCCCGCCTGCGGTGGTCTATATGGAAGACTTAAGTTTAGCGAGGACACGATGGCGACACAGGCGGCTCCCTCCAAGCTCATCAAAGGCGCGACCGGCGACTGGGAAGTCGTCATCGGCATGGAAATCCACGCCCAGGTGACGAGCAACGCCAAACTCTTCTCGGGCGCCTCGGCGGCCTATGGCGGGGCGCCCAACGATCATGTCTCGCTCGTCGACGCGGCCATGCCCGGCATGCTGCCCGTCATCAACGAGGAATGCGTCAAGCAGGCGATCCGCACCGGACTCGGCCTCGAGGCCCAGATCAATCTGCGCTCGATTTTCGACCGCAAGAATTACTTCTACCCCGATCTGCCGCAAGGCTATCAGATCTCGCAGTACAAGCATCCGATCGTCGGCGAGGGCGTGGTGATCGTCGACGTCTCGCCGAGCGAGCGCATCACGGTCGGCGTCGAGCGGCTGCACCTCGAGCAGGACGCGGGCAAGTCGCTGCACGATCTCGCGCCCGGCGAAAGCTACGTCGACCTCAACCGCAGCGGCGTCGCGCTCATGGAGATCGTCTCGAAGCCCGACATGCGCTCGGCGGAGGAGGCGCGCGCCTATGTCGCCAAATTGCGCGCGCTGCTTCGCTACATAGGTTCCTGCGACGGAAACATGGAGGAAGGCTCGCTGCGCGCCGACGTCAACGTCTCCGTGCGTCGGCCCGGCGAGGGGCTGGGCACGCGCTGCGAGATCAAGAATGTCAACTCGATCCGTTTCATCGGTCAGGCCATCGAGGTCGAGGCGCGCCGCCAGATCGGCATTCTCGAAGACGGTGGAAAGATCGATCAGGAGACGCGTCTTTTCGATCCCGGCAAGGGCGAGACGCGCGCGATGCGCTCGAAAGAGGAGGCGCATGACTACCGCTACTTCCCCGATCCGGACCTGCTGCCGCTCGAGTTCGACGAGGCCTATGTCGACGCGTTGAGATCAGACCTGCCGGAATTGCCTGACGCCAAGCGCGCGCGTTTCATCGCGGACTTTGGCTTGCCCGCCTATGACGCCGGCGTGCTGGTCATGGAGCGCGCCAACGCAGACTTCTTCGAGGCGACGGCGAAGGGTCGCGACGCCAAGCTGGCGGCGAATTGGGTCATCAACGAACTCTTCGGCAAACTCAACAAGGAGGGCCTCGACGTCACGCGCTCTCCGGTTTCGTCCGATGCGCTCGGCGCGATCATCGACCTCATCTCGAGCAATGTCATCTCCGGCAAGATCGCCAAGGATCTGTTCGAGATCGTCTGGAACGAGGGCGGCGATCCGAAGGAGATCGTCGAAGCGCGCGGGTTGAAGCAGGTGACCGACACGGGCGCGATAGAGGCCGCCGTCGACGCCGTCATCGCGGCCAACCCGGATAAGGTCGAGCAAGCGCGCGCCAAGCCGACGATGCTGGGATGGTTCGTCGGTCAAGTGATGAAGCAGACGGGCGGCAAGGCGAATCCACAGGCCGTGAACGATCTGCTCAAGCGTAAATTGGGCGTCTGATCGGCGCCTTTTCGAGCGCGCGCGAATCAGAAATTTCCCTCCGATGCGCGATTTTTCGAGTCGCGCACGTCTCCGAGCGACAGATTTTTGTGTTTCGAGGCGCCCACACACAATTTTTTTTTTGTCGTGTCGTCGCAGCGACAACGCCTCCGTGTCGGGCTTGGGCGCGCTGCAAGACGGCGTTGTCGGACAAGCTTCGAAACTCTTCATCGAAAGCGTGTGCGCGTCTTGCGCGCGGCGCATTTCGGCTGCGCGCCAATCTCTTTCACGCAACGGCGCACGATGCGCTGAGACAAATGCGTTTGCAAAGAAAAACAAGTAATTGGTGTCTTTGCGCCGATTACGTCGACACGCGCAACGCATAAGCGCGAGGCCGATGCGGAGGCCAGCAATCGTCGAGCAGAATTCAGTCTTGCGGACATGCGGCGGAAGCATTCGCACGTCGTCGCGACAGCAGATGCAAGGTCGTGCGGCGCGCGTTCGGCGTCTCTGCGAATGGTCGCGACACGCGTTGCGAGGCCTGCATCGCGCATGGCGCCACTTGAACCAGTGGTTAACCACGTTACGCTAATTGCGCGTATTGCCGGTCGACCAAAGTTCCGGCAATTCGGATCAAGGGGACTTATTATGGCGAAAGCTACTACAAAGCGTAAGCCGGCCAAGAAGGCAGCGGCGAAGAAGGGTACGCGTAAGACCGCCACCAAGAAGGCGGCGACCAAGAAGCGCGCGACGAAGAAGACCGCCGCGAAGAAGGGCGTGCGCAAGGCCGCCACGAAGAAGTCTGCTCGCAAGGCCGTCCGCAAGGTCGCGACCAAGAAGCGCGCGACGAAGAAGTCGGCTACCAAAAAACGCGCGACCAAGAAGGCGTCCGCCAAAAAGCGCGCGCCACGCAAAGTCAAGGTAGCCCCGCCACCGGCGCCGACCGAGGGCGCCTAGATCGCGGCGTTTCCGACATGCGTGATCGCAAGGTCGCGCGTCGTGAATGCGCGGTGGCGCAATATGCAAACGCCCGGGGACGACGCGTCGCGCGCGCCTCGGGCGAAATTCTTTGAAGCCCCTGCTGCTTCGGGTCTCATCAAAGCCGCGCATTGACTGGCGGCTTCGCCCTCAGCGCGTGAGACAGCGGGTCGCGAACTCGCGCCACAGGGGCAAGGGCGCTTTCGCATTGCGCTTCGTCTCGTCCCATTCCTCCGCACAGGCGCGCATGCGTTCTCGCGACGCGCGCGGGAGCATCGGCGGCGGCGTCGCCGCATCGATCGGCGGCAGCGGCGGCAGTTTCGGCCGCGCGACGGGCGCGGCGGCGCCATTGGCAGGCGCATCGCCCTGCGGTTTGGCCGTCTCCGAGGCCGGGGCTTTTGATCCGGGCTTCTTGTCCGTTGGCGGTTTCAGCGCGGGGGCATTTGCGGACGGCGGCTGAGCGGTCGTCGATTTGGCGGATGACCTGACGTTGGCCGGCTTGCCGCTGATCGGCTTTGGGCTTGCGGGTCGGGCGTTCCGCGTCGTCGAAGTCGCGGTCTTCGGCTCAAAGCTGCGCGCGAGCGGCGGCGAGGCCTGCTGAGCGCTTGCGGCCGCCGGTTGCACGGCGCAGAGGGCGCCGACGACGAACGTCGCGACAGGACGGACAAGTGAGGACCGGACTGGGCCCGCGGGCGGCATCTTCGTTTCCCTCGCGCAAGCACAACGGGCGAGCCATGTCTAACGGGCGAGCCATGTCTAACGGGCAAGCCCCATGTCTAACGGGCAAGCCCCATGTCTATAGCTTCCGCGCGCCGGAGTCGAAAGGCGCCGGCGCCCGTGCTAAAGCGTCCCCGATCGGGAGGCGAGAGATGACGGAAAGAGAGACTTCTTCAGCGGCGCGGCTCTCCCTCGTTCAGCGGCCGCGACGAAATCGCAAGAGCGACTGGGCCCGCCGTCTCGTGCGCGAGAACATGCTCGACGTCTCGGACCTCATCTGGCCGATTTTCCTGATGGACGGCGAGGGACGGCGCGAGGCCATCGCCTCGATGCCGGGCGTGTGGCGCCAGTCGGTCGACTTGGCTGCGGAGGCGGTCGCCGGCGCGGCGGCCCTCGGCGTGCCCGCGGTCGCGCTCTTTCCCAACACCGACCCGAAATTGCGCGACGAGCAGGGAAGCGCCGCGCTCGATCCCGACAATCTCGTCTGCCGCGCCTGCCGCGCGATCAAGGCGGCGGCGCCCGACATCGGCGTCATCACCGACGTCGCGCTGGACCCTTATACGAGCCACGGCCACGACGGGTTGCTGGTCGGCGACGAGATCGTCAATGACGCCACCGTCGCCGTGCTGGCGCGGCAGGCGGTGACGCAGGCGCGCGCCGGCGCGGACATCATCGCGCCTTCCGACATGATGGACGGCCGCATCGGCGCGATCCGCGCCGCGCTCGACGCGGACGGGTTCGAGAGCGTGCAAATCATGAGCTACGCGGCGAAATACGCATCGGCATTCTACGGACCGTTTCGTGACGCCATTGGCACGAACAAGACCCTGCGCGGCGACAAGCGCGCCTATCAGATGGATCCCGCGAACAGCGACGAAGCGCTACGCGAAGTCGCGCTCGATCTCGAACAGGGCGCCGACATGGTGATGGTGAAGCCGGGGATGCCCTATCTCGACATCGTGCGCCGCATCGCCGAAACCTTCCATGCGCCGACCTTCGCCTACCAGGTCTCCGGCGAATACGCGATGATCATGGCGGCGGCCCAGAACGGCTGGCTCGACGAGGAGCGCGCAATGCTGGAGAGCCTTCTCGCCTTCAAGCGAGCCGGCGCGTCGGGCGTGCTCACCTACTTTGCGCCGCGCGCGGCGGAACTCCTCGCAGCGGCGCGATAGGCTCGGGGGCGATAGGCTCGGGCGCGGAAGCCGCATCAGGCGCGGCGCTCCGCGGAATCGGTCCGCCTTCAAATCGGGGGCCGGCGCGGGTCGCCCCTGCGCGATCGGGCGCTTTTGACGTCGCGGGGTTGCCAAACCCGCTCGCGCGTGGTTTGCCTGTGCGCGAACGATGGCGCTTGAGTTGCGCTCGACTGTCCTTCCACAAACGCCTCTTTCCAAGAGATGACGCGACGCTACTCTATTCCCGCCTTGCTGACGGCTCTCGCGCTGAGCGCGCCTGCGCGCGCCGATTTCCGGCTGTGCAACAACACCAGCACGCGGGTGAGCGTCGCGATCGCTTATACCGACGGCCGGAACTGGCTCTCGGAAGGGTGGTGGAACCTGCGCCCGACGGCGTGCGAAACCTTGTTGCGGGGGCCGCTCGCCGCGCAATTCTATTATGTCTACGCGATGGATGAGCGCGGCGGGGAATGGAAGGGCAAAGCCTTCATGTGCACCCGCGATCGTGAATTTCGCATCGACGGGCGCGAGGATTGTTTCGCAAAGGGTTATGAGCGTACAGGTTTCTTCGAGATCGACACGGGTCGGGACGCTAAAAGCTGGACGGTGCAGCTCACCGATCCGAACGCCGCACCGGCGCAATAACGCAGCGCCGCCGCCGCCGCGGCGGGCTCGAATGAGGTTTAGGAACGCAAATGAGAAGGTTGAGGCGGGTCAAGATCATCGCCACGCTTGGACCGGCGACTGTCGACAAGGCGGTCATCTCCGGGCTGGTGCGCGCGGGCGCCGACGTGTTCCGCATCAATATGAGCCACACGGATCACCCGGGGCTCGCCTCTTATGTTCGCATTATCCGCGAAATCGAGACGGAAATGTCGCGCGCGATCGGCATTCTCGTTGATCTTCAGGGGCCCAAGCTGCGCATCGGCGCCTTCGAGGAAGGCTCCGTCCATCTGCGCAAGGGCGACGTCTTCGTCTTCGACTCCGATCCGACGCCCGGCGACGTCGCCCGCGTGCGCCTGCCGCATCCCGAGATCCTTGCGGCGCTCAAGGTCGGCGACACGATTCTCATCGACGACGGGCGCGTGCGGCTCCATGTGGTCGAGACGACGCCCGAGCGCGCGCATGCCGTCGTCGACGTGGCCGGTCGCCTCTCCAATCGCAAGGGCGTGAGCCTGCCGGATACGGAAATCCCCATTACGTCCATGACCTCGAAGGATCGCGCTGATCTCGACGCGGCCTTGCAGGAAGGTGTCGACTGGGTGGCGATCTCCTTCGTGCAACGGCCGGAGGACGTCACCGAGGTCAAACAGATCACCAAGGGCCGCGCTCTGGTGATGGCCAAGATCGAAAAGCCGCAGGCCATCCATCGACTTGACGAGGTGATCGAGGTTTCCGACGCCTTGATGGTCGCGCGCGGCGACCTTGGCGTCGAAGTGCCGCTCGAGCGCGTGCCTGGCCTGCAAAAGCGCATCAATCGTTCGGCCCGCCGGCTTGGAAAGCCGGTCGTCATTGCGACGCAGATGCTCGAATCGATGATTCTCTCGCCGCTGCCCACGCGCGCGGAGGTCTCCGACGTCGCCACTGCCGTCTTCGAGGGCGCGGACGCGGTCATGCTGTCAGCCGAGAGCGCCGCCGGACAATATCCTCAGGACGCCGTCGCGACGATGAGCCGGATCGCCGAGGAGGTGGAGACGGACGCTTTCTTCCGCTCGCATCATCAACGCTCAGCGCGGGGAGTTGCCGAATCCGACCTCGGCCGACGCCATCGCCGTCGCCGCGCGCGACGTCGCCCAGACACTGCATTCCAAGGCGATCTGCGCGTGGACATCTTCCGGGTCGACGGCGCTGCGCATCGCCCGCGAGCGTCCGCAATCGCCGATTCTCGCCCTGACGCCCAAGCTCGACACGGCGCGTCGCCTCGCGCTCGTCTGGGGCGTTCACGCGCTCGAGACGCGCGATGCGGTGGACATCGAGGATATGGTGAAGCGCGCCTGCGAATATTCGAAGAGCGAAGGCTTCGGCGATGACGGCGACCGGGTCATCATCGTGGCCGGCATGCCCTTTGGCACCTCGGGCGCCACCAATATGATTCGCATCGCCCATCTGGGCGAGGAGGTTGCGCCCTCCTCATGAAAAAGGGGCCTGTGCGGCCCCTTCTCGGTTCAGTTCTTGACCTGAAGATTATCGGCCGACGAACGGCCGCTGCGCTTGTCGACGACGACTTCGTAGCTGACTTTCTGGCCCTCGGCGAGATTGCTCAGCCCCGCGCGCTCCACGGCGCTAATGTGGACGAAGACGTCGGCGCCGCCGGCGTCCGGCTGTATGAAGCCAAAACCTTTTTGCGCGTTGAACCATTTAACGGCGCCAGTTTGCATGGCGAGTCCTTTCAAGACGTGACGAGACTTCCGCGGAGATGCGGCGTCTTTCGATCGAAGTTTTGGGAGAAAGTCACCGCAGCGCGTCTTGAGACGAGAGAGCAAGATCGTTCGGCCGAAACCCGATGGGCGCAATATGGTGCGTGGCGATCCAGAAATAAAGCGAAACTATTTCGCAGCGCGCCGCCATTCCATCATAACCGTGGCCCGTCCGGAGAGCGTATTGGCGCCGCTGCCGATTTTCACGAAACCGCCGCGCTCGTAGAAGTGGATTGCGCGCAGATTGTCGGCGTTGACGTCAAGGCGAATGAGCCCCGGCGACATATTGCGCGCCGCGGCCATCAAGACGTCGGCGCAGCCGTCGCCCTTGAACTCGGGGCCGACGCAAATCTGGTCGAGCCAGCCTGTCGCGGGGTCGATGACGACAAATCCGCCGAGCCGGGGCGGGTCGCCGGCGAAAAGGCAGATCGTCACCGCGCCCGCCGTTTCGAGGCGCGCGATCTGTTGGGTCAGCCAGTCGCGCCGTGCCTCGAAGTCGATGTCGGAATAGGTCGCGCGCCAGGACGCGACCCACAGATCGAGCATCGCCGGCCAATCCGTGTCCGCGCGCGGGCGCAGACCGGAGTAAGCGGGCAGGGCGCGCGTTCGACCAATCGGAGAATCGACCGGGTTCGTCACGCTTTCCTCATCACGTCGAGGAGCAGGCGATGGATCGTTTCGTTGCCGGCGCAGACCTCACCCTTGCCGAGCATGTCGGCGCCGCCCGAGAGATCGGTCACGAAGCCGCCTGCCTCGCGCAACAGAACAATGCCGGCCGCGACGTCCCAGGAATGAATGCCGCGCTCCCAATAACCGTCGAACCGGCCAGAGGCGACGAAAGCGAGGTCGATCGCCGCGGCGCCCATGCGGCGGATGTTGCCGATCCTGGCCATGCCGGCGGCGAGCTCGCGTTTGAAGGATTCATGGTTGCCCGTGTGGGCGAGGGGCGGAATGCCGCAGGCGACCATCGATTCCGACAGGGTGCGACGCGCCGCGACGCGCATGCGCCGATTGTTGTAGTAGGCGCCCTGGCCCTTTTCCGCGACGAACATCTCGTCGGTCGCCGGATTGTAGACGAGCCCGGCCACGAGCTGCCCCTCCCGCTCGAGCGCGATCGAGACCGCGAAGACGGGAAGACCGTGCAGGAAGTTCGACGTGCCGTCGAGCGGATCGATATGCCAGGTGTGGCTCTTGTCGGCACCGTCCACCACGCCGCCTTCCTCGAGGATGAAGCCATAGCCGGGCCGCGCCCGCGAAAGCTCCTCGAACAGCGTCTTCTCGGCCCGTTTGTCGGCGGCCGTGACGAAATCGCCGGGGCCCTTCACGGACACCTGGAGATTCTCCACCTCGCCGAAGTCGCGCTTGAGCCCGCGACCGGCCTTGACCGCGGCGGCGGTCATCACATTCATCAAGGCGGAGCGAATCATGGGGGCGGGCCTTTGTGAACGGGAGGCCGGTTCACATGCCTCCCGCCCAGCCCCCCGTCAAGCCGGGCCGACGCGGCGGGATTTAACGGAATCCTAATTATTCCTGATCGATTTTAGACACGTTCGCGCAGAAGGGCCTCCGGGAATGACGTCGATCGAGTTCCATCACCCGAATATTGAGCATGAACAGCCGGTTGCATCGGATGCCCCGCCCAGCGTCGTCGCCTACCCAACTCAGCGCGCTGCGCCGCCGCAGCCGGCTTTCTGCCGCGTGAATGGCGGCCAGATCTTTCGCGCGCTCCTGCTTGTGGTCCTTTGCATGGGCCTCGCAAAGCTGACGGGCTCCAGTAAGGCGGCGCCCGAGCCTGCCGTGGCGCTCGACGTCCAGGGGCGCTAGGTCAAGCCTTCCGCGCGTCCCCGTTATCCGGGGTTCACGCCATTTGTCGGAATTAACAAAATATTAACGAACGTCGCGCAGCCTTGGGACGTCCAAGCCTTGGACGCGGGTGGTCCTCTTCTCCACTCGTTCTTGATGCCTCCCTGTTATGGACTTGGAGCCGCGCCAGCGGCTCTTTTTTATTCTTCCACATCAATTTGGCTGGACGTTAAGGTTAAAGAACAGCTAAGCAAGCGCGCGTGCGCCAATTGCGGTAATGTCCCTTCACATCGGGTTCGCCGGACTAACCACTCCGGAAGGGGCGTAAGCGTAGATGCGTCAGGTAAGCGACAACATCGGAGACGAGGGGCGCGCCATCAAAGGCCAGCCCGTGAGTTTCGTCGAAAGGCTCGCGGGTTCCGAAGCGTTCGGGGCTTTGTTCAAAGAAGGCATGAGCCTCGTTGAGGAGGCCGCCGCCTATCTCGACGGGAGCGGACGCGAGGAGGCTAAGGAGCTCCCGCGCAGCGAAGCTCTGGCTTATGCGGCGGAGAGCATGCGACTTACGACGCGCCTCATGCAGATCGCCTCATGGCTTCTGCTTCAGCGGGCGGTCAATCAGGGCGAACTGACACGGAACCAGGCGGCCAGCGATCGGCATCGGGTCAAGCTGCACCAGCAGGAACTCGCGTCCTCGCCAGATGTTTTCCAGCGCCTGCCGCAACGTCTGCGTGAGTTGGCGTTGCATTCGCTGCGGCTTCAGGCCCGCATCATCCACCTCGACCAGCTCATCTATGCGGGACCGGAAGTCGCGCGCGCGCTCGCGTCGCCGGCGCAAAGTCCCGTGCAGGAGCAACTCGCCAAGCTTCGCGACGCGTTCGCGCAATAAACAAGTGAGTTGAAGTGCTGGGGAGAATTTGGGGGCGCTGGGCTCTCGCGGCGGGTTCGTCCCGCCGCTTTTTTTTGCCCAGAGCAAACCGCCGGAGCGTAGAAACCCCGGCGCTTCCACAAATAGAATATAGTGGGCGTTTACTTCTTGCCGAAGCTCAGGCCGCCAAAACGGGAATTGAAGCGCGAGAGTCGACCGCCGCGGTCGAGCAACTGCGCCGAGCCGCCGGTCCAGGCCGGATGGGTCTTGGGGTCGATGTCGAGGTTCAGCGTGTCGCCTTCCTTACCCCAGGTCGAGCGCGTCACATATTCGGTGCCGTCGGTCAAAACGACCTTTATCGTGTGATACTCGGGGTGAATGTCCTTTTTCATCGACGCGTCCTTCCTGAACGACTTTAAACGCCCGTGACCCCGTGTCGCCTTTTTGGCGCGGGGAGGCCGGGCGGAGTTGACGATTTGGCTGGGCTCATAGCGCAATGCGCCGGCGTCGGCAAGCGCATTGAACGGCGCCGCGCGCCGGCGCGCGCTCCTTTAGGCCGCGAGCATCCGCTGCACTTCGCTGACGAGGTCGCGCAGATGAAAGGGCTTCGAGAGGATCTTCGCCTGACGCGGCGCGTGATTGTCGGGATTGAGCGCGACCGCGGCGAAGCCCGTGATAAACATCACCTTGATGTCCGGGTCGAGCTCGGTCGCACGGCGCGCGAGCTCGATTCCGTCCATCTCGGGCATGACGATATCGGTCAGGAGGAGCTCGAAAGGCTCGACCCGGAGCTGATCATACGCCGACAGGCCATTGTCGAAGGATGTGACGGAAAAGCCGGCCTGCTGAAGGGCCTTGACCAAGAAACGGCGCATGTCATGGTCGTCCTCCGCCAGCAGAATTTTCGCGGCAATCCTCTCGTCCATCTTAACCCTCGCCCTTTTGCCCCATAGAGCCGCAGTTTCGTAAATATCAGGTGAAACTCCCGCGCCGACACGTTAACTTAGTCCGCTCGACAACGGAAATTCAGCACAACTTGCGACCTTTTTTGGGGGCTAGCCTGTTACAATGGTCCGCCCCGAAAAGGCCAGGGCGAGGCGACGCATGAATAGCTGGGAATCAGAGCCGCGAGAAGAGACGCGAGCCGAGCCGCACGAGCCCGAACTTGATCCGCCTTTCGAGGTGGTCGAGCCGGGGCTCCTTTCCTCCCCGCTGGTGTTCTCCTCGCCGCATTCCGGGCGCGTCTATCCTGCGCGTTTTCTCGCCAGCGCCCGGCTGGACGCCGCGACCTTGCGCCGCTCCGAGGACGCTTACGTGGACGAGCTTTTCGCCGCGGCCAGCGACGTTGGCGCGCCGTTGTTGCGGGCGCGCTTTCCCCGCGCCTATCTGGATCTCAATCGAGAACCTTACGAGCTCGACTCCAAGCTTTTCGATGGGCCGCTGCCGCAATTCGCCAATACGCGATCTCTGCGCGTCGCCGCGGGACTGGGGACGATTCCCGGGTCGTCGCCGACGCGCGCGAGATTTACGCCGGCCGCATTGGCGTCGATGAGGCGTTGCGCCGGATCGAGGCGCTCTACAAGCCCTACCATGCGGCGTTGCGCGGGCTGATGACGCGCGCCGCGCGCCAATTCGGGTTCGCGGTTCTCGTCGACTGCCACTCGATGCCTTCGACGAGCGCTCGAGAATCCGCGCACCCCGCGCGATCCGAAAAACGGCGCCTCGATTTCGTCATCGGCGACCGCTACGGCGCGAGCGCCGCGCCGGGGGTCGTCGACGGCGTCGAGGAGCGGCTGCGCGGGCGCGGCTACAACGTCCAGCGCAACCGGCCCTATGCTGGCGGCTACATCACCGAACATTTCGGTCGACCGGCGGCGGGATGGCACGCCCTGCAGATCGAAGTGTCGCGTGGCCTTTATATGGATGAGACGACGATCGAGAAAAATGCGCGCTTCGCCACGGTCGCGTCCGATCTCTCCGAAGTCATCGCGGGCCTTGCGCAGGACGTCGACCTCGACGAATCGCTGGGCGGGCCGCGGCGCATGGCGGCTGAGTAACGTGCGGCGCCGCGCGTCGCTGGAGCAGGAATGAGCGCCGTCGACTTCGAGAAATTCGTGGAGCGCCTCGCCGATGTCTCGGGCGAGGCGATCATGCCCTTCTTCCGCACGACCCTCGCCGCCGACGACAAGGCGCATGGCGGCGCCTTCGATCCGGTGACCGAGGCAGACCGCGCCGCGGAACTGGCGATACGGCGGATGATCGAGGAGGCCTTTCCGGATCACGGGATCATCGGCGAGGAATTCGGCGCCAAGGCCGCGGACGCCGAATATGTCTGGGTGATCGACCCGATCGACGGCACCAAGAGCTTCATCTCGGGTTTTCCCACCTGGGGCACGCTGATCGGCCTCTCGCATCTGGGACGGCCCTGTTACGGGCTCATGAACCAGCCTTTCACGCGGGAGCGCTTTCGCGGCGACGGCGAAGCCGCTTACTGGCGCGGGCCGGCGCGGCAAGGCAAGTCCGGCGAGGAGCGCCGCAAGTTGAATGTGCGGCCGTGTCCGACACTCGGACAGGCGACGTTGATGACGACGTCGCCGCTTCTGATCGACCCGGCGCTTCGCGAGCGGTTTCAGCGCGTCGAGGCGGAGGTGCGGCTGTCGCGCTATGGCGGCGACTGCTACGCCTATTGCGCGCTCGCCGCGGGACACGTCGATCTCGTGATCGAAACCGGCCTCAACCCCTACGACATTGTCGCGCTCATCCCGATCGTGGAGGGCGCGGGGGGCTTTGTCACGACCTGGGACGGCGGCGACGCCTCGGGTGGGGGCGCGATCGTCGCGTCTGGAGACAGGACCCTGCATGAGGCGGCGCTCGCGCGCCTTCGTTGAGGGCGCGTCCCTCCTTCAGCGCGGCCCCCCAGCGCCCGGCGCAAAGGCGTCGAAAGCGCGCCAGAACTGCTCGCGGAATTCGTCACGCTCCATCATGATTTCATGCTTGGCGCCCGGGATCGTCACCAGCGCCGCATTGTTCAAATTCTGGATGAAACGCTCGATGGCCGGATTGGAGACGATGAACTCGCGGCCCACCGCGATCGCCAGCGTCGGCGTGCGTATGCGGCGGGCGTATTCGGGCGCCTCGAAGCGCTTCATCAGGCGAAAGGCGGCGTTCACCCAGCCGATCGTTGGGTCGCCGATCACGAGGTCCGGCGCTTTGGCGATGATCCGCGCATTGCGCGCGAAACGCATTGGATCGGTCGTCAATTTGTTGCCCCGAAAAGGCTTTTCCATGAACGAGCGTCCCGCGCCGCCCGGGATGAACCAGCCGCCGAGGCCCAGCATATCGAGCAAATCGGCGAGCCAGCGCGCGCCATTGGGAAAGTGCAAGTTTGCAAGGTCGATCATCGGCGCGGTGACGACGAGCCTCTCGAAGGGCGGACGGCCGGCGTGGGCCGTGTCGAGCAGTATGGCGCCGCCCATGGAGTGCGCGAGCGCGAGCCAGGGCTGTGGACGGCCTTGCAGAACGTCCCTGACGAAGATCTCGAGATCCCGCTGATATTGCGAGAAATCGTCGATGTGGCCCTTGCGCGGATCGTCGAGTTCGCGTTCGGAGCCCGCCTGGCCACGCCAGTCGAGCGCGACGACGTCGAAGCGGCGTCCGCGTAATTCCTCGATCGTCTCGAAGTATTTCTCGATGAATTCGTTGTGCCCCTGGAACAGGGCGATTGTCCCTCGCGCCGGCTCGGGGCAGGGGAAGGCGGCCGCGCGCAACCGTCGCCCGTCCAACGTGCGAAGCTGATAGACGCGGGCCCCGTCCGGGACGGGGTTGTCGGGCGTAGCGACCAGTTCCAGCATCTCGTTTCCCCTGGCGCGCGCGCCAAATCTCGCGGCCGGCAACATAGCATTTCCAATTGGCCGCCGAACCTTCCGCGGGCCTCTTGAACTCGGCCCGATCCCTTCCCAGATCGATAGTCAGCGCGGGCCGAAAAGGACGCGCGATCAGGCGCGGCGCGTTACGCAGCGCGCCGCATGTCGCTTCATCAGGAGGATATGTCATGCGTCACTTCGATCTTTCGCCCCTCTATCGTCAGACCGTGGGCTTCGATCGTCTCTTCAACCTTCTCGATCAATCGGGGGCCGTCGACAGCGCGTCGACCTATCCCCCCTATAATATCGAGCGGACGGGCGATAACGCTTATCGCGTGACGCTCGCCGTCGCCGGCTTCTCCCGTGAGGAGCTGACGATCGAGACGAAAGAGAACACGCTCGCGATCAAGGGGTCAAAGGAGCAGTCCGCGCCCGCCGAGGGTCGGGAAATACTCCATCAGGGCATCGCCGCGCGCGCCTTCGATCGCCGGTTCCAGCTCGCCGACCATGTGGTCGTGACGGGCGCGAGCCTCGTCAACGGGTTGTTGCACGTCGATCTCGTCCGCGAACTTCCTGAGGCCCAGAAGCCGCGCCGCATCGAAATCGGCGCCGCCGCCGCGCCGAAGGTCGTGGAGTCCAAAGCCGCTTAAGGCTTTCCGATCACGTCGGATGTGGGAGGCGCCTACAAGGGCGCCTCTCTATTTTTATGTCTCGTCCTAGTGTTGCGTCGTCGGCAGGGCGAGGCTCTGCGGAGTCCTGGCGCCTGCGGGCGCAGCCCCCGTGGCGGCTGTCGGCGCCGGCGGGGTGACGGCGGTCCCCTCGAACGCCGTCCCCCGCGGCGGGACGATGGCCCGCTGCGTGGACCCGCCGCTCGCATGCGGCTTGGGCTCAGGCGACGCAGGGAGCATGGGGTCCGACCTAACCTCTGACCTAACCTCTGATCTCGCCGCTGGTTTGGGATCGGGCGTGGCGACTGGCGCGGGGACGGCGGGCTTGGCCGCCTCCGCCGGTCTTGACGTCTCCACGGGCCGGGGTTGATTTGCCCCCGCGAGAGGTTTGGCCCCTTCGACGGGTTTGGCGATCTCCTTTGCGGCTTCAGCCGGCTTTGCGGCGTCGACAGGCTTTGAAGGCTGTATCGGCCGATTGCGGATTTCGTCGGGTTGCGCCCATTCGATGGGCGGCGCCGGCTGAACAGGCTTTGCCGTCGTCGCGGGTGGAGGCCTTCTTTGCGCGGATGGCGTCGCCGCGCGCGCGCCCGGGATCGCTGCACGCGGGCCCTGGGTCGGCGCATGCGCGCCTGGTGTCGCCCGCGTGGCGTCGCGTGTGATTTCCCGCGGGACCCGACGCCCGTCTCCCAGCTGCGGCGAACCGCCCATATCTTCGGGCGGGCGCCTCTCGGCGAGCGGCGGAGGCGGGCCGATCGGCGTGCCCCGGAGGATCTGTCCCTCGAAAGGGTCGATGACGAAACGCACCGCGCCCGTCGCGCCGGTTGACGCCCGTTGCGACGATCTGATCGCCGCGTCGCCCGAGCGGCCCGACGAGGTCGAAACCCTCCCGCGCCAGGATGCGCGCGATGGCGCGCCGGGAGCCGAAGCGCGGCGCGTCGTCATCGTCGTCGTAGGCGTAAGGCTGCGGCGCGTAGGGGTAGCCATAGGCGTAGGGGTAGTAATACTGCGCTTTCGCCCCCGTGACGCCAGCGGCGCAGATCAGCGCCGCCCCGAGCCCGAGGAGCGCGATAAAATTCCGCCAAGCCAAAGTCATGCGGGCCATCCTTGAGGGGTCGCCACTCTCGAATTAACCCATGTTACGCGATTGCGGCGAGCGTTGGACATCGATAGGAACCGCCTTCTTTTTGGGCGGTTGCTTGTCACCGGAGCATAAATCTGGCAACAATCTTTCTCGCCAATATGTCAGTCTTGCTGACCTACTGGCGTCGCTCATGGGTCCATTATCTGCCGCGCGCGCGCCATCATCCGCGGATCGGGGCGCGAGGCGAGAGGCGACCCGTGGGGTCTGGCGCGCCTCTTGCCTGACGGCGCGGCGGCCGGGACGAGGGCGGAGGAGCTACGGCCGTTCCATTTGGCCGGTCGCGAGCAGCGACGGTGAGAGGCGCGTGCGCGCTTCTATCCGTCGTCTTCTTGCTCTATGCAGTTTTGAATAACAAGGAAATGACGGGGCGAGGGCGACAAAGCGCCGCGCCCGTCGGGGAGACGCCGCCATGACGAAGGTCGCAGAGACGAAGCGCGTGCAGGGAGCGTTGCAGCAGAAGGTCGCGCTCGGCCGCGATCCTGCGCTGCCGGGCGCTCAAGGCCTTTACGATCCGGCTCTGGAACATGATTCCTGCGGCGTCGGCTTCGTCGCGAATATGCACAATCAGAAGAGCCACGACATCGTTCAGATGGGATTGCGCATCCTGCTCAATCTCGACCACCGGGGCGCGGTCGGCGCCGATCCCAAGCTCGGCGACGGATGCGGCATCCTGCTGCAGATTCCGCACGACTTCTTCAAAGCCGAATGCGCCGCGCTCGGCATCGATCTGCCGGCTCCGGGCGACTACGCCATCGGCCAGTTCTTCCTTCCGCGCGACCCGGAAGTGCGCGCCACGGCCCGCGCGATTATCGAAACGCAGATGCGGGAGGAGGGCGTGGTCGTGCTCGGCTGGCGCGACCTGCCCGTCGACTCGGGCGATCTGGGCGCGGCCGTTCGCGCCGTGGAGCCGCATCATGCGCAGATTTTCATCGGCCGCGGCCCGCAGGTCGCCGACAACGACGATTTCGAGCGGCGCATCTATCTCGCCCGCAAGTCCGCGTCGAACGAAGTCTATGCGCTCGAGGGCGGACGCGATTTCTATTCCGTTTCCGTCTCGACGCGCACGATCGTCTACAAGGGCATGGTGCTCGTCTCCCAGCTCGGCAGCTATTTCCTCGACTTGAAGGACGAGCGCTTCGTCTCGGCGCTGGCGCTCGTGCACCAGCGCTTTGCGACCAACACGTTCCCCTCCTGGCGGCTGGCGCATCCCTATCGCTTCGTCGCCCACAACGGCGAAATCAACACGCTGCGCGGCAATCTGAACTGGATGGCGGCGCGGCAGGCCTCGGTCAGCTCGCCGCTCTTTGGCGAGAGCATCAGCAAGCTCTGGCCGATCTCCTATGAGGGCCAGTCGGACACCGCCTGTTTCGACAATGCGCTCGAATTCCTCGTGCGCGGCGGCTATTCGCTCGCCCATGCGGTCATGATGCTCATTCCCGAGGCCTGGGCCGGAAATCCGCTGATGGACGAGGACCGGCGCGCCTTCTACGAACATCACGCCAGCCTGATGGAGCCCTGGGACGGACCCGCCGCGATGGCCTTCACGGACGGACGCCAGATCGGCGCGACGCTCGACCGCAACGGCCTGCGTCCGGCGCGCTATCTCGTTACCGAGGACGGGCTCGTCGTCATGGCGTCGGAGATGGGCGTCCTGCCCATCCCCGAGGAGAAGATCGTCACCAAATGGCGCTTGCAGCCGGGCAAGATGCTGCTCGTCGACCTCGAACAGGGACGCATCGTCTCCGACGACGAGATCAAGAAGGAGCTGTCGCTCTCCCATCCCTACAGGGAGTGGTTGGCGCGCACACAGATCAAGCTCGAGGATTTGAAGCCGGTCGAGGCGCGTCCGGCGCGCGCCGATGTGTCGCTTCTCGATCGCCAGCAGGCCTTCGGCTATACGCAGGAAGACCTGGATCTGCTCGTCTACCCGATGGCCGTCACCGGGCAGGAAGCCATCGGCTCGATGGGCACGGACACGCCCGTCTCGCCGCTCTCCGACAAGGAGAAGCTGCTCTACACCTATTTCAAACAGAATTTCGCACAGGTGACCAATCCGCCGATCGATCCGATCCGCGAGGAGCTGGTCATGAGCCTCGTCTCCTTCATTGGTCCGCGCCCCAATATCCTCGACCACGAGGGCTCCGCCAACAAGAAGCGGCTTGAAGTGCGTCAGCCGATCCTCACCAACGAGGATCTCGAGAAAATCCGCTGGATCGGCATGGTCGAAGACAGTTTCGACACGAAAACTCTCGAAATCAGCTATGACGCGAGCAAGGGCGCCCCCGGCATGCGCAGCGCCATCCAGCGCCTGTGCCAGCGCGCCGAGGAAGCCGTATCGGGCCGCTACAACATCATCATCCTCTCCGACCGCATGGTGGGGCCGGACCGTATTGCAATTCCCGCGCTGCTCGCGACCGCCGCGGTTCATCATCACCTGATCCGAAAGGGCCTGCGCACCTCGGTCGGACTGGTCGTCGAGACGGGAGAGGCGCGCGAAGTGCATCACTTCGCCTGTCTTGCCGGCTTTGGGGCGGAGGCGATCAACCCCTATCTCGCCTTCGACACGCTTGAAACCTCGGTCGCCGAATTTTCCGAGCGCGTCGACGCGGACACGGCGATCAAGCGCTACATCAAAGCCGTCGGCAAGGGCTTGCTCAAGGTCATGTCGAAGATGGGCATTTCGACCTATCAATCCTATTGCGGCGCGCAGATCTTCGACGTGGTGGGGCTCGCCCAGAGCTTTGTCGACGAGTTCTTCACCGGCGCCACGACGCGCGTCGAGGGCGTCGGCCTCGACGAGATCGCCAAGGAGTCGGTGCGTCGTCACCGGCTCGCCTTCGGCGACGCGCCCGTCTATCGCGACGCGCTGGACGTCGGCGGGGACTACGCGTTCCGCATCCGCGGCGAGGCGCATAGCTGGACTCCGCAGACGATTTCGCTGCTCCAGCATGCCGTGCGCGGCAATGCGCGGGAGCAATATCGGCTTTTCGCAAAAACCCTGAACGAGCAGGACGAGCGGCTCCTGAACCTGCGCGGGCTGTTTCGCATCAAGAGCGCCGAGGAGGACGGGCGCCAGCCGGTCCCGCTGGAGGAGGTCGAACCGGCGAGCGCCATCGTCAGGCGCTTTGCGACCGGCGCCATGTCATTCGGTTCGATTTCGCGCGAGGCGCACACGACGCTCGCGATCGCCATGAACCGCATCGGCGGCAAGTCGAACACGGGCGAGGGCGGCGAGGAGGCGGATCGCTTCAAGCCGCTGCCGAACGGCAATTCACGCCGTAGCGCCATCAAGCAGGTGGCGTCGGGACGCTTCGGCGTCACGGCGGAATATCTCATCAACGCCGACATGATCCAGATCAAGATGGCGCAAGGCGCCAAGCCGGGCGAGGGCGGCCAGCTTCCCGGCGACAAGGTCGATGCGGTCATCGCCAAAGTGCGCCACTCGACGCCGGGGGTTGGACTGATCTCGCCGCCGCCGCATCACGACATCTATTCGATCGAGGATCTCGCACAGCTCATTTTCGATCTCAAGAACGTGAACCCCAGGGCCGATGTTTCGGTGAAGCTCGTCTCCGAGGTCGGCGTCGGCACGGTCGCCGCGGGCGTCTCTAAGGGGCGCGCCGACCATGTGACGATTTCGGGCTTCGAGGGCGGCACGGGCGCCTCGCCGCTGACCTCGATCAAACATGCCGGAAGCCCCTGGGAAATCGGCCTCGCCGAGACGCATCAGACCCTGGTGCTGAACGGCCTGCGCGCGCGCATTGCGGTGCAGGTCGACGGCGGCTTGCGGACCGGGCGCGACGTCGTCGTCGGCGCTCTTCTCGGCGCGGATGAATTCGGCTTCGCAACGGCGCCGCTCATCGCCGCCGGCTGCATCATGATGCGCAAATGCCATCTCAACACCTGTCCGGTCGGCGTCGCGACGCAGGACCCGGTGCTGCGCAAGCGCTTCGTGGGCCAGCCCGAGCATGTCATCAATTATTTCTTCTTCGTCGCCGAGGAAGCACGCGAGCTGATGGCGGCGTTGGGCTATCGCACCTTCGACGAGATGGTCGGGCAGATGCAGATGCTCGACAAGAGCGGGGCCATCGCCCATTGGAAGGCGCAGGGCCTGGATTTCTCCAAGCTCTTCCACAAGCCCGCGGGCGAGGGCGGCGCGATCCGCCATTCGATGAAGCAGGATCACGGTCTCGACAAGGTGCTCGACAATCAACTGATCGAGCAGGCGCGGCCGGCGCTCGACCGCGGCGCGAAAGTGTCGATCGAGACGGGGATCATCAACGTCAATCGCGCGACGGGCGCCATGCTTTCTGGCGAGGTCGCGCGCATTTACGGTTTTGCCGGCCTTCCGGACGACACCATCAGCATCCGCGCGAGCGGAACGGCGGGGCAGAGCTTCGGCGCCTTTCTGGCGCGCGGCGTAACGCTGCAACTCGAGGGCGAGGCCAACGACTATGTCGGCAAGGGCCTCTCGGGCGGCAAGATCGTCGTCTTTCCCTCGCGCAAAGCCGGCAAGATCGATCCCTCCAACTCCATCATCATCGGCAACACCGTGCTCTATGGCGCGATCGCGGGCGAATGCTATTTCCGTGGCGTCGCGGGCGAGCGCTTCGCGGTGCGCAACTCGGGGGCCATTGCGGTGGTCGAGGGCGTCGGGGATCACGGCTGCGAATATATGACGGGCGGGGTCGTCGTCGTGCTGGGGCGGACCGGACGCAATTTCGCCGCCGGCATGTCGGGCGGCATCGCGTACGTCCTGGACGACGATGAGCGCTTCTCGACGCGCTGCAATCTCGCCATGGTGGATCTCGAGGCCGTCACCGAGGAAGAGACCGCGATGACGGAGACCTATCACCAGTCGGGGGATCTCGAAACGCATGGCAAGGTGGACGTCATGTCCGACATGACCCGCTTCGACGCCGAGCGTCTGCGCCAGTTGATCCAGAACCATCTGCGCTACACGGGCTCGTCGCGGGCGCGCGACATCCTCGATGACTGGTCTGTCTATCGGACGAGGTTCCGCAAGGTCATGCCGGTCGAATATCGGCGGGCGCTCAATGAAATGGCGGCCAGGAAGGCGCACCCCAAGCGCCTCGCGGCCGCGGGCGAGTAAGCGTCGGCGCGCGGGCCATTGCGGCTTGGCGCGGCGGCGTGTTTCGCAAAGGCGCGCCGCGCGCGGCGGCGCGTCGATGGAGGGGTTCCGGCGGGTTCCGCTTGACGGAGCCGAAACGAAAGCGTTTAGGAACTTGACGCGAAAAGCGCGCTGGCCGGCGGTGTCGGCAGGCTGGCGGAATTTCGCCTTTGTTTCCGGAAGTGAAAAGGCGCCAGATCGGGGCCTTGATCGCGGCCGGAGCCCGATGAGAAGGTTGGCACGCAGATGGGCAAGGTCACGGGCTTTTTGGAAATCGACCGCCAGGACCGAAAATACAAGCCGGCGGCCGACCGTATCCGTCATTATGACGAATTCGTCATTCCCTTGACGGAGGAAGCTACCCGGAGCCAGGCGTCGCGCTGCATGGATTGCGGCATTCCGTTCTGCCACAATGGTTGCCCGGTCAACAATCAGATCCCCGATTGGAACGATCTCGTCTTTCACGGCGAATGGCGTCGCGCGCTCACCAATCTCCATTCGACGAATAATTTTCCCGAGTTCACGGGCCGCATCTGCCCGGCGCCCTGCGAAGCCTCCTGCACTCTAAATCTTCAGGATCAGCCGGTCACCATCAAGACCATCGAATGCACCATCATCGATCGCGGCTTCCACGAGGGCTGGGTTGCGCCCGAGCCGCCCAAGCGAAAGACGGGCAAGCGCATCGCCGTCATTGGCTCCGGCCCCGGGGGGCTTGCCGCGGCCCAACAGCTCGCGCGCGCCGGCCATGACGTCCATGTCTACGAGAAACACGCGAAAGCGGGCGGGCTGCTGCGCTACGGCATTCCCGATTTCAAGATGGAGAAGCATCTGATCGACCGCCGCGTCGCGCAGATGGAAGCCGAAGGCGTCGTCTTTCATTACAATGTGCATGTCGGGGTCGATGCGCAGGCGCAGGACCTCGTCGCAGGGCACGACGCCGTCGTTCTGGCCGGCGGCGCCGAGCAGCCCCGCGATCTTCCCATTCCGGGACGCGAATTGCGCGGCGTTCATTTCGCCATGGATTTTCTGCCGCAGCAGAACCGGCGCGTCTCCGGGGAGCCGCTGACGACCAATGAGCCGATCTTCGCCACGGGCAAGCATGTCATCGTCATTGGCGGCGGCGACACGGGCTCCGACTGCATCGGGACTTCGGTGCGCCACGGGGCGCTCTCGGTGACGCAGCTCGAAATCATGCCGCGCCCGGCGGAGAAGGAGAACAAGCTGCTTACCTGGCCCGACTGGCCGCTGAAGCTGCGCACCTCCTCTTCTCACGAAGAGGGTGCGGGGCGTGAATTCTCCGGTACTGACGAAAGAGTTTCTCGGCGAGGGCGGGGTCGTGAAGGAGCTGCGCTGCGTCCGCGTCGACGGCAAGATGCAGGAGACGCCCGACAGTTCGTTCACCTTGCGCGCCGATCTCGTCCTGCTCGCAATGGGTTTCGTCTCGCCTGTGCGCGAGGGGCTTCTCGACCAGATCGGCGTCGAGCTCGACAATCGCGGCAATGTCGCGGCGGACACGCGCGCCTATCGGTCGTCGCGCGACAAGGTCTTTGCGTGCGGGGATATGCGGCGCGGACAATCGCTCGTGGTTTGGGCCATTCGCGAGGGGCGCCAATGCGCCCATGCGGTCGACCTTTTCCTGATGGGCGAGACAAATCTGCCAAGGTGAGGAAAATGGTTAGCGAAAAATTGAATCTCTGGTCACTGCGATACGTTCGTCGCTCAGCCTTGGCAGTTTGTTCTTCTCGTCGTCCCGCTCATCGGGGCCTTTCTCTACGGCCGCGGGAAACACACGGCCGGATGGACGTTGATCGGGGTCTGGGTGGTCATTCAGGTGTCTCTTTCCGCGCTGACCAATTTCGTTTTCAACTGCAATCTCGAATAACAAAATGAAAAGCCCCGGCGCGCCGGGGCTTCTCTCGCTTGCGTCGGGGTCGGGAATTTCGCGTCAGAGAACGACGACAGTCGTTCCAACTCTCACGCGGCTGAAGAGATCAGCGACGTCCGCATTGGTCATCCGGATGCAGCCCGACGAGACGGCCTGACCGATCGTCCAGGGCTCGTTCGAGCCGTGAATGCGGAACATCGTGTCCTTGCCGTTTGAATAGAGATACATGGCGCGCGCCCCGAGCGGATTGTCCTCGCCGCCGGCCATATGGCGGGGCAGATCGGGCCGGCGCTTCAGCATTTCCTTCGGCGGCGTCCAGTCGGGCCAGCTTTCCTTGCGGCCGATATGAACGCGTCCCTTCCAGGTGAAGCCCTCGCGGCCGACGCCGATGCCGTAACGCATCGCCTGACCATTGGGCAGCGAGAGATAAAGGTAGCGGTTCGCCGTATCGACCGTGATGGTGCCGGGACGCTCTTCTGTCGGGTCCTGGATCAATTCGCGGGTTACCGCGGCGGACTGGCGTCCGAGCTGCGTATCGTCTCCGGGCTCGGCGTAAGCCGGGGTCTGCTGCGGCTCCCCGCCATAATAAGCGGTCATGTCCGAGCGTGCGCTTGCAGGCGTCGCCTGGTCGAAGAGCGCCATAAATCCTCTGTCCTCGGCGCGCGCGCCAAAGGCGCAGGATGACGCAGCAATGACAGCGAAAGCCGCGACCTTGAAAAGGCGTCGCGCGTCGGTCTCGAAATAGGTCATTTGTGTGGCTCCCAGAACGTCTCTGGGCTGGACAATGCGCAAGCCTGGCCAATCGTTCCGTGCCTCAGCGCACAATCGTGAACGAACTCTAAATTTTTTGCGCAAGACATTTTTTCAGGACGCGCGCGGGCGGTCGCTGGCGGCTCAGGGCGAGCCCGGCTTCCAGGCGGAGTCGTCCGCGCGATTGGGGCGCGGAGACTGATCGCCGCCCTCGACGAAGACGTGGCGGGCCAAGGCCTGCGCATCTGCGCATCGGCGTTGGTCCCGCCGGGAGCGGGCGCCGCGCGCCGCGCGAGTTCCCCGCTTCCTGACGTCATGGCGGCGCCCGTGAGCGGTTGCAAGGCGCCGATGGGCGGACGGTCCGGGAGCGTCGGGGCCGAGGTGACGGGCGGCGCCACCGGGGAGCGAAATTCGACCGGCGGCGTGCTGGCGGTGACCGGCGCGCCTGACGCGGGCGCGCGGCGCAGGCGCCGACGCGTCGGGCGTCGCGGCCGCCGGCTCCTCGGCGGGCAAGTCGCGGCGGCGCTCCTCGTAGAGCTTCTTGATCTCGTTCGACACGAAGAGCGCCACGCTGAGCGCGCCGGCCTCGGTGAGATGGACGCCATCCGCGGTGCGCAGTTTCACGATCTGGCCGTTGACGTCCGGCCCGAAGGCGCTGAATTGCCCGCGTTCGTCGGCCAGCGCCTCCCACAGGTCGACATAGACGTCTCCGTCCTTGGTCGCCCGCTCCCTGAAGATGTCGTTGAGCTTGGCCATGTCGGCCGAGAAGCTTTCGTTCTTCATCACTGGCAGTCCGACCCATACAACCGGGATTTTCTTCTCCCGGAAGGCGGCGAGCAGTCCGTCGACCCGCGCCTCGTAGAGCTCGCGCCAGCGGGGCGAGAAGGGCTCTTCGCTTTGCGCGGCCCCCGGCGCGCGGAGCGCCTGCCGATCGTTCGAGCCGATCATGACGACGGCGACGTCGATTTTTTGTGTTCCGCCGGCGATGTCCCTCGCGGCCTTCCGCCAATCGTAGAAATCCTCGCGCACCAGGCCCGAGCTTTCCTTCGTCTTGCTCAGAACGCCGATCTCGGGCTTGTCGGCGAAGGTCTCCTCCAGCCCGTTGGCAAGTTGCACCGCGAGCGTATCGCCCAGCACCGCGACAAAATAATTGGCTGCCGCATCGGGCTTCTGCGCCTCGTCGACGGCGCGCTTGGCGGGGCGCTTGGCGCGAAGTTCTCGCCGCTGCGCCAATAGGTCGGCGGCCGATTCTCCTGATGCGGCATCATGCGTCGCACGCGCGGCGCGTCCGAACGGGAAGATGGCGCATGTCTCGGGGAACCGAACAGCCCGCTGAAGAAATCCCCGAAGGGATCCTGCGCACGGGCGTCGGGGGCGCAGGCGAGCCAGCCTGCGAGCGCAATCATCAGCGTCGCCAGCGCGCGGCGCAGGGATGGGCGAGCAGGGCCTTGGGCGAGCGTCGACATGACTCGAATATAGAATGCCCGCATCAGGGCGCAATTGCGGCTTGACGCGCGGCGCCGTTTTGGCCCCAATCCCCTTCTGCGAACCAGAGGAACTCATGCGGGAATCGATTGTTTGGCGCGCCGCGCTCGGCGTCGTTGTCCTGGCGCTGACGGCGACCGTCCTGGCGCTGACCGCCACGGGCGCGGCGGCGGAAGCGGCGCGGGAGCAGAGCCATCCGCCGGCCGAATATCGTTTACCGCCCTATTCGGGCGCCTTGCCGCCCTGCGCGGACGCCTGGACCCTCAACGAGGTCGCGTCGGGCTTCGCCAGCCGGGAGGCCGAATTCTGGCGCTCGGGCCTCGCCATCGAGGGCTTCGAACGCATCTCCGAGATCGGTTATCGCACGAATGGATTGACCTATATTCCGCGACGCTATTGCCAGGCCGAGGCGCTTTTCAATGACGGCGTCAGCCGCCGCATCGTCTTCAACATTGGCGAAGCGCTCGGCTTCATCGGCATTGGAAATGGCGTCACATGGTGCGTCGTGGGACTTGACCGCAACCACGCCTTCAGTCCGAATTGTCGCGCCGCTGGGCCTTGAGTTTGGCCGCTCGCCGGCTCGAGGTCCGTTCATGCGTCTGCCACCTTACCTGATCGCCGTCCTGCATTGGTCGCTGCGCCTGGCGCCGCTCCTTGTCGTCGCCGTGACGGCGCCGGCGGCGGCACGGGACGATGATTGCATCCTCGACAATTGCGCGGACCGTCGGCCGCCGATCGCGCAGGGCGCCGGGCCGCGCGTGGAGACGCCGCGAGGCGGCGTCGCCCCCGGCGACTTCGACTTCTACGTTCTGGCGTTGAGCTGGTCCCCGGGTTTCTGCGAAACGATCGGCGGCGCGCGCGATCAATGCGCGCCGGGAAAAGGCCTCGGCTTCGTCGTGCACGGCCTCTGGCCGCAGAATGAACGCGGCTTCCCGAGCGATTGCCCCGGCGCGAGCAGCCCCTCGCGCGTCGCGCTTGAACACGCCGGCGACGTCTTTCCCGACGCACGGCTTGCCCGCTATGAATGGCGAAAGCACGGAACCTGTTCGGGAAAAAGTCCGAGCGATTATTTCGCCGACGTCGCGCGCGCGCGCGAAACAGTCGCCATTCCGACGCTCTTTCTCAGGCCTTCAGGCGATCAGACGCTGACGCCCATCGACATTGCGCGCGCTTTCTACGCCGCCAACCCGCGCCTGCGACCCGGCATGATGGCGGTCGCCTGCCGGCGCAACGTCTTCGAAGAGGTGCGCATTTGCCTTTCCAAAGATTTGCGTGACTTCCGCGTGTGTCCGCAGGTCGTCGAGCGCGGATGCCATCAGCGCGAGCTCTTCGTGCCGGCGCCGATGTAGCGCATGAATTACCGCCACGCCTTCCACGCCGGCAATTTCGCCGACGTCTTCAAGCATGTCCTGCTGACGCGCCTTCTCGTCTATCTGACGCGGAAGGACGCGCCTTTCCGCGTCATCGACACCCATGCGGGCGAGGGCGCCTATGACCTCGCCAGCGAAGAGGCGGAACGCACAAGGGAATGGGCGTGGGGCGTTGGACGTCTCGCCGACCTCAGCGGGGCGGACGCCGCGACGGTGGAATTGCTCCAGCCTTATCTCGATTGTCTTGGCTCGCGCGACGCGACCGGCCGCCCGGCGCTCTACCCGGGCTCGCCGGCGATCGCCGCGCAATTGATCCGTGCACAGGACCGCGCCATTTTTTGCGAATTGCGTCCCGATGCTTTCGAAGCCTTGCGGCGCCGCTTCCGGCGCGACGCGCGGATCAAGACCATGCTGATCGACGGCTACGTCGGACTTGGCGCCTATACGCCGCCCAGGGAGCGGCGCGGCATCGTGCTGGTCGATCCGCCCTTCGAGCGCGTCGACGAGCGCGCCGCCATGTGGGCGGCGTTTCTGACGGCGTACAAAAAGTGGCCGACGGGAATTTACGCCTTATGGTTCCCCGCGAAAGACGCGGCGGCGGATCGCGGCTTCCTGGACGCTTTCGCCCAATGCAACGTCAAGCGCGCGCTTTCTCTTTCGCTCGCGGTCGACAAGGGCGGCGAGGGCCTGCGCCGCACCGGCCTCGTCGTCGTCAATCCGCCCTTCCTCTTTGCGGAGGAGGCGCGCAAGATCCTGACGTTTCTCGCGCCGAAGCTGGCGCAGGGCGCAGGCGCCGGTTTCGAGATCGAACAGTTGACGCGCGAGTAGAGGAGAGCAGGCGGTTCGCCGTTGCGCGCACGGTCATGCCAGTGTTTCACGTCAAGCAGAGAGAGAAAAAAGATGATCCTGCGTTATTCTCCCGCGTCCCCCTATGCGCGAAAAATCCGCATTGCGGCCGAACTGCTGGGACTGTCGGACCGCATCGACATCGTCGCCGCGAACCCTGCAGATCCTGAGGACTCCCTGCGCAACCAAAATCCGCTCGGCAAGATTCCGACGCTCATCCTCGACGACGGCGCGCCGCTCTATGACAGCAGGGTGATCGCCGATTACCTCGACTCGATCGGCGGCGGCGCCCTGATCGGGGCGACGGGTCCGAGGCGGTTCGAGATCCTTCGGCTTCAGGCGCTCGGCGACGGGATCAACGACGCCGCGCTGCTCATTCGTTACGAGACCGCGACGCGGCCCGCGACCCTGCGCGATCAGAGCGCGATCGACTTGCAACAGGGCAAGATTGACCGCGCTCTGGCGCATTTGGACTCGGCCCCGCCGTCGGGTCCGATCGATATCGGCCAGATCGCCGTCGCCTGTGCGCTCGGCTATCTCGACTTGCGCTTTGAAGGCGCATGGCGCTCTGGCCATCAAAGGCTGGCGCGCTGGCTTTCAAACTTCGCCGAGACGGTCCCGGCGTTCGAGGCGACGCGCGCGTAAAGCGATCCGCCTCTTGTGGCGCTAGGTCGAGGGCCCCCAGCCGGCCGCCTTGGCGACCGCGTCGCCGCTTGCGCCCGGGATTCTCAGGCGCTGGCCGGGATAGATCTTGTCCGGGTGCTTCAGCAGCGGCTTGTTCGCTTCGAAAATTTCTTCAAAGCGCGCGCCATTGCCATATTGCGCTTCAGCGATCTTCCACAGCGTGTCGCCGGCGACGACGACATAGATTCCTGACGGCTGTGTCGGGTCGAAGTCCGGCGCGATGAGATTGTTCTCGACGCTGGCCACGCCTTTTGTATTGCCGACGGCGAGGACGATCTTCTCGAGTTCCTCGCGCGAGGCGACGGCGCCGTTCAGCGTCACCTTGTCGCCCTCGACCTCAATGTCCACGCCCGAGACGTCAAAACCATAGACTTCTCGAGTTCCTTGAGCAGCGCCTCCGAGGGAGCCGCCGATGTGTCGGTGGCGCCCGCCGGCGCCGGCGCCGCTTTGCTCTTGCCCGTGAAAAAATCGAAAATACCCATGAGATATCCTCCTGCCCAGGTTTGCGTCGTTTGCCGCAATGGCGTCGTTAACGAACGTATATTAAACGGGGCGGGAGGATATGACAGAGGCGGACCGGGAAGTTCCTAGAAGTGGAAGTTCAGGCCGCCTTTGATCTGGGACATATTTACCCCTGAATTCAACGCGAAAGGCGTGAATTCAAAATATTGTCCCGAACCCGTCGACGTGAACAGATATTCGCCCTTCGCCGAGATGCTCGTCGTCAGCATGTATTCGAGACCTGCGCCGAGCCCCCAGCCGGGCTGGAAACTCGATTGGTAGCCGTAAAATGGAAAGCGGGACAATTGCAGCGTATTGTTGCTCGCCGCAAAACCGCCCGTGACATAGATGAGGGCGCGGCCGAAGGCGTAGCCGGCGCGGCCGCGCACGGTGAGGAGATCGTCGGTCTTGCCCCAGGCGTAGGCGCCCCAATATGGCGTGTTCGATCCGCTGATGTTGGTGAAGGAGAAATCCGCTTCGCCGCCGATCAGAATTTCAGGCGTGATCATGTAATTATAGCCGCCGGTGACGCCGATGAGGCCGCCGGTGGGGCTGCCGACGATCGCGCCGCCGCCGTCCTGGAACGAACTGAATCCGACGCCGCCATGGACGCCCACATAAAATCCGGCCCATGTGAAGGCCGGCGGGGGCGGGGCGTAGGTCCTCGGGCGCGGAACGGCTCGGAAGATCGGCCCCGATTGCCGCCGTGGCGGCAAGGAGGAAGGGCGTCACGAGGGCGGCGCGTGTCGATGTCATCTTTCTACTCCCATCGCCGCAAACACATGCGCGGCGTGTGGCGCTCGCGGTTTTTCCTCGAGCGACGCTCTGAGATGAAATCGTTCAGCTTAACGCTTTCTTGCCTGCGGCAGGCCGGCCGCATGGCCGCCAGACGGCGGGCAAATATAGTTTGGGTCGAAACGCGGACATTTGAAAGAACGGCTTGTCTACAACGCCTCACTCCTTAAGACGGCCGGTAAAATTGTCGCAAAAGACCGAGCATTTTGATTAATCTTTGATGAATCTCGCGGGCGCCGCGTTGACCCCGTGCGCGCGTCATGGGAAGCCCCGACACAATCGCGCGTGAGACGGCGGGCGAGGCGGCGTTATGAGCGGCATGAGCGATATGAATGGCAAGCGCGGCGCGATCGAGGGACCTGCGCTGGTGACGGGCGCGGCGCGGCGGATCGGCCTCGCCATCGCCGCCCGCCTCGCGCATGAAGGGACGGCCCGTCATTCTGCACGCCTCGCCGCGCTCGGCCGATGAGGCGGAGCTGCGCGGCCGCCGCGATCCGCAAACGCGGCGGGCGGGCGGCGCGTCGTCATTGCCGATCTTGCCGACCCGCAGGAAACCCAGCGCCTGGTCGAGGGCGCGGCGCGCGCCTTTGGGCCCTGACGCTCCTCGTCAATAATGCGTCCGTTTTCGAGGTCGACGCGGCGGAGGATTTCTCGCTCGACGGTTATGAACGCCACATGGCCGTCAACCTTCGCGCGCCGCTGCTGCTCTCGCGCGATTTCGCCGCGCACGCGCCGCCAGCGGGGCAGGGCGCCATCATCAATATCATCGATCAGCGCGTCTGGCGGCTCACCCCCCGCTATTTCACCTATACGCTCGCGAAATCGGCGCTCTGGACGGCGACCCGCACCATGGCCCAGACCTTCGCGCCGCGCATTCGCGTCAACGCAGTCGGGCCGGGCCCGGTGTTCCCCAATGAAGCGCTCAGCGCGCGGGACTTCGAGATCGAGGCCCGCGGCGTCCCGCTTGAGCATGCCGCCGAGCTTTCCGGCGTCGTCGATGCGGTTGTCTATCTGAGCAGGGCGACGAGCGTGACGGGCCAGATGATCGCCGTCGACAGCGGCCAGCATCTTGCCTGGCGCACGCCGGACGTCGAAGAGCGTTAGCGCGCTCTCCGATCCGTAACGCTTCGCAAACCATAATTTGGTAACAGTCTCGGAGCTGAGGTGTTTGTCCGCGGGCCTCGCCGGCGGAAAAGAGTGGCGCGTCGCGCCGTGAAGGAGTGTGCATGCGCGTTCTCGGCATTGAAACCACATGCGACGAGACCGCCGTCGCCGTTGTGTCGGACCGCCTCGGCGGCGATGGGGGCGACATTCTCTCCAACGAAGTGCTGAGCCAGATCGCCCAGCACGCGGCCTATGGCGGGGTCGTTCCGGAGATCGCCGCGCGCGCGCATATCGACGTGCTCGACCGGCTCATTCTCCGCGCCCTGGACAACGCCCAGGTCGACCTCAAGGATCTCGACGCCATCGCGGCCGCGGCGGGGCCGGGCCTGATCGGCGGCGTTCTTGTCGGGATTGACGGCGGCGCAAGGCCTCGCGCTTGCGGCCGGCAAGCCCTTCGTCGCGGTCAATCATCTCGAGGCCCATGCGTTGACCGCGCGTCTCACCGATCACCTCGACTTTCCCTACGCGGCGCTGCTCGTATCGGGCGGGCATACGCAGCTTGTGGCCGTCCGGGGAGTTGGCGATTACCGCCGGCTCGGCTCGACCGTCGACGACGCCGCGGGAGAGGCCTTCGACAAGGTCGCGAAAATGCTCGGCCTGCCTTATCCGGGCGGCCCGCAAGATGGAGAGGCTCGCACAGGACGGCGACGGCCCGCGCTTCGATTTCCCGCGCCCCATGCTCGGACGAAGCGGCGCGGATTTTTCGCTCTCCGGCCTGAAGACGGCGGTTCGGCAGGAGATTCTCAAGCTCGGCGCGCCGAGCGAACAGGACGCGAAGGATCTCGCCGCCTCCTTCCAGGCGGCAATCGTCGACGTCATCGTCGACCGCGTGCGGGCGGGACTGCGACTCTTCGCCGAGAGCGAGGGGCGGCCGAGCGGTCTCGTCATCGGCGGCGGCGTCGGCGCCAATGGCGCCATTCGCCGCGCGCTCACGCGGCTTTGCGCCGAGAGCGGCCTGCGCTTCGTGTCGCCGCCGCCCGAATTTGTGCTCCGATAATGGCGCCATCATCGCCTGGGCCGGGTTGGAGCGTTTCAAATGCGGCTTCGTCGATCCGCTCGGCTTCGCGCCGCGACCGCGCTGGCCGCTCGACGCCGCTGCGAGCCGCACGCATCACGGCAAGGCGTAGACCATGCGCCGCGTCTTTTTCGCGGCGCTCGCGGCTTTGACCCTCGCGCCCGAGCCACAGGCGGCGGGACCGCTGTCGCGAGAGCCGCTTTTCGCCGGGCGTGCGGCTTTATTACGGGCCGAATGACGGTTTCGAAACCGTGGACGCGCGTCTCATCGACGGCGCGCGGCAATCGATCGACATGGCCGCCTATGTGCTGACCGATCGCGCGCTCGTCGCGGCGCTCGGGCGCGCCGCCATGCGCGGCGTCAAGGTGCGCATTTATCTCGACGGAGAAGAGAGGAGCCGCAACGCGGCCGTGATCGATGATCGCCGGCGCGCCCAATCTCGAGGTGCGGCGCAAGGATCGCGCGCGCGATCTGATGCATTTGAAATCCTATCAGGTCGACGGACGCACCCTGCGCACGGGCTCGGCCAATTTCTCGCTTTCTGGTGAAGTCTATCAGGACAACGACCTTGTCGTGATCGACAGCCCACAGGCGGCGACGCATTTCCGCGAGGCGTTCGAGCGGCTATGGGCGCGTAGCGACAATCAGCGGCTGGGCGCGCACTAGGCGCGGACAATTTACGCCTCTCGCGGCGGCGCTACCACGCGCGGGTCCGCGGCGCTATAGAGGTGTCTCAACGGGAAATTCGAGAGATGACGCGCGATCGGATTGCAGTTCTCGGCGCCGGGGCCTGGGGCGTCGCGCTCGCCAATGTCGCTGCGCAGGGGCGCAGTGAGGTCGCGCTCTGGGCTCATGAGCCGGCGCATGCGGCCGCGCTTGCGCGCGATCGCGAGAACAAACGGCATCTGCCCGGACTGGCGATCGCGCATGCGGTCGCGCCGACCGCCGATCTTGCCCGCATCGAGGGCGCCGGGATCGTGCTCGCGGTCGTTCCGGCGCAGGCGCTGCGGCTGGCGTTGCGTGCGGCGCGGCCCCATCTGGCGCCGGGCGCGGCCGTCGTGATCTGCGCCAAGGGCATCGAGCGCGACAGGCGCAGATTCCTGAGCGAAGTCGTCGCGGAGGAATTGCCGCAGGCGCGCGCCGCGGTCTTGTCGGGTCCAAGCTTCGCCGCGGACGTCTGCAAGGGACTGCCGACGGCGGTGACCCTCGCGGCCGACGACGACGGCGCGGCGCAAGGCCTTTGCGAAGCGCTGTCGACAAAGACGTTCCGGCTCTATCGCACCACCGACGTCCGCGGCGTGGAAATCGGCGGCGCGGCGAAAAACGTCTTCGCCATCGCCGCGGGCATGGCCGCCGGACGCGATCTCGGGGCGAGCGCGCAAGCCGCGCTCATCGCCCGCAGCTTCGCCGAATTGACGCGGCTCGGACGGCGCGCTGGGCGCGCGCAGCGAGACGCTGATGGGGCTCTCCGGCCTCGGCGACCTCGTGCTCACCTGCGGGTCGGCGCAATCGCGCAACTTTGCCTTCGGCCAGGCGTTGGGGCAGGGCGCCGCGCCCAAGGACGCAGCGGGCGGCAAGCTCGCCGAAGGCGCCTTCACGGCGCATGTTCTGGTCGAGATGGCGCAGTCGGCCGGCGTCGAAATGCCGATCGCCGAAGCCGTCGACGCGATCCTTGCGGCGCGGATGAGCGTCGACGCCGCCATCGACGCGCTGCTCATGCGCCCGCTGAAGGCCGAGTGCTGATCGTCGCGCCTAAGTCCTGCCCCGGGTGAGATCGGCGCGCGCATCGAGCGTTTCGCGAATTTTGCGCGCAAGCTGGGCGAGCGTGAAGGGCTTCGTCAGCAGATTGACGTCGGGGTCGAGAATTCCGTTCTCAATGACCGCGTGCTCGGAATAGCCGGTAATGAACAGCACGTGCAAGCGCATGGCGGCGGAACACCGCCTCGCGCGCGAGACGCACGCCGTTCAGATCGCGCATGAACACGTCGGTTATCAGCAGAGAGACATCCGAGCGCTCGCGGATTGTCTTTATCGCGTCAGCACCGCTTTCCGCCTCGATCACCTTATATCCGAGCTCGCGCACGCCTTGCGCCGTGATCCTTCGGGCGGCGGCGTCGTTCTCGACGAGAAGAACAACTTCCCCGTCGCGACCGCGCGGGAATTCCGCGGGCGCGCGGTCAGCTTCAGGCGCCGGCGCTCCATTTTCGATAAAGCGCGGCAGATAGAGTTTGACGCGGGAGCCGACGCCGACCTGCGAATGAATTTTGATATGGCCGCCGGATTGGCGCACGAAGCCATGAGTTTGAGACAGGCCCAGGCCCGTGCCTTTGCCCACCGGCTTGGTGGTGAAGAAAGGATCGAAGGCCTTGGCGAGAATCTCGGGCGCCATGCCTTCGCCCGTGTCCGAGACGGTGATCATGACGTATTGACCGGGCCGCGCCTCGGGATTCGCCTCGGCCTCGCGCGCGTCGAGCTCGACGTTCGCGGTCTCGATCGCGAGTTTTCCCCCGAGCGGCATGGCGTCCCTGGCGTTGACCGCGAGGTTGAGGATCGCGCTTTCCAGTTCATTCGCGTCGACGCGGATCGGCCAGAGGTCCTGGCCGAACGACGTGACGAGCTGGACGCGCGCGCCGAGCGTGCGGTGCAGAATCGCCGACATGCCGTCAACGAGCTTGTTGGCGTCGAGCGGCGTCGGGCTGAGCGGCTGAATGCGGGAAAAGGCGAGCAATCGGCGCACCAGATTGGCGGCGCGATCCGCGCCGTCGAGCGCCGAGTCGATGAGCTGCTCGAGATTGGCTTCCCGTTTTGCGAGGCTGCGCCGCATGATGTTGAGGCTCGCCACGATCACGCCCAGCATATTGTTGAAGTCATGGGCAATGCCCCCGGCGAGCTGGCCCAGCGCCTCGAGCTTTTGCGACTGGCGAAGCTGCGCCTCGAGGGCCCCGCGCTTTGTCGATTTACCGATGAGTTCGTTATAGGCGTTGCGCAGCGAATCTCGCGATTTCTCCAAGGCGTTGATTTGCCTATGGGCAAGCACGACAGTGAATATGGCGACGCCGCCAAGAAGAACCATCATTGAGCCGATCGCCCGTTGCAGCAACTCGGTCGCGCGAGACTGACGCTCCTCGCGAAGACGATAGAGCTCCTCCTCCTGTCCGGTCATGTCGACGATCAGCGCTGTAATCTCTTTAATGAGCGCGCGGCCGCGGCCGGTGCGGAACATATCGGCGGCTTCGTCGAAACGGCCCGCGCGCATCAGCTTGAGCTTCTGGTCGAGCTGCGCGAGACGATCGCGCAGCAGCGGCCGCAGTCTCGAAAGCCGCTGTACTTGTTCCGGATTATCGGCGATGAGCGCGCCGAGGTCGTTGAGCTGATTCTCAAACCGCGCGTCGATGCCGACGGAAGCGTCGGCGAAGCTGGGATCGCGCGTAATGAGATACCCGCGCTCGTCGCTCTCGGCGGCGCGAATTTCGCCGTAGAGCCGATGCAGCGCTGTCTCGACCTGTAGCGTATGGCGCAAGGAGGCGCCGCTCTCGCGCCGCGATTCCTCGGTGCGTATCGTGACGTAGCCCGCCGACGCGAGAATGGCGAATGCGACAACAAGGCTCGCCGTCTCGACGGAAAGATACTTATGCGTCACGGCCATGCAGATCCAATGGAGTCGGCGCCGATTTTACGCGGTTACGCCTTTCTAGCCCAGCGCCGACTTCGACTTTATTTCGCAACGCGCTTCGGCGCGGCCCCGCGACTCAGCCCCACGGCTCCTCTTGAGGAACTTCGCGCACCGCGCCGCGCGCCGCGCTCGTCGTCAACGCCGCATAAGCCCGCAGCGCCGTCGAGATCTTGCGATGTCGCGGGCTTGCCGGCCTGAAGCCTTTTGTTGCCTGAACGTCACGGCGCGCTGAAAGTTCCGCCTCGCTCACGTCGAGTGAGATGCGCCGGTTCGGGATGTCGATCACGACGCGATCGCCATCCCTGACGAGCGCGATGGCGCCGCCTTCGGCGGCTTCCGGCGAGACATGTCCAATCGAAAGACCTGAGGTGCCGCCTGAGAAACGCCCGTCGGTGACGAGCGCACAGACCTTGCCAAGGCCTTTCGACTTCAGATAGCTCGTTGGATAGAGCATCTCCTGCATGCCGGGACCGCCGCGCGGCCCCTCGTAGCGAATGACGACGACGTCGCCCGCCGCGACGCCCCCCGTCAATATGGCGGAGACCGCGGCGTCCTGACTTTCGAAGACGCGCGCGGGCCCGGTGAAGGCGAGGATCGATTCATCGACGCCCGCGGTCTTCACGATCGAGCCGTCCTGCGCGAGATTGCCGAAGAGAACCGCGAGGCCGCCATCTTTCGAGAACGCGTGCGCGGCGTCGCGGATCGCGCCCTTTGCGCGGTCGGAGTCGAGAGTGTCGTAGCGGCGCTCCTGACTGAAGGCGACCTGGGTCGGCACGCCGCCGGGCGCGGCGCGGAAGAAGGTCCTGGCGGTCTCGCTTTGCGTCACGGCGATGTCCCAGCGCGCGACGGCGTCGGCGACGGTGGGGCTATGCACGGTCGGCAGATCGCCATGCAGCAGGCCAGCGCGCAAAAGTTCGCCCAGAATGGCGATGACGCCGCCGGCGCGATGGACGTCCTCCATATGGACGTCTGGCACGGAAGGCGCGACCTTGCACAAGACCGGCACACGGCGCGACATTCGGTCGATGTCGGCCATGGTGAAGTTCACCTCGGCTTCATGCGCCGCGGCAAGCAGGTGCAGGACCGTGTTGGTCGAACCGCCCATGGCGATGTCGAGGGCGATCGCGTTCTCGAACGCCTCGAAGCCCGCGATCGTCCGCGGCAGCGCGCGCGAGTCGTCCTGCTCGTAGTAGCGCTTGGCGAGATCGACGATGAGATGGCCGGCCTCCACGAAGAGGCGCCGGCGGTCGGCGTGAGTTGCGAGCGCCGTCCCGTTCCCCGGAAGGGAGAGGCCGAGCGCTTCCGTCAGGCAGTTCATGCTGTTGGCCGTGAACATGCCGGAGCAGGAGCCGCAGGTCGGGCAGGCGGAGCGTTCAATGGCCTTGACGTCGCTCTCGGCGACCCGTTCATCGGCGCCGGCGATGATCGCGTCGACGAGATCAAGCGCGTGCTCCTTGCCGTCGAGCACGACCTTTCCCGCCTCCATCGGTCCACCCGAAACGAAGACAGTCGGAATGTTGAGGCGCAGCGCCGCCATCAACATGCCGGGCGTGATCTTGTCGCAATTGGAGATGCAGACGAGCGCGTCGGCGCAATGCGCGTTGACCATGTATTCGACGCTGTCGGCGATGATCTCGCGCGAGGGCAGCGAGTAGAGCATGCCGTCATGGCCCATGGCGATGCCGTCGTCGACCGCGATGGTGTTGAACTCCTTGGCGACGCCGCCGGCGTTCTCCACCTCGCGCGCGACAAGCTGGCCGAGGTCCTTCAGATGAACGTGGCCCGGCACGAATTGCGTGAAGCTGTTGGCGATCGCGATGATCGGCTTGCCGAAATCCTCGTCCTTCATGCCGGTTGCGCGCCAAAGCCCGCGCGCCCCCGCCATGTTGCGGCCATGTGTGGTGGTGCGTGAGCGATAGGGAGGCATGAATGATGACTTTCCTGCTGCGCGGATGTGACCGAAGGCGATAGCCCAGGCGGACATGCCCCGCAACCTCGGCGGCCGCCGACACATAATTATCGCCGGCGCGGCGCGCGGCCATGGGCGGGAGCGCAGGCGCAGAGGCGGCCTCGCAAAAAACCCAAGCCCGAAAGCACTTGCGGCCAAAAATCGGGCCGGGCGCTTTCGGGCTTTGAGAAACGCGGGTGTAGAGGGTGGCTTACGCGGCCTGACGGGCGGCGGCGGCGGGTTTCAGCTCGTTGAGGCAGGCGAGGATCGCGTCGATCGAGACGAAGCTCTGACGGCGGAGCATGGAAACGGGAAACTCGACGTCGAATGCTTCTTCAATGGCGAGCATGGTGCGGATCGCCGCGAAGGGGGTCAGCCCCGCCGCGTAAAGGTCCGAACTGTCTGAAATTTGGTCGATGGGGGTATGCAGGCGGCCGTTCTCCTCGAGAAGACGGCGAATGGCGTCAGTCATCTGTCCTACTCCAAAGGCGCGCATTAAGCTCATGCGCGGGCCGAGGGCTAGCGCTCGAAGTGATGCTCTCGATTGTTCGAGTCAATCGTGAATATCAAGGAAATAAATGGGGCGCCTTCCCTGAACCGAAAATGAATTCTTGCAAAATTGCGCGCAATTTCGCGCATATGAGCTTAACGAAACGTTAAGAGCGCGCGGCTCGATATTGGCGTTCCAGCACGCGTTGCTTTAAGGTGGTCGGATGACGAAGCTCGGCGTGCGCCTCCTTCCCCTGCTTTGGAGTTTGGCGGCCACTCCCGCCCTGCCGCAGCCGTTGGATCGGCCGGAGGAGCCGCCGACCCTCGGCGGCGACGCCAACGGCGGGAACTTTCTTTTTATTCCGGGTATTGGCAGAATTCCGCTGCCCCCCGGCGCGCGTGGCTTCGGCTCGGGAAATCCCCCCGACGAGAGCATCGAGGGCGCGCCGCCCAAGCGGCTCAGCCCCAAGGCGGCGATGCCCTCGCCACCGCCCAAATCACGCGAGGAACGCCAGGCCGAGGAGCTGGACCGGCTCTTTGGCAAGCTCGCGCACGCCGAAGACGACCGCGAGGCGGACGCCGCGTCGCGCGCCATTCGCGGCAGATGGGCGCAATCGGGCTCCGATACGATCGACCTGCTGGCCGCCCGGGCGCTCGCCGCCGAAACCGCGGGCGCGCCGAACCTCGCAAAAATTTTGCTCGACTATGTTGTCGCGCTATCTCCCTATTGGTCCGACGGCTTCGTGAGACGCGCGCGGGCCCTTGAATTGGACGGCGACGTCGGGGGGGCGCTGGCGGACCTGGAGACGGCGGCGCGGCTGGAGCCCAAGCGGTTCGACGCGCTGGAGGCGCTTGGGGCGCTCTCCGAGAAGGCGGGCGACAAGAAGCGCGCTCTCGACGCCTATCGCAAGGCGCTCGCGATCGCGCCGCGCAACGCGCCGCTTCAAAAAAACGAGGAGCGGCTACGGATCGAGGTCGAGGGCCGGGACATTTGAAAGGCAGACGCAATGACCGAACGGACGCCGCTTGCGCCAGAGGCGATGGCGCAGCTCTTCACGGCCGCCCGAACCCATAATGGCTGGGCAGACAGGGATGTCCCCAACTCCTTCTGGAACTGGCGGTCGACTATGCCAAATGGGGGCCGACGAGCGCCAATTGCTCTCCAATGCGGATCGTCTTCGTGCGTTCCAAAGAGGCCAAGGCGCGCCTCGCTCCCGCGCTCTCGCCCGGCAATCGGGACAAGACCCTGGCCGCGCCCGCTACCGCGATCGTCGGCTATGATCTCGATTTTCACGCGCATCTGCCGCACCTCTATCCCGCGACCGACGCGCGCGCCTGGTTTTTGGGCAATGACGCGCTGATCGAGGAGACAGCCTTTCGCAACGGCACGCTTCAGGGGGGCTATTTCATTCTGGCGCTGCGTTCTCTCGGCCTCGACGCCGGCCCGATGAGCGGATTCGACAAGGCAGCGGTGGACTCCGCCTTTTTCGCCGGCACGAATGTAAGGGCCAATTTCCTGATCAACATCGGTTACGGCGATCCAGCGCAGCTCTATCCGCGCGGACCGCGTTTCGCATTCGAGGAAATGGCGCAAATCCTATGACGCTGCGAATCATCCCGGACCGCTTTCTGCCGCATGTGCAGGGCCTGCTGCGTATCGCGACGGCGCTGCTTTTCCTTCAGCACGGCACGGCGAAGCTCATCGGCTTCCCGCATGTCGCCATGTTCGACAATCTCAAGGTTTTCTCGCTGATGGGCGCCGGCGGCGTCATCGAGGTCGCGGGCGCCCTGCTGCTGCTCGCGGGGCTTTTCACCCGCCCGGTCGCCTTTCTCCTTTCGGGAGAAATGGCGGTGGCGTATTTCGGCTTCCATGCCGCTGAGTCGTTCTGGCCGATCCTGAACAAGGGAGAGCTCGCCGCGCTTTATTGTTTCGTTTTCCTGTTCTTTTCGGCAGCCGGCCCCGGGAAATTCGCGATCCAGGAAGACTAGCGCGGCTTGCTGCGCCGCAACACTCTGGCTTTATCTTCAGTCTTTGGAAACAAGAGCCTGACCGCGTCTATTGACAAGAGGGGCGTGCGACCTATTCCCTTGCGCACATGACCGAGACAGCCGTCACGAGCAAGCGTCGCAGCCATGCCCTGGCGCTTCCCAATATTCTCACGTACGGGCGATGTCTCGCAGTCCCCGTGGTGGCGGGACTGCTTTTGTCGTCCGGGGAGGACTGGACCCGTTGGGCCGCGCTCGGCGTCTACACGGCGGCGGCCGTCACGGATTTCTTTGACGGCTACCTCGCGCGGGTCTGGCAGCAGCAGTCGCCCATCGGCCAGATGCTCGATCCCATCGCGGATAAATTGCTGGTCGCCGCGACGCTGCTCGTCATCGTCGCCAACCAGACGCTTACCGGTTGGACGATCTGGGCCGCGATCATCATTTTGTGCCGCGAGATTTTGGTTTCGGGCCTGCGCGAATATCTCGCCGAACTGAAAGTGCGTCTGCCGGTTTCGGCGATCGCCAAATGGAAAACGACGTTCCAGCTCGTCGCTCTGGGCTTTTTCATCGCCGGCCCGGCGGGAGAGGCCCTGATGCCGGGCGCCCTCAAGATCGGCTCGACCATGCTTTGGATCGCGGCCATTCTGACGCTATATACGGGGGTCGACTACCTGCAGGCGGCCTTCGGTCATTTCGGGGAAGACGAGCGGTCATGAAGGCGCTGTATTTCGCCTCTGTTCGCGAACGGATCGGCCTCGCCGAGGAGGAGATCGCGCCCCCGCGCGAGGTCCAGACGGTCCGCGAGCTCGTCGCCTGGCTCGCCGCGCGCGGCGAGGGCTATGCGGCGGCCTTCGCCAATCCGAAAACAGTTCGCGCCGCGATCGACAAGACCCATGCCGCGCCGGATGCGTCGATCGCAGCGGCGCGCGAAATCGCCTTTTTCCCGCCCATGACGGGCGGTTGATGAACGGGCGGTTGATGATTCGCCCCACCATCCGCGTGCAGGCCGAGGCGTTCGATGCGGCCCGTGAGGAGGCGCTCATCACGCGGGGCCGGGCGGATATCGGCGCCCTCGTGACCTTTCAGGGCCTATGTCGCAGCGAGGACGGCGCGCTCGCGGGGCTCGAACTCGAGCATTATGCCGGAATGGCGGAGGAAGAGATCGGGCGGGTCGCGTTGGACGCGCTGGCGCGGTGGCCGCTCGATGGCCTTACGGTTATCCACCGTCACGGGCTCATTCGCCCGGGAGAGCCGATCGTCCTCGTCGTGGCTGCGGCGCGCCATCGCGGCGACGCCTTCGCGGCGGCCGCCTTCCTGATGGACTATCTCAAAACGCGCGCGCCCTTCTGGAAGAAGGAGCGCCGCGTCGACGGGACGGCAGGCGACTGGGTCGCGGCGAAGGCCGAAGACGAGGCGGCGGCCGCGCGCTGGGCCAAATCCTAGACGAGCTGGGAGGGCGCGATCGCCGAAACGATCCACGCATGCAATGCGCCCACGGCCACGGTGACGAACAGCGCCACCAGCGTGAAAACGTCGAGATTATCCTTCGGCACCCGCGTCATGCGGTTGAGCCCCAGGGAAAAGACGTACACCCCGTAAAAGCCGAGGACGTCGAGAAACCGCAGTCCGGGCACGAGACCGAAGGCCGACGCGAGCCATGCCGGCGTG
Source organism: uncultured Alphaproteobacteria bacterium (assembly GCA_963713845.1). Lineage (GTDB taxonomy): Bacteria > Pseudomonadota > Alphaproteobacteria > Rhizobiales > Beijerinckiaceae > Methylocystis. Next base: position 54,231 of record CAVQNJ010000004.1, read on the forward strand.
CAGGAGTAGGCGGCGAGCATCAGCGCGCGGCGGTCGTCGCTCCTGCCGTCGAAATAGGGAGCCGCCATGGAAATCACGAAGGCGATGATAAAAAGTGCGGGCAGGCTCAGCACATATTGCGTCACGGCGCGAAAGAGGCCCGCGAGGAAGGTCGGATGCAGGCCTTGCGCGCCGAACAGCCATGTCCCGAAGAAGGTCGAGAAGGGCGGGATCGCCGCCAGAATGGCGATATATCCCCGATAGAACTCGACCACGGAAATGTCGTCCTTTTCGATCTGCTCCCATTCGCTCCGGGGGGTCAGGATCAGGCCTTTCACGCGAGAAATCAGGGCGTTCATGAGAGTTCCGAGCCATTCCTTCGAGTGCGCCGCCAGCTATGCGCCTCACGCCCGCCTGGCTGCCGCTTGGGGCTTGCCCGTCGCCTGCTTACATGCGAGGGAGTGCGCTGGCCAGTAACGGCCACGCCATCCCGGCCGACGATAACGTCTAATGCGACAGGCTGCATGAAAAAACTGGCGGATTATTTCTGGCCCGCGATCGGGCTGGCTGCGGTCGTGGGGTCTTTTTACCTTCTCTACCACGAATTCCAGGGCGAATCCGTCGGCACGGAAGTCTGGGCCGATCTCAAAGCCATTCCGCCGCTCAATTACGCCCTTGCGGGGCTTTCGACGCTGCTCGCCTATGCGGCGCTTGCCTGGTACGATCGCATCGCGCTTCTCCATCTCGGCGTGAAGCACATCAACTGGATTTTTATCTCGCTGTGCTCTTTCACGACCTATGCGCTCTCCCACAATATTGGCGCGAGCGTTTTTTCAGGCGCGATGGTGCGCTATCGCGCCTATAGCACCAAGGGTCTGACCGCAACCCAGGTCGCCGCGCTCGTCGTTTTGTGCTCCTATACTTTCGCCTTCGGCAATGTTTTGCTGGGCGGGCTGCTGCTGACCTACGATCCACAGATGATGCAGCGCCTGTCCGGCTTCCTGCCGGATGTTTTCACCCATCCGCATGCGGCGCGCACGGTCGGATTGGTGTGCCTTGGTTTCGTGGCGCTGTATGTCGCCGGCTCGCTGATGCATTTCAAACCGTTTCGGATCGGGCGTTTCGAAATTCTTTATCCGCGCCCCGACATCATGCTGCGGCAGCTTTTCGCGGCGCCCCTGGAGCTGATCGGCGCGGCCGGCATCATTTATTTCGCGCTGCCGGAGCAGGGGAATCCCGGTTTCATCGCCGTGCTGGGGGCGTTTCTCCTCTCGTTCTCGGCGGCGCTCGTCTCGCACGCGCCGGGAGGCCTGGGGGTTTTCGAACTCATCTTCATCAATCTTATGCCGGACGTGTCACGGCTCAAGGTTCTGGCGGCGCTGCTGGTCTGGCGGCTGTTCTATCTGATCATCCCGCTCATTGCGGCGCTTGTCGTCGTGGCGCTCTTTGAACGCCGCAAGCTGATCGACAAATTGCGCGGGGCGGAGTCGGGTGTGACGCCGGATTAACGGCTCTCTTTACGGATAAAAAGACCGGCCCAAGGGGGCCGGTCTTTTTAAACGGTTCCGCTGAGGGGGCGGCTCAGATGCGATATTGCTGGAGGCGCGTGGTGCGCAGTCCGGCGAGGCCATGCTGGTCGATCGACATCTGCCAGCTCAGGAACTCATCGACAGTCAGCGTGTAGCGACTGCATGCTTCCTCCAGGGAGAGAAGCCCGCCGCGGACCGCGGCGACGACTTCGGCCTTGCGGCGAATGACCCAACGCTTTGTCGACGGCGGCGGCAAATCCGCAATTGTCAGCGGGCTGCCGTCAGGGCCAATGACATATTTGACACGCGGACGATGCGTCTCGGTCATATTCAACTCGCATACTCTACGACCACACAGTATTCTTCTTATAGCGCGCGCCGCTTTAAGATTTAGCTAAACGCGCCGGGCGCATACGCAATCAAAATTAAACCAAGTTTTAGGAGATCGATTGCGCGCCAAACGCATTGTCGCCGCGCGCGTTCTTAGGGCCCGTCCGCGTCGTGACGCGTACGTGGCAGCGTTTCAAAAGCGCGTGGTGAGTTCGGTCAGCCATTGCGGAGACGCCGAAACGAGCGCGGGATCTTCGAGCGTCTTGTCGGCGCCGCTCAAAATCGCGAGGCCGAGACCGACGAAGATGAGCCCGAGCGCTTGTTTCAAGCGCTTTCCGGCCAATAGCAGGCTTTCGCGCCAGCGCAGGAGAGCCGCCCGCGAAAGCCATCCCAACGCAAGGAGCGGCGCAGCGGCGCCGAGGCCGAATATCGCCATGACGGAAGCGACCGCCGTGAGGTCTTCGCCGCGCGCGGCGAGCAGCGCGGCCGATCCGAGCGTCGGGCCGACACAGGGGCTCCAGACGGCGCCGAGCAGCAGGCCGAGGCCGAACTGCCCCCATAGGCCGCTAGAGGCGCCCATGTCGCCGAAGACCGCGCTGAGCCGGTCGCTCCAGGGGCCGCCCGCCGCCGCAATCCGCGTCTGCCACGCCGGGACAAGCGAGAATCGCGCCGAAGGCGACCATCATGGCGGCCGCGACGGCGCGAAGCGCGTCGCCGTCGACGCCGATGGCGAAGCCCACTGTCGCGACGAAGAGGCCGATGGCGACGAAAGAGCCCGCGACGCCGACCGCAAGCGCGGCAGGGGCCCATTTATGCTCGGCGGCGGCGGCCCCAAAGACGCAGCGGGAGCAGGGGCAGGACGCAGGGCGACAGCGCGGAGAGCAGCTCCGGCCAGAAAGGCGAGGTCCGGCGGCGCCGGCGGTCCATGTCAAAGCGCCTTGTCGAGCAGATCCTTGATCGTCTTTTCGTTGGTGTCGCCGACAGAGCGGCCGACCTCCGCGGCGCCTTTGAAGACGATCGATCGTGCTCTGGTTTCGCGCCTTCAGGGCCCGCACGGCATCCTTCTGATTGTCGAAATCGACGCGCAATGCGACGACGGCGGCGAAGTTCGGGTCGGCTTCGAGCCGGTGCAGGATCGGCTCCTGTGCGCGACAGGTAGGGCACCAGGGCGCATAGACATGGAGGACGATCGACTTTCCGGCCTTCTGCGCCTCGGCGAAGGCTTCTTGCGAGAAGGGCGTTTCCGCCGCGGCGGCGAGGCCGGCGGAGGCGACGAGCGCAAGCAGGGCGAGGAGCCCGCGACGTGACAACATGAAAATCTCCTTTCGGACACGCCCTCTTTTACGCTATTTCGGGTCTTTCCGCTCTCGCGCAAAATTGGCTGCGACGCATGAAACAAGCCGTCGCCCAGAGTTCATGTCTCGGCGCTTTTCTCGCCGGCGGACTGGCGCGACGCATGGGCGGCGGCGACAAGCCGCTGCGCGAGATCGGCGGGCGTCCATTTTGGCGACGCCATCGAGCGGCTCGCCCCGCAATGCGGGGCGCTGCTCTTCAACGCGAATGGCGATCCAGCGCGTTTTCCGCCTTCGGCCTGCCCGTCGTCGCCGATAGCGTCGCCGGCTTCGCGGGTCCGCTCGCGGGCGTCCTCGCGGGCATGGAGGCGGCGGCGGCGATTTCGCCGGGCGCGACCGACATCGTCACCGCGCCGGCGGATACGCCATTTTTGCCTGGCGATCTCGTCGAGCGACTTTACGCGGCGCGCGGCGCGGCGCCCGCATCGCGGTCGCGGCCTCCGGCGGCCGCGTGCATCACGCCGTGGCGCTGTGGCCGGTGGCGTTGCGCTACGCGTTGCGCGAGGCCCTCGCGACGGAGGACATGCGCAAGGTCTCGGCCTTCATCGCGCGCCATCCGAATGTAAGCGGTCGAATGGCCGACACGCCCTATGATCCGTTTTTCAACGTCAATACGCCCGGGGAGCGACGGCTGAGACGGCGACGCGTCCGCCCTCGCCGCGAGGGAAACCTTCTCCCGCAAGCGGAAGAAGGAGGGGATCACAAATTGAGACGCGTCTCCTTCTCCCGCTTGCGGGAGAAGGCGGCCGCGAAGCGGGTCGGATGAGGGCGTCCACAAACCCCGGATCAATGCCCGCTGCCGCTCGAGCCATTTCGGCGTCGGCAGATTGAGCCCGCGCAGGAAATCCACGTTGAAGAGTTTCGAGGCATAACGGGCGCCGCCGTCGCACAGGATCGTCACGATGGTGTGGCCCGGGCCGAGCTCGCGGGCGAGACGGATCGCGCCGGCGACATTGACGCCCGAGGAGCCGCCGAGCAAGAGGCCCTCCTCCTCGGCCAGGGCAAAGACGATGTCGAGCGCCTCGCGTCGGGGATCTGATAGGCGACGTCGATCGGCGCGCCCTCGAGATTGGCGGTAATGCGGCCCTGGCCGATGCCTTCGGTGATCGAGGAGCCCTCGGCCTTCAGCACGCCGCGTCGTGTACCAGGAATAGAGCGCCGCGCCGAAGGGATCGGCGAGGCCGATCCTGATCGTCGGGGTTGCGCGCCTTGAGCGCCAGCGCCAACGCCCGCGAGCGTGCCGCCGGTGCCGCACGGCGCAGACGAAGCCGTCGACCCTGCCGTCGGTCGCGTCGTAGATCTCTGGGCCGGTCGTCGCGACATGGGCCTCGCGGTTGGCGACATTGTCGAACTGGTTGGCCCAGATCGCGCCGGCGGGATCGCTCCGTCGCCAGCGCGTTCGGCGAGCCGGCCGGAGAGCTTCACGTAGTTATTGGGATTGGCGTAGGGGACGGCCGGCACTTCGACTCAGCTGCGCGCCCTGGAGGCGCAGCATGTCCTTCTTTTCCTGGCTCTGCGTTCGCGGGATGACGATCACGGTGCGAAAGCCCATCGCGTTGGCGACCAGGGCCAGACCGATGCCGGTATTGCCGGCCGTGCCCTCGACGATGACGCCGCCGGGCTGGAGCGCGCCGCGCGCGATCGGCGTCCTGCGACGATGTACAGCGCGGCGCGGTCCTTGACCGAGCCGCCGGGGTTCATGAACTCGGCCTTGCCGAGGATGCGGCATCCGGTGGCTTTCGACGCGGCGCGCAATTCGATGAGCGGCGTGCGCCCGATGGCCTCGATGACGCTGTCGGCGATGGTCATGAAAAGCGATTCCCGTAACGGCTTGGACCCCTTTTCCTAACAAAAGGGGCGCTCCGCTCAAAGGCAAAACGCGCGCCATGGCTTCCGCTTTGCCCGGGGGCCAGACGCGCATCGACGGCTTTTCATAAAGGTCGCCGTAGAAATCCTCGGGGTCGCCATACCCCGTCCAGGGCTCGATGCAGAGATAATTCGCCGGCGGCAGCGTCCAGAAGCCGACATGGGGGAAATCGTCGAGGTCGACGCGCAGCCGCGCCCCCGCGCCATTGTCGAAGACGAGGCTCTCGCTCGCGAGATTGAGGAAACAGAGGGCGTCGCGGGCGAACATGTCCGGGTCGAGCGGCAGTCGGCGGCCCTCGAGCGGCGTGCGTCGCGCCGGCTTGGAGAACAGCCCGCCGGGGCCGATGACCGGCACTTCCGGCCGTTCCGGCTTTTCGAAAATGATCGCGTGCCGGGCGGCGGAGCCTGCGAGCGGCCAGCGGAAGGCCGGATGCAGGCCGCAGGCATAGGGCAGGGGTCGGGGGTCGGCGTTGGTTACGGTCAGACGGTTCTCGAGATTGCCCTTGCGAAGCTGAAACGCCACGTCTAAGCGAAAGGCAAAGGGATAAAGCGCGTGGGTCTCGGCGTCGTCGAGGAGGACCAGACGCAGATAATCGGGACGACGCTCGGCGATCTCAAAACATTTGTTCCAGGCGAAGCCGTGAAGCGCCAGCGGATAGCGCCGCCCCTCGACCCTTACCGCGCCATCGCGGGTCCATCCGACGACCGGGAACAGGATCGGCGCGGTCTGGTCCCAGATCTTCGGGTCCTTCGCCCAGAGGAGGTCGACGCCCTCGGCGCGCCAGGCCGACAGTTCCGCGCCGAAAGGCAGAATCTCCGCAAAGTCGCCGTCGCATTCAAGTCGAATCGTTTCGCTCATGGTGCAACTCCCCTCCTGCCTGCCCTTGTCATCAACCAGCGACCCGCGCCGCAGGTTTCAGTCGCGCCTGGGACCGTTCGCGCGAGACGTCCATCGGCGCGGACGTGTAAACTCCCACACAAAGGCTTAGGCTCCCAGCGTTCCGCGCCGCTCCCGGCGTCTTGGAGGCGTGCTCTCGGCAATGCGTGATCCGCCCGTCACCCCCGGCGCCTTTCTCGGCGTTGAACGCTCCGTCACGGGGCGGCCCTGGCGCGCGCGGCTCGACGGCTTTGGCGAAGCGCAGGCGCTGGCGCTCGTTCAGGCGCATGGGCTCGACGATCTCCTTGCGCGCATCCTGGCGGGGCGGGGCGTCGCGGCGGCCGACGCCGCGCGCTACCTTGACCCGACGCTGAAGGAGCTGATGCCCGACCCCTCGACGCTTGACGGATATGGACGCCGCCGTCGAGCGGCTGACGCGATGCGATCCTGTCAGGCGAGCAGATCGCGGTTTTCGGCGATTATGACGTCGACGGCGCCTGCGCCTAGCGCGCTGATCGTCGACTATTGGCGCGCCGCCGGCGCGCCGCAACCGCTCGTCCATATCCCCGATCGCATCTTCGAGGGCTATGGTCCCAACACCGAGGCGATCCGCGCCCTCGCCGCGCGGGGCGCGACCCTCCTCGTCACCGTGGATTGCGGCACGGTCAGCCACGAGCCCTTTCAGGCGGCGCGGGAGCTGGGTCTCGACGTCGTCGTCTTCGATCATCACCAGGCTCCTGAGGCGTTGCCCGAAGCCTTGATCGTCAACCCCAACCGCCAGGACGATCTCTCGGGACAGGGCGGCCTCTGCGCCGCCGGAGTCGTCTTTCTCGCGCTCGCCGGGCTCACCCGGCGGTTGCGCGCGGCCGATTTCTGGGGCGATGCGCGGCCAGCGCCGGATCTCCTCGCCGCGCTTGATCTCGTCGCCCTCGCGACCGTCGCAGACGTCGCGCCGCTCACGGGCCTCAATCGCGCCTTCGTCGCAAAGGGACTCGCGGTCATGCGCAACCGCGCGCGACCGGGTCTTGCGGCCCTCATGGACGCCGCCCGAATGGATGGGCCGCCACGCGCCTATCACCTTGGATTTGCGCTCGGCCCAAGAATAAACGCCGGCGGCAGGATCGGCGACGCGGGGCTCGGCGCGCGGCTTCTGACGCTCTCGGACCCCATCGAGGCGGCGCAGATCGCCCGCGAGCTTGACCGGCTGAACGGCGAAAGGCGAGGACTCGAAAAGGTCGTTCTCGAGGAGGCGATCGCGCTTGGCGAGGCGCAACTGGCGCGAACGAACCGCCTCTCCTGCCTCGTCGTCGAGGGCGCGGATTGGCATCCCGGCGTCGTCGGGCTCATCGCGTCGCGCCTGAAGGAACGCTTTAATACACCATCATTCGCAATTGCTTTTAATGGCGATAACGGAACAGGTTCAGGTAGAAGTTTAAGTGGCGTCGATCTCGGGAAAGCCGTGCGCCGCGCCGTCGATCTCGGCTTGGCGGTCAAGGGCGGCGGTCACGCCATGGCGGCGGGAGTCACCGTCGACGCGGGCGCAGCTCGACGACTTTCGCGCCTTTCTGGACCAGGCGCTGACTGGGGCCGTCGAGTCCGCGCGCGACGCGAACGCGCTGGTGATCGACGCCTCGGTCGCCGCGCGCGGGGTGACCCTCGATCTCCTGCGCCGGGTGGAAAGCGCCGGCCCATATGGGCAGGGTAACCCGGAGCCAGTCTTCGCCCTTCCCGAACAGCGGCTGGTCCAGGCCGTGGTCGTCGGAGAAAGCCATGTCCGGGCCCGCCTGCGGTCTGGCGACGGGGCCTCGGTCGAGGCCATCGCCTTTCGCGCGGTGGGCGGGCCGCTCGGCGACGCGCTGCTCGGCGGGCGCGGCGAGCGCTTTCATGTCGCGGCGCGCTTGTCGCCGAATTGGTTCCGCGGCGTCGAACGGGTCGAAACCCGGATCATTGATCTCGCCCGCCTGCGCTGAGCAGCGGCCTGGCTGTGGCGCGGCGGCCACACCCGGTTCCAAATCGGCGGGTTCGCGGCGTTGCCGTGGGCGCCGCCCGATTTCAGCCGCAATCGCGCCCCCTTCTCGCCCAAGCCGGGCCGTGACGTTAACGGCAAGGTTAGATCTATTGCAGACACTCCGGCGCGACGGTCTGGAGAATCAGATGTCGTCGCGTGCGCTCGAAGACGTCATCGCTCAAAGGCGAAATCGTTTGCCGGGTGCGCAGTTGGGGAGAGCAGGGGATCGCCTGAGACAGGACCGCTCATCGCGGCGATCCGCCAATCCGGGAGCCTGAACGCGTGCCGATGACGCTGAAATCCTCGTCGAAATTGCTTCGCAGTTCGCTCATTCTGCTTTCTTTCGCGTCTCTGGCCGGATGCGCCGCGACCAGCTCCTCCCCAAGAATAGCGGGCCTTGGCGGCTCCGGGGGCGTCGATCCGCGCTACGGCGTTCGCGCCAGTCCGCGCGTCGTCGCTGACGGCGAGGACGTTCCCAAGGGCGGCGGCAATTACATGGTCGGCAAGCCCTACAAGATCGCGGGCCAGACCTATTATCCCGCCGAAAAGCCCTATGCCGCGGTCGGCTCCGCGTCCTGGTATGGCTCGGACTTCCACGGTCGCCGCACAGCCAATGGCGAAGATTTTCGACCGCGAATCGATTTCGCGCCGCCCATCCGACGATGCCGCTCCCGAGTTATGCGCGGGTCACTAATCTGCCAAGACCCGCTCCATCGTCGTGCGCGTGAACGATCGCGGGCCCTATCACGGGGGTCGGGTCATGGACGTATCGCAGCGGGTCGCAGAGGCGCTGGATTTCCGTTCCGCGGGACGGCTCGGGTAAAGGTCGAATGGATCGGCCGCGCCAATCTCGCCGGCGACGACGACGCCAAGCTGCTCGCGACACTGCGCGATGACGGCGAGCCCGCCGCGCTCGACGGCGCCGCGCCTGTCATGGTCGCCCGCGCCAGGAGCCGATCCGCGTCGGCGATGCTGTCGGTCGCGGCTCCGACGAGACGCCCCGCGCCGAAACCGAAACGGTGTCCTATGCCGCGCCGGAAAGCCGGCCCGAACCGATCGCCGAAAACGCGGGCCCCGCCGGCGAGAGGCCCAGGCGGAGCCGGACGCTCCGTCGACAGGCGGAAAGGCGAAGCCAAAACATGCCGCGCCTCTGCCGCCGATGCGTCCGGCCTCCTCGGCGGCACGAGGCGGCCGCGATTCCGACGCCGCCGTCGCGACAGGCCCTGAACTGAGCGGCGCTCATCGCTAACGCGCTGGCGCGCGTTGCAATTTATTTGTTCCGGCGTCATTCTCCGCCGCGCGCCGCCTGCAACGGCGCTCACTGACATTGCGGAGCGTCCACGTGTTTCGATCCGGGTCAGCCCTCGGGGCGCTTGTCCTTTTCTGCATGTTTCTTTCGACCGGCGTCGCCCAGGCCGAGGGATTTCAAACGAGTGTCCCGCAAGCCATTCTGATCGACGCGGGGACCAATACGGTCCTCTTCGAAAAAGGCGCGGACGATCTCGTCACGCCCGCCTCCACGGTCAAGATTCTCACCGCCGAGATCGTCTTTCGCGAATTGGCCGAGGGTCGGCTCAAGCTCACGGACGAGTTGCCGGTTTCCGAATACGCCTGGCGCAACGGCGGCGCGCCCGCCGGCGGTTCGGCGATGTTCCTCAAGATCAACAGCCGGGCGCGCGTCGAGGATCTGTTGCGCGGCCTCCTGATCGACTCAGGGAATGACGCCGCGCTGGTGCTGGCCGAGGGCGTCGCGGGCTCGGAGGAGGCCTTCGTCATGCGCATGAACAAGCGCGCCGTCGGAACTCGGTCTCGTGAAATCGCGCTTCGGGAACCCCTGGGGCAAGGCGAGCGATGACCAGAAGGTCACCCCGCGCGAAATGGCGAAGCTCGCCCTCCATGTCATCCGCACCTATCCGGACTATTACAAATACTTCGGCGAGAAGGAGTTCACCTGGAACAACATCCGCCAGCAGAACCGCAATCCGCTGCTGACGATGAGCATTGGCGCGGACGGGCTCAAGACCGGCAATATCGAGAAGGACGACTTCGGCGTCGTCGGCTCGGCGATTCAGGACGGGCGGCGGCTCGATCGTCGCCGTCTATGGCGCCCGGACCGCGAAGGACAGAGCCGAGGAGGCGCGCAAGCTCCTGCAATGGGGCTTCCGCAATTTCGAGGAGAAGGACCTCTTCAAGGCCGGGGAGGCCGTCGGCCCGGCTCAGATCTACGGCGGGACCAAAGGCTCGGTGGAACTGGTCTCCAAAACGGACGTGAAGGTTCTGCTGCCGCGCGGCGGGGGCGAAAAGCTCTCGGGCAAGATCGTCTATGAGGGGCCCGTGATCGCCCCCGTCGAATCCGGGCAGAAGATCGGCAAGCTCGAGATAAAACGCGGGGGCACGATCGTACTCGAACAGCCGCTGGAGGCGAGCGAGTCGGTCGAGGAGGGGTCGCTCTCGCGCCGCGCTTTCGACGCCGTGTACGAATATGCCGCCGCGAAGATCCACGAGAAGCTGTCGGGAAGGAAATGACGCGCGCCGAACGAGGCCGGTTCATCACTTTCGAGGGGGGCGAGGGCGTCGGCAAGTCGACGCAGCTCGAGAGGCTTGCCGCGCATTTGCGCGCGCGCGGCATTGACGCGGTCGCGACCCGTGAGCCCGGAGGCACGCCACGGGCGGAACGCCTGCGGCGCATTCTTCTCTCCGGCCGCGTCGCCCCGCTGGGGCCGCTGGCCGAGGCCGCGCTTTTCGCCGCCGCCCGAATCGATCACATCGACCGGCTCATCGCGCCGACGCTCGAACGCGGCGCCTTCGTGCTTTGCGACCGTTTCGCCGATTCGACCCGAGCCTATCAGGGGGCGCTCGGCAAGGTCGATCGGCGGGCCATCGCCCTCCTGGAGCAGGCGGCGCTGCGCGGCGTGCGACCCGACCTCACCATCGTCATCGATCTCCCCGCGAAGGACGGGCTGGCGCGGGCCGCCCGTCGCCGCGCCGTCGCGGGCCAGCGCGCGGACCGTTTCGAGGCCGAGGACGACGGCTTCCATGAGGAGCTGCGCCGCGCCTTTCTCGATATCGCCGATCAGGAACCCGAGCGCTGCTGCGTCGTGAACGGCTCCCTGCCCGCCGAGGAGGTCGCGCGCGCCATTCGTCAGCTCGTCGAGGCCCGCTTCCTCGAGACGACGCCCGCCGCGGCCCAATGAGCAAGGACTCCGCCGGCCCCCCGGAGAGCGATCGGTTCGACGGCGCGCCGCATCCGCGCGAGACGAACGCGCTGTTCGGCCATGGCGCGGCGGAATTCGATCTGCTCGACGCCTACAGGCGCAATCGCCTCGCCCAGGCCTGGATCGTCGGGGGATTGGAAGGGATCGGGAAGGCGACGCTCGCGTGGCGATTTGCGCGTTTCCTGCTCGCTTTTCCCGATCCGGCCGCGCCCGCCGTTCAGCAGGCCACGACGCTCGCCGTCGCGCCCGATCATCCGGCGGCGCGCCGGATCGCGACGCTCGCGCTCGCCGACGTCTCCCTGCTTCGGCGCGGCTGGAACGAGAAGGACAAGAAGCATCGCACGGAGATTCGCGTCGACGAGGTGCGCGAGGCCTCGCGCGCCTTCCGTCAGGCTTCGGGAACGGGCGGCTGGCGCGTCTGCATCATCGATAGCGCCGACGACCTCAATCGCAACGCGGCGAACGCGCTCCTGAAACTCATCGAGGAGCCGCCCGAGCGCGCGCTCTTTCTTCTCGTCGCGCATCAGCCCGGCCGTATTCTGCCGACGATCCGCTCGCGCTGTCGCAAGCTGTTGCTCGGCGCGCTGACGCAGGACGAGATCGTCGGAGCGGTGGCCGCGCTTGGGCCCCCCTGGAGCGACCGCCCGCCCGCGGAGATCGCGGCGGCGGCGGCGCGCGCGGAAGGCTCGGTGCGCGAGACGCTGCGCCTGCTGAGCGGCGAGGCCATGGCCTTCGACGCGACTGTCGCGCGGCTTTTCGAGCGCCTGCCGCAGGTCGACTGGTTCGGCGTCCATATGCTCGCCGACAAGCTCAACGGCCGCGACAATGAAGCCGCCTATGAGGCCTTCATGCGCGCGCTCGAGCATCATGTGGACCGTCGCGTGCGCGGGTTGTCCCAGCGCGGCGCGGGGCCGGGACGCCTCATCGGCTACGCCCGCGCCTGGGAGGACATCCAAAGCCTCGCGCGGGAGACGGAAGTCCTGAACTTCGACAAGAAGGCGATGTTGCTCAGCGTCTTCGACCGGCTGGCGGAAGCGGAGCGGCAGGCCGCCTGACGCGGGTCACTCCCTCTCGCGCACCGCCTCCTCGAGCAATTTTCGCACGATCGCCGGATCGCGCGGGAAACCGGCGCGGATCCATTTCGCCTGCAGCGCCTTCAACGTATCGCCAAGGTCGCGGCCGGGAGAAAGTCCGCGCGCGAGAAGATCGGCGCCTGTGATCGGGAAGGCCGGCGCGGGGGTTTCCTCGAGAAAACGCGCCGCCTCGCGCCAGTCGGGGTCGACGCTCGGCGCGCTGCTCTCGGCGGCGGCGAGGGCCAGCGCGTCGCGCGCGGCGCGGGCCCCGCAGAGGAAGAGCATTTCGCGCAGATGCGAGGGCGGCGGCGGCGTCTCGCGGCCATGCAGCGGAACGCGCGCGCGCGCCGCCGCGATCAATCGCGCGGTTTCCTCGTTGGAGAGGCGCAGCCTCCCGCGCAGCCGCTCCGCGTCTTCGACAGTGGCGACGGCGAAGGCGCCGAGGCGCAGGACCGCATCGGCGGGCGCGTCGCGCGCGGCCTCGGCGGCGGCAAGACGTTCGAGCCGTTGCGGATAGCCCATGCCGAGAATGATCTCGATGATCCCGGCTTGCGCCATGGCGCGCATGACCTGTGGCGCGCGAGGGGCGGGCAGCAGCTTGAGCAGCTCGGCGCGCACGCGCTCGCGCGACAAGCGAGAGAGATTGTCCCGCGCCAGGATCGACTCGTGTAGGCCGTCGCGGTCGAAGTCGCCGGCGCCATGCGAGGCGTTGAACCGGAAGAACCGCAGGATGCGCAGATAATCCTCCCGGATGCGCGTCGCCGCGTCGCCAATGAAGCGGATGCGTCTGGCGCCAATGTCGGCGAGACCGTCGGTGTAGTCATGGAGCGCGCCGTCCGGCGTCAGCGACAGGGCGTTAACCGTAAAGTCGCGCCGCCGCGCGTCCTGTTCGAAATCGCCGCCAAAGCGCACTTTCGCAAAGCGGCCGTCGGTCTCGACATCTTCGCGCAGCGTCGTCACTTCGAACGGCGTCCCGGCGACGACGATCGTCACCGTCCCATGCGTAATTCCGGTGGGCACGCCCTTGAGGCCAGCCTTTTGCGCGGCCGCGAGAACCGCCTCCGGCAAGGCCGTCGTCGCAACGTCGATCTCATGCGGGCGAAAACCATAGAGCGCGTCGCGGACCGCGCCGCCGACGACACGGGTTTCGGCGCCGGTCGGAGCCAGAGCGGCGAAAAGTGTGGCGAGCCGCGGATCGTCGAGGAGGCGCGCGGCCGCGTTCATTTGAAGCGGCCCGGCGCGACCTTCCCGTTTTCGACATGAGCCGGGACGTAGGCCCCCTGCTCGACGCCGAGGAGGCCGATCGTCACGATGCCGACGATCGTCAGCAGCAGTCCCGCAATGGTGAGGAGCGAGACGACGCGCCCATGCCAAAGCTCCCCCACGAAGGGCCAGCGCCGTTGCGCCAGATGAAAGAGCACGTAGGCGACGAAGGGGGCAAGAAAGAGGAGGAACGTCTCGACGAATGCGCGCCACATGGGCGAGGGGGCCTTTCCGGCTGTTGTCGGGGGCGACTTATACATGTTTTTCGCACGCCTCGCGCGTCGGCGTCAGAGGGCCGCGATAGTAGCTTCCTCTTAAGCATCGTTTGTAAGCCCGCGACGCGATTCGCCGGTGAGTCGCCAAATTAACCCGATGGCGAGGTCGCGGCGCGACGATCGGATGAGAGTAAAGCTCAAACCTAAGTGCGGTTTATGAGAAGTTGGATGCTCGGTTGCGTGTCGCTGGCGTTGACGGGCTGTCTTTCGGCCCGCGCGGCCGATCTCGCCTATGAGCCCCCGCCGCGCTATGCGCCGCCGCCGCTCATCAGTTGGACGGGACTCTTTTTCGGCGTCAACGCGGGCTACAGTTACAATATCTCGCCTTTTATCACGCCGGCGCAGGACCTCGTGCAATTGCGGGCCGCCGCGCCCGTCGAATACCGGATCGCGGCGACCGCCGTCGCGGCGGGGAACCAAAGCCTCTCCGCTCCGACATCGGGTTTCGCCGGCGGCGTTCAGCTCGGTTACGACTGGCAGGCGGGCGGCCTCGTCATCGGCGCCGAGACCGATATTCAGGGGATGAGCAACGTCCAGTCCAAGGCGAGCGGCGCCGTTCTCTTCGACGTTCCCGGCGGCGGCGGTTTTCGCGTGGGCGCTTTTACGCAAGGGATGCGCTCGCTGAACTATCTCGGCACGCTTCGCCTGCGCGTCGGCTATCTCGCGATGCCGACACTTCTGCTATACGGCACGGCGGGCCTCGCCTATGGCTCGGTGAGCGGGAATTACGGCGTGCTCCAGGCCTACGGGCCGCCGCCTTTGGCGCCTTTCGCGACGGCGAGCTGGTCCGCGGAGGCGGGCTATTCCAAGATCGCCGTCGGCCTGGCGGCCGGCTTCGGCGCGGAATGGATGATCTTCCCGAGCGTGAGCATAAAGGGCGAGTATCTTTACTATGGGTTGGGCTCCGTCGCGACGCCGCTCGTCGCGCAGCGCGATCCGACGGGCGTCGTGCTCGGTCCGGCCTGGGTGAATTTTTCGCGCGCCTATACGCGCTACGAGGGGCAACTCTTCCGCGTAGGGCTCAATATTCGCTTCAGCGAACAGGCTCCGCTCGCACCGCCGCCAAGAGGGCCGATCTACGCCCGTTACTGAGTTGTCGCCGCCTTAATTCGCGCGGGTTTGACGGAAAGACTGCGCACAGGCCACAATCGCGCCGGGAGGAAGACCCTCCCCGCGAAGATGGCGCGCCCGCCCCGCGAAGATGGCGCGCCCGGCGACTGATGCAATTGCGGCCGCCGATCCCTATCTTCTCGCCAACCTGTCGCAGATGGACCGTCCGCGCCCATGACCTCGAGCAATATCGCGCCTTTGGAAACCGCCGTCGCCGAATCCGCCGCGCGCGCTTTGGACCACATCGGCCGCGCCCGCGCCGCCATCGGCGCCGTCATCTTCGGCCAGGACGAGGTCGTCGAGCAGGCGCTCGTCACGCTGCTCGCGGGCGGGCATGGCCTTCTTGTCGGCGTGCCCGGTCTGGCCAAGACGAAGCTGGTCGAGACATTGGGGAAGGCGCTGGGCCTGGCCGAGCAGCGCGTGCAATTCACGCCCGACCTGCTGCCCGCGGACATCATCGGCTCGGAAGTGCTGGAGGAAGGCGCCGACAGATCGCGCTCCTTCCGCTTCATCAAGGGGCCGATCTTCGCGCAACTCCTGATGGCGGATGAAATCAACCGCGCTTCGCCGCGCACGCAATCGGCGCTGCTTCAGGCGATGCAGGAACATCACGTCAGCGTCGCGGGCAAGCGCTACGACCTGCCGCGCCCCTTCCATGTGCTCGCGACGCAAAACCCGCTGGAGCAGGAGGGAACCTATCCGCTCCCCGAAGCCCAGCTCGACCGCTTTCTCTTGCAGATCGACGTGCATTATCCCGATCGCGCCAGCGAACGCCGCGTGCTTCTCGAAACCACGGGCGAGACGTCGCCGGAGATCGTGCAGGCGCTCAACGCCGAGGAACTGATGGCGACGCAGCGTCTCGTGCGCCGTCTGCCGGTGGGCGACAAGGTGGTCGACGCCATTCTCGACCTGGTGCGCGCCGCGCGTCCCGGCGAGGGGGATCCGACGATTGCGCCGCATGTCTCCTGGGGGCCGGGACCGCGCGCCGCCCAGGCCCTGATGCTTGCAACGCGCGCCCGAGCCCTCGTCACGGGCCGACTTGCGCCCTCGCTGGACGACGTGGCCGCGCTCGCCGCGCCGGTGCTGCGTCATCGCATGGCGCTGAATTTCGCGGCGCGCCGCGAGATCAGCATCGCCGAGCTGATCCAAAAGCTCGTCTCCCGGATCGGCTGATGGCTGCGCCCCGCAACCGCAGCCGACGTCGGGTGCGACGTCGCCGTGGCGTCCCCGCATGATCCGGCCAGTCGAGGTCCGCGCCTATGATCCCGCGCGCCGCGGCGCCGCCGACGGCGCGGCGGCGGCCGATCTCGCCGCGCGCCTCCCGCGCATCGTCAATCGCGCTCACGAGATCGCCGCGAGCGTCGCCTATGGCGTCCATGGCCGCCGCCGCGCCGGGCAGGGCGAGAACTTCTGGCAATATCGCCCCTTCACCGACGGGGAGGCGGCGCATCGCATCGATTGGCGCCGCTCCGCGCGCAGCGACCATCTTTATGTGCGCGAGCGCGAATGGGAGGCGGCCCACGACTATTTCCTCTGGATGGATTGCTCGCCGTCCATGGCCTTCGCGTCCACGCTCGCCAATGACGACAAGCTCGCGCGCGGGGTGACGCTCGGCCTGGCGCTCGCCGATGTCCTCGTGCGCGGCGGCGAGCGCGTCTCGGCTCTGGGCCTCACCGCGCCCATTTCCGCGCGCGACGTGATCGACCGGCTCGCGCGCGCTGTTCTCGAAAGCGCCGAAACGACGGCGCGGGATGAACTGCCGCCGGAGGCGCGCCTTCGCGCCCGCGCGCGCGTCGTGCTTATCTCGGATTTCCTCAACGATCACGAAGCGCTCGCTGCGCGACTGGCGCGGTTTGCCGACGCCGGCGCCTCCGGCGCGCTGCTGATGGTGATCGACCCCAGCGAGGAGAGCTTTCCGTTCGCGGGCGAGAGCATGTTTCTCGACACCGACGGCGGGGCGCCCTTCCACGCGGGCGACGCGCGCCGCGTGCGCGATGCCTACGCCAGGCATTTTGACGCGCATCGCGAGGCCGTGCGGGCCGCCGCCCGGGCGGCGGGCTTTCTCTTTCTCCAGCACCACACCGACCGGCCGGCGGCCGAAGCCGCGCTCGCGCTCGCCATGGGCCTGCATGGCGTCGAGGAGGAGCTGTGATGGGCGGGCTCTCCTTCGCCGCGCCGCTCGCGCTCGTCGGTCTCCTCAGCCTCCCGCTCATTTACTGGCTATTGCGCGTGACGCCGCCGCGTCCGCGCGAGATCGTCTTTCCGCCGACGAAAATCCTGCGCGAACTGCGCAAGGATGAGGAAACGCCGTCCAAGACGCCATGGTGGCTTCTCCTCCTGCGGCTGACGCTCGCCGCGGCGCTGGCGCTCGCCATGGCGGGGCCCCTGTGGAGCCCGAGCGGCGCGCCGGTCGTCTCCGCGGCGCCCACGCTGGTGGCGCTCGACGACGGCTGGGCGTCGGCGCCAACATGGGAGCGGCGCATCGCGGCCGCCAGCGCCGTCATCGAGAGCGCCGCGCGCGGCGGGGCGCCCGTCGCGGTCATGAGCGTCTCCGAAGCGGCGGCGCCCGCCCTGACCGACGCCGCGCGCGCACTCGAGAAATTGCGCTCGGCACGGCCCAAGCCCTATCTTCCGGACCGTCGCGGGGCGGCCGGGCAGGTCGACGCATTCACGCGCGCAAACCCCAAAGCGCGCCTCGTCTGGATCAGCGACGCGCTGGCGCAGGGCGAGGCCCAGGCCTTCGCCAGCCGCCTGAAGACGGCGGCCGACGCCGGCGCGCGGGTCGAGGTTCTCGTCGACGACCACGCGCCGCTGGCTCTCGCCGCGCCCGTAAACAACTCCGCCGCCTTGTCGGTCGACGCCTTGCGTCCCGACGCGTCC
Source organism: uncultured Alphaproteobacteria bacterium (assembly GCA_963713845.1). Classification (GTDB taxonomy): domain Bacteria; phylum Pseudomonadota; class Alphaproteobacteria; order Rhizobiales; family Beijerinckiaceae; genus Methylocystis. The sequence continues at coordinate 71,988 of CAVQNJ010000004.1, forward strand.
GGCCCCGGCGCCGCGACAATCGCCGCCTACGACTCGAAAGGTCAGGCGATCGGCCGCGCCGTCGCCGATTTTGGCGGCGCGCTGCGGGCAGGGGCCCGGCTCGACCTGCCGGTCGAATTGCGCAACGACGTCGCGCTGCTGCGCATCGAGGGCGAGAATTCCGCCGGGGCGGTCGCGCTGCTCGACGCGCGCTCGAAAGTGCGGCGCGTGGCGCTCGTCGCCGGCGCCAGCCTCGATGAAGCGCAACCGCTCCTGTCGGCGGCCTATTATCTCGAAAAGGCGCTCGCTCCCTTTGCGCAGGTGAGGCAGGCGCGACCGGGAGCTGTCGATCCGATCGAAACGCTGCTCGCCGAACAGCCCAACGTCGTTGCGCTCGCCGATGTCTCGCTTGCGCCCGGAGAGACCTATGACGCGCTCGCGCGCTTCGTCGACGAGGGCGGAACGCTGATCCGTTTCGCTGGGCCACGCCTCGCCAATTCCGCGGACGACCTCCTGCCCGTGCGCCTGCGCCGCAATGGGCGCGTGCTCGGCGGCGCCATGTCCTGGGAGACGCCCAAGGCGCTCGCCGATTTCGACGCCGGCAGCCCCTTCTTCGGCTTGCCCGCCTCGAAGGACGTGACCATCCAGCGGCAGGTGCTCGCCGAGCCGGACCGGGGCCTTGCGCAAAAGAGCTGGGCGCGGCTGTCCGATGGAACGCCGCTCGTGACTGCGGAGCGGCGCGGCAAGGGCCTGATCGTGCTCTTCCACGTCAACGCGGATACGAGCTGGTCGAATCTGCCCATTTCCGGCATCTTCGTCGACATGCTGAAGCGCGTCTGCGCCATGGCGGGAGAGTCGGTTCCCGCATCGGGGGAGGAGGACGCCGCGGCGCAGTCGGAGCAGCAGCTCTTCGCGCCGCTCAAGGCGCTCGACGGTTTCGGCGCGCTCGGGCGCCGGGCCCGAACGCGCAGGCGATTCCCGCTCATTTCGATGGTTCCGCGTCTCTCGCCCATCCGCCGGGATTCTACGGCGCCGGCAACTCTTTCGTCGCCCTGCAGACCCTGCGCGCCACGGATGCGCTTGCGCGTTTTGACTTTGCAGGCGCGGGTCTCGCGCCCGCCGCGCTGAAATCCGGCGCGCCTGTCGACTTCAGAGGGCCGCTGCTCGCCCTGGCGCTCGTCGCCTTTCTGGCGGATGCGGTCTTCGCGCTGCTGCTCTCGGGCAAGCTTCGGCTCCGGCGCTTTCCGGCGGCGGCGGGCGCGATCCTCGTGATTTTCGCAGCGGCGCATTGGCAGGAGGCGCGCGCCGAACCCTTGGCGAAAGGCGTCGTGTCGCAACGCGACCGCGAGGCGGCGCTCGCCTCGCGTCTCGCCTACGTCGCCTCGGGCGACGCCAAGGTCGACGAGGTGTCGCGGCTCGGGCTGGAGGCGTTGTCGAAGGCGCTGTCGCAGCGCACCTCCTTTTCGCCCGCCGATCCCGTCGGCGTCAATCCGGCAACGGATGAACTCGCCTTCTATCCGATGCTCTACTGGCCGATCGTCGCCTCGGCGCCGAGCTCTCGCCGCGCACCGTCGCCAAGGTCGCCGCCTATATGAAGCAGGGCGGGACAATTGTCTTCGACACGCGCGACGCGCTTGCGCAAAGGCCGGGGGGCGGGCCAACCCCGGAAACGCAATGGCTGCGCGAACTGACCAAGGGGCTGGACATTCCCGAGCTCGAAACCGTCCCGCGCGACCACGTCATCACCAAGACGTTCTATCTTCTCGATGGTTTTGTCGGGCGCTACGCAGCGGGAGAAACCTGGGTCGAGGCCCTGCCGCCCGAAACGCGGGACGACGCCGCGCGGCCCGTGCGCGCGACCGACAGCGTCTCGGCCATCGTCATCACCTCGAACGACCTTGCCAGCGCCTGGGCGCAGGACAAGCGCGGCCAACCTCTGTTCCCGCTCACGCCCGGCGGCGCCCGGCAAAGGGAGCTGGCGCTGCGCGGCGGCGTCAACCTCGTGATGTATACGCTCACCGGAAATTACAAATCCGACCAGGTGCATGTGCGCGACCTGCTGGAAAGGCTCGGCCAGTGAGCGGGGTTTGGGCCTCTGTCAGCGCGTCGCGCAATTCTGGCCCGCGCGCGCCTGCGAGGCGCATATGAGCGATTTGCAACTGGCCTTTTCGCCGCTCCTGCCCTGGCCGCTTTTCGGCGCCCTCGCGCTTGCGGCGATATGTGTGCTGCTCGTTGGAGCCGCGGCCGGTCACCGCGGGACGCCTCTGCGGGCGCTGGCGCTCGCGCTGCTTCTCGCCGCACTCGCAGATCCCGCGCTGATCACGGAAAAGCGCGACCCGCAGAAATCCATCGTCGCGGTCGTCGTCGACAAGAGCGAGAGCCAGAATTTCGGCGACCGCGCCGCTCAGACCGAAGCCGCGCGCGTCGCGCTCGACGCCGCTCTGGCGAAATTTCCCGGCTTCGAAACGCGCGTCGTGAGCGTGACGAACGACGCGAGCGGCAACGACGGCACCAAGCTGTTCGGCGCGCTGGAGCAGGCACTGAAAGACGTGCCGCCCGAACGCGTCGGCGGCGTCATTCTCGTCACGGACGGCGTCGTTCACGATATTCCGGGCAAGGCCGAGGCGCTGGGCTTTCAAGCGCGCCGGTTCATGCCCTGATCACTGGCCATGAAGGCGAGCGCGATCGTCGCATCGAGCTCGTCGAGGCGCCGCGCTTCGGCATCGTCGGCAAGGAGCAGACGATCCGCGCCCGCGTCATCGATACGGGCGGGGATGGCGAGCCGGTCGCCGATCACCGTGCGCCGCGACGGCGAGCGATCGCCGACCTGCAGCCCCATGCCCGGCGAGATCGTCAACATTCCGGTCAAGATCGACCATGGCGGCGCCGAATATCGTCGAACTCGAAGTTCCGCCGCTGCCCGGACGAACTGACCGCTCGTCAACAACAAGGCGGTCGTCACGATCGAGGGCGTGCGCGACAAGCTCAAGGTGCTGCTCGTCTCGGGCGAGCCACATCCGGGCGAGCGCATGTGGCGCAATCTGCTGCGAGTCCGACGCCAATGTCGATCTGGTGCATTTCACCATTCTGCGGCCGCCGGAAAAGCAGGACGTCACGCCGATCAACGAATTGTCGCTGATCGCTTTTCCGACCGCCGATCTCTTCGGCCGCAAGATCAACGAATTCGATCTCATCATCTTCGACCGCTATTCGAACCAGACGCTTCTGCCGTCGGTCTATTTCGACAATATCGCGCGCTATGTGCGACAACGGCGGCGCTTTTCTGGCGGCCGTCGGGCCGGATTACGCGAGCCGCGGGGGCTTTATTATTCGCCGCTCGGCGACATTCTGCCGGCGCGACCGGACGGCGCGCTGTTCAACAGGCGTTCCAGCGCGCGGGTCAGCGACGGACGGCGAGAAACATCCGGTCACGCGCGGGCTGCCGGGCGCCAAGGCCGATCCGCCGCAATGGGGCGACTGGTTCCGCCAGGTCGACGCCAATGTGCTCGAGCGGCACATTCGTCCTGTCCGGCGCGCGACGACAAGCCGCTGCTCGTGCTCTCGCATGAGGGCAAGGGCCGCGTCGCGCTGCTGCTGACGGATCAGATGTGGCTCTGGGCGCGCGGCTTCGAGGGCGGCGGCCCGCATCGTCGATCTGCTGCGCCGCCTCGCGCATTGGCTGATGAAGGAGCCCGATCTCGAAGAAGAGGCGCTGCGCGCCGAGGCGCGCGGGCGCGACGTGACGATCGAGCGCCAAACGCTGAAGGACCAGGTGGCGCCGGTGACGGCGACGGCGCCGTCCGGGCGCAGCAATCGCGCTGGCGCTGTCGCCAAAGCGAGCCGGGTCTATCGCGCGCGTCGCTCGATGCGCCGGAAATGGGTCTTTAGCGCTTCGAAAGCGACGGCGCTCTTCGGCGCTGGTCAATGTCGGCCCGGACAATCCGCGCGAATTCCAGGAGGTCGTCTCGACGACCGAAAAACTCGCGCCGCTCGCCGAGGCGACCGGCGGCACGGTGCGCCGCCTCGGCAAGAGCGGCGGACCCATCGTCATGCCGCGCATTGTCGACATGCGCGAGGCGAACCACTATGGCGGCGCCGACTGGATCGGCTTGAAAGAGACGGGCGCCTCGACGCTCGTTGGCGTCGAGGTCGCGCCGCTGGGCCTCGGCCTATGGGCGATGCTGGCGCTGCTGACGGTGATCGTCACCGCCTGGGCGTGGGAGGGGAGACGGCGTTGAGGCGCGCAGGGGCAGGGGTCGTCGCCTCGTCGCCCAGAACCGATCCGCAATCGCGCGTTCAGAGGTAAGCCTGCAACTCCTTGAGCCTGATTTCCGCGACGGCGGCCGATACGTCGAATTCGCGCGCAAGTTCGATAGCCGTCGACTTTCCCGATCGAACTTTTTCGATGACCAGTCGCCATGGCATCAATATGTCGGCGGCGTATCGGTTGGCCTCCCGCTCGATCCGCTCGGGTCTCCCGCTGCGATACATTCCGTTGTCGGTGATCCCGTCTCCGATCTCGTCGCGATGCAGTATGAAATGGGCGATTTCATGCGCGAGCGTGAAGCGCTGGCGCGTGCGCGGATGGATCGCATTTACCGTAACTACGCACGGGCCGGCAGCGTCACATTCTATCTTGCCGGACTCATTGTCAGGCAGAATGCGCCGGACGATTTTCAAATCTAAAGCACGGGCGAGCCCCTCCACATCAACCGGGGACTCGCGCATGAACTGACCGACGATTTCAATTGCCAGAGATTTGGTCACCGTTGTTGTCCTCTCCCGCCGCTCTTCCGTAATCATATGGCGGCTGTTTCGTAGGGACGACCTGCTTGAGATATTCGTTGACTGCCTTGGGCGCAACCTCGCCCGCGACAACCCGTGCTTCGAGGGTCGCTGCTTTGCAGGCTTCATCTTTGGCGATTTTGCGCGCCTCCGTTCGAATCGCCTCAAAACCCAAGACCGCAAGCGCCGCCAGAAACGTTCCCAAAATCGCGAGCATGATGGCTAGGGCGGTCAGGATAATCGAGAGGAAGTCTTTGTACTCGATACTGGTCGAGCCCGCCTCTAACTTCCATCCGCCTTTGTAAAACAATTACATCATCAGGCAGATGACAGCGATACAGAGGAACATGACGAATATCTGAAACCCCTTCCACATTGCTGGTCCCGCTCCCTCGCCTCGAAGCAATCGTAGCGGTGGCGATGGAGAGATGTCCATAGTTAAGCTAGAGCTATAAGCCGCCGCGCACGCCTCGCCCGGCTTCTGCTACTGTGCAATTTTCGCAGGAGATTCGCCCTTGCCCCTCTATCGCGCGATCGGCCTCATGTCGGGCACTTCGATGGATGGCGTCGACGTCGCCTTGATCGAGACGGACGGCGACGCCAGCGTCGGCTTCGGACCGACGGGCCACTACCCCTACAGCGACGCCGACCGCGCGCTGCTGCGCAATGCTCTCGCCGAGGCCGCGACGCTCGAAGACCGCGACGCCAGGCCGGGCGTGCTCGCCGTCGCGGAACGCATGGTGACAGACCGCCATGCGGAGGCCGTCGAGACGTTCCTGCGCGACAATGCGCTCGATTCGACCGCCGTCGACATCGTCGGCTTTCATGGCCAGACGGTGCTGCATCGGCCGAAACAAAAGCTCACCATTCAGATTGGCGACGGGCAGGCGCTCGCCAACCGTCTTGGCGTCGACGTGGCCTATGACTTCCGCGCCGCCGACATCGCCGCGGGCGGCGAAGGCGCGCCAATCGTGCCGGTTTTCCATCGCGCGCTGGTGACGGCGGGCGGCATGAAGGGCGAGGTGGCGCTCCTCAATATCGGCGGCGTCGCCAATGTGACCTTCGTCGCCGACAACGACCACCCCATCGCCTGCGACACGGGCCCTGGCAATGCGCTGATCGACGATCTCATGCTTGCGCGCACCGGCGCGCCAATCGACCGCCATGGACGTATGGCGGCGCGCGGGCGCGTCAACGAGGCCGCGCTGCTGCGCCTGCTCGCCCATCCCTTTTTCGATCAGCCGCCGCCCAAGTCGCTCGATCGCAACGCCTTTGCGCTCGAGCCCGTGACCAGGCTAACGACCGAGGACGCCGCCGCGACGCTCACCGCCTTTACGGCGGCGTCGGTGCTCCGGCTTTTCCCGCATCTGCCAGCGCAGCCGCAGTTGCTCATCGTCTGCGGCGGCGGCGCGCGCAATCCGATCCTCGTGCGCGAACTGGTGATGCGCCTCCCGTGCAAGGTGACGACCGCCGACGCCGTCGGCTGGTCTGCCGATGCGATGGAGGCGCAGGCGTTCGGCTATCTCGCCGCCCGCGTGATCGAGGGCCTGCCGCTCACCTTTCCGACGACGACGGGCGCGCCCGAGCCGCTCTCCGGCGGGCGCCTGGCGCGCCCCGACACGGCTCAAGCCGCCTCAACGTCATATCTCAGCGCGTGATCGGGCGCGGCCAGCAGGGCGCAAATTTGGTCCGCCGGCGCCGGCTTGCCGAAAAGATAGCCCTGCAATTGATCGCAGCCATGCGCGGTCAGCGCGCGCGACTGATCTTCGGTTTCGACGCCCTCGGCGATGATCGAAACGCCGAGAGTTGTCGCAATGTCGACGATGGCGCGGACAATTGTCGTATCTCGGCGATCCTCCGGGAGATTGTGTACGAAACTCTGGTCGATCTTGATTTTGTGGAAGGCGATGCGTCTCAGGTAACCCAGACTCGAATATCCTGTTCCGAAATCGTCGAGCGACAGGCGCACGCCCATTTCGGCGAGTTCCTGTAACGTCTTCTCCGTTCCGGGCGTCGTTTCGAGGACGGCGGATTCCGTCAATTCGAGCTCAAGGCGATGCGCTGGCAGCCGACAGCGCGCCAGCGCCTCCCGCACGATCTGCGGCAGATTGCCGTCGCGCAATTGCAACGGCGAGATGTTCACGGCGACAGCGACGCTCTCCGGCCAGCCGGCCGCGACGCGGCAGGCTTCCTCGATCACCCATTTGCCGAGCGATCCGATAACCCCCATTTCTTCGGCGATGGGGATGAATTCAGCGGGCGGGATGAGGCCGCGAGAGGGATGGCGCCAGCGCGCCAGCGCCTCAAAGCCCTGAACGCGGCGCGTCGCGGCGTTTACCAGCGGCTGAAAGTAAAGCATGAATTCGTCGCGTTCCAGCGCCATCTGAAGCTCGGCGCCGAGCGCGCGGCGCGCGCAAATCGCGTCGTCCAGTTGCGCCTGGTAAAATCGCCAGTTCGCGCCGCCCATATGCTTCGCCTGATCAAGCGCGAGTTCGGCGCGGCGCATGATGTCATGCACGCCATCCTGCGGCGCGGTCGCGACGCCGACGCTCACGGCGATCGCGATGCGCGCATCCTCGATTCGAAACGGCGCGCTCAAGGATTGAATGAGCCGCGCAGAAGTTTCAGACAGCGCGTCGCGCGCGACGATCTCCGGGCCTGCGATAAGGGCCGCGAACTCGCCGCCCGCCAGGCGCGCCAGAAAAGTTTTGGGCGGAAGCAACGCCTTCAAACGTTCGGCGACAGCCTTGAGCAGCCGGTCGCCAACATGATGGCCAAGCGTGTCGTTGACATGCCTGAATTGATCGATATCGACGCACAGTACCCGCGAAGGGCGGGCCGCCGGCGCACAGTTCCGCCGCCGCGCGAGCGACGCGCTGCTGGAAGTGTTGCCGGTTGGACAAATCCGTCAGGGCGTCGTGACGTAAAAGGAAGGAGAGCCGGTCTTCGGCGCGCTTCTTGATGGAAACGTCGGCGCCGACGCCCCGATAGCCGACGAAGCGCTTGCCCGCAAACATCGGCTTGCCGGTCACGCGCCACCATTGGCGGTCTTCCTTGAACGCCACGGGCAGGAGAATGTCGCGAAATGGCTGACGCGCCGCGATCGCGCCGGCAATCATATCCGCCGCGGCGCGTCCGTCCGCACCGTCGGGCGCGAAGAGCGCCGCAATCGGCAAGCCGTTCAGCGACGCGGCATTGCGGCCCACAACTGCCGAAAGGCGCGCGCGAACGTCGCGCAGACGCAAGGCGTCGTCCGTCTCCCAAAGCCAGTCGTCGGCGCTTTCTTCGAAATCATCAATCAGGATTTGAACCTGTGCTTTCTCGCGCTCCAGCCGGCGCTGCGCCTTCATGCCGCTTCGAACAATCGCGGCGATATAGTTTGACGCGACGACGATGAATTGTGCGTAGCAAATGACAAGAATCGCGAGAAAAATGTCCAGGTCTGCGCCCGAGACGAGCAGCGCGAAAACGGCTTGGGCAACGATTGGAAGCAGATACGCCAGGAGAAGCGCCGGCGCGAAGGAGAGCGTCATGGCGTTGCCCATCCCGCCCATGATCGCGAACGCGATCAGGAGGCGCGCCTGTGCGTCCGAGCCGTCATAAAGCGCAATCGAGACAGAACCGAATGCGACGCCGGCGAGGCAGGCGACGGCAGTTGCGCCGATGAACTCCTGTCGGCTCGCATGCTTCTGCGGCGCGTGCGCCCGACGCCACGCGCAATAGCACAGGCTCCCCGCTGCAAGCGCCGCCATGACCGAATCGACCGCATACAGGAAGCGCTCGTTTTCGGGTCGCATGAAAAACAGGGTGAGGAACAGCAGGCCGATCGCGACAAAGGCGATCGAAAGCGGTGCAAGGCGCAGCGCCAAAACGTCATTTTCAGACAGCGCCAATTGACCGAGACCCTCATCGAAATCATCGCCACAAATGTCGTTGCTGGCTTCATCCATGTCCATCGGCTTTCGCTGAACGCTTGTCCTTCAAATTGGACGGGAAGACGTGAAGATTTGGTCTAGCCAATGACGCAATCGCGGAGCCGCAACGGGCGTATTTTATCGCGCCGTTTCGCACGAAGGACGCAGCGCAGCTCCGGCAAACGAATTTTTCTTTTTGATGGATTTTGACAAATACGAACCCTCGAAAAAGATCAAAACCATTCGTTCACCGCTCGCGCAGTAATTTCGTCGAACAAGCATTTTGGAGACGCGCGAATGACGACACAGGCCGCGATGGCGAAACCTTCCGACTTCTTCGCGACCCGGCGCGGGCTCGTCCTCGGCGCGCTCGGTTCGGTCGGCCTTGGCGCGGGCGCGGCGGTCGTTGAGCATTTCTGGATGAAGAAGGACATGACGGCGCGCCTTCTCAATCCCTATTCGCTGGCGCAATTCGACTTGCCGCCAGTCGAGGGACTGCTCGACGGGGCTGGAAACCCGGTTCCCGGCCTCGCCAGCGCCGATCTGTCGAAAGGGCGCGCGCTGCTTGTGCTTTTTGCGTCCTGGTGTCCGACGTGTCGCGCGGAGCATGAACATGTCGTTGCGCTCGCAAAGCGAAATCTTGCGCCGATCTATGGCGTGGACGTGAAGGATCCGCCGGCGCGGGCGCGACTGTTTCTCGGCAAATACGGCAATCCCTTCGCGGCGGTCGGCGCCGATGAGAAGGCCTTTATGCAATTTGCGCTTGGCGCGCGGGGCGTGCCCGCGACCTTCCTGGTGGGGCCCGGTCCGGTCATCGAATGGGCAACTTACGACGGTCTCGACGAAGAGACGATCGAGCGGGAAATCGTGCCCCGGTTGACCGGCGCCCCTTAAGGCGAAGGAGGATGTGGCCCCTGACGAGGCGCCATATCCTGCAAATACGGGCCGCAATGCCCGTATCCCTCGCGACGCGCGCGACCCTCGATGAGGGGCGATCGTGCGTTAATCGCCGCGCGCCGGAATTGCGATGCGCGGCGGGTTGCCCAGACGCTTGTCGAGATAGGCGTCGACGTAGCCGATGAGCGGCTCGACCTTGTTCTCGAAGAAGTGATTGGCGCCCTTGACCACGGCGTGCTCGATCATGATGCCCTTTTGCGTCTTGAGCTTTTCAATGAGGCCTGTGACCTCTTTCAACGGGGCGACGCGGTCCTGGTCGCCATGGATGAAGAGGCCCGAGGAAGGGCAGGGCGCAAGGAAGGAGAAGTCGAATTGGTTCGCCGGCGGGGCCACCGAGACGAAACCCTCGATCTCCGGGCCGGCGCATGAGAAGCTGCATGCCGATCCAGGCCCCGAAGGAGACTCCCGCGATCCAGCAGGCGCGCGCCTCGGGATTGACGGCCTGCGCCCAGTCGAGCGCGGCGGCGGCGTCGGAGAGCTCCCCGGAGCCGTGGTCGAATGCCCCCTGGCTGCGCCCGACGCCGCGGAAATTGAAGCGCAAAACGGAAAATCCCCGCTCCGCAAAGGCGTAATAGAGGTGATAGACGATCTGATTATTCATCGTTCCGCCAAATTGCGGATGCGGATGCAGCACGATCGCGATCGGCGCGCCTCTCGTGGCCGACTGATGGAAGCGGCCTTCGAGCCTGCCGGCCGGGCCGGTGAAGATAACTTCAGGCATTGGAATTCCCTGTGAAAACGGGCAGGCGCGCCTTTTACCACGCCTCTCAATGAGAATTGCAAGGGAATTCGTCTTGCGTCTTGCGTTTCTTGCCCCGCAGGCGTCGGCGAGAGAAAATTTTTCTGTCGGCGCCCCAAGGATTTCGGTGGGGTCTCGTCTAACCTTGCGTCAGGGCGAGAAATCGGGGGCCGCTTGCAGGACGGGGAGACCGACGGCGATCTGGCGCGGCGCGCCGCGGGCGGGGACGGCGCGGCTTTCGCCGCGCTCGCGGAACGCCATTATGGGCGTGTCCACGCGCTCGCCTGGCGCTGGTGCGGCGCGAAAGGGGAGGCGGAAGAGGTCGCGCAGGAGGCAATGGTCAAGATGGCCGGCGCGATCCGGCGCTTTCGCGGCGAATGCGCCTTTTCGACCTGGGCCTATCGCATCGCGTACACGACGGCCGTCGATCACCTTCGCGCCCGCCGGCGAGTTCTTGTTCTGGAGCCCGAAATCTTGCGCGCGGCGACGGAGCCCGCCGCCGCGCCGTCGGCGGAGGAGAGCGCGATTCGCGCACAATCGCACGATCTCCTGTGGCGCGCGGTGCGGGCGCTTCCCGATCAGCAGCGCGACGCGGTTCTGCTCGTTTACGGCGAGGAGCTTACCCACGGCGAGGCAGCGGCGGTGATGGGCTGTTCGGAGAAGACCGTTTCCTGGCATCTCCATGAAGCGCGCAAGCGACTGAAAGCCGCGCTGGAGGCGGCCTGACATGAGCGAGCCCGACCTCAAAACGCTGAAAGACACGCCCTCGCCCCGTACGGCGGCGAAGCGCGCGGCGCTCGCGGCCGCGCAAGACGCCTTCAACGCGGCCGCGCCAAAAAGCGCAGGCGAAACCCCGTACGAAACCAAAGGAACGCGCGACCCGATCCGTCTCACAGACGTCTCGTCTCGACCGAAAGGGAAAAATCGCATGCACGTCCTACACATGAATCGCGCTCTCGCAGCCTCCATCGCCGCGCTGATGATCGGCGGACCCGCGGCCTTTATACTTTCTCGGCAATACCCGCCGGGGAGCGGCGACGCCCGCATCGCGAGCGTCAACGCGCCGCGAGCGCCCGCGAAAGTCGACCTGCCGCCGCCCGCCGTTCCGGCGCCGTCCGCGCCGCGCGAGGCCAGGGCGCCTGCCGAGGAGAGCTCGGCGACCATGCGCGCCCTGAAAAGCGAGAAACGCGCGTCCGCGCCGCGCCCCGCGACCGCGGTTCGCGCCGACCAGGGGACGAATGCCGCCGCGCCCGCAAGAGCGCTGGGCGGCGCGATGACAGGTTTTCTCGCGCAAGACGCCGATAGCGCGAGCGCGCCGCGCCCACGCGAATTTCGCGACAAATTCGACGCCCAAGACGTCAATCCGGTCAAAGTCGCCGCGCAGGAGCCGGTGTCGACGTTCTCCATCGACGTCGACACCGCCTCTTACGCCTTCGCGCGGCGCATGATCCAGTCTGGCCAGTTGCCGCCCAAGGACTCGGTGCGGGTGGAGGAGTTCGTCAATTACTTCCCCTACCAATATCCAAGGCCCGACAGCGCCGAGACGCCCTTCAAGCCGACGATCACGGTGACGCCCAGTCCCTGGAACGCGCATAACTGGCTCGTGCATGTCGCCGTGCAGGGCTATGCGCTGCAAAGCGCACAGCGCCCGCGCGCCAATCTCGTCTTTCTTGTCGATATCTCGGGCTCGATGGCGCCCGAGGATCGTCTGCCGCTCGTCAAAAATGCGCTGCGCATGCTCGTGGACGAACTGAAGCCAAATGACAGCGTCGCCCTCGTCACCTACGCCGCCGGCTCAGGCGTGGCGCTCGAGCCCACCAAAATCGCTGAAAAAGGCAGGATTCTTTCCGCGATCGACGCGCTCGGCGCCGGCGGCTCGACGGCCGGCGCGCAGGGCCTCCAGGACGCCTATCGCCTGGCCGAAGCCAATTTCGACGCCGCGTCCGTCAATCGCGTCATCCTCGCGACGGACGGCGACTTCAACGTCGGGGTGACGGATCGAAATGAATTGAAGGGCCTCATCGAGCGCAAGCGCGAAACCGGGATTTATCTCTCGATCCTGGGCGTTGGACAGGGCAATTACAATGACTTGTTGATGCAGACGCTGGCGCAGAACGGCAATGGCGCGGCGGCATATGTCGACACGCTCGGCGAAGCGCGCAAAGTTCTGGTCGAGGAAGCGTCCTCGACGCTCTTTCCCATCGCCCGGGACGTGAAAATTCAGGTCGAATGGAACCCCGCCCTGGTCTCCGAATATCGGCTGATCGGGTATGAGACCCGCGGCCTGCGTCGTGAGGATTTCAACAATGACAAAGTGGATGCGGGGGACGTCGGCTCCGGCCATCGGGTGACGGCGATCTATGAGATCACGCCCGTGGGCGCCGGGACGAAACTCGTGGACGATTTGCGCTATGGCGGGAAGCCCGTGCGCGAGCCGGGGGGAACCGAGGCCGAGCTGGGCTTTTTCAAGCTGCGCTACAAGCTGCCGAAGGAGGACGCCTCGCGGCTGCTCGCGCTGCCGATCGGCGCGCAGCAATCTGTCGATCAAATTGCCGTCGCGCCGGAAGACGTGCGCTTCTCCGTCGCCGTCGCGGCGTTCGGACAATTGCTGAAGGGCGCGCCCTATCTCGGACGCTTCGGCTATGACGACGTGATCGCCCTGGCGCAGGGCGCGCGGGGCGACGACCCGTTCGGCTATCGGGCAGAGTTCGTCAATCTCGCGCGGCTCGCCAAGACAGCCCGGCCTTAAGCTTCAGGCCAAGCTCAGGTTGAGGGGGGTGAGCGGCGCAATGCGCACGTCGCCCTTCCCTCGGTCGTCGTCATCCCGAGGGGTCGCCGAAGACGCCTCGGGAGCTTAAAGCCCTGCCGAGTGGAGCCGCCCCCCTCCCGCCGCGGGCCGGGAAGGGCTACATCTCCATTCATGCCGACCGCGCGCGTCTACCTCGACCACAACGCCACCTCGCCGCTGCGCCCCGAGGCGCGTCAGGCCATGCTCGCGGCGTTGGCGGCGCCCGGCAACGCGTCCTCGGTGCATGGGGAGGGCCGCGCAGCCAAGGCGACGCTCGAGGCGGCGCGCGCCGGCATCGCGCGGGGCCTGGGAACCGCGCCCCGAAATCTGATTTTCACCAGCAGCGCCAGCGAGGCCGCCAATCTGGTCCTTAGCCCGTTCGCCCATCGTGGCAGGGATACGCGGCAGATCGATCTTCTGCTCGTCGGCGCGGGAGAGCATGCTTCGGTGCTCGAAGGCCATCGATTCCCCGCCAACGCCGTCGAGCGCATTGCGCTGGCCCCGGATGGAACCCTCGCGCTCGACGCGCTCGACGCCGCGCTGGTCCGCAGCGCAGGCAAATCGGTCATGGTCGCGCTTCAGTCCGTGAACAATGAGACGGGAGTTGTCCAGCCGGTCCGCGAGGCGGCCGCGCGCGTTCATGCCGCGGGCGGCGTTTTCGTTTGCGACGCGACGCAGGCCATCGGGCGCATAGAGACGACATTCGAAACGACGGGCGCGGACTATTTGTTCTTTTCCTCACATAAGGTCGGCGGTCCGCTGGGCGCCGGGGCGCTTGCGGCGGCGGATGACGCGCTCCACATATCGGTCCCGCTGATACGCGGAGGCGGACAAGAGTTTGGCCGTCGCGCGGGAACTGAAAATGTCGCGGCGATCGCAGGCTTCGCGGCCGCTTTCGGCCTTGCGTGCGCGACCTGCGAGAGCGAGGCGCAGCGCCTTGCGACGCTGCGCGAGGCGGTCGAGCGGCGCGTCGTGGAAATCGCGCCGCAGGCCCGCTTTTTCGGGCAGGAGACTGAGCGGGCGGCGGGGACAAGCGCCTTCGCAATTCCTGGGCTGCCCGCTCATACCGTGTTGATGGCGCTGGATCTTGGCGGCGTCGCGGTCTCGAGCGGCTCGGCCTGTTCGTCCGGCAAGGTGCGCGAGTCCCATGTGCTCGCGGCCATGGGGGAGCAAGAAAAAGAGGCTTTGCGCGTAAGCCTGGGTTGGTCTACGCGCAAAGAGGATGTAGAACAGTTTGGAATGGTTCTTGCGGAGGTCGTGGACCGTATCAGGTCGCGGCGTTCCGTCGCCTATTCAGGTGGAACTGCATCGGCCGGCGGGCCTTGAACCCGTCGTGACGAGGAGAATGAAACGATGGCGGCTCGTCAGGAGACCGTTGCGCACGTCGAAGAAATCGACGTCGACGCGTATAAGTATGGCTTTACGACCGACATCGAGTCGGAGAAGGCGCCCAAGGGGCTGAACGAGGACATCGTTCGCTTCATCTCCGCCAAGAAAAACGAACCGGACTGGATGACGCAATGGCGGCTGGACGCCTATCGTCGCTGGCTGACCATGCATGAGCCCGTCTGGGCGCGTGTCAGCTATCCCCCGATCGACTATCAGGACCTTTATTACTACTCCGCCCCGAAATCGACGCCGGGGCCGAAGTCGCTCGACGAGGTCGACCCCGAACTTCTGCGCACCTACGAAAAGCTCGGCATTCCGCTGCGCGAGCAGGAAATTCTTGCGGGCGTCGAAACGCGCAAGGTCGCAGTCGACGCCGTCTTCGACTCGGTGTCGGTCGCAACGACCTTCAAGGAAGAGCTCGCCAAAGCGGGCGTGATCTTCTGTCCTATTTCCGAGGCCGTGCAGAGCCACCCCGAGCTTGTGCGCAAATATCTCGGCTCCGTCGTGCCGGTGACCGACAATTTCTATGCGACGCTCAACAGCGCCGTCTTCTCCGACGGCTCGTTCGTCTATGTGCCCAAGGGCGTGCGCTGCCCGATGGAGCTGTCGACCTACTTCCGCATCAATGAGCAGAACACGGGGCAGTTCGAGCGCACGCTGATCATCGCCGACGCGGGCTCCTATGTGAGCTATCTCGAAGGCTGCACCGCGCCCAAGCGCGACGAGAACCAGCTGCATGCGGCCGTCGTCGAACTCGTCGCGCTCGACGACGCCGAGATCAAATATTCGACAGTGCAGAACTGGTATCCCGGCGACAGCGAGGGCAGGGGCGGCATTTACAATTTCGTCACCAAGCGCGGCGATTGCCGCGGCCGCAATTCCCACATTTCCTGGACGCAGGTCGAGACCGGCTCGGCGATCACCTGGAAATATCCGTCCTGCATCTTGCGCGGCGACAATTCACAAGGCGAGTTCTATTCGATCGCCGTTTCGAACGGGCGTCAGCAGGTCGACAGCGGCACAAAGATGATCCATCTCGGCCGCAACACCAGGAGCCGGATCGTCTCCAAGGGGATTTCCGCCGGCAGGTCGCAAAACACCTATCGCGGGCAGGTCTCCGCCCATCGCAAGGCCGAGGGCGCGCGCAATTTCACGCAATGCGACAGCCTTCTCATCGGCCATGCCTGCGGCGCCCATACGGTTCCCTATATCGAGTCGAAGAATTCGAGCGCGCAATTCGAGCATGAGGCGACGACCTCGAAAATTTCCGACGATCAGCTCTTCTACGCCATGCAGCGCGGACTTACGGCGGAAGAGGCGACGGCGCTGATCGTCAACGGCTTCGTGCGCGACGTGCTCCAGCAACTGCCCATGGAATTCGCCGTCGAGGCGCAAAAGCTGATCTCGATTTCGCTTGAGGGGAGCGTGGGGTGAACGCTTCTCCCAAACTCACCGCCCGCCGCCCGTAACGACTATTGAAAGCTGGAACGACGCCATGCTCGAAATCAGGAATCTCCATGTCTCGGTCGGCGACCGGAAGATTCTCAAAGGCCTGACGCTCACCGTAAAGGACGGCGAGGTCGCGGCCATCATGGGACCGAACGGCACGGGGAAATCGACGCTCTCCTATGTGATCGCCGGCCGCGAGGGCTATGAAATCACCGACGGCGAGGTGTTGCTCAACGGCGAGAATATTCTGGCGCTCGCGCCGCATGAGCGTGCGGCGAAGGGGCTGTTTCTCGCCTTCCAATATCCGGTCGAGATTCCAGGCGTCGCCACGATGACTTTTCTGAAGGCGGCGATGAATGCGCAGCGGCGCGCGCGGGGCGAAGCGGAATTGCAGACGCCTGACTTCATGAAGCGCGTGCGCGAGGCCGCCGGCAAGCTCGGCGTCTCACAGGAGATGTTGCGCCGACCGCTCAACTCCGGCTTCTCGGGCGGCGAAAAGAAGCGCATGGAAATACTGCAAATGGCGCTTCTCGAGCCTGTCATCGGCATTCTCGACGAGACGGACTCCGGCCTCGACATCGACGCGCTGCGCGTCGTCTCGGAGGGCGTGAACGCGCTGCGCTCGCCCCAACGCGCATTCCTCGTCATCACCCACTATCAGCGGCTGCTCGACTACATCAAGCCGGACTCTGTGCATGTGATGGCCCAGGGCGCCATTCAGCGCTCGGGGGGCCCCGAGCTCGCGCTCGAACTCGAAGAACACGGCTATCGCGAATATCTCGCGGATGCGGCGGCCTGAGCCATGATCAAGCTCGCGACGCAAGCCGAACTCCATCTGGTCCGCCTTCTTCGAGGAGATGCGCGACAAGGGCGCCGCCGATTTGCGCCGGGCCGCCTTCGAGGCATTCGCCCGCAAGGGCCTGCCCAACCGCCGCGTCGAGACCTGGCATTACACCGACATCAAGGCGGCGCTGGCGACGCCCGCGCCGATCGCAGCCGCTTGCACGAAGGCGCAGCAGCTTGCGCGCACGCATGACGCCATTCGGCTCGTCACGCTCGACGGCGCCTTTCGCCCCGATCTCTCCGACCTCGCCGCGCTTCCGCAAGGCGTAAAGGCGCAATCGCTGTGCGAGGCGCTGGCGCAGGGCGCGCCGGGGATCATGGCGGCGCTCGCGAGCCCGGACGTTGACGTCGACGACGCGCTCGTCTCGCTCAACGCCGCGCTGATGCAGGACGGCGTCATTCTGCGCGTCGCGGAGGGCGTCTCGCTCGAACGGCCCATCGAACTCGCGACGCTCGTCTCCGGCGCCGACGCGCAATCGAGTTATTCGCGCGCGCTTGTGGTGCTCGGCAAGGGGGCGCGCGCGACCATCATCGAGTCGGCGGGCGCGGGCGCTGCGGGCGCCGCGCAGGACAATCAGGCCCTCGTCGTGCGGCTCGCGGCCGGCGCCGCGCTTGAACTCGTGACGCATGTCTTCGGCGGCGGCGAGGCGCTCGTGCGCGTCATGTCGCTGCTTGCGCATCTCGACGCCGAGGCGACGCTCGCCTCTTACGCTCTCGTCGAGGGCGCGGGCCTGTTGCGGCGACAGATTTTCGCGCGGCTCGACGGCGAGCGCGTCAAGGTCGCCTTCAACGGCGCGACGCTCGCGCGCAAGCGCCAGCACGCCGATACGACTCTCATCGTCGATCATGCGCAGCCCAATGGCGAAAGCCGCGAGCGTTTCCGCCATATTCTCGACGAGCAGGCGGTTGGCGTGTTCCAGGGCAAGATCATCGTTCGGCCGCATGCGCAAAAGACGGACGGCGCGATGCAGTCCAAGGCGCTGCTGCTGTCCGACGGCGCCGCGATGAACAACAAGCCGGAGCTTGAAATATTCGCCGACGACGTGCAATGCGGCCACGGCGCGACATGCGGGCGGCTCGATGGCGACCAGCTCTTCTATCTGATGGCGCGCGGCTTGCCGCGCGCGCAAGCCGAGTCGCTGCTGCTCGAAGGTTTCGCCAACGAGGCCTTCGAAGGGCTTGGCGACGAGGCTCTCGCCGGCTTTCTCTCGCAACGCATTTCGTCCTGGCTCGCCGGGAGATCGCAATGAACCAGCATGCGGCCGTGAAGCTTTACGACGTCGAGGCGATCCGCAAGGATTTCCCTATCCTATCCGAGCGTCCCTATGGAAAGCCGCTCGCCTATCTCGACAACGCCGCCTCGGCGCAAAAGCCGCGCGCGGTCATCGAGCGTCTGACGCATTTTTACGAGCACGAATACGCCAATGTTCACCGCGGCCTGCATTATCTCGCCAATGCGGCCACGGAGGGGTTCGAGGGCGCGCGCGAGACGGTGCGCGCTTTTCTCAACGCCGGGTCGGCCGATGAAATCATTTTCACGCGCGGCGCGACGGAGGCGCTCAATCTCGTCGCCGCCTCCTATGGACTCGCCCATATCGGCGAGGGCGATGAGATCATCCTTTCGCTGATGGAGCATCACTCCAATATCGTGCCCTGGCATTTCCTGCGCGAACGCAAGGGCGCCGTTCTGAAATGGGTCGAGCCCGACGACGACGGCCGCATCGATCTCGAGGCTTTCGCAAAACTGTTCACGCCGCGCACGAAAATCGTCGCGTTCACGCATATGTCGAACGTGCTGGGCGCGCCAACCCCCATCGCCGAGATCGCGCGCATCGCCCATGCCCATGATGTTCCGATCGTCGTCGACGGCTCGCAGGGAGCCGTCCATCTCGACGTCGACGTGCGCGCGCTCGACGTCGATTTTTACGTCGTGACCGGCCATAAGCTGTATGGGCCGACGGGGATCGGCGCCCTTTACGGCAAGCGTAAATGGCTCGAAAATCTGCCGCCTTTCGCCGGCGGCGGCGAAATGATCGAGACCGTCACCCGCGACGCCGTAACCTATAATGCGCCGCCGCATCGGTTCGAAGCGGGCACGCCGCCGATCGCGCAGGCGGTGGGTCTCGCGGCGGCGCTCGACTATATGGAGGCGATCGGACGAGACGCGATCCGCGCGCATGAAGCGTCGCTGACCGCCTATGCGCAGCAGCGCCTTTCCGACATCGAGGGTCTGCGCATTTTCGGCAATGCGCCGGACAAGGGACCGATCGTCGCCTTTCAAATGGCGGCCGGCCATGCCCATGACATTGCGACGATCATCGACCATTCGGGGGTCGCGGTGCGCGCGGGCACGCATTGCGCAATGCCGTTGCTGGCGCATTTCGGCGTGACCTCCACATGCCGCGCCTCCTTCGCGCTTTACAACACGCGCGAGGAGATCGACCGTTTGGCAGAGGCTTTGCTTAAAGCCCAAAAGCTTTTCGCCTGAGGAGGTTTTCGTGCTCATGAGCGACGCTCTCAAGACAAGCGAAACGGAAGAGGCGCCCGTGGCGGACCACGCTGCGCCGGCGACTGAGGACGATCAACTGTCGAGCGAGATCATCAAGGCTTTGAAGACGGTGTACGATCCGGAGATTCCGGCGGACATCTATGAACTCGGCCTTATTTATCGCGTCGACATTTCCGGCGAGGGCGTCGTGGAAATCGACATGACGCTCACGGCGCCGGGCTGTCCGGTGGCCGGCGAAATGCCCATATGGGTAAAGAATGCGGTGAGCGCCGTTCCGGGCGTCAGCGACGTCAGGGTCAATATGGTCTTCGATCCGCCATGGGATCAAAGCCGCATGTCCGACGAGGCGCGCGTGGCGCTCGACATGTGGTGAACAGGAGGGCTCCATGACCGCCGCGCCGTCGAAGCCGAGAGTTCTGGAGACCGCGCTCTACGTCGACGACCTCACGCGGGCCGGCCGCTTCTATGGCGGGATTCTTGGGCTGGCGCCGATGGCGCAGGACAGCCGCATGTGGGCGTTCGATTGCGGGCCGGCGAACGTGCTGCTCCTGTTTAGACGCGGCGGAGCGCTTCAGCCCATCGACTTGCCCGGCGGGCGCATCCCGCCGCATGACGGCGCGGGCCCCGCGCATGTTGCTTTCGCCGTCGACTCCGAGGCAATTCACGCCTGGGAGGCGCGCCTCATCGACCAGGGCGTCGACATCGAGGCCCGGATGACTTGGCCGCGTGGCGGCGAAAGCCTTTATTTTCGAGATCCCGATCATCATCTTGTAGAGCTCGCCACCCCGGGCCTTTGGGCAAATTACTGAGGAAGAAACAAAATGGCCTTGCCGAAAATGAGCGTGATGACCGTGAGCCCCGCCGCCGCAGAACGCGTGCGGGCCGTGATCGCCAACGCCGCGCCCGGCGCCGGGCTTCGCATATCGATCGAGAAAGGCGGCTGCGCCGGCATGTCCTATAAAATGGCGGTCGCCGAAGCCGAAAAGGGCGACGAGGTGATCGACTTCGAGGGGGGCAGGGTGATCGTCGACGCGAAGGCGGTTCTCTACCTTCTGGGCACGACCATGGACGTCAAAACGACCCAGTTCGCCTCGACTTTCGTTTTCGAAAATCCGAACCAGACTTCGGCTTGCGGTTGCGGCGAGAGCGTCGAGCTACGCGCCGCCGATCCAGCGCAGCTCCCTGCGGCCTCCTGAAAATTTACCAAGCGTTAAGCCTGATTGCGCGCGCCGCCCGCATGCGGAGCCGCGCATAGAGGTTTTTTCAGCTTCGACCGCGAAGCTCGCGAAACATGTGTTTCGCCTGCGTTCTGGAGTGGTCGATGTCTGTGCCGAAAAATGCTCTCGCCGCGAGCGCCGCCCTGCTCGCAGCCTTGACGTTGGCCACGTCCGAGGGCTTTGCGCTCGACCTGGAGGTCGTGCAGGAGCTCGCGCCAATGTCCAGCGACGCGGCGCGCGAGGTTATCTTCGAGATGCCGCCGATGCGTCCGGTGAAACGCGCGGGTAGCCCGTCGCAACAGCCGGCGGCAAGCGCGGCCGAGAAGGGGGCGTCCCCCGCGCTTGCGAAAGAAGCGCCCGCACCGGCTCCCGTGGCGCAGATCTCGTCAAAATCCGCGGAGCCGCCGGCCGAGATCGCAGCCGCCCCCAAGCCGGCGGAGGCGCAGCTCCGCCCCACGCTCCCCGCCGCGCCCGATCAGCCGGCCGCGCAATCCGCGCCCGCGGAAGCGCCCGCCGCCGTCGCGGCCGCGCCGACCGTCATTCCCCCCGCGCCGATCCAGTCGCCCGTGATCGCCTTGAGCGGCGGGCGCGACAACCCCGTTGATTTCGCCGCGCCGGCCAATAATTTCGGCGCGGATGTCATCGCGTTGCAAGGCGGCTCCGAGCCGCCGAAACTCGTTCCCGCGCTTCAATCGACCGAGAGCGGCGCACAAGCGCCGGCAGGCGAATCACCTGCGCAAGTCGCCGCAGCCCCCGAAGCCCAGGCGCCCGCCGCGCAAGTCTCCGCCGAGTCGGAGAACGCGGACGCGCGTATCGCCAGCCTTCTCGCGCAGGGCGTCGTCGGCCCGGCCGAAGTGCGCATCGGCGATCACGCCACCTTATGGCTGATGGCGGACCGGATGTTCATCCCCGCCGACGCCGCGCGAAAGCTGGCGAGCGAAGCCGGACTGACGTGGCGCGAAGGCGTGCGGGGCCTTGTCGCGCCCGCCGGCGGCTCCCTGGATTGGCTCGCGCCCGTCGAGCTGTACGACGATGGCTACGTCAAGTCGGATGACGCCGACGCGCTCAAACCCGAAAAGCTTCTCGGCGCCTTCGCGGCGAGTCTGCCTCAGGTCAACGCGAGGCGCGCGAGCGCTGGAGAAGTCCCTGTCGCGGTCGAGGGCTGGCTCGCGCCGCCCGCTCTCAGCGCCAAGCACGGCCTCTCGGCCTGCATGAACCTCACGTCCCCGGGCCCGCAGAACGCCCCGGACGCTTTCTTCAACTGCGAGGCATGGGCGCTTGGCCGCCACGGGGCCATCAAGATCGCGCTCACGGAAGGCGGCGCGCAGGCCGCCCGCCTGAAGGAGGAAGCCAGATTGCTTGCCGACGCCATCGTTTTCGATCACGGCGCGCAATATGAGGAGTTCAACGCGGCCAGCGACAAGGTCGCGCCCTATACGGCGTCGGACCTCCTGATCCGCGAGGTTGCCGCGCCACGGCCCGCGGCGCAACCGCCGGAGCCGCCGGCGGTTCCGGCGGCTGAGGTTGAGAACAGCGTGTCGGGATCATGGCTCGGCCTGCTTGCGCTCGCGCTGACGGCGATTGCGGGCGCGCTCGGCTTCCTCATCTGGAAGAAGCGCCAGAGTGCGGCGCCAGGCCAATTCGAAGCGCGAGGACGAGGGCGGCATGGACACGGCGCGCAAGCAGACCGATTCCGCCGTTGGCGGCGGCCTTCTCTCGAAATTAGCCCGCTTCCGGGGCGACAAGGCGGCGCCGAAGGACCAGCCCGCATCGGCGACAGCGGACGACCCGATCGCCGCGCTCAGGAGCGTCGCCGCAAAAATGCGCGGCAAGACCGAGGAGCAGGCTTTGCCCGTTGCAGTGAATGTCTCGCGCGCCATGCGGCCGACGCGGCGCCTGCCGGGAGCCGCGCCGGCGACGGCCGAGAAACTCGAGGAGACGTGGGAGGCCGCGCCCGGCCTCGAGGAGGCGCCGCAGGCGCTGAAGGTCGAATCCGACGTTGACGTCGTCCAGCCTGAAATCGGCGATATCGATTTGATTGAACCGCAGGAGTTCGCAGCCGTCCCGCTTGATGCGGAAGTGGAATCGGAGACGGCGGCGGTCGCGCCCGTCGACATCGAACGCGGGAGCCCGCCAAAAACAGCCGCGACGACCAGCGAGGACGATTTCGGCCTTGTCGAGCCCGGCGACGCGGCGGCCGCCTCCGCAGCGATCAAAGCGGCGCGCGCGCAGCGTGATTTGCTCGGCTGAGCGCCGCGCGCGACACGCCAGGGCGACAGGCCGGCGCCTTTGCGAAACGGCGGCCCGGCCCCGCGTTTTTTGGCGCGTTGGGCCCTCGCGCGGCCCACTTTGGAAATCAGCTCGCGGCGAGCGCAGGCAGGCGGCTGGAGAGAAACTCATAAATCTTTGTTTGAGCTAATCTTTCTCTGCCGCTCCAAACTGGCGCCGCGCGACCAAATCGCCTATAGGGTAAGACGTCAGACATCACCCGGATTGGCGCGCCCTTGGCCGACGACGACACGAAGAGAGACGATCCCGAGAAGCACGGCTCCGACATCAAGCCCGTTTCCATCGCGGATGAGATGAAGCGCAGCTATCTCGATTATGCGATGAGCGTGATCGTCAGCCGCGCGCTTCCCGACGTGCGCGACGGCCTGAAGCCGGTGCATCGTCGCATCCTGTTTTCGATGAATGAAAACGGCATCACGCCGGACAAGCCCTATGTGAAATCGGCGCGCGTCGTCGGCGAGGTCATGGGTAAGTATCACCCCCATGGCGACGCCGCGATCTATGACGCGCTGGTGCGCATGGCGCAGCCCTTTTCGATGCGGCTCATGCTTATCGACGGGCAGGGCAATTTCGGCTCGGTCGACAACGATCCGCCGGCCGCGATGCGTTATACGGAGTCGCGCCTCGCGCGGCCCGCTCTGGCGCTGCTCGAGGACATCGACGAAGGCACCGTCGACTTCCAGCCGAATTATGACGGCAAGGAGCGCGAGCCGACGGTGCTTCCGGCGCGCTTTCCCAATCTTCTCGTCAATGGCGCGGGCGGCATCGCCGTCGGCATGGCGACGAATATTCCGCCGCATAATCTCGGCGAGGTGATCGACGCGACAATCGCCATGATCGAAAAGCCGGACATGAGCGTCGCGGAATTAATGGAGATCGTCCCGGGCCCCGATTTCCCGACGGCGGCGACGATCCTGGGGCGCGGCGGCATTCGCAACGCCTACGCCAATGGACGCGGCTCCATCATCATGCGCGCCAAGGCGGAGATCGAGACGCTGCGCAAGGAGCGCGAGGCGATCATCTTCACCGAAATCCCCTATCAGGTGAACAAGGCGGCGCTGATCGAGCGCATCGCCGAACTCGTCAAGGAAAAGCGGATCGAGGGCATCTCCGATCTGCGCGACGAATCCGACCGCGACGGAATGCGGATCGTCATCGAGCTGAAACGCGACGCGGTCGCCGACGTCGTGCTGAACCAGCTCTGGCGCCATACGGCGCTGCAATCGAGCTTTGCGGTCAACATGATCGCGCTCAATGGCGGAAGGCCCGAGCTTCTCACGCTCGCCGACGTGCTGCGCGCCTTCGTCGATTTCCGCGAGACGGTCGTCACGCGGCGCACGAAATTCCGCCTCGGCAAGGCGCGCGACACCGCGCATCTGCAGGTAGGCCTCGCCATCGCGGTCGCAAATATCGACGAGGTGATCCGCCTCATCCGTTCATCGCCCGACGCGGCGGCCGCACGCGAAGCGCTGATGGCGCGCGAGTGGCCCGCCAAGGACATGGCGCCGCTGGTCGAGCTCATCGCCGATCCGCGCCACAAGCTCTCGCCCGAGGGCGCGATCCGCCTCTCGGAGGCGCAGGCCCGCGCCATTCTCGATCTGCGCCTTCAGCGCCTCACCGCGCTGGGCCGCGAGGAAATCGCCGAGGCGCTGAACAAACTCGCCGCCGAGATCGCGGAATATCTCGAGATCCTGCGCTCGCGCGAGAAGCTCTTCGGCATTGTGAAGGACGAATTACTGGCGGTGAAGGAAGCCTTCGCCACGCCGCGGCGCACGCAGATCGTCGACGCCGACGGCGAAGTGGAGGACGAGGACCTCATCGCCCGCGAGGACATGGTCGTGACGGTCTCTCACGCCGGCTATATCAAGCGCGTGCCGCTCTCCACCTATCGCGCGCAACGTCGCGGCGGCAAGGGCCGCTCCGGCATGCAGACGAAGGAGGAGGATTTCGTCCACCGGCTCTTCGTCGCCAACACGCATACGCCGGTGCTCTTCTTCTCCTCGCTCGGCAAGGCCTACAAAGAGAAGGTCTGGCGGCTTCCGCTCGCGGCGCCGCAGGCGCGCGGCAAGGCGCTCGTCAACATGCTGCCGCTCGAGACCAGTGAGCGCATCACCACCATCATGCCGCTCCCGGAGGATGAGGCGAGCTGGGCGACGCTCGATGTGATTTTCGCCACGACGCGCGGCACGGTGAGGCGCAACAAGCTGTCCGATTTCGTCGACGTGCGCCGCAACGGGCTCATCGCCATGAAGCTCGATGAAGGAGAGGCCATCGTCGACGTCGCCACCGCAACGGAGCGCGACGACATTCTGCTCACCACCCGCGAAGGGCAATGCATTCGCTTCGCCGTGCCGGAAGTGCGCGTATTTCAGGGCCGCACCTCCATGGGCGTCCGCGGCGTTACGCTTGGCGAGGGCGATCGCGTCATCTCGCTCTCCATCCTCAAACATTTCGAGGCGACAGGCGAGGAGCGCGCGGCCTATCTGAAAAAGGCGAGCGCGCTGCGCCGGCGCATGGGCGAGGATGTGCGCCCGAGACGGGCGCGGAGGTGGAAGAGGGGACCGGCGCGGTGGAGCTCTCCGACGAGCGCTTCGCAGCGATGCAGGCGGCCGAGCAGATAATTCTTTCCGTCTCCGAAAATGGCTTTGGCAAGCGCACCTCGTCCTATGAATATCGTATCACGGGACGCGGCGGCAAAGGCATTGTCGCCATGGCGGTCAACGCGCGCAACGGCGCGCTTGTCGCCGCCTTTCCCGTGGCGCAGGACGACGAGATCATGCTCGTCACCGACGGCGGCCAATTGATCCGCTGCCCCGTTTCCGGCATCCGCATCGCCGGCCGCGGCGCGCAGGGCGTCATCGTCTTCAATACGGCCGAGGAGGAACGCGTCGTCTCGGTCGAGCACATTGGCGACGTCGGCGAAGAGGATGCGGCCGCGGAGGGGTAGGGCCCCTTGGCGCGGCAGTTCTTTCGCCGTCGGCCGCGCCGCCCCCTTGCCCTTGGCCGTTTAACCCCGTAAAAGCCCGCGCGCGCGGGCAGTTGACCCGCATCAACGGAAAACGGGACCATGGCCAAGGAAAAATTCTCGCGCACCAAGCCGCATTGCAACATTGGGACGATTGGACACGTCGACCATGGCAAGACGTCGTTGACGGCGGCGATCACGAAGGTTTTGGCGGAGACGGGCGGGGCGACGTTTACGGCCTACGACCAGATTGACAAGGCTCCGGAAGAGAAGGCGCGCGGCATCACGATTTCGACGGCGCATGTCGAATATGAGACGCAGAACCGTCACTATGCGCATGTCGACTGCCCCGGCCACGCCGACTATGTGAAGAACATGATCACGGGCGCGGCGCAGATGGACGGCGCGATTCTGGTTGTTTCGGCGGCGGACGGCCCGATGCCGCAGACGCGCGAGCATATTCTTCTGGCGCGCCAGGTCGGCGTTCCGGCGCTTGTGGTGTTTTTGAACAAGGTCGACATGGTCGACGATCCCGAGCTTCTGGAGCTGGTGGAGCTTGAGGTGCGCGAGCTCCTGTCGAAATATGAGTTCCCGGGGGACGACATTCCGATCGTGAAGGGCTCGGCGCTGGCGGCGCTCGAGGGCAAGACGCCCGAGATCGGCCATGACGCGATCCTGAAGCTGATGCAGGAGGTGGATCGCTACATTCCGCAGCCGGAGCGTCCGAAGGATCAGCCGTTCCTGATGCCGGTCGAGGACGTTTTCTCGATTTCGGGCCGCGGCACGGTTGTGACGGGGCGCATTGAGCGCGGCGTTGTGAAGGTGGGCGAGGAAGTCGAGATCGTGGGCATTCGCCCGACGACGAAGACGACGGTGACGGGCGTCGAGATGTTCCGCAAGCTTCTGGATCAGGGCGAGGCGGGCGACAATGTGGGCTGCCTGTTGCGCGGCACGAAGCGCGAGGACGTCGAGCGCGGCCAGGTGCTGTGCAAGCCGGGCTCGGTGAAGCCGCACACGAAGTTCAAGGCGGAGGCCTATATTCTGACGAAGGAAGAGGGCGGCCGCCACACGCCGTTCTTCACCAATTATCGTCCGCAGTTCTACTTCCGCACGACGGACGTGACGGGGATCGTGACGCTTCCCGAGGGCGTCGAAATGGTGATGCCGGGCGACAACGTGACGATGGAAGTCGCGCTGATCGTTCCGATCGCGATGGAGGAGAAGCTGCGCTTCGCCATCCGCGAAGGCGGCCGAACCGTCGGAGCCGGCGTCGTCGCCTCGATCATCGAATAGACGTGCGCCGGGAGACAGGATCGCGGCGTCGGCCGCGCTCCGCCTGCTGAGGGCATGTCCCTCGAGACGTCGCGGCTACGAGACAAATCGTCTCGAAGCCCGCGCGGGTTTCATACGACCCTGCGAGCGGTCCGAGCGCATCTCGGGCCGCTCTTTTTATTTCGTCGCGCTGCCCGAATTCAGGCTGCGAGATCCTCGCTGAAGGAGTGCGGCGCGAAGGGCGTTTCTTCCGGGCGCGCTTGCGGCTCTTCGGCCGCCTGCGGGAAACGCGCGACTTCGAGCGCGGCGGCGACGGCCGAAAGGCCGATCTCGCGATAGAGCTTCGCGAGCAGATCATGGGGATGGCCGCCGGCTTGAGACGGCGAGAAGGCGATGGAATATTTATCCGACATGGCGGGCCTCGACTCGTTTACGCTTGAAATCGACGAAAGGGTGCGCTCATTCAATTTTGTCGCATTCGCTTAATGATGGCCTAACGAAAGGGCCGCGAAGACGTTTTTTGCAGGGCCTTTTTCGGGCGATTGGCGCTGGCGTTGCAAGTTGTCGCGTCCTTGTTGCACATTGTCGCGCCTTTGACGAAAAATGACGGGCGCCGGCGGGGATCGGCGACGACTGGAGGCCGCTTTTACACATGCGCCGCACTCTTCCGCCGGAGCCTTGGTCCCAGGCGGCTCTCTGGAGCCGCAGCGTCGCCCTGTTTGCGGCGACTGTCGCCCTGCTGGCGGTGCTGCTGGTGCGTCTTGCCGTCATCGGCCCGATTTCCGCGCTCGCCTCGCTCGGGGGAGCGGTGGCGCTGGCGCTCGTGGCGCTGCTGCTCGTCGGCGCGGCGAGCGTCGTGATCTGGCGCACCGGACGGCGCGGGGTCGGCGCGGCGGTCGGGGGCGCGATCATTGCGGTCCTCACGCTTGCCTATCCCGCCTATCTGGCGTTCGAGGCGCTGCGCCTGCCGGTGCTTTCCGACATCTCCACGGATATCGGCAATCCCCCGTATTTTTCCTTGTCGCGCGCGGCCTATGAAGCGCGCAAAGGCTTTCAGCCGAAGGGATTGCCGCTCGATGCGCGCGAGGCGCAGCGCGCCGCCTATCCGGATGTCGAGCCTATCGTGGTCGATCTCGACACCGACGAAGCCTTCAGCCTCGTCCTTCGAACGGCCAAGGCCGTCGGCTGGAAACTCGTCGATCAGCGTCCGCCGGGCGGCCGCAGCGGGGAGGGTCACGCCGACTTTCTCGCCAAGACCGCGATCTTGGGATTTGACGAGGATATTACCGTGCGGCTCAAGCCGCTTCCCGGCCAGACGCGGATCGATCTGCGTTCAGCGTCCCGCTATGGTCGCCATGATTTTGGGGCCAACGCCGCCCGCATCCTCGCCTTCGCGGAAGAACTCCAGACGCAGCTCGACAGCCGCTAAGAACTGCTTAAGCAAGACCCGGCGCGCACTCGTTTTTGAACGAGGACTCTGGTATTGTTCCGCTCCATCTCCAGATAACGGGCGGGAGGCACGGAACAGCCGATGGCGAACGCAGGCGACGTCGCTGACGCATCTCAAGGCGTTCAAGGTTTCACCCGCGAGGAAGAGCTTCACGCGCTGCGCGAGATGCTGCTGATCCGCCGTTTCGAGGAAAAGGCCGGACAGCTCTATGGAATGGGCGTCATCGCCGGCTTCTGCCATCTCTACATCGGCCAGGAAGCGGTCGTCGTCGGCGCGAAAATGGCGGCCCGCGCGGGCGATCAGTTCACGACCAGCTATCGCGATCATGGCCATATGCTCGCAAGCGGCATGGACCCCAAGGGAGTCATGGCCGAACTCGCCGGCAGGCGGGGTGGTTACTCCAAGGGGAAAGGCGGCTCCATGCATATGTTTTCGCATGAGAAGGCGTTTTACGGCGGCCACGGCATCGTCGGCGCCCCCGTCCCGATTGGCGCGGGCGTCGGCTTTGCCAACCTCTATCGCGGCGACGACAAGGTGTCCCTGACGTTCTTCGGCGAAGGCGCCGCCAATCAGGGCCAGGTCTACGAGACCTTCAACATCGCCGCGCTGTGGAAGCTTCCCGTTCTCTTCATCGTCGAGAACAACCACTACGCCATGGGCACGTCGCAGACGCGCTCGGCCGTCCAGATCGACATCGCCATGCGCGGCTCGGCTTTCGCCATTCCCGGACGCCAGATCGACGGCATGGACGTGCGCGTCGTCAAGGCCGCCGTGGCCGACGCGCTGGCGTGGTGCCGCAGCGGCAAGGGCCCGTACCTTCTTGAAATCCAGACCTACCGCTACCGCGGGCACTCCATGTCCGATCCGGCGAAATACCGCCCGAAGGAGGAAGTGCAGCGGATGCGCGAGGATCATGACCCGATCGAACAGGTCCGACTGCGGCTCCTCGCGGGCGGCGTCGGCGAGGACGAACTGAAGAAGATCGACGCCGGCGTTCGCAAGATTGTCGCGGAGGCCGCCGAATTCGCCACGAACGACAAGGAGCCGGACCCCTCCGAGCTATACACGGACGTGCTGGCGTAAGAGGCTTTTGCAAAAATGACCATCAATGTCCTCATGCCCGCGCTCTCGCCCACCATGGAGCAGGGAAAGCTCGCCAAATGGCTCAAGAGCGAGGGCGACGCGGTGAAGGCCGGCGACGTCATCGCGGAGATCGAGACCGACAAGGCGACCATGGAGGTCGAGGCGGTCGACGAGGGCGTGCTGGCGCGCATTCTCGTGCCGGGCGGGACGGAAAATGTGGCGGTGAACACGCCCATCGCCGTCATTGCGGGGGAGGGCGAGGACGCCTCGGCCGTCGAGGCGCCGCCGCCCGCGGCCGGCGCGCCGGCGCCGCCGACGGCCCCTCAGGACGAACCCGGCGAAGCTGATGCGGCCGGCGCTGTCGCAGCGCGCGCGGCGGCGGCGCCCGCCGCAAAGCCGGTCAGCGTCGCGGCCCCGCCCCCGATCAGCGCGACGCCGGAGGTTCCGGCCGGGACCACCATGATCGCCATGACCATGCGCGAAGCCTTGCGTGACGCCATGGCGGAGGAGATGCGTCGCGACCCCAATGTCTTCATCATGGGCGAGGAGGTCGGCGAATATCAGGGCGCCTACAAGGTCACGCAGGGCCTGCTGCAGGAGTTCGGACCGACGCGGGTGCGTCGACACGCCGATCACCGAATATGGCTTTGCGGGCATCGGCGTCGGCGCGGCCTTCGCCGGCCTGCGGCCGATCGTCGAATTCATGACCTTCAATTTTTCGATGCAGGCGATCGACCATATCGTGAATTCGGCGGCGAAAACACTCTACATGTCGGGCGGCCAGATCCACAGCCCCATCGTCTTTCGCGGGCCCAACGGGGCCGCGGCGCGCGTCGCCGCGCAGCACAGCCAGGATTACGCCGCCTGGTACTCGCAGGTTCCCGGGCTCAACGTCGTCGCGCCCTCCAACGCCAGCGACGCCAAGGGTCTCCTGAAAGCGGCGATCCGCGAACAATAATCCGGTCGTGTTCCTCGAAAACGAGATTCTCTACGGCAAGACCTCGGACGTTCCGGCGATCGAGGATTTCGTGGTGCCGATCGGCAAGGCGCGCATTGCGCGGCGGGGAAAGCGACGTCACCCTCGTCTCGTTCTCGATCGGCATGACCTATGCGCTTGCGGCCGCCGAAGCGCTCGAGAAAGAGGGCGTCGAGGCCGAAGTCATCGATTTGCGCACGCTGCGCCCGATGGACAGCGCACGCAATCATCGAGTCGGTGAAGAAGACGGGCCGCTGCGTCGCCATTGAAGAGGGCTGGTCACAAAACGGCGTGAGCGCGGAGATCGCCGCGCGCGTGCAGCAGGAGGCTTTTGACTATCTCGATGCGCCGGTCGTCCGCGTGACCGGCAAGGACGTGCCCATGCCTTACGCCGCCAATCTCGAAAAGCTGGCGCTGCCGAGCGTCGCCGAGGTCGTTGCAGCGGCGAAGGCCGTACTTTACAGGTCCTGACCGATGGCGCTCGTTACACAAGACGGCAGCGGCGCGCCGCGCCTTTTCGCCTCGCCTCTGGCGCGACGCGTCGCGCGGGAAAGCGGGCTCGATCTCGCCGTTGTTTCAGGCTCCGGCCCGCATGGCCGCATTATCGAGCGCGACGTAAAAAGTGCGCTCGCGGGCCGCGCGCAAACCGCGCCGCAGGTCCAGCGCCTTGCCGAGCCGCCGTCGGCGGCGCAGACGCGCAAGTTTTACGAGATCGATCTTTACGAGGAAGTCCCGCACGAACTCGATGCGCAAGGCCATCGCCCGGCGGCTTACGGAATGATCCAGACGGTCCCCCATTTCTATCTCAACGTCGACTGCGAGATCGACGCGCTGCTGCGCCTGCGCGAGGAGTTCAACGCCGCCGCGCAAAAACGCGCTGACGGCGCCCCGGAGTGGAAGGCGTCAGTCAATGACTTCATCGTCAAGGCGCTGGCGCTGGCGCTGGCGCGCGTGCCCGACGCCAATGTGACTTTCACGCCCGAGGCCATGCTGAAGTACAAGGCCAGCGACGTCGGCGTCGCAGTGGCCATCCCGGGCGGGCTCATCACGCCGATCATTCGAAACGCGCAGGCCAAGACGCTGCGGGAGATTTCAAACGAGGTGCGCGCGCTCGCCGCCCGCGCGCGCGAACGCACACTCAAGCCGCAGGAATATGAGGGCGGCGTTTCGGCCGTTTCCAACCTCGGCATGTATGGCGTGAAGAGCTTTGCCGCCGTGATCAACCCGCCGCAATCGACGATTCTCGCCGTCGGTCAGGGCGAGGCGCGCATCGTCGTCAAGAATGGCGCGCCCGCCGTCGCGACTGTGATGAGCGTCACCCTGTCCTGCGATCACCGCGCGGTCGACGGGGCGCTGGGCGCGCAATTGCTTGCCGAATTCAAGCGTCTGATCGAACAGCCAATCGCGCTCTTCGCCTGAACGCGCGATGGGCCGGGGAGGGCGGGATGCAACTGCGATCCACGATCGTCTGTCCGCTGTGCGGCCATGGGGAACGGCTGACCATGCCGCAGGACGCCTGTGTCGTCCGGCATGTCTGCGGCGGCTGCGGCGCGACGCTCGCGCCAAAGGCCGGCGATTGCTGCGTCTTTTGCTCCTATGGGGACGTTCCCTGTCCCCCGGTTCAGGCAGAAGGCGCCTGTTGCGGGAAGGATAAATAAACGGGCCATGGACGCGGACCGGATTTAGCGGCATATCCTTGTCTGGAATTCCTCTAAATCGGCAGGAGCGGCCCGTGGCGACGGAAGCTGACATTCTCAAAGCCCTCGAGAACCTATACGGCCCCGGCGGCGCGCCGCTGTCGGGCGCCGTGAGCGGCGCGACGCTGTCGGGGTCCAAGGCCTTCGTGTCGCTCGCCGGCGATCCGGCGCAGGCGCAGGCCTGGGAGGCGGCGCGGGTCGCCGCGGAGCGCGCCGTCAAAGCAATCCCCGGCGTCGAGGCCGCCGTTGTCACCCTCACCGCCGAACGCGCGCCGGGCGCGCCGAAACCAGCCGCGCAAGGTCAAAATCAAGGCCATCAGCACGCCCATCATCACGGCCCCGCGCAAGAAACGCGCCGGCGGGCGCCCCGCAGCGTCGCGGTCTGGCGCCGGCGCTGGAGAAGATCCGTTTCATAATCGCCGTCGCCTCGGGCAAGGGCGGCGTCGGCAAATCGACGACGGCCGCCAATCTTGCGCTCGGCCTCTCCGCGCAGGGGTGGCGCGTCGGCCTCCTCGACGCCGACATTTATGGCCCGTCGGCGCCGCGGCTCTTCGGCCTCGATGAAAAGCCCAAGGTCGAAGGCGGCAAGCTCATTCCCCTCGAGTCCCATGGCGTCAAGATCATGTCCATGGGCTTTCTCGTCGATGAAAATACGCCAATGGTCTGGCGGGGGCCGATGGTCGCCCAGGCGCTGACGCAGCTTCTGGGCGATGTCGCCTGGGGCGAACTCGACGCCCTCGTCGTTGATATGCCCCCCGGCACCGGCGACGTGCAGCTCACCATGGCGCAGCAGGCGCCGCTGGCCGGCGCGGTCATCGTGTCGACCCCGCAGGACCTCGCCCTGATCGACGCGCGCCGCGCCGTCGCCATGTTCCAGAAGGTCGAGACGCCCGATTCTCGGGATCATCGAGAATATGAGCTACTTCCAGTGCCCGCATTGCGGCGGACGCTCGGAGATCTTCGCCCATGGGGGCGCGCGCCACGACGCGGAAAAATTGGGCGTGCCCTTCCTCGGCGAAGCGCCGCTCGACATCAGGATTCGCGAAACTTCCGACGCGGGGAGTCCGATTGTCGCCAGCGCGCCAGACAGCCCGCAGGCGGCGGTTTATCTCAGTCTTGCCGCCAAGGTGAAGACGCTGCTCGAGACGACAAAACAGCGCGCCGCGCCCAATATCGTCGTGGGCTAGAAGGCGCGCCGTCGATGCGGCGCGCTTGTCGCTTTTTTCAAAAACGCGTCGGGATGAGCGAATTGTCGCCGGCGTCCCATTTGTAATTATAGCCGAGGTTAATCTCCCAGCCCTGCGCCCAGGGCGTGATGATTGCGCCGGGATTGGGCGCGCCGAAGGGCAGGCCGCGTTGCTGGGGTATCCACTCCTGACCCGAGAAGGCGTTCTTGAACGCATAGACGAAGGCGAGGTCGAGCGAGGAGTTTTTCGTCACGGCGTAATTGAACCCGCCCGCGGCGTGATGGCGATTGATGATCGGCGAGAGAATATTGACGGTCACCGAACGCGCGCGCAGCGGATTGGTGCTGTAATGATAGCCGAGTTCGCAAGGTGAGCGCCGGCGAGTAGCGCCACTCCGCGCCGACCGCGGCCGAGTCAACGTCCGTCCAGTCGAAGCCGGGGCCCTGACCGGCGCCGAGCGAGTTGCGCGTGATCGGATTGGATGGATTGCCGAGTGACGGAACGGCCGAATAGAAAATATGCCGCCAGTCGGTCATGAGCGTCAGGTTTGGCAAAAGATCGAAGGCGAGACCCGCCTGCATGGTCGCGGGGATGTTGAAGTTTCCGTAGCCGGCAAGGAGGCCGGAATATTTGTCGAAGCTCGTCATCCACATGGGCGTCGATGCGGCCCAACCGAAGCGGAGCCTGTCCGTGATGCCCCAGTCGAGGCCAACGCGCACGCCGCCGCCATAGGACCAGTCATAGGCCATATCCGACAGTTCCCAGGGATTGGTCGAATAAGGCGCGAAGGTCTTGAGGCCCTGGAAATTAATCATCTGCACGGCGACCGTGGGCGCAATGCCGATGCTGATCTGGCCGACCGGCGTATGGAAGCGGCGCGCATAGCCGATGCTCAAGAAGCCCTGTTGCAAATCCACGCCCGCGAAGCCGCCCCCGAACGGGCCGCCGTTCGGGGCGCGGTAATTGCCCCAACCGTAGGAGGTGTTGATGCCGCCGTTCGCATAGGCGTTGATGCTCCATGCCGAATCCCCGTCGATCGGCGCAACGTAGCCGCCGTTCGGCACAGGGAACCAGGCGCGGCCGCTTTCGACATTGCCGGGCGCGACGACGACCGTTCGTCCTTCCGTGTAATACCCACGATCGGCGTTGACGATCGTCATGCCAAGCTGAAACTGGCGCTCGAGACCGACAATGCCGGCAGGGTTAACGGAAAGCGCCATCGCGTCCGTCTGATAGGCCACGCCCGCGCCGCCGAGCGCTTTCGCGCGCGGACCCGTGCCGATCATGAAGTAGCCGTCGGCAGCGTTCGCCGCGGTGACGTGGGCGCCGATCAGCGCGGAAAATGTGAGCGCGAGGCGGCGTTTGGGGAACTTGTTCATGACGATCTCGAACGTTTTCAACAGGCGTGAATGACAACAGCCCGAGCGTCGAGACTATCAGCGCGATGCTTTCTACACCTTACGAAAAATCAGACGATGAGAAATAGAGAAAGGCTGTCGCGTTCTTGCAACACTTCGCGTCGCGCCAAACGTCAGGGCTCAGCTCGTGCGACGAATGACGAAGCGAAAAACGCCGTTCTGACCTTCGCTGGTCAGGAGCGCGTCTCCCGTCTCGCGCGTAAAGGCTTCGAAATCGAGAGGCGCGCCGGGGTCCGTTGCGAGCACTTCGATCGTCGCGCCGACCGCAACTTCCCCGAGCGCTTTTTTGGCGCGCAAAATCGGCATCGGGCAATTGAGGCCGCGCGCGTCGACAAGTTTGTCAGCCATGCTTTTCCTTCTCAGACGAAGAGATTGACGTCGGCTTTCACCGCGGCGCCGAGATAGGTTGCCGCGCCGCCGAAGGAAACGCCCTCGACCATGTCGGACGGGCTGAACTCGAAGAGATCCATCGTCATCTGACATGCGACGAGTTTGACGCCGCTTTCGAGCGCCGCCTCCCGCAGTTCCTCGATTCTCGCGATTCCCTTTTTGGCGATCAACTGCTTCATTATCGCCGTCGCGCCCGTCGTGGCTCCCGGAAGCGCCGCCAGCAGATTAGGCAACCCCAGATGCAGTCCGGCGATCGGCAATTGCATTGCCGGATTGCCAAGCGGCGAAACTTCAAGGTCGAGCTTCTTTCGAAGAAGCCCCAATCCGTAGAAGGTGAAAAACAGCGTGACGTCCATGTTCATCGCGGCGGCGGTCGTCGCCAGTATGAAAGGCGGATAGGCCCAATCGAGCGTGCCTTTCGAGACGACGATGGCGAGAGATTTGCGATTTTCGAGAGATTTGCGATCGTCTTGCGTCATCGGCGTCCCCCTCGATTTTCCGCGGCTAAAGCAGCCGCCGCGTTTATAAATAGCAGTCGACGCGGCTCTTCGCGAGGGTTGTCGCGCGCCGCGTTCAAGCTGCGGAGCGAATTGAAGGGCTGCTTCTTGCTCCCGCAAACTCGACGCGCTAGCTTCTCGTCAATGGCGAGGGGCGCCGCGCATGCGGCTGAGAAGCACCCGTCGAACCTGATCCGGGTCATGCCGGCGGAGGGAATGCCAGTTGCGGGGGCCTGTCGGCTGCCGGGCTCGGTTCGCGCTTCGTCTGCATCCCTAAAGTCCGCTCCCCTTGACGGAGCGCGATGGAAGGAAGCGCGACCATGAACGTCCATGACAAACGCACCCCCTCGAGCGTCACCACCGGCGCCATCGGGAAATCGCGCAAGCTCTATTCCTCGCCCGCCGGACGCGCGGACATTCGTGTTCCCTATCGCGAACTGGCGCTTGATCCCTCCGCTGCCGAACCGCCGCTGCGCATCTATGATCAGTCGGGCCCCTATGGTTGCGACTCCTTCACGCCGGATCTGTCGTCCGGCTTGCCGGCGGCGCGCACATGGCTCGTCACGCGCGTGGGCCTCGAGGCGTATGCTGGCCGTGCGGTCAAGCCCGAGGACAATGGCTTTGCCGAGGGCGATCGCCTCGTCCCGCCATGTCCCGCGACGCGCACGCCCTATCGCGCCGCGGGCGATGCGCCCGTCACGCAACTGGAGTTCGCGCGCGCCGGGATCGTCACAGAAGAAATGATCTATGTCGCGCATCGCGAAAATTTGTGCCGGGAGCGCGCATTCGACGCCGCCGGACAACGTCATCGCCGACGGCGAGAGCTTCGGCGCGGAGATTCCCGAATTCGTGACGCCGGAATTCGTGCGTCGACGAAATCGCGCGCGGCCGGGCGATCATTCCGGCCAATATCAATCACCCCGAACTCGAACCGGTGATCATCGGCCGCAACTTCCTCGTCAAGGTCAACGCCAATATCGGCAATTCGGCCGTCACCTCCTCGGTCGCCGAAGAGGTTGAGAAAATGGTCTGGGCGATCCGCTGGGGCGCCGACACCGTCATGGACCTCTCCACCGGGCGCAACATCCACAATATCCGCGACTGGATCATTCGCAACGCCAGCGTGCCGATCGGCACGGTGCCGATCTACCAGGCGCTGGAGAAGGTCGGCGGCGACGCGCCGAAACTCGACTGGGAGGTGTTCAAGGACACGCTGATCGAGCAGGCGGAGCAGGGCGTCGACTATTTCACCATTCACGCCGGCGTGCGCCTCGCCTATGTGCCGCTGACCGCGAACCGGGTGACCGGCATCGTCTCGCGCGGCGGCTCGATCATGGCGCGCTGGTGCCTCTCCAAGCACAAGGAGAGCTTCCTCTACGAGCGCTTCGACGAGATTTGCGACATCATGCGCAAATATGACGTCTCGTTCTCGCTGGGCGATGGCCTGCGGCCGGGCTCCAACGCCGACGCCAATGACGCCGCGCAATTCGCCGAGCTGGAGACGCTGGGCGAACTGACCAAGATCGCCTGGGACAAGGGCTGCCAGGTCATGATCGAGGGGCCGGGCCACGTGCCGATGCACAAGATCAAGGCCAATATGGACAAGCAGCTCTAGGTCTGCGGCGAGGCGCCTTTCTACACGCTGGGGCCGCTGGTGACCGACATTGCGCCGGGCTACGACCACATTACCTCAGGCATCGGCGCGGCGATGATCGGCTGGTTCGGCACCGCCATGCTCTGCTACGTAACGCCCAAGGAGCATCTGGGCCTGCCCGACCGCGACGACGTCAAGACGGGCGTCATCACCTATCGGATCGCGGCGCACGCCGCCGATCTCGCCAAGGGCCATCCGGCGGCGCGCGAGCGCGACGACGCCATGAGCCGAGCCCGTTTCGACTTCCGCTGGACGGACCAATTCGAATCGGCCTCGATCCCGACACCGCGCGCGAGTTCCACGACGAGACGCTGCCGAAGGAGGCGCATAAGGTCGCGCATTTCTGCTCCATGTGCGGGCCGAAATTCTGCTCGATGAAGATCACCCGCGACCTGCGCGAAGAGGCCAGGGAGATCGAGGCGGCGCGCTCGCGCGGACTTGCCGAGAAGGCCGAGGAATTCCTCGAAAAAGGCGCGGAAATTTATGTGCGCGAGTAACCGGGCGCCGCCGTCCATGCAAAGCTGAGCCGGACGCTGCCGGCAACGCCTGCGACATTTTGGCGAGGATCAGCGCCGCTTTGACCACAAACCGCCTGTCTTCTCGACAGGAATGGCGCAATCATATGTTGTCGAAATCGCAGCGCGCGAAGACGCGGGCGCGTTTCGTCCAAGGAGGAAACCGCCATGGCAAATAGTGAATCGAACCTGCCGAAGGACAAATACACCGGCATGCGCAGCTTCGACTTCGCAGTCACGCCGAATGTGCTTATCTGCGCCGGCGCAGGGGGCGTGCTGGGATTGATCCTCGCCATGTGGGCGACGAACGACGTCGGCATTGTCGCCGCGTCCGTCGTTGTCTTCACCGTTCTTTCCGGCATCTTCGGGATGTTTGTGTGATCGGGCATGACGCCTGATCTCCGCGGACCCGCCCGGCCCTGCGCCGGGCGTTTCTTTTAACTGACAATTTCCTCGCGAGGCGCCAAAAGAGCGGCGGGGAGACATAACCATGTCCGATACGAAACGCGACGCAGTCATCGGCGTCGTCACCGCCTCCGAC
The DNA here is from genome assembly GCA_963713845.1 of uncultured Alphaproteobacteria bacterium. GTDB lineage: Bacteria > Pseudomonadota > Alphaproteobacteria > Rhizobiales > Beijerinckiaceae > Methylocystis. The sequence goes on from CAVQNJ010000004.1 coordinate 110,491, forward strand.
CGTGCGAGCGCAGGAATCTACAAGGATGAAAGCGGCCCGGCGATCGAGGCCTACCTCGCCGCGGTGCTGACGACGCCTTTCCGCATCGAAAGACGGATCATCCCGGACGGTTTCGAGAGCGTGCGCGATGCGCTGATCGACCTTGCGGACAATGTAGGCTGCGATCTGATCGTGACGACCGGCGGGACGGGCCGAGCCCGCGCGATCTCACGCCCGAGGCGACGCTTGCCGCCTGCCCGCGCGAACTGCCGGGTTTCGGCGAATTGATGCGTCAGGTCTCGCTGACGCAGACGCCGACCGCCATTTTGTCGCGGCAAACGGCCGCGCATCGCGACAAATGTCTGGTGGTCAATCTGCCGGGCAAACCGGCGGCGATCGAGCTTTGCCTGAACGCCGTTATGCCCGCGATTCCCTACTGCCTCGACCTGATCGGGGCCGCCTATATCGAGACGGACCCAGCGCGCGTGAAGGCCTTCCGGCCGAAGAAGTAGCTGCCCGCTTGGGTAGTATCGCGTTAATCGCGCGACAATTCTCAGGCTTCTCTTAACGTCTTCGCGTCTGTATAGGGAGGTGCGCGTCAATCGGCCCGAAGTCGCCCTTCGCGCATCTCGAACAGCGCGGTAGGCGAGGGCTCCTGGAATGAATGATTTGCGTCTGGTCGTGGTGGGCGCGGCAGGCCGCATGGGCCGTATGTTGACGCAGACCATCCCCGACACGCTGGGCGTGCGACTGGTCGCGGCGCTCGAGAGCGAAGGATCGCCGTGGATCGGACAGGACAGCGGGTCGGCCTTCGGTCACGCGCCGAACGGCGTCGCGGTGACGAGCGACGTCGCGACGGCGCTGGCGCAGGCCGACGCGGTCATCGACTTCTCCGCCCCGGCCGCGACAGTCGCCCTGGCGCAGGCAGCCGCCACGGCCAAAGTCGCTCATGTCATCGGCACGACCGGGCTGAGCGCCGAGGACCTCGACGCGATCGCGGCCGAGTCCGCGAGGGACGGTCGTCGTCCGCTCAGGCAATATGAGCCTCGGCGTCAATCTGCTCGCGGTTCTGGTCGAGAAGGCCGCCCGGGCGCTCGGTCCCGCCTGGGACGCGGAAATCGTCGAAATGCATCATCGGCTCAAGGTCGACGCGCCTTCCGGCACGGCGCTGCTGCTCGGCGAGGCCGTGGCGCGGGGCAGGGGCATCGGCTCGCCGACCAAGCCCGCGCGGGCGCGACGGGCTGACCGGGCCGCGCAATGCGGGCGACATCGGCTTTGCGGCGCTGCGCGGCGGAACGGTCGTCGGCGAGCACACGGTGATTTTCGCGGGCGCTGGCGAACGTCTCGAATTTTCGCATCGTGCCGAGGATCGAGGAATTTTCGCGCGCGGGGCCCTCGCCGCGGCGCTTGTGGACGCGCGGCAAGCCGCCGGACTTTACTCCATGGCCGACGTCCTCGGCCTTTCCGGCGCCTGATTTTTGCGAGGACGATTATGAGCATGCATCGCACACTCGTCCTCGTCCGTCACGGCCAGAGCGAATGGAACGCGAAGAATCTCTTCACCGGCTGGAAAAATCCCGATCTAACGCCGCTCGGCGTCGAGGAGGCGCGCCGCGCCGGCCAGGAGCTGCGCAAGCTTGATCTGCTTTTCAGCGTCGGCTTCACCTCGGCGCTGCTGCGCGCGCAGCACACGCTGCAACTCATACTCGAAGAACTCGGGCAGTCCGAATGTGCCGACGGTGAGGGACCGCGCGTTGAACGAGCGTCATTACGGCGATCTTTCCGGCCTCAACAAGGACGAGGCGCGCGAGAAATGGGGCGAGGAACAGGTGCGTCTGTGGCGGCGCTCCTATGACGTGGCGCCCCCCGGCGGCGAAAGCCTCAAGGACACGGTCGCGCGCGTCGTTCCCTTTTACGTCCAGCGTATTCTGCCGCCGGTGATGCGCGGCGAGCGGGTGCTCGTCGCCGCCCATGGCAATTCGTTGCGCGCGCTGTGCATGGTGCTCGAACAGATGACGCCGGAAAGCGTCACGACGCTCGAACTGCAACCGGCGTTCCGATCATTCAGGCTGAACGCCGATTCCACCTTGGCGTCGAAAATTGTCGTGGAAACATGAGCGCGCGAACGCGCTAGATGGCGTCTATGCGCGAAATAGCTCCCGGCGCCCGTCATTATCCAAATTTTCTCAGCGCCGACGCGCAGGAGGCGCTGGCGCGCGAGATTGCCCGCGTCATCGCGCAGGCGCCGCTCTTCACCTCGCATATGCCGAAGTCGGGCCTGCCGATGTCGGTGCGCATGACCAATTGCGGCGACCTCGGCTGGATGAGCGACCGGGAAAAGGGCTATCGATACGAACCGGCGCATCCGCAAACCGGCGCGCGCTGGCCGCCGATTCCGCAGGCGCTGCTCGCGGCCTGGGAGCAGCTGACCCGATATCCCAGGCCGCCACAGTGCTGTCTCGTGAATGTCTATGCGTCGGACGCGAGGATGGGCCTGCATCAGGATCGCGACGAGACGGATTTCGAGGCGCCGATTCTCTCCCTCTCGCTCGGCGCGGATTGCCGCTTCCGGCTCGGGGGGCGCAAGCGCTCGGATAAATGCGCGACTCTTGTCCTGTCCGCGGGCGACGCGCTGACGCTGTCGGGGCCGGCGCGGCTCGCCTTCCACGGGGTCGATCGCCTCCTGGCTCCGACTCCGGGTGCGCTGTTCGATGCGGCTGAATCCTCGGTGAAGTCCTCCCTTTTGCCGACGCCGCTCGACGCGCTGGGCGCGCGGATCAATTTGACCCTGCGGCGCGTGACCTGAGACAGGCGGAATTCACCGGGCCCAGACGTCACGGCTGCGGTATTGTGTCGGGACGGCCCTTCGTTGTAGTTTTCAGCCCGTCTAAATGCGCGCCTGCGCGGCGCCCCGCTTTGGCGGCATTTTAAAGAATGGGCGGACGCCGCGAGCAACCGCCTGGATGAGGAAAGGAACAAGGATGAAGACGATTTCCCTGCTGACGTTCGTTGCGAGCGTCGCTTTTGCCGCCTCCGCCGGTCAGGCCTTCGCCGCTGGCGACGCTGCCGCGGGCGAAAAGGTCTTCGCCAAATGCAAAGCTTGCCACCAGATCGGTGAAGGCGCCAAGAACGCCGTCGCGCCAGAGCTGAACGGGATCAAAGGCCGCAAGGCGGCCAGCGTCGAAGGCTACAACTATTCCGAGGCGATCAAGGGCTCCGGCATCACCTGGGACGAGGCGACCTTCAAGGAATTCATCAAGAATCCGAAGGCCAAGATCCCCGGCACGAAGATGATCTTCCAGGGCCTCGCCTCGGAAGGCGACGCGGATAATGTCTGGGCTTATCTGTCCCAGTTCAGCGCCGACGGCAAAAAGTAAGAAAAACAAGTCTTTATAGAATATCAAGCGGCCCCTGTCGGGGCCGCTTTTTTTGAAAGGCGCGACTTTTCCTTGAAAGCGCGCAAGTACGCGGCAAATTGGCGCCGCAGGACTGCTTCTCTCTTCCCGCGCGCGGGACGTCATCGGGTTCGACGGCCCCGCCGGGCAGGCTGTCGCGCGAGATCGGTATCGGCTATTCGTGTGGCCCGGATAACGACAGGCCCGATCGTGACCCGCAAGCCCGACCAAGTCTCTTCCGATTTCATGCAGCCGCTCGAGACGCTGCCCGTGTTCTATCCACTGGCCGGCAAGCGCGTCGTCGTCGTGGGGGACGGGGAGGGCGCGGCCTGGAAAGCGGACCTCGCCGCCGCGACGGGAGCGAGGGTCGAGGCTTTTGCGCCGCGACCCGTGCGAGAAGCTGCGCGAGATCGCCGCCCACCGCGAGAATGTCACGCTGCACGCCCGCGCGGCGACGACGGAGGATTTCAGGGGCGCGGCGATGGCCTTTGGCGCGACCTTCGACGACGCCGAGGCGGAGGCCGCGCGACAGGCGGCCAATGCGGCCGGCGTCGCGCTCAATCTCGCCGACCGGCCGGCGATGAGCGATTTCATCATGGGGGCGATCGTCAATCGTTCGCCGCTCGTGATCGGCGTTTCGACCGGAGGCGCCTCGCCGGTCTTCGCCCAGGCCGTGCGCGGCCGCATCGAGTCGCTCGTGCCGACGACGTTTTCCGCGTGGGCCAGGGCGGCGCAGGATTGGCGCCCGCAAGTGCTGGCGTCCGGGCTCGACTTTCTTGCAAGGCGGGAGTTGTGGCGCCGTTTTACGCGGCTGGCGTTTCGCGAGATCGGCCGCGCGCCCACGACGCAGGACCGCGACGCGCTGCTCAAGGAAGCGGGGGAAGCCGATCATGAGGCGCAACGCGGCCGCGTGACGCTCGTCGGCGCGGGGCCGGGCGACCCGGAGCTGCTGACGCTCAAGGGCATGCGGGCGCTGGCCGGCGCCGATGTGGTGCTCTTCGACGACCTCGTGCCGGCGAGCATCCTCGATTTCGCCCGACGCGAGGCGACGCGGATCAATGTCGGCAAGCGCGGTTACGCGCCATCCGTGCGCCAGGAGGAAATTACCGCGCTTCTCGTCGAGCTCGCGCGCGCCGGCAAGAATGTGGTTCGCCTCAAGGGTGGCGATCCGCTGATCTTCGGCCGCGCGAATGAGGAGATCGCCGCGCTGCGCGCCGCTGGATTCACTCTGGAGATCGTGCCGGGAGTGACCGCCGCCTGCGCGGGCGCCGCCGCGCTCGGCGCGTCGCTGACGAGCCGCGAAACGGCGCGGCGCGTGCAATTCATCACCGCCCACACAAAAGACGGCGAATTTCCCGGCGACTTCGATTGGGGGGCGCTGTCGGATCGGCGCGCGACGACAGCGGTCTATATGGGCAACCGCACGCTCCCTGCGCTCTCGCGCCGCCTTCTGGAAGAGGGAATGGCCCATGACACGCCCGCCTTCCTCATCGAGCGCGCCTCGACGCCACAGGAGCGCGTCATCAGGGGCACGATCGCCGATCTGCCGCAGAAGGTCGCCGGGGAAGCGGTGTCAGGCCCCGTGATGGTTCTGATCGGATGGGCGCTTGTCGAAAATTGAGCGTTGGCGGGCATGCCGTTATAACGGATGTTAGATTTTACAATTGTTATAACGAGCGGCGGCTTTTCTGTGACGGCTGCAAAAGCATGCCTTTTGCAGCAGCGGCATCGGATTCAGATTTGTCCGAAGATTGCGTGGCCCCAAAGGGAAGCGAGGGAGTGGCAGGCCCGTGTTTACGGATCCCGTAAAAGCAGGGCTTTTATGTTTACCGTAAAAGGTAAACTTCGCTCAACCCACGGCAAGAAGCGCAAGAAGACCCGCCTCGTCGGGCGTGGCCGCTACGCGGGCGTCGAGGCCGTGCGCACGCAGCGGCGCCGCGACGTCCGGCGAGAGCGCCAGATGCGCGAGGCCGGCCAGCTTTCCTGCAAGGCCCGCCGCATCGGCGAGCGAGAGAAAAATCTCGGCGCTGCGCCGCGAATAGTGGAGCGCGACGTCGATCGTTCCTGCCTCCAGCGCGGACCGGGCTTGAGGCGAGAGCGCGCGCGCCGCGCGCGCTTCGTAGACGTCGACGGCCGTGACGCGATGACCCCCGGCGCGCAATCCGGCCTCCAGCGCGGCCTGCCGGTCGCGGCCCGCAAGATAGAGAAAATGGGTGGGCGACGCGTCATGCGAAAGGAGAAGCGGCAGGATCGCTTCGGCCGAGCCGGCGACGATTTGCGGGCGCCAGCCGCGCGCTTTTGCGGCGCGCGCGGTCTTTGCGCCAACGGCGTGAAAAGGAAGGGCCTTGAAGGCGTCATAGGGCGCGCCGGCGTATTCGACCCCCTTGGCGCTCGACGCGATCAGCGCGGCATAGTCCCCCGGTGGCGCAACGACGCCCGTCGGCGCGATCTCGATGACGGGAGAAAGCACGGCGTCGACGCCTCTCTCCCGCAATTTCTCCGCCGTGCGCGTTCCATCCTCGATCGCGCGCAGCAGAAGCGCACGCGTCACATCAGCCCCGCGACGCCATGCGGCAGCTTCAGGATGATCTCGTTTCCGGCGTCGGCGCCGAGCATCGCGGCGTCGATGGCGCGGCCCTTGCGCCGGGCCGTCCACACCTCGCTGCCGTCCGCCTTCAGCACCTCGCCGTAAAAGGCGAGTTGGTCGCCGGCGACGGTGGCGTGCCCGGCGATGGGCGTGCGGCAGGAGCCGTCGAGCGCAGAGAGAAAGGCGCGTTCGGCGGCTAGGGCGAAGGCCGTCGCCGCGTCGAAAATCGGCGCGAGCAGGGCCCGCGTCTCCTCGTCGCGCGCGCGCGCGGTCACGCCGATCGCGCCCTGGCCGACGGCCGGCGGGAAATCCTCGATCGCCAGCAGCGCCGTCGCGCGATCGGCCAGTCCGAGGCGCTTCAATCCCGCAAGCGCAAGCAATGTGGCGTCGATCTCGCCGCTTTCCACCTTGCCGAGCCGGGTCTGCACATTGCCGCGCAAAAGCGCCGTTGTCAGATCCGGCCGCTTTCGTTTCACCTGCGCGGCGCGGCGCAGCGAAGCGGTGCCGACGACGGCGCCGGCGGGGAGCGAGTCGATTGTCGCGCCATCGCGCCCGATCCAGGCGTCGCGCACGTCTTCGCGCGGCAAATAGCCGGCGATGACGATCTCGGCCGGCAGATGGGTTGGGAGGTCCTTTGAGGAATGCACGGCGAGATCGACGCCCCTGGCGATCAGCGCCGCGTCGAGCTCCTTGGTGAAGAGCCCCTTGCCGCCCGATTCCGAGAGTGGACGATCCTGGATCTGGTCGCCGGTCGTCTTGATGACGTCGATGGCGAAATGGTCCTCGCCGACCCCATGCGCCTTCGCAAGAAGGGCGCGGACCATATGGGTTTGCGCAAGGGCGAGCGGGCTGCCGCGCGTGCCGATTCGGAGGGGTTTGACCGTCATGAGGCGTTCCAGCTTTGAACTGGGGCGGACTATAAGGACCGGGCGGGGAACGGCAAGGGTTGCGCGCCCCACATTTCGCCATCGGGCGCGCCGCAGCCGCGCCGCCACCGGAGAAACGCGTGCGCGCCGCATCAGGTCAGACCGATCCGTCTTCCTACCGATACAAGGTGCTTGGCCTTGCAACGCTGGCCCAGGCGGGGGGCTGTTTCCTCGTGCAGGGACTCGGCGCCCTGGGCCCGACGCTGCAGGAGGCTTTCAGCCTGGATGCGGCGCAAGTGGGTTTCACCATGACGGCGGCGCAGGCGATCCCGATCGTCGGCCTCCTCGTCGCCGGGCTCCTGCTCGATCGTTTCAGCGAGCGGTGGATCGTCGGCATTGGCGCGAGCCTCGTCGCCGCGGCGCTGTTCGCCGCCGCGCAAGCGCAGAGCTATGCCGGCGTTCTCGTCTGGCTCGCTGTTGCGAGCGTCGGCTATTGCACCGTGCAGCCGGGCGGAGGGAAGGTCGTCGCAGCCTGGTTCCCGCCGGACGCGCGCGGTTTCGCCATGGGCGTCAGACAGGCGGGCCTGCCGCTCGGCGCGGCGCTCGCGGCCCTGATCCTGCCGGCCGCCGCCTCCCGGCACAGTTGGCGCGCGGCCTTCGAGCTCGGCGCCCTCGTCGCGCTCGCGAGCGGGCTCCTCTTCGCTTTCCTTTATCGGCCGCCGCCGGGCCGGCCGTCGGCGCGCAGGAGCGCGCCCGGCCAGTGGCGGGCGCGACTGGAGGCGCTCGCGCCGCGCCTCCCGGCGATCGTGTGGCCGGGAGTGAGCCTTGTCAGCGTCCAGTTCTACCTCACGGTCTATCTGCCGCTCGACTTGCGCGACCGCTTCGGCGTCGCCCCCTCGACGGGGACGACGTTGCTTTTCGCCGCGCAATTCGCGGGGGCGATCGCGCGCATTGCGCTTGCCGCCTGGAGCGACCGAAGCCGGCGCGGCCGCTTCTTTCCGCTCGCCGTCAGCATGGGCGCGATCGTTTTGGGGATTGTCGCTTTCATCCTCGCGCCCGGCGCGCCGCTCTGGGTGGTGGCGCTCATCGCCGTCTGGCTCGGGTTCTTCGGCTTCGGCTGGTATGGGCCCTGGATCGCCCTGGTGAGCGAAGCCGCGCCGCGCGAGGCGGTCGGCTTCATGATCGGCCTGGCCATGGCGATCAATCAGATCTTCGTCGTGGTGACCCCGCCGGCGTTCGGCGCCCTGCGCGACGCGACGGGAAGCTTCGCCTGGGGATGGGGGCTCGCGGGCGTCGCGGTGGCGGGGGCGCTCGTGCGGGTCAGTCGGCGCTCGGCAGGCGGCGCATGACGAATTCGATCCGCCCATCGTCAAGTTCGCGCCAGAACTCGATTTCGGACATATAGGCGGCCTTGGGATAGCGGTCGAACCATTCGCGCGCCTTCGCGCGGGCGTCGAGGCGCGGAAGCGTGAAGGTCTCCCGCCGCCAGCCGCCGTCCTCCGCCCGGCCTCTACCGGCGAGCTTGCGCGCAATGTCCCTCGGCGCCTTGGATATGCTCATGCTCGTGCTCCCGCCACCTTCCCCGAAGATAACGCGGCGCAGCAGGGAAGGGGAGTCGATTCGCGCCTCAATATCCTGCGCGATCCTGCGCGCGCGGCCGCCATGGTCCCAGGAAGACAAGGCGCCGCTTCCCCGCGCGGGCAAAGGGCGCTAGATCAGCGCCATGAGCGAGCGTCCGACCTATATGATCACAACCGCCATTCCCTATGCGAACGGCGCGCCCCACATCGGCCACGCCTATGAGCGCATCGCGACCGACGCCTTTGCGCGATTTAAGCGGCTCGACGGCCATGACGTGTTCTTCGTCACGGGAATGGACGAGCATGGGCAAAAGATGCAGCGCACCGCCGAGAAGGAAGGGCTTACCCCGCAGGGGCTCGCTGATCGCACCGCCGGGCAGTTCGCGCGCATGGGCGAGGCGCTGAACGCGCGCGCCGACGACGTCGTGCGCACGACCCAGGACCGTCACAAGGCGGCGGCGCTGGAGATGTGGCGGCGCATGGCGGCCAATGGCGACATCTATCTCGACAAATATTCCGGCTGGTATTCGGTTCGCGACGAGGCCTATTACGACGAAAGCGAATTAAACGCGCGCGAGGGCAAGAAATTCGCGCCGACGGGCGCCCCGGTCGAATGGGTCGAGGAGGAGAGCTGGTTCTTTCGTCTTTCCGCCTATGCGGACAGGCTTCTCGCGCTCTACGCGGCGCATCCGGAATTCATCACGCCCGAGCACTACCGCAATGAGATCGTCGCTTTCGTCAAGCGCGGCCTCTCGGACCTCTCCGTGTCGCGCACGACGTTCGACTGGGGCGTGCGGATCCCGCCCAGTCAAGAGACGACTGCACAGCATGTCATGTATGTCTGGGTCGACGCGCTGACCAACTACATCACCGCGACCGGCTGGCTCGCCGGGGACGGAGACAGGACGCGCTTCTGGCCGGCAAACGCGCATGTCATCGGCAAGGACATCACGCGGTTCCACGCCATCTACTGGCCGGCATTTCTGATCTCGGCCGGGGCGCCGTTGCCGAGGCGCATCGTGGTGCACGGCTTCCTGTTCTCGCGCGGCGAAAAAATGTCCAAGTCGGTCGGAAACGTCGTCGACCCGCTGGAGCTGGCGGCGCGCTATGGGGTCGATCAATTGCGCTATTTCTTCCTGCGCGAAATTCCATTCGGCCAGGACGGCAATTACTCGCATGAGGCGATCGTCATGCGCATCAACGCCGATCTCGCCAACGACCTCGGCAATCTCGCGCAGCGCTCGCTCTCGATGATCGCGAAAAACTGTGCGGGCGCCGTGCCCCGCAAAGGAGAGCTGAGCGCAGAACGATGGGGACATTCTCGGCCAGGCCGCGGGCGTTCTGGACAAGGCCCGCGCCGCGATGGACGATTACGCGCCCCACCAGGCGCTCGCCGAGATCTTCCGCGTCGTCGCCGAGGCCAACCGCTATTTCGCGGGCGAAGAGCCCTGGGCGAAAAAGAAGAACGACCCGGCCCGTATGGAGACGATTCTCTACGTCACCGCGGAAGTGTTGCGCCGTCTCGCAATCCCCTTGCAGCCCTTCATCCCGGAGGCGGCGGCAGCGCTCCTCGACCTTCTGGGCGTCGGCCCCGACGAACGTGACTTTACGCACGCAGGCGCGGCCGACGCATTGCAGGAAGGCGCGCCGCTGCCCCCGCCCGCGCCGATCTTCCCGCGTTATGTCGAGGAAGAGGAGGGCGCATAGCGGCGGCGCACGCCCCTCGCGCCGGGGAGGGCGCGCCGCGACCGTCTCGAAGCATGGGGGGCTCGCCCTTGACTAATCTCAAGGTCGCCTCGCACGATATATGCCCCAACGTGGACCCGCTGATGCTCATCGACACCCATTGCCACCTCGACTTCCCCGATTTCGCGCCGGAACAGGCGGAAGTCGTCGCGCGCGCCAAGGCGCGGGGCGTTGGGCGCATGATCACGATCTCCACGCATCTCTCGCGCGTCGACGAGTTAGGGCGGTGGCCGAAGCCTATCCGGACGTCTTCTTCACGGTCGGAACCCATCCCCATCATGCGCATGAGGAGGCCGAGCCGCGCGTCGCCGAGATCGTCGCGCTCTCAAGCCATCCCAAATGCGTCGGGCTCGGCGAGGCCGGCCTCGATTATCATTACGACCATGCGCCGCGCGAAACCTCGCATCGGGTGTTTCGCACCCACATCGCCGCGGCGCGCGAGACCGGTCTGCCGCTCGTCATCCACACCCGCGACGCCGACGCGGATTGCGCCGCGATCCTGACCGAGGAAATGGGGAAGGGGGCTTTCCCGGCCCTGCTCCATTGCTTCACCAGCGGCCGCGCGCTCGCCGAAACCGCGATCGGCCTCGGCCTTTATATTTCCTTCTCGGGCGTCGTCACCTTCAAGAATGCGGAGGAACTGCGCGAAACCGCCAGGACCGTTCCGCTCGAGCGCATCCTGGTCGAGACGGACGCGCCTTTCCTTGCGCCCGCTCCTCATCGCGGCAAACGCAATGAGCCGGCCTTCGTGGTCGACACGGCTCGGTTGCTCGCCGAACTCAAGGGCGTCCCGGAAGCGGAATTCGCCCGCGCGACCACGGAAAACGCGCTGCGGCTCTTCTCGAAAATGCCGCCGATCGAGGCCGCCGCGTGACCCTTTCCATCACAATTCTGGGCTGCTCCTCGTCAGGCGGGGTGCCGCGGGTCGGGCAGGGCTGGGGCAAATGCGATCCCGACAATCCCCGAAGAACCGCCGCCGCCGCTGCTCGATCCTGGTCTCGCGGCGGCGGAAGCGAAGGGACGCAGATCCTCGTCGACACCGGGCCCGACTTGCGTGAGCAGCTCGTCGCGGCGGAGGTCAAACAACTCGACGCCGTCTTCTACACCCATCCTCACGCCGACCACGTCCATGGCATCGACGATATCCGCGGCCTCGTCATCCACAATGGCCGACGCATTCCGGCCTACATGGACGAGCCGACCTCGCGGGAAGTGACGAGCAAATTCGGCTACATTTTCGCCACGCCGCCCGGCAGCTACTATCCGCCGCTGATGTCCGAGCACCGCCTGCATCCCGGGCGGTCCGTCGCCATCGACGGGCCCGGCGGCGCGATCGAGGCGACGCCTTTCCGGCTCGACCATGGCGACATGGACGCCCTCGGCTTTCGTTTCGGCGCCGCCGCGTATACGCCGGACCTCCACGCCATTCCGCCCGAAAGCGCGCGCTTTCTTGAAGGTCTCGATCTGTGGATCATCGACGCGCTGCGCTGGCAGCGGCATGGGACCCACCTCTCGGTCGAGCAGGCGCTGGCCTTCATCGATCTCTACCGCCCGCGCCGGGCGGTTCTGACCGACCTTCACGTCGATCTCGACTATGACACGCTCGCCGCCGTTCTGCCGGCCAATGTCACTCCGGCCTATGACGGCATGCTCCTCGAAATCTGACGCTGAGGAACCCCGCGTCGGTCAGGACGGCGAAAGCTTTGGGACGCATCATCGTCGCGCGTTCCGATCGACGGGTCGATCGAAGCGCCGAGCGGAAAGGACGCGGGACATGTCGGTTTCGGGAATTGGCGGCAACAGTCAGAATTTGCAGCAACTGTTTCAACAGCGTCGCGGGGACCTCAAGACACTGTTGAGCGACGTGAAATCCGGTGACGTCGCCGGCGCCCAAAGCGCCCTCGCGTCCTTGAAAACCGATTTTTCCAAGCAACAGCCCTCGTCAAGCGCCAGCGCCGCCACGACTTCAGGCGCCGGCGAGGCGCCGACCTCGTTGACGACGCTGCTGCGTTCGGATCTGTCGTCGCTCTTGTCGGCGGTGCAATCGGGCAACGCTGCGGACGCCCAGTCGGCCCTGAGTAAACTACAGCAGGACGCGGCGCCGGGCGCAGGCTCCGCGCCGCACGGCCGACACGGGCACCACAGCTCCGATACGACGACCAGCTCCAGCGCTTCGGCCGCGACGCCCGCGGCGGACAACGACGGCGACAACGACGGCTCCGGCCAGTCGACGGCGTCATCCGATTCGACGGGCAACATCTTCAAGATGATCGCGCAGACCTATGGTCAGCTGGCTTCGAGCGCCTCCGGAGGAACGCCGGACTGAGCGGATCACGCGGGACCAAGAACGCCGCGTGATGTTCCAGACCGTCGGCGACCTCTGAGACGTGGGTTTTGGTTCCATAATATCGATTATGCGAATCATAGTGCCGCATCCTGCTGAAACGACGCGCCTTCTCTCTCGATGCGTCACGTCATCCGGATCGGCGGCCAGCGTCACGTGACTTTCGCGGCGCGCGAATGCTGCGATCGACGCTGGCGTGCGATTAGCTGCGGCGCCCGGCCTTTGCCGCCGGCGGATAGGCGGTCACGCGGCGCGCGCCGCCGCCGCGGCGCGGAAGACACCTTGGGCTCAGGCCGGATCGCACCCCATTAGGCGTGGCGCCGGCCGCCGCTTTTGGGGCGCGCAAGGCATGAAATTTAATCTCGCCGATGAAAAATTCTGGCCAGGCGGGGCGATTATCTGCTAAAACATCGGTTGCGCGGGACTATATGGCATTCAACAGGCAACATCCCATCGACGCTCGCCGGTCGCAGATTTCGCGCCCGGCCGCTTTCGTATGGGCGCACGCGTTTGGCATAAAAGTCTTGCCGTTTTTGGCGGAGACGAGCAGGTAGACATGAGCAAAGGTAGAGATTTCCGGGGACCCCGCAAGCGCGGGTTCGATGACGATGGCCCGTTTGGCTATGATGCGCCGCGGCCCAGTCGGGCCCCTCGGTCACCCTTCGGTGGCGGTGGCTTCCCCGACGGGCCGCCCCCGTCGAGCAACGACCCAGCCGTTGACGCCATTGTTAAATGGTTCAAGTCGGACAAGGGCTTTGGGTTTGTCGAGCTTGCCAATGGCACGGGCGACGCCTTCCTGCACATCGGCGCCGTTCAGGCCGCTGGCTATGAGACTCTGCCGCCGGGCGCGAAGCTCCAGGTGCAGGTGACCAGCTCGGTCAAGGGACAGCAGGTTGCGCGCATTGTCGACGTCGATCTCGCTGGCGCCGCCGAGCGGGCGCCCCCGCCCCCGCGCAGCAGCGGCGGTTTCGACGGCGGACCCCGCCCCCGTCGTCAGGCTCCCGATCCCTCGACAGCCGTCCCGGTCTCCGGCAAGGTCAAATGGTTCGACGAAACCAAAGGCTTCGGCTTCGTGCAGTCGAACGACGGCGGCAAGGACGTCTTCGTCCATATTTCCATCCTTGGTCCCTCGGGCGTGAACCGCCTCGCGGAAGGCCAGCCGGTGACCATGCAGGTCGTCGACACCGCCAAGGGCCGCGAGGCGCTGTCCATCACGCTGGACTAAGCGGCCTTTGCGTTTCGCTTCCTGACGCCGCGCTCCCTCGGGAACGCGGCGTTTTTCGTGGAAACCTCACATGTCCGGCGATGTCGCGCGTCTCATCGAAATCATGGCCGCCTTGCGGACCCCGGGCTCGGGCTGCTCCTGGGATCTGGAACAGACCTTCTCCTCGATCGCGCCTTACGACGTCGAGGAGGCCTATGAGGTCGTCGACGCGATCGAGCGCGGCGATCTGGACGACCTCAGGGACGAACTCGGAGACCTTCTGTTACAGGTCGTGTTCCATGCCCGAATGGCGCAGGAACAGGGCGCCTTTGCTTTCCCCGACGTGGTGGAGGCGATCTGCGACAAACTCATGCGCCGCCACCCGCACGTTTTTCGGGACGGCGCGCCGCTGACTCCGGCGACGTCGCCGCGCATTGGCGCGAGATCAAGGCGGCGGAGAAGGCGCGCCAAAAGCCGGAAAAACCCCGGCCGGAGCCGCCGCAAGCCTGCTCGACGGCGTGCCACGCGCCCTGCCCGCCCTGACCCGCGCGGTCAAGCTGCAGGAGAAGGCGCGACGGTCGGCTTCGACTGGAACGACGCGCGTCACGTTCTGGGCAAGATCCGCGAGGAGACGGACGAGGTCGCCGCGGAACTCGCCGCTGCGCCGTTCTGAACGCGCGAAGCGCTGGAGGCGGAAATCGGCGATTTGCTTTTCGTCGTCGTCAATCTCGCGCGTCACGCCGACGTCGACCCGGAACAGGCGCTGCGTGGCGCCAATGCGAAATTCGAGCGGCGCTTCCATCATATCGAGCGGCGCCTCGCGGAAGGGGGCGTCACGCTCGAGGCGGCGACGCTGGACGAGATGGAGGCGCTGTGGTTGGACGCGAAACGCCTGGAGAAGACGACGGCCTGATATCGACGCCGACCTGAGCGCGCGCCGTTCCCGACCTTCAAGACGACCACGCCAACTCCGATGAGGGAGAATGCCGAGGATTTCGACGGGGCCGAGGGTCTGCCGGTAGAAAACCCAGCCGGCAAGCGAAATCAGCGCCAGCCCGACCCCGGACCAGACGGCGTAGGCGACGCCGAGCGGTATCGCCTCAAGGGTCAGCGACAGGAAATAAAAGGCCGCGACGTAACCCAGCGATGACGACGAGCGTCGGCACGGGATTGCGGAACCCGCGCGCCGCCGGCAGCGCCGAGGAGCCGGCGACTTCGGAGACGATGGCGATGGCGAGGTAGAGCCAGTGCATAGGGCGGCTAACTCTCCCGCGCGGCCGTCGGGGAGGCGTAGCGCCGCCTGACCTCCTCGCAGCGCTCCGGCGCGACCCTGACGAGCGAGGCGCGAACCGCCGTCCTCGCGCGTCTCGCGCGAGAGAACCTCGGCATGGGCGTAGAGCCAGGCGAGCCCCTGCCCGTCTTCGGGCGCAGATGTCCAGCGCGAGCGTCACGCGGCTGGCCGCGAGCAATGTCTCGATGCGCGCCAGGAGATCGTCGAGCCCTTCGCCGGTCAGCGCCGAGACGAGCGCCGGCCGGCGCTGCGGCTCGATCCCCGCGCTGCGCAGCCGCGCAGCGCGTCGAGCCGTTCGGGGTCGAGCACGTCGATCTTGTTCCAGACCTCGATGATGCGGCCCTCGGCGGTCGCCCTTGAGGCCGAGTTCGTCAAGGATCGTCTCGACGTCGCGCGCCTGCGCCTCGGAATCCTCATGCGACGACGTCGCGCACATGCAGGATCACGTCGGCCAGCGATCACCTCTTCCAGCGTCGCGCGGAAGGCGGAGACGAGCATGGTCGGCAGATCGGAAATGAAGCCGACCGTGTCGGAGAGCATGCGCCCTGCGCGCCATGCGGCAGGCGGATCTGCCGCAGCGTCGGGTCGAGCGTCGCGAACAGCATGTCCTGCGCGAGCACCTCGGCCTTGGTCAGCCGGTTGAACAGCGTCGATTTGCCGGCGTTGGTATAGCCGACGAGCGCGACCACCGGATAAGGGACGTCGCGCCGCGTCTTGCGATGCAGGCCGCGCGTGCGCTTGACCTTGTCGAGGTCCTGCTCGATGCGGCGCATCCGCTCCTCGATCAGGCGCCGGTCGGTCTCGATCTGGGTTTCGCCGGGGCCGCCGAGAAAGCCGAAGCCGCCGCGCTGGCGCTCGAGATGGGTCCAGGAGCGCACCAGCCGCGACTTCTGATAGGCGAGATGCGCCAGCTCGACCTGCAGCGACGCCCTCCCTGGTGCGCGCGCGCTGGCCGAAAATCTCGAGGATCAGGCCGGTGCGGTCGATGACCTTGGCGTCCCAGCGCCTTTTCGAGATTGCGCTGCTGCACCGGCGAGAGCTGGCAGTCCATGCTGACGAGCTCCGCCTCCTGCTCCTTGACCGTCTCGGCGATCTCCTCGACCTTGCCCTTGCCGAGATAGGTCGCGGGCCGGACCTCGTTCAGCACCACCGGCTCGACTCGCCGACGATGTCGAGATCGATGGCCCGCGCGAGCCCGACGGCCTCGCCAGGCGCGCCTCCGGGTCGCGCGGAGCGGCGCCGTCGGCGCCGTCGCGAGGGATAGGGGCCAACGACGATGGCGCGCGTCGCGGCCCTCGCCTTGCGCGCGTCCCTCGTCCTTGCTGCTCGTCGTTCAAACCTGCTACCGCGGCTTTTCCTCCGGCCCCTCGTCTTCGCTGGGCTCGAACATCTGGATCGGATGGCCCGGCATGATCGTCGATATGGCGTGCTTGTAGACGAGCTGCGAATGCCCGTCCCGACGCAGCAGGAGGCAGAAATTGTCGAACCAGGTGACAATGCCCTGCAGCTTGACGCCGTTGACGAGGAAAATCGTGAGCGGAACTTTGTTTTTCCTGACAAAATTGAGAAATGTGTCCTGCAAGATTCTGCGAACGTTCCGACGACATCGGCTATCCTGTTCTTTCTTGTTGAGCCGAGCGATATAAGCCGCCCCGCGGTTATGCTTCGATTTGGCTCTACCTGCATTAGAACGCCCGAGATCACGCAAGGCGGCAAGTCGCTATCTGAGCAACGCGATCTCGCCGCGCTTTGTCGTGCCAGAGCCGATCTGCGGCTCCGATCTGCGGAATGTGCAACGTCACAGATCTGCAAGTCCCCGATCCTGAGCAAGCCGCTCTGCGCCGTCAGAAATCAGCCGCCGGCGCGCAGCTCCCGACAGTTCGTCGCTGACACCTCACGAGATCAAGACACTCAATTGTATCTTAATCTATCGCCAGCGACTTCAGCTTCCGGTGCAAGCGCCGAGCGCTCCATTCCGATGAATTCGGCCGTGCGCGAAATATTGCCGCGAGAAGCGGTTGAGCTGGGCGACGAGATATTCGCGCTCGAAAACTTCGCGCGCCTCGCGCAGCGGCAGGCTCATCAGCTTCTCGCCGCGCACGCCGGCGGGCGTCGCCGGCACCAGCTCGCCGATGTCGGCCGGCAGCATCTCGGCGGTGATCTTCCGCGCCGGCATCGCCCGACGTCAGGATCATCAGCCGCTCGACATTGTTGCGCAGCTGGCGGATGTTGCCCGGCCAGTCGTGCAATTGCAGCACGGCCAGCGCGTCCTCGGCGATCTGCCGGCGCGGCATGCCCGGAGGCGAGCGGACATGCTCTCCATGAAATAGTCGATCAGCTCGGGAATGTCCTCGCGCCGCTCGGCCAGCGACGGCACGCGGATCGGCACCACGGCGAGCCGGTGGAACAGATCCTCGCGCAGCGTCCCCTCCTCGATCGCGGCGGCGAGATCGCGCGCGGAGGAGGAGATGATGCGCACGTCGACCTGGACCTCGCGTCGTGCCGCCGACGCGCTGGAAGGTCTGGTCGACGAGCACGCGCAGGATCTTGGCCTGCGTGTCCTTGGGCATGTCGGCGATTTCGTCGAGGAACAGCGTGCCGCCATGGGCCTCCTCGAGCGCGCCGACCTTGCGCTCGCCGTCGCCGCCCTTCGCGGCCGAAAAGCTCGATCTCCATGTTCTCCGGGCGTGATCGTCGCCGCATTGATGACGACGAAGGGCGCCGCCGGCGCGGGCGGAGGCCTCGTGGATGCAGCGCGCGGCGAGTTCCTTGCCGGTGCCCGGCGCGCCGGTGATGAGCACGCGCGAATTGACCGGCGCGACGCTTGGCGATCATCTGCTGCAGCTGATTGCGCGCGCGGCGAGCTGCCGACGATGCGGTCGAACGCGCCCGCGCGCTGGCGCAGCGCCGAGAGTTCGCGGCGAAGCTGATAGGCCTCCAGCGCGCGCTCGGCGACGAGGACGAGACGGTCCGCCTTGAACGGCTTTTCGATGAAGTCATAGGCGCCGATGCTTGATCGCGCGTGACCGCGGTCTCGATGTTGCCGTGGCCGGAAATCATCACGACCGGCAGGCTGGATGCTGCTTCTGGATGGCCTCCAGCACCTGAAGCCCGTCGAGCCGCGAACCCTGCAGCCAGATGTCCAGAAAGACGAGATGCGGCCGGCGCGCCGCGATGGCGTCCAGCGCCTCGTCGGCGTCCTTGGCGGTGCGCGTCCCATGCCCCTCGTCGCTTAGAATCCCCGCGACCAGCTCCCTGATGTCCGCTTCGTCGTCGACGATGAGAATGTCGCTCGCCATCACGCCCCGCTCTTTTCATGTTGCATCGTCGCCGTCTCGTCGCGCTCCGTCCGCGCCGCGTCCTCGGCCAAGGGCAGCATGATCCGCACGCAGGCGCCGCTGCCCGCTCGGCGCGTCGAGCAAGCTCCAGCCTTCCGCCATGATCCTCGATGATCTTGGCGACGATCGGCAGTCCGAGCCCGGTTCCTTCGGCGCGCGTCGTCATGTAGGGCTCGAGCAGGCGATGCCGGTTTACCGCCGGGAAAGCCCTTGCCATTGTCGATGACGTCGATGCTCGGCCATTCGCTCGTCTCCGGCGCAGGGAGATCGTCGACCCGGCCCTTCTCGGCCGCGTCGGCCGGTCCTCGCGCGCCGCGATGCCCTCGATCGCGTTCTTGACGATATTGGTCAGCGCCTGCGACAGCAGCCGCCGGTCGAATGCGCGATAGATCGGCGGCTCGGGCATGGTCCTCGACAATTCGACGTCGGCGTTGCCGACCCGCATCAGAAAGGCCACCTGGCGCACGCATTCGCCGAGATCGTCCGCTCGGGCCGCGCCTTGGGCATGCGCGCGAAGGAGGAGAATTCGTCGACCATGCGCTTGATGTCGTCGACCTGGCGCACGATCGTGTCGGTGCACTGGTCGAAGATGTCGCGGTCCTGCGTGATCAGCTTGCCGTATTTGCGCTTCAGCCGTTCGGCCGAGAGCTGGATCGGCGTCAGCGGATTCTTGATCTCATGCGCGATGCGCCGCGCGACGTCGGCCCAGGCCGAGGTGCGCTGCGCGGTGACGAGATCGGTGATGTCGTCCGAGCGTGACGACGAAATTCGGATGGCCTTCGTCGGCGCGCCGGCCGAGGTGACGCGAATATTGAAGGTGCGTTCGGCGCGCCGCGCTTGATCGTGATCTGGCTCTGCACGGCGCGCGGAAACAGTTCCGCGGCGTCGTTCAGTATCGGCGCGAGCTCGGGCATGACGTCCGGCGAGTTGGCGCCGACCGTGCGCCTGCCCCTTGGCGCCGTTAGCGCAGCAGCTCCTCGGCCGAGCGGTTGAGAACGTTGATGGTCCCGTCGCAGTCGACGCCCATGACCGCCGCAGGCACGCCCGCGAGCACCGCCTCGGTGAATTCGCGCCGCTCGTCGTTGATGCGGTTGGCCTCCATCAGGCGGCTCTGCTGGAGATCGAGCTCCGTCGTCATCTTGTTGAAGACGTCGCCGAGCCGCGCCAGTTCGCCATGTGAGCTGTCGACGTCGACCTGCACGTCGAGATTGCCGGCGGAGACCTGGTCCGTCGCGGCGATGAGCGTGCGGATCGGCGCGACGAGACGGTCGGCGAAATCGAGCCCGAACCAGACCGCCGACAGCAGCATGATGGTGGTCAGCAGCGCATACATGAGACGAAGGCGCGCTTGCACGGCGCGCCGAAGGCCTCGAAGGCGTCGTAATTGTTGATGAGAATTTCCGCCTGCTTGCGGAAATTCGACGGCGAAGGGATCGATCGCCCGCGTCACATAGAGAAAGGTGTCTGGAAAGGAGTTCAGCGCCCGCAGCGCCACGAAGCTCTTGCCGTCGTCGATCAGCAGGCAGAGGCGCTCGCCCTCTGCGGGCGTTGTCGAATTCCGATTGCGGCGGCGCGATGATGAGGGAGCCCGGGCCGTCTTGGTCACGTCGACGCGGTCGATGACGTCGCCGTTCGGCCGGATCAGCGCGGCGGCCGAAAATCCCA
>CAVQNJ010000005.1:0-47665 GCA_963713845.1 uncultured Alphaproteobacteria bacterium
CCCATGTCGGGCAGGAACTCGAGGTTTGGTCTGCCCCCTGAAAACTGATCCTCCCTGAAGTATGGCTTTTGGGCGATCCGGCTAGAACTTCGCTTATTTTTCTTAAGCTTTTTGCTTTTCCGCATCGAAAGGATAAGGCGTTCCGACCGGAAGCTCCTGAAACTTCACTGTGCGAGAGAAGAGCAGCCAGCGAACGTCACGCACCAAATATACGGAAAAGCCTGATCGTTTGCAGCCCTTCAGCGAAGCGATGTTGTCCTCTTCAACAAAGGTGATGATCGCATGCGCGTCGACATCTCCGGCTTTTTCGGCGATTTGAGCCATAGCCGCCGCCATGACGCCAAGTCCGCGAACCTTCTCCAATGTGTAAGCCCCTTCCAGGAGCGCCTCTCCCGGCTTCAAAATCGGAAACATGCCGCTGAAATAGCGTTGCAACTGTGCATTATCTTTCACGCCGAAAGGATTGCATATAGCACGAAAAGCTACCCATCTTCCATATTCAGGGCGACGTAGCAGGATCCGAATTTAGCATGCAGCAACTGCAAACGGCTTAAACGAAGATGCACGCCTTGAGTATCTATCCCAGGTTCATCCAGATTCAGAAGCACGCCGACGTCGTCCGGGCGCAATGGTCTGACCGAGAGCGGCACTTTCGCGGAAGGCGCCGAGAAATTGATCCGCAGATCTCTGCGCAGACCCACGGAACGTGAGTGGGAATAGATGCGCTGGGTTAGCGCTCGCCAGAGGACCGCGGGTTCGAGCTTTAGGAACAAGGACCATAAAGTTTGTAATTTCAGGAGCAACATCTGCATTTTTAAATCTCCGACCAGATCACGGAAGTCCGCCGTAAACGTAAGACCAATGTTGCACTGAGGCCGTTTCCGAAGCATTAATGCGCGACCGATCGAAATTGTTCGCTCAAACCTCCCACGCCATCCCGCCAGCGCGAGCGTTGCGACGTTTTGTAATCCAGCGGCGCGAAGTAGGAATATCATAAAAGCGCATTGACAATGACCTAGGATACCGACGTTGACAAAAAATTCACGTATGGGTGGGCCTGCCCCCCTGAAAAGTGATCCTCCCTGAAGTATGGCTTTTGGGCCTTTGAGGCGCCCCTTGGAAAGTGGTCCATGATTGATGTTAGCTTTCTGGCGGATTTCCCGAAGACGGACGAGGGAGATTGGCCATGAAAAGGAAACGATTTTCGGTTGAGCAGATTGTCGCGGTTTTGAAGCAGGCTTAGCTTGGATTGCCGGTGGCGGATCTCGTCCGTCAAACGGGGATCTCCGAGCAAACCTTTTACCGCTGGAAAAAGCAGTATGCCAGCCTGGAATCAGACCAGTTCCGCGAACTGAAACAGCTCTCCGAGGAAACGCGCGATTGAAGAAGCTGGTTGCGGATCTAAGCTTGGACAAAGCGGTTCTTTGACGACGTTCTGTCAAAAAAGTTACCCCAGGCCAGCGCTCATGAAACGGCTGGACCACCATTCCCAAGCGCTCCAAATGCCCAAAAGCCATGCTTCAGGGAGGATCAGTTTTCAGGGGGCGGCCCAGACCGATATGCTGGGAAGAAATCCGGACGCACTATCTGAGCGGAATGATGTTTAGACCAAGCGTGGTTCAACATGGCGTATTGTTCGGGAGCATGGACATGCTTGTAGACGAAGAATTGCGATCTTAAAGGTGAAAAGTTGCTCTTAAAACGAAATACCCCGTCATTTTCTCGGTGCATTCCTCCAAGGATCATGCGTTAAATCCCCATGCGGCGCATGCTAAGAATTGTCTCATAAAGATAGAGATTAACGGGACGCACGTGCATCGATACATCTTCAGCCGCTGAAAGCAACCAATAGGCGTTAACGCGGTCCCAGATGAAAAGTCCTCCTGCAATTACATGCCCCTGATGTTCCGCCAAGACGAAAACTGAATTGTGTTTCATCTCCTCGAAGAATTGCAAGAAATCTGACAAGTCATATAGTATCGGTCATGCGCCGAGCGGCGCTCCATCGTATGCTGATGTAGGCGCTGAAATTCAAAAACATCCTCGGCCGACTTGGCGTGGCAAATGCGCACGCCTGCGCGTTGAGCTTGTTTCGTTTGACGACGACAGTCGGAATTTAAGGATTTCATCCAGATTTGTTCTTCGTCAAGCTTGAGATCGACGTCGACGACTTCACGGTTCAGCTCAAGAGAACTCCGGCTTAATAATTCCCCTGAACTCGCCCCATGGATTGAGGTGTGCAAACTCAGCGACGATGCCAGCTTCCTCGCAGTAACGGTGAAACAATTCATTGAAATGAGTGCGCGCCTTATCTGTCTCACTCAACCCAGCGCACAAGGGTCCTGAGTATTCCGGCGTGTATGTCTTCCGGAGTTCTGTATTTATGTTGTTGGCGAAAGGCAATTCACGCACCGGGACACAGAGTGCGGATATGCCACAATCTGCCCCTCGGCTTCAACCACAAACAGCCGCGCCGGATGGCCGGTTTGTTTCTCCCAGATACGCATATATTGAAGGCTGCCCGTTACGCTGAGATGCGCGGGCAAGACGGCTTCCCACTGGTCGGCATCTTCGGCCGTCAGCACATAGGATCTTAGCATGATTAATCTCGCGAGATGCTCAAGGCGTCTCTGATCTGCCTGACGCCCGCGCCTCCAAGAAGCGGAATCGCATCCAATTGTCGACGCATGCAGCCTAAAAAATAGGAGTACAGGTGTTTTAGCCATACGGGACGTAGCGGCGCGTACGATATAACCCTCTCTGGCCAAGCTCTGTTGTAGATCCGTCCCAACTCCATAAAGCATCTGAAATTCATAGTCGCTTTTTATCACGCCCCAGATTATTGGCTATGCGTTTGGCTGCTGTTATAAAATGAGGGGTGATCACTCTGCCGAGCGCGGGGCGGCTCCCTCTCGCGAGCAGCAGCTCAGCGTCTCGGACGAAAACACGGAAATCGATTTCCGCCTTCTTACGATAAACAACACTGTCCGGTTCCCAATACCCCGCCTTTTACCAAACAGACACGGGCGCCGTCCGAAACAAGCTTTTCCAGATCGCGATCGTGATCCCGCAAGTAAGACTGAATAACAATTCCAACCCTGTCCGCTCCATATTCACTCTTCACTTCGTCGAAGATTTGTAAAGTTTTTCCCACGCATAAGACAATTCTTCCATGTCGATGCGGATGAAATTACCCAGTCGGCAAGCATATTCGAGAATCCGGTGTAGATGCTCGCGGCAAAGAGAAATGTCAATATCCAGGCCGATCTGCGTAAGCTTCAGCGATAAATTCGAATCGAGGCGCTGAGCTGCGATTGCCTCAAGGGCTCTTATGACCTCATCTGCCGCCGCTCTGGCTTCAGCCTCATCTAGGATGTGTGTCCCGACATAATTGAGCGTGCCCTTGATCCCTCTTTCGTTGAGGACGCGCACCGTGGCCAACCCAGCAGCCAAATTCTCCCCCGCCACGAAACGCCACGCAAGATTGCGGAACAATGGCGTGGTGACGATCGCCCTGCGAACAAATGGATGCTTGAGATATTCAGCAAAAATCTTGATCAAGGTGCCCCCATCCTAACGGATCGTCGCCGATTGAAGCCCTGGAGGAATTCCCAGCCGGCGCGGTGACGGATCCGGCACCTCGAGCTCTCCCAGCTTGCTCGCAGGCGCTGCACATGCACCGTGATAGGCTCGACATCATGACTGACGCGCCCCACAAGTTGGTGCCGTTGGGGCTGCATCAATTCATTAGATTTACTTCTATGAAGCCATCGTCAGCCTGTATCCGACATTCCCACTTAGCCATCGGTTTCACTCAAGTTTTTGCACGTCCGACGGCATTTGACAAGCAGAGTGCGCCGAATTTCCAAGAAGATGGGCGTGCGGGTGGGCCGGATGCGGCTACGAGGGGCAAATGCCATGATGTTTACCAACATCGAGACACAACTCTCCCATCGTTTTCGATCAGATGCGTGACGGTCGGAACGCCTTAGGCAGTCGACGTGATCGGCGGCGGTCGCAGTTCCGCGATCATGCGCCGAAAGTCGACGAATAGGTTTCTCGAAATGGTAACCTCTGCCATCTGGAACGCGACGTAGCGGGCATAGCCTACAACCTTCGTTCCGATCTTGATCGGCTTCTCTCGCAGCGTCGTCATGGACTAACCCTTGGTCGGCCCCGGCGTCGCCAGCGTGCGCAGGAGATGGCAGGACAGACGCGTCCATTGATAGCCCCCTTGCCTACCCCAATATATTGTTCACAAGTCCCTCGCTTGTTGTAGAAGACGACGAATTTCTCGGCGGTCCGCGCCATGTTCGTCACGATGAAGCCAACGCGAGGGCAGAAGCTCGCCGGGATGCCACTCGACCTTGGCGACGATGCGGCGCGGCTTCGTCCAGCGTCCTCCGGCTTTGGCTTTTTGGAATTGAATTGGGATTTTTCCATGGGTTCTTTCGTCCTATAGCCATCCCCATTGTTGCAATCGGCGCGTGCGGTCCGCCTGCGGCTCTAAGATTGTGCTGAAATCGAACGTGGGTGTTTGCGAACGGAGCTCGCAACCAAACCTCTAGCTTCCCAAATTCAGAGATTCGGCGTGCGCTTGGGCAACGCCGCGCGCATCTGCGGCCGGAAGGCATCGACGTGTCAGCGCGCGCCAGATGACCGGAGTGCTGCAACCTTTTCACACACCGCTGCGGGCGTTGAGCAGGAGTGATCGTCGCCCACGTCTCATCGATGAAGACAAGATTTTCGGGATCGAGGTCGAGCTGGTTATCGAACCAATCTTCGCGCCGCTTCAAGTGCCAGGCCGGTTTGCTCGGGCGAAAGGGTCCCGGTTTTCGGTCCGCCACGCGCCCCGGGGGCGGAGGTTGCGCGCAAGCATCCCGCATGGATATTGGAAAACGACAACCTTTGTCGCCGGCCTACGCCGCTCGGGTCTAACGGCGCCGATGGTCCTCGACGGACCTATCAATGGTCTCTGGTTTCAGGCCTATATCGATCAAGTTCTCGGTCCGACGCTCGCGCCGGGCGACATCGTTGTCATGGACATGATCCCGGTAGGGACGCTCATTGGTGAGCGCCCCCGGACAAATCCGTCACGAGCGGACCGCATCGGCTCTTACCAGGGGTATCTGGCGGTGAAGCGCGCGCTGGGCCAAGGATGAAGAACTCTCAGCTTTGGAAGATAATCGTCGGCCAGGCTTCGCAATTCGTGTCCAGAGCACGTGCGTCCGCTGGCTACGGCGCGATAGCTCCCGCCGCGACAGTATGGTGACGCGATGCCGGAACGCCGCTAGAGCCGGAGCGTTTGTCGGCACGGCGTGGTAGGCGAAATAGCCAGAGACGACGCTCGCAAGCCACTTGCCCGTTTCGGCCGAACTCAATCAGTCGGGTCTTCTCCGGATGAAGCGATAACGAAAACTCCCCCAGCCTATCACGCATCGCGTTCAAAATCTTCGGGCGTCGCACACTCATGCTGAAAGCCTACGATGATGTCGTCGGCATAACGGATCATGATCACATCGCCCGTGGCTTCGCGCCGTCGCCAGCGCTGGGCCCAGAGATCGAAAACGTAGTGGAAGTAGACGTTGGAGAGCAGCGGCGAGATCACCGAACCCTGGCCCGTCCCCTTCTCCTCAAACATCACGATCCGGTCTTCCAGAACCCCGGCGCGTAGCCATTTCTGGACGAGCCGGATGATGCGCGGATCACCGATCCTATGCTCCAGGAAGCGGACGAACCATTGCTGAGAAACTTCCGTGAAAAACGATCGGATGTCGGCGTCGAGAATGAAGTTCACCTTCTTGCTGTTGATCCAGACAATCAGCGCGCGCAGCGCATCGTGCTGGTCGCGATCCGGCCGGAAACCATAGGAGAACCCGAGGAAGTCTTCCTCGTAAATCGCGCTCAGCACGGCAGCGCCGGCTTTCTGGACGATTTTGTCTTCGAGAGCCGCGACCGCGAGCTGGCGCTTGCTTCCGTCGTCCTTCGGAATATAGGTCCGACGCGACGGCAGCGCCCGATACGCCTCGCTGTGAACCCTTGCATGCAAATCCTAGATCCTGCGATCGAGATCCTGCTCGTAGGTCTTCCAGGTCATACCGACCACGCCGGGTGCGGCCGTGCGCCTTAACGCATAGAACGCGGTTTCCAGCATGGCGATATCGACATGGTGCAGGAGCGCGGTGAACTTCTCCTTCTTCCTTTCCTTCGAGGCTTGCGCACGCGGTCCAGCGCATGTGACATGCTTCCCCGGTCCTGAGCCCGGCGCGTACTTGCTGGTCCGCGTTCCCCTCGGTCTCCGCCCTTGGCTCCATCGGCTCCGCGGCAGATTGCTCCGCGTTGTTCGCCAACTTCGCAGCTACTATGGCGGAGCCAGACTTCTCGAGTTCGTTCATCACCGGCTATGACTCCTCGTCTTCCCGATGCGGACCTATGATGTCCATCCACAGGCCGAACTCGAGACCTCCCGGTTCCCCCACAAAGAGCTTCACTATGGCCTGCCCCCGGTTGCGCAAGAATAATCTTTGAAGTGGCACGGCGCGTGGTCAGGTGCTGACATGTATCCGGCCTCTGATGCCGCCGATTGCATGCCGCGGGCCCGTATGGGAGTTCGCGGATCGGAATCCGTGACAATCTCGGGCGCTCGTGGCGCTCGTCCATGAACTGGTTTTTCCGATCCCGTCTCATTGACCGTTACGCCATACCCTTCGTTTGACTTCCTACGCCATCGACAACCTCGCGATCCCGTTCACCTACGCGGCAGCCGGGATCGGAGCTCGGTAAATTCCGCCATAGGCGAGCAGCGCCCAAACAATGCGCGCCATTTTGTTAGCCAGTGCCACCCTCACAGCATCGGCGGCTTGCAGCGCAGCATCCGATCAAGGCAGGATCCGGCTATCGCTCCTTTTCGAACAGTCCGAGCGACGACCGAGCTTGCTCCGATGATCAACAAGCGCCGAGACTGACGCGATTTCGTCAAACGGGAGCAAGGCTATGGATATCGCGCTACTTGTGATCGACCTGCGCAAGAACAGTTGCAGCGTCGTTGGTCTCGATTTGAACTGCAAGGTGGCGCCACGGCTGCGCATGCGCGGCGCCACGATCATCGCCTCTTGCGCGAAACTCTAGCCATGGGTTGTTGCGATGGAGGCGCGTTGCGGCGCGCATCACGCGGGACGAGCCCTCGTCGCCGGGGTCACGTGGTCCGACTGATGTCGCCGGAATACGTGCGTCCCTACGTCAAGGTGGGCCGCTGAATGGCGCCCCGCCACAAAGGCTTTCGCGGGTTCGTGGCTCTCCCGATTGATGCACTTTTGCCGCAACACGTTCCTCCATGCGGCGAAACCAAAGGCGCACCGGAGAAACCGAGATACGAACCAAAGTCGATCACCCGCGAACTCAGTTTCCGCGCGACAACGGAGGAAATCCGGGCTAAGGATAGGCTGTGGGTTCAGGCGGCGACTGCGCCGATCACGGCGTTTGAAGCCGCCTGATCCTGCTCTCCCTGATCCTGCGCGTCATTGCCGCCCGACGAGGCGCCGCTGCATATAATTCTCGGCGCGTGGGTCGAGGGCAATCGCCAATCTCCTCGCGTCTATTCGCAAAACCGGACTGGCCCGCCGGTTGCTCCCCTCTCATGCCGGAGGAGCGACAAATGGGAAGAAGTCTCGTCGGATGCGTCTTTGTGATCGGCAGCGCCTGCGCCGCCTATGCGAGTGAGGATATGGCGCCACGCGAGAATCGCGGTTACGTCGGCGCAACGCAGGAGTTCACCGACGCCGCCGGACGGCCGATTGGAAGCGTGACGCGCATCGGGGACGTCACGTATTATGCCGCGACCGACGGAAAGCCGTTGGGGGTCGCCCGGATCGTCAATGGCCGCAAAGTTTTCAAGGCCTATTGATCGGCGCAAGAGCTATTGAGCGGAGGACTCCGTCAGGATCGATGCCGCGCGGGCGGCGCAGCCGCCACGCTTTTCAGGCCGATTGGGGCGACTATTTCCAAGACGTCGGGGGGCCTCATGCGGGAGAGGGCGAATGCCTCGTTCTCGGGTATGGCGCAATGCGATGCTGACGGTCGTCGCCGGAGGGCTCGCGCTGGCCGTGTGGAGCAATCGCTACGGGCCGAGCGCCTCCCCCTATCTTCACAGAAACAGGCTCACCGGCGCCGAATGCCATCACGGCCTCGAGTGCTGGATTCCGCGTCGCCCCGGCCCTTTCGCGGCGCGCTGAGCGGCTGAAGCCTTCAGGAATGCGGCCTCTTGAATGCGTCCCGGGGAGGTGGGAACATTCACGGTGTCACCTTCGCGCGCCGCGCGCCAGATCCCCGGAGCAGGTCGCATGGAAGCAGGTCGCGAGCACGCGGAGCCGATACGCGTTTCGGCCGGCGCGTCGCCGACATGGCGGCAAAGCGCGGCTTGGCTGGTTCTCACGGCCGCGCTTCTGGCCGCGGGCCTTTATGTCCTTTGGGGCTATCTGCACGCGCTGACCTGGGCCCTTGTGCTCGCCGTCGCGCTCGGGCCGCTCTATGAGCGCATCTCGCGCGGCGTGACGTCACATATGGCGCGGGAGATTCTGCCGCTCGTCTTTGCCGCCCTCGTCGGGCTCGTCGTCCTGGCGCCGGTCGCGACCCTCGCAATCGACGCCTTGCGGGAGTTGGAGGAGGTGCTCGACTACATCCGGAACGCCGGAAGCTCGGGCCTCCCCGTCCCGGACTTTATCGCGCGGGCGCCCATTATCGGCCTCTGGCTCTCGGAAGTCTGGAGCGAACATCTCTCCCACGCCGGCTGGGCCAAGGAAATCGCCCAGCAGATCAACACGACCTCGGCGCGACAATTCGGCGCGTCGCTTGGCGCGAATGCGCTGCATCGCGTGATTCTCCTTGGCGTCTGCGTGCTGACGCTGTTCTTTCTCTTCCGCGACGGCGCGACGCTCCTCGCTCAGGCGCGACGCGCGTCGCACCGGCTATTCGGCGAAAAAGGGGAAGAGATCGCCAAAATGATGGCGGCGACCGTGCATGGAACCGTGGCCGGGCTCGTCCTCGTCGGCATTGGCGAGGGCGTGGCGATGGGGCTCGTTTATGTCCTCACGCATCTGCCCCATCCCATTCTCTTCGGACTGGCGACCGCCATTGCGGCGATGATTCCCTTCGCGGCGGCTTTCGTCATCGGACTGGCGGCGCTGGTGCTTGTCGGCGCCGGCGGCGGGGCGCAGGCCGTCATCGTCGTGCTCTCGGGCGCCGCCGTTATCTTCATTTCTGACCATTTCGTGCGGCCCAAAATCATAGGGGACGCCACGCGCCTGCCGTTCCTCTGGGTGCTCCTGGGGATACTCGGCGGCGTCGAGAGTTTTCAACTGCTCGGGCTGTTCATCGGCCCGGCGATCATGGCTGCGCTCATGTCCCTGTGGCGCGAATTATCATCCCCGCTCGACACGCCATCAGGCGAGGATCCGTGAGTCGATGTCACCGATCGTCGAGACGCCGGCGAGCGTCATGACGACGCGAATTTCGTCGGCGAACATTCCCAGCAGCCTCTCGACGCCCGCCTGCCCGTCGGCCGCGAGCGCATAGGCGGCGACGCGGCCAAGGAGAACCCCTCGCGCGCCCAAAGCCAGCATACGGACGACGTCGACGCCGGACCTCACGCCCGAATCAGCGAGCACGACCAGCGCATCGCCGACCGAGGCCACGATCGCCGGAAGCGCTTTCGCGGTCGAGAGCGCGCCATCGAGCTGGCGGCCCCCATGATTGGAGACCACGATCCCGTCCGCGCCGAAACGAACGGCGTCGCGCGCGTCGTCCGCATCCAAAATGCCCTTCACGACGAGCGCCCCTTTCCAATAATCGCGAACCCATTCAATGTCCGACCAGCCGATCGTGGAGTCCATGTTCTCGGTCAGCCAGCCGATGTAATCGGCAAGCCCCACTCTCGCTCCAAGATAGTCCGAGATATTGCCCAGATCGTGCGGACGCCCCATCACCCCGACGTCGAGGGCCCAGCGAGGCTTTCCCATTGCTTGCAGGATTCGGCGCTGCGACGCGAACGGGCCCGACATTGCCGCGCGCGCGTCCCGGTAGCGCAGGCCGGGCGTCGGCAGATCGACCGTGAAAATCAGGGTCGTGACGCCCGCGGCCGCCGCGCGGTCCAGCACGTGACGCATGAAACCGCGGTCCTTGAGCACATAAAGCTGAAACCAGATGGACTGGCTCGATTGCGCCGCCACCTCCTCGATCGCGCAGATGGAGACGGTCGACAGCACGAAAGGCGCGCCGATTTTCGCCGCCGCGCGCGCCGCCTGCACTTCGCCGCGTCGGGCGAACATGCCGGTCAATCCCACCGGCCCGAGGATCACTGGAAGATTCGCGTGATGGCCGAACCATGATGTCGTGAGCTTGAGCGCCGGCGCCGGGCGCAAGACGCGCTGCCGCAGATTCAGCGCCGAAAGATCGGCCAGATTGGCGCGCAAGGTCTGTTCCTCGCCGGCGCCCCCGTCGATGTAATCGAAAAGGAAACGGGGCAGTCTGCGGCGGGCCGCCTCGCGAAAATCACCGGGGGCGGACACGATCATCGAGGGTTTTCCCAAAGTCCGGCGCCAGGGCGGCGGGCGCGGCCTGCGACGCGCAACCGCGTTGCGAAAAAATAAAGCATAAGCGCGCGCAGGCGCGGAATTTCATCTAGACGATCCGATAAGTCCATATCAGAAGATATATTTTTGCGTAGACCACGCCTTGGACGCGGTCTTCGAGCTAGTGGTCGCCTGGTCGCAACGACGTCGTCAGTCATCTCGCCGGGCAAAGAGGAAAGGAACGCCGCCATGAAGTCAAAATCCTTGGGAGGCCTCGCTTTCGGGGCCTTTGCGCTCGTCTCGCTCTCCAACGGAGGCGCCGACGCCGCCATCCCCGTCCCCGCCCGACCCGCTGCACCGGACCAGATCGTCAAAGTATGGGGCGGATGCGGCCCCTACGGCCATCGCGGTCCCTGGGGCGGCTGCCGGGCAGGCGGACAATGGAACTACCGCCCCTATTACGGCCCCCGCCCCTACTACGGCCCCCGACCCTATTATGGGCCCCGGCCCTTTTACGGACCGCGGCGCTACTGGTGAAAAGGCTGGCGCGGCGGCCGACGCCGCGCCGCCGCCTTTGGAACAGCTTCTCACATCGCGCATTCGCGCTCCGCGCGTATGAAACATTGGCAAAACGCCTCTGACCGGGCAATCTCGATCTGATCGGGCCGCTAAGTTAGGGAGGCGAGGCGATGCGTCGGACGCTGATTGGAGTTGCCTGCGTATGCGGTCTCGCCGGCGCGACGCCCGGCGACGCGCGCGCTCAGACGATCGACCTGACCTCATCGAAGGTGGTGGACCTGAGCCACGCCTTCGACTCCAGCACGATCTACTGGCCGACCGAGGCTGCCGGCTTCGAGCTAAAGCAAGAGCACAAAGGCCCGACGAAGGGCGGATTTTTCTATTACTCCAACACATTCTGCGCGCCCGAACATGGCGGCACGCATATTGACGCGCCCATGCATTTCGCCGAAAGCCGTTGGACCAATTCCGAAATCCCGCTCGAGCGGCTCATTCGCCCTGCGGTTGTCATCGACATTACCGAACAAACGGCGCGCAACCAGGATTATGCGCTCACCCCCGACGATCTCGCCGCATGGGAAAAGGCCAACGGGCGCATTCCGGCGGGCGCCATCGTCCTGTTACGGACCGGCTGGAGCGCGCGCTGGCCCGACCGGAAGGCCTATCTTGGCGACGACACGCCGGGCGCGACGACAAATCTGCATTTCCCGTCTTTCGGGCATGAGGCGGCGGCGCTTCTCATCAGTGAACGCCATGCCTCGCTCATCGGCGTCGACTCGGCGAGCGTCGATATCGGACCGTCCCAGGATTTTCTCGTCCATCGCGCTATTGGCGCCGCCAACGTGCCCGGCCTGGAGAATCTGACCAATCTCGACCAATTGCCGCCGACGGGATCACTCGTCATGGCGCTGCCCATGAAAATCGCGCGCGGTTCCGGCGCCCCTGCCCGGGTCATCGCCTTCGCGCCAAGATGAGCGTCAGTTCGCGCTGAAATTCGGCGTGCACAGTCCGCAACGGATGCGGCTCGATGGAAATGTCCCCGGTGAAGGGATGGTCATAGGAGACGATCACGAAGAGGCCGAGGAAGACGATGGTCGACAAGGCGCCCGTCATCGCAACCTGCGCGCGTAGATTCTCAAGACCGAAGAAATAGGTCAGTCCGATCGTCATCAACGCGCCCCACGCGAGCATTGTCCACAGCGCCGGCGACACGATTCCCAGGGAGAGGTGCAAGCGGCTGCGCCGGGCCTGAGTGATGGAACCGAGCTCCCTCATGACCTCGACGCCGACCGCCGGCGGCTTGCCCTCGGCAAGACGCAACGCGGCCGCGTAGAGCCTGTCCAACGCCTTCGCGGCCTCCCGGCTTTCGCTTCCTTTCGCCATCTGCGGCCATTCATCGTCGATGACGACGCCAAGGTAAGCGTCCAGCGCCGAACGGGTCGCGGCCGCGTCTCCCCCTTCCGCCGCGGCGATGCGGTAAAGCGTTGCGGACGAGCCCGCCTCCTGCAGCACGAAGACTTCCGCCTCGCTGAACTTCTCCCAGACCGAGATGATCGCGAATGCAAGAATGACCGCGTAGATCACGCCGACCGTCGCGAATTTATATCCGGCGATCTCGTTGTTTTTAGCAAGAAGCGACAGGGAAAAACGCTTGCGCACAACAACAGGCCCGAGCATCGCGACCGCTGAGGGCAGGAGAACGACGAAAAACGCGCCGAGCGCGAAGGGAAGGGAGCACAAAAACAGGAGCACATCCGCTCTCCAGTTAAAGCAAGATGGTGCAGCAAAGCTGAATTCATGCCGAAATGTCAAACGGATACAGCTCTCGAGCCCGACCCGTTTACCGTTAATTAATTGTTTTCAATTTTGCTCAAATGCGCGTGACCATCCGTTTGCGCTGACTCGAGGCCCCGATGAGACCCTTCGAATTTGGAACAGTGCTCGGCTCCAACGACCTCGCTGGCGCGCGAAACCCTCAGGCGCCGGCCGCACGCGCGTCCTACGACAATCGGTCCGGCTCGGCCCTTTTGCGTCGTTCCGGAAAAGCGGCGCCATTCGATGCCCCCCTGCGCGGCGATCAACGATCTGCGCTCCTCGCGTCGCATCGCAAGCCGGTGGACGACCGCGCCTTTCAACAACTGCGCGATTACTATCAAGCGCTGCTGCGCGAACCCGTCCCTGAGCGCCTCACGGAGCTGGTCGAGGCGCTCGCAGCCGGCAAGCCTCCGCGCTGAAGGTCTTCAGCGCACGACGACGCGCGTCCCCTTGCCGACCCGGCGGTAGAGATCGATGACGTCGGCGTTGAGCATCCGGATGCATCCGGAAGAAACGGCCTGACCGATCGTATCGGGTTCGTTGGTCCCGTGAATGCGAAACAACGTGTCCCTGGGTCCCTTGAAGAGATAGAGCGCACGCGCGCCGAGCGGGTTGTCAATTCCACCTTCCATGTGTCCGGGCAGATCGGGGCGGCGCAGAAGCATTTCCCGTGGCGGCGTCCAACCCGGCCAATAGGCCTTGCGGCCGATCTGGGCCGCGCCCTTCCAGGCGAAACCCTCACGGCCGACGCCCACGCCATAGGCATAGGCCAAACCGTCGCCGCGCGAGAGATAGAGTTTGCGCGCCCGGGTGTCGATCGTGATCGTGCCCGCGGGCTGACCCGTCGGATCGTCAACCTCGTCACGCGCCGAAACCGTCATATCCACGTCGCCGTCAAGATCGAGCGGCGTCGAATAGGCGGGATCGGCGTCCGTCGGCAAGGACGCGACGCGCGCGCGGCGTCTTGATCCGCGCGACGCCGGCGCTTCGCGGTCTTCGTCGTCGCCGGGATCGTCCGCCGCCGCCGGCGCGCGGTGGGAACGCGCGCGCATGGGCCGGTCGAAGTCGTCGGCAGGGTCGGGGTCTCCATAAAGTTCAGAGGCGCGCGCGCGCTCATCCCCGTATTGGCGCGGCGCGGACCAATAGTTCTGCCCGGACGCGGCGCCAGCCCAAGCGACGAGCAGAAAGCACCCGATCAAAAGATGAGAAAATCTGCGCCGATGCGACATGGTTCATCCACTGCGCTGCCCCCGCGCGCTTTCTGAGGGGCAATCGCGGCAAAAAGGCGGACAGCCCCATAGCCGAATGGCCGAGGTCAAGTCTTTGATGAAAAAGATAAAGTCTAACCTCCCGTGAAATGAGTCTTTACGGCTTTCCATGTATTCGTCCAACCAATGAGTAAGAATCGCGTCGAGACGACTTCTTTTTTTCTGCGCTCTCCTTCCCGGGGCGCGTTGATGTCGCGAATTGGGCGCTGTTTCTCGGCGGCCGCCCTCGTCTGGGGAGGGTTATTATTCGCACTGCCGGCTGCGCGCGCTCTGGACGCCCCAAACTCGGGCGCCCTATCCGCGCAAAAAGCGTTGGGGGGGCTTCTCGAAGGAACCGCGGTCCTTGCCTGGATAATGCCGCCGTGCGGGAGGCAACGTCCTCGAACTGGAAATCGCGCGTTGGCGGTGTCGCAAACATCGGCCCCCCGCTCGTGGGGGAAAGCGGTCCCTTTCACAGGATCGCCTGGACCGACGAAACAAGACAAAGGGAGAGAGACATGCCGGACACCCCCGATCTGCTCTCTTATTTGAGAGTTGTCGCAGGCGTCGCCGCCGTTCTCGCCGGCTTTTATTATCTCTTGCGCCGGAGCGCCGACGATCTGCGCGATACAGAGGCGGACGAGCGAGGCAATGCGTCGGCCTATCAGCCCGCGCCAGGACAATATGACCTCGTGCCGCGCACGCTTGCGACCAATCCCTTCACGCAATCGAGCAGCCCGGCGACGCTTGGGAGCCAGATCGAAGCGGCCGCCGAAGCCTCGGTGCGCCATGGTCGCACAGTCGGCCTCGTCTACTTCGAATTTCCCGTTGTGTTCGCTGTCGAAAAAGAAGCCGGAGGCGAGGCCGCGGACGCGCTCGTCAATGCTCTCGCGGGAGATTTCCGTCGCGCGGTGAGAACGACCGACCATGTCGCCATCATCAACCGCGATGAGATCGTCGTCTGCATCTGCCTTCTCTCAAGCCGCAAGGATTTGGAGACCATCGCCTCGCGCCTCAGCGCGGCGGCGCGGCGACGGAACATGATCGGCGAGGAAGCGTCGTCCCTGCCCGTCGGCCTCTCGATTTATCCGCTCGACGGCTATAGCGGCGCCGAACTCATCAAGTCTGCGCGCCTTCGCCATCAGGCGCTGATGCCGTCGAGCGGCATTGAAACGAGCGCAGCCGCCGACACGGCGCACGACACGGGTCCGACGGATGCGCAGACGCACAAGCCGCCACGAAGCCGTCGCACGCGCGGGCCGCATAAGTCACATCCCGCCCACAGTTGAAGGCGACGTTAGCAATCTGCCGACGCTCAACCCCGGGCGTCGGGAACAAATCCCCTTTGTCGCAAAAGAGGCTCCGCCGTCGGCATGCGGCCGCGAAACGCCACATAAGCTTCGGCGGCGTCCTGCCGGCCGCCCGCTGAATAGATGAAACGGCGGAGCCTTTCCGCAATTTGTGGATCAAAGGGATCACCGGCCTCGCGGAAGGCCTCGAAGGCGTCGGCGTCGAGCGTCTCGGCCCACAGATAGCTGTAATAGCCGGCAGAATAGCCATCGCCTGCGAAGATGTGCCCGAAATGCGGCGGGCGATGACGCATGACGATTTCCTCCGGCATGGAGATCGCGGCGAACTCTCTCCTTCAATGGCGCCCATGTCGACATCGTCAGGAAGGTCGCGCTCATGCATATCCAGATCGACATACGCCGAGGCGCAGAACTCGACGGTGCCGAAACCCTGATTGAAGTGTCGCGAGGCGACGATGCGCTGCAGAAGATTCTCCGGCATGGGCTCTCCGGTCTCAGCGTGTCGCGCGAATTGCTTGAGCACCGCCGGCTCTAGGAGCCAATGCTCGTAAAGCTGCGATGGCAACTCGACAAAGTCGCGCGCCACATTGGTCCCCGCCACGAGCGGAAATGTCACGTCCGACAACATGCCGTGCAGCGCGTGGCCGAATTCGTGAAAAAGCGTGCGCGCATCATCGAGGCTGAGCAGGGTCGCCGCGCCATCGGCTCCCTTGGTGAAGTTCATGACATTGACGATGATCGGCCGCGCGTCGCCGTCCAACTTGTGCTGCTCCCTGAACGCTGACATCCATGCGCCGCTGCGCTTCGATGGCCGCGCGAAATAATCGGCGAGAAAAAGCGCGACATGGCGTCCGCTCGGGCCTCGCACGTCAAACGCGCGCACGTCCGCATGATAAAGCTGCAGATCCGTTCGTTCGGTGAAACTGAGGCCAAAAAGCTTCTGCGCGACGTAGAAGGCGGCGGCCGCGATATTTTCGAGCTGGAAATAGGGACGCAGCGACGCCTGATCGAGATTGTAGCGGTTCTTTCGCACGCGCTCGGCATAGTAACGCCAGTCATGCGCGGCGACGCGAAAATTGGCGCCGTCGACATCGACGAGCGCCTGAATGTCGGCGCGTTCCTCCCGGGCGCGCGCCAGCGCCGGCGCCCATACGCGATCGAGGAGTTCGCGGACGGCCCGCGGCGACTTGGCCATCGTGTCGTCCAGCTTGTAATCTGCGAAACTCTCGAATCCCAGAAGTCTTGCGCGTTGCGCGCGCAGCTTCAGTATCTCGCGTATCAGCGCCTTGTTGTCCGTCTCGCCCCCGCTTTCGCCGCGCCGCGCCCAGGCCTGGAAGACGATTTCGCGCAGATCCCGGCGATCCGCGCTCTGCAAAAATGGCTCGGCGCTCGAGCGCGACAACGTCACCGCGTATTTGCCCGGCGCGCCGCGCTCATTGGCGACACGCGCCGCGGCGGCACGAAAGTCGTCGGACACGCCGGTCAAATCGCTTTCGTCGAGAAGAAGAAGATAGGAAGATTCGTCCGAGAGCACATTTTGCGAGAATTGCGTCGCGAGGCCCGCAAGCCTTTCCATTATTTCCTTCAGGCGCTCTTTGTCGCCGGCGTCGAGCTTCGCGCCGGCGCGCACGAAGTTTTTGTGCGTGAGTTCGAGAACACGTCGTTGCTCCGACGTCAGCGCCAGCAACTGACGTCGCGCATGCACGTCGTCGACCCGACGGAAGAGTTCGGCATTCATCGAAATTTCGCTCACGTGACGCGAGAGCGCGCCCGCCACATCCCGTTCGATCTGCTGAAGCTCGGCGTTCGTATCGGTGGCCGTCAGGTTCCAGAAGACCGAACCGACGTCGTTGAGCAGCCGCCCCGATCGCTCCAGCGCCTCGATCGTATTGGCGAAGTCGGGCGCCGCGGGATTTGCCGTGATATTCGAAATTTCATCCCGATGCCGCGCGAAAGCTTCCTCGAAAGCCGGCCGGAAATGCGCGGGTTGGATCTCGCCGAAAGGCGGCAGGCCAAAAGGCGACGTCCAAGGCAGCAGCAGTGGATTCGACATGAATTTCCCCTGGGAAAGTGAGGCGCGCGCAAACTTGCGCCAGCCTCCGCGTTGCGACGCGCCGCTAGCCCGCATTTTGACCGCGATCGCGGATGTTAAGCAACCCCATGCGTTTCGGCAGGATCCTTGGCTTACATGCCTTGATAAAACAAGTTCCCTGGGCAAAGGTATTTGCCAAGATCTGAGCGAAAAGGGTCTCCGGCATGTCCACCTCAAATATTTTGGTCGTCTATTATTCGCGGACTGGGGCGACCGCCATGCTCGCCCAAGCTGTCGCCAGTTCGCTCAACGCGAATCTCGAGGCGATCGTCGACAACAATCCCGTTGGTTATTTTCGGGCCATTGTTCTCATGCTGGCCCATGATCTCGTCATCATCGGCGCGCCCGTTCGCTCACGCACAAGATCGGTTCCTGTCCCGATCCAATCGTTTCTGGCCCACAGCAGATGGTTTCTGCCAGATGTCGCCTTTTTCTGCACGACGGGGGGCCAAGGGGGTGAATGCGTCTTCGAGGAAATGCAGGCGCTCGTCGGCAAGGCGCCCAAAGCCGTGTGCTCCGTTAGCATTCAGGAAGTCGAGTCGGGCGATTACGCGGCCCGCGTCGCCGACTTCAAGGAGCAGATCGAGAGCCGCGCAGACATTGCGCCGAGATCGTTCGGCTTCAGGCTGTTCAACCGGATGTTTCCCATTCTCAAACGCCTGCCGCCGAAGGCGCCCGCCAAGTCGGGGGCCTGATCGCGGACCGCGTAGCCCCGACCGCGAAAGAGGCGCAGGTTGTCGACGGGCTGGAATTGAGGCAAGGTTGATTGCGCGTCCGGCCAATCTATAAATTGGCGGCTTGATAACCACGCATATACGAGTCGCAGTTTACGTTCGACTTGGTAAATTTTTCTCAGCGCCTCGCGGTGATCCGATGCTTGACCGCCTTCTGATTGCTCTCATTGCTGTCGCCGCATGCGCCTTCAGCTTCCATCTTGGCGCGTCGACCGCGACGACCCCGGCGGCGGCGCCAGAGGACGGACGTCCTGAGCGCGTCGCCGCCCTGGAGCTTCGGTTGAGCGAGGTCAGCGCCCTCCCGCAGCAGTCCGAAGCCCGAAAGTTGGACGAGTGGCGCAGCCTCGTCAATTTCGCTCCGCCGCGCATCGACCGGTCCGGACGGCGGCGGTTCATCGACCTCATCCACATCGAGGCCGAGAAAAGCGCCCTTCCCGCGGAAATCGCCGACGCCGTCGCCTATGTCGAGAGCTCCTACGATCCCACGCGGATCGGCGACGTCGGCGAGATCGGACTGATGCAGGTTCGTCCGACGACGGCCTATATGCTCGGCTTTCGCGGCAGCGACAGCGAACTCGCCGATCCCATCAACAACATCCACTATGGGGTGCTCTATCTGGCGCAAGCGTGGCGGTTGGCCGACGGCGATCTGTGCCGTGCGCTGATGAAATATCGCGCCGGGCATGGTGCGGAATTAATGTCGTTGCGCTCTGCGCAATATTGCTCCCGCGCGAAAGCCTATCTCGACAGCATGCGCGCGCCGCTCGCGCTGAATGTCGGCAATGTCGGCGCGGCGCCCCCGAAAGCACGCGCGCTCCCGGCGTCTCGCGCCGCAACCGACGCAATTCCAAGCGTCAAAATGGCGCTCCGGGCGCGCCGGC
This sequence comes from uncultured Alphaproteobacteria bacterium, assembly GCA_963713845.1. Taxonomy (GTDB): domain Bacteria; phylum Pseudomonadota; class Alphaproteobacteria; order Rhizobiales; family Beijerinckiaceae; genus Methylocystis. Next base: position 19,164 of record CAVQNJ010000005.1, read on the forward strand.
TCGGCGGTTCGGAAGCCTATTGGGCCGTGCATGAGGCGCGCATACGCGCCCTTACGGCGCGGGTCCAGGCCAAGTGGCAACAGCGCGCGGGGCAGCAAAGACGACGCGTGACGTGACGCGCGATCGCTTCGCTGATCGCCGAACGCGCTCCGAAGCGTTAGCCGGACTTTGGTTTTGCCGCGTTAACCAAGTTTTGAGAGAGAAAATTAACGCGCCCGCGTTTACCACATTTTAACCACGACCCGCGCCGCACCCTTCTTTCGTCGCTCTTGACGACGGGAGCCTTCGATGTGCGCCGGTTATTCTCGCCTGATTGGAACGCTTGCCTCATGTTGGGTGCTTGCGAGCTTTGCCCTGGTTCTGACGATGAGCGCTGAGACCACCGCTCGCGCTGATTTGCCGAGCGGCGCCGACGTCGCGGTCGCGACAGCGTCGGATGAAGCGGGGATGAATGTCGCCATAGACCATCGTTCCAGGACGCGCGGCGAGAGCGACGCTTCCGGCGTCTGCAATGCAGCGCGCCGTGATGATTATGTCTCTCTCGTGAGGGCAGAGGCGCAAAAGAGCGGCCTCCCCGCTTCGATCGCGGAGGCGGTCGCGCACATCGAGAGCCGCTATCGCCCGGAAAAAATCGGGAAAGCTGGCGAAATCGGTTTGATGCAGATCCGGCCTGCGACTGCCGCGATGCTCGGGTTTCGCGGCAGCTTCATCGAACTGGCGGAGCCCGCGACAAACATCGCTTACGGAGTCGCCTATCTGGCGCGCGCGTGGCGGCTCGCGGACGGCGATCTCTGTCGGGCGCTGACGAAGTATCGGGCCGGCCACCGCGCCGAACGCATGACGGCTCTTTCGAAGACCTACTGCGCCCTCGCCAGAAATTACCTGCGGGAGTCCGCCCGGGGCGTCGATGCCGCGCATGCCAACGCCTCGATGACGCTCGTCAGCGCGCGCTGAACGCCCAGGGGCCGTGAGCGGTCAACGAGAGTGAATGGAAGCAGCCGGCTTTTTCGAGGTTGAGCGATGAGCACGATGGACGTCGACCGCAACATTCTCGATCCCAAGCGATACTTCGAGGAATTCAAGCAGGTTGTTTTCGGCAAACTGCCTGTCAGCGCCCGTCGCGTCGCGCAAGATCGACTCGACAACGCCGAACGCGACGACGCCGTACTCCTGATTCTCATGATGCACGCCGGAAAAGCGCATCGCGCCCTGCTCAACGCGAGTTTCGACGGCAATGGAAAGATGCTCCTGGATAAAGCGACGTCGATCGCCGCCAAAGCAGTTCTCAAGTCGCTCCATAGCCCCGGCCCTTTCGCGGGAATGGTGAGCGCGCTTCGATATCGATGCAGGCAGGCGGCGCGTCGCGCCTTTGCGCCCGCGTTATCGCATTCGACGCCGATTTCGAGTGGCGAGCCTCGAAGGGCAAAACGGCCAGAGAGGTGATCGGCGAATTTCAGCCGGCTCCGCTGAAGCTTGGACCGCTGCACGCGACGCCCTTAACGGCGGCCGCTTCCTCCGCCATAATGTGCGGCGCGCGCATCTTCGCACTTTGACGCGAAAATTCGGTCGCGACCCTATCTCCTGCTCCTCGGCATGGCGTCCTGCGCGACGCGATCGAAGCGGAAAGGCATTGGCTTGGACCCGCAAAGTCCTGGAAAATCGCGAACGACGCTGGACGGCGAAAGGCGCCGGACGGGCGTTGTGACGGCGGTCCGCGGCGCCATCGTTGAGATCTCTTTTGCGCGCGGAGAGCTGCCGGCGATCAACGAAGGCGTTGTAATCGAGCGGGCGGACGGCGAAATGATCCTCGCGGAGGTTCAAGCCCATGTTGACCAAAACAACGTGCGCGCGATTGCTTTGCGATCCACGATCGGCTTGCGACGTGGCGAACCCGTCGCGTCTACCGGACGTTGCGTCGAAACGCCCGTCGGCGAGGCCGTCCTTGGTCGCTTGATCGACGTGACGGGCCGCGTGATCGACGACGGGCCGCCACTTCCGGACGGCGCGCCGCGCCGGTCCATTCACCGGTCGCCGCCGCCACTCGCGGAGCAAAGGCGCGGCACGGAGATTTTCGCGACGGGCGTAAAGGCCATTGACCTGCTGACGCCGCTCGCCCATGGCGGCAAAGCCGCCATGTTCGGCGGCGCGGGCGTTGGCAAAACCGTCCTTCTCATGGAGCTGATCAACGCCATGATCGCGCGCTACAAGGGCATATCGGTCTTTGCCGGGGTCGGCGAGCGCTCGCGAGAAGGTCATGAGATGCTGCTCGATATGCGGCGCTACGGCGTTCTCGAACGCAGCGTTCTCGTCTATGGGCAGATGAACGAGCCGCCGGGCGCCAGATGGCGCGCGCCGTTGACGGCGCTGACGATCGCCGAGTTTTTTCGAGACGAGCGCAAGCAGAATGTCCTCCTGTTGATGGACAATGTCTTCCGCTTCGTTCAGGCGGGCGCGGAAGTTTCGGGATTGCTCGGTCGAATGCCGTCGCGCGTCGGCTATCAACCCACGCTCGCCAGCGAAGTTGCGGGTCTCCAGGAGCGTATCGCCTCCGTGGGAGATGCTTCCGTCACCGCGATCGAAGCTGTCTATGTGCCTGCCGACGACTTCACGGATCCGGCGGTCACCGCGATTGCGTCTCATATCGACAGCATGGTCGTTTTGTCGCGCCCGATGGCGGCGGAAGGCATGTATCCCGCCATAGACCCGATCCAGTCGTCATCGGTATTGCTGGATCCGCTGGTCGTGGGAGAGGATCACGCGCGCGCGGCGACTGAGACGCGGCGGGTCATCGAACATTACCGTGAATTGCAGGATGTCATCGCCCTGCTCGGCGTCGACGAGCTTAGCGTCGAGGACCGCAGGCTTGTCGGCCGCGCGCGACGGCTGCAACGCTTTCTCACCCAGCCCTTCGTCATCACGGAGAATTTCACGAGCATTCCGGGCCGCTCGGTCTCGATCGCGGAGACAATCGGAGGCTGTCAGTCAATACTCGCCGGCGATTGCGACGATTGGCCCGAGAGCGCTTTCTACATGATTGGCGGGATCGAGGAAGCGCGCGCAAAGATGCAATCGGGGCGCGCCGCCGCTCCCGCGACGCAAGGAGCCAGAGCTTGACCGAGAGACTTCGGCTTGTGATCTCGACGCCGACAAAACTTCTGGTCGATGAAAGCTTCGTCTCGTCGGTCCGCGCCGAAGACGCGAGCGGGGGGTTCGGCGTGTTGCCGGGTCACGCCGCCTTCGTCACGGCGCTCTTAGCCTGTGTCGTTCGGTGGCGGGGCGCAGGAGGAGAACGCTATTGCGCCGTGCGCGGCGGAGTCATGAGCGTCAAGGACGGCGCGGAGGTGCGCGTCGCCTGCCGCTACGGCGTGGTTGGCGCGGCGTTGGACGCGCTCGAGGCCGAAATTCGGACCGCCGCGACGGCGCAAGCGGCGGGTGAGAGCCGCGCCCGCGTCGAGCAGAGCCGATTGCACGCATACGCCGTGCGCCAGCTCATCCGCTATCTGCGCCCCGCGAGCGTTGCCGATTCGATTCTGGGCGATCGCCCGGAGGACGGCCAATGACGCAGCCGGCCGAACCGCGCCGCACGGAACGGCTGGCCGACGCCGCCCGCAAGGCCGCCGCCCGCGAGCGAGAACGTCGCCGTGATCCGGAACCCTCGCTTGGCCGGCGGCTGGGGCAGATGGGCGTCCTCGGCTGGACGATCGTTCTTCCCGCCCTTCTCGGTCTCGCCGCGGGCCGCTGGCTGGACAAGTCCATGCATTCGGGCGTCTTCTTCTCCGCCCCGCTGGTGATGCTCGGCGCGGCGCTCGGCTTGTGGCTCGCTTGGAAGTGGATGTCCCGGCAATGACGTTTGCGCTGCTCTCCCCGCCTCCCTTCCTCGCGCTTCAGATTTGCGTCGGCGCCGCAGTGGGCGCGGTCGCCGGCTATGCCTATTTCGCAGCCCTTTGGCGAAACGTCACGCTGATCGAAACCGGCGCGACGCTTTGGGCCATGCTCTTGTTCTCTGCGAGGATATTACTGCTCGCCCTGACGCTCTACGCCCTTGTGCGCATTGGAGCCCTCGCGCTTCTCGCCGGCGCCGTCGGCCTTCTCGCCGCGCGCCGGTTGACGCTGAAGCGCTTCGGGGGGCAGTCATGATCGGCTCCCCGCTCACGCTCGAGACAGCCTTTCAGCTTGGTCCGATTCCGGTGACGACGCCTGTCGTGACCACCTGGGGGCTGATGCTCGTCATGAGCCTCGCAAGCGCGGCGGCGACGCGGCGGCTCTCGGCGCGACCCGGGAATATACAGGCGTTTCTGGAGTTGATCGTCGAGGCCGTCGACGCCCAGATCCGCGATACATTGCGCGTCGACCCCGGCCCCTACCGCGCGCTGTTCGGCGCGATTTTCCTCTTCATCCTTCTTGCCAACTGGTCCGCTCTCGCGCCCGGCGTCGAGCCGCCGACCGCGCGTCTCGAGACGGACGCCGCGCTGGCGTTGATCGTCTTCGCGGCGACCGTTTATCACGGACTGCGCACACAAGGACTCCTCGGCTACTTGAAGACTTTCGCGGAGCCGAGCCTGTTCATGATCCCGCTCAATCTTCTTGAACAGATCACGCGCACATTCTCGCTGATCGTTCGACTGTTCGGCAATGTCATGAGCGGCGTTTTCGTGGTTGGAATCGTCTTGTCCCTCGCCGGTCTTCTCGTGCCCATTCCGCTGATGGCGCTGGATCTTCTGACCGGCGCCGTCCAAGCCTACATTTTTGCCACTCTTGCGATGGTTTTCACTGCGGCCGCGATTGTCCCCGAGAACGGGCCTTCAGCGAACGCCGACGGAGCGACACATGGATCAAATTGAGAACATAAGCATCCTCGCCGCCGCGATCGCTGTCTCTTTCGGCGCGATCGGTCCCGCCCTGGCCGAAGGGAAGGCCGTCGCCGCCGCGATGGAGGCGATCGCGCGACAGCCTGAAGCCGCCGGCGTCTTGTCGCGCACGCTATTTGTCGGCCTGGCGATGATCGAAACCATGGCGATCTACTGTCTGGTCGTCGCGCTCCTGCTTCTCTTCGCCAATCCTTTCGTGAAATAGGCAAGCGGACGCATGCGCATCGATTGGTGGACGCTCGCGCTCCAGACCATCAATGCGACGGTGCTGATTTGGCTCCTGGGCTATTTTCTCTTCAAGCCGATCGCCAACGTCATCGCCGAGCGCAGGGCCGCCGTCGCGCGGCTTCTCGACGACGCCGAACAGGCGAAATCCGCGGCCGTTGCGACGCGCGATCGGGAGAACGCCGCCCTTGCCGATATTGCCGAAAGCCGGTCAAAGGTCCTCGACGCCGCGCAAGAAGAGGCGAAAACTCAAAGAGACGCTCTGCTCGCCGCCGCCAAACGCGACGCCGAACGCGTGCGGGAAGAGGCCCGCGAGCAGGCGGTTCGCGACACGAAAACCGCCCGCGCCACGCAAATGAAACATGCGAGCGGTTTGGCGCTCGACATCGCGAAACGGCTGGCCGAACGGTTCCCGGAGTCCGCGCGCGTTTTCGGATTCATAGAGGGCTTGGCGCATGCCGCTCAAGCGCTCTCGCCGCAGACAAAGCAGGATTTTGAACGGCCTGACGCAGCACGGCTCCTGGCGCCGAGAGCATTGACTGCGGAAGAGGAAGCCGAGTGTCGTCGCGCGCTTGAACACGCCTTCGGGCGCCCCCTCGATTTTTCGATCGAGGTCGATCCGTCGCTCATCGCCGGGCTGGAGCTGGCAAACCGTCACGGCGTCCTGCAAAACAGTCTGCGCGCCGATCTCGCGCGCATCGCGGACTCGCTCGACGACGATGACTAAGCCCGACAACCAACCGCCGACCTGTGGCGATGATCCCTGGGCGGCCTGGCTCGATCGCCGACGCGATCGTCTGGCGCAATCGCAGCTCGGCCCGGTCTTGCGCCAGATCGGCCGCGTCGAGAGCTACGCCGACGGCGTCGCCTTCGTTTCGGGCTTGCCCAACGCGCACCTTAACGAATTGCTTCACTTCGAAAATGGAAGCCTTGGATTTGCTACTGCGCTCGACGTCGATCGCATCGGGGTGGTGTTGCTGGACGACACGGACGCCGTCGAGGCGGGCCTCAAGGTGGAGGGTCTCGGCGAATCGGCAAGCGCTCCCGTCGGCCCCGGCCTGCTTGGACGCGTTGTCGATCCCCTTGGTCGACCGCTCGACGACGGCGGACCGATCGTCGCCGAATCCTATCGTCCGGTCGAGCGGGAGGCGCCGGGCATTTGCGAGCGAGACCTCGTCACCGAACCGCTCGAAACCGGTCTCCTCGTCATCGATTTCGATGTTTTCGATCGGGCGCGGCCAACGCGAACTGATCCTCGGCGACCGAGCCACAGGCAAAACGTCGATCGCCATCGACGCGCTCCTCAACCAAAAGCAGACGGACGTCGTCTGCGTCTATGTCGCGATCGGCCAGCGCGCGACGGCCGTCGAACGCGTGATTGAGGCCGTGCGGGCGCGGGGCGCCCGGAGCGAACGATTTTCGTCGTCGCGTCGGCGTCGAGCCCGCCGGGCCTCCAATGGATCGCGCCTTTCGCGGCGTTCACCATGGCCGAATATTTCCGGGATCGCGGCAAACATGCCCTCATCGTGATCGATGATCTCACCAAGCATGCCGCGACCCATCGCGAATTGGCCCTGCTGACTCGCGAGCCGCCGGGGCGCGAAGCCTATCCTGGCGATGTCTTCTATCTCCACGCCAGGCTGCTTGAACGCGCCGCCAAGCTTTCTTCGACGAAAGGCGGCGGTTCGTTGACGGCCCTCCCGATCGCGGAAACGGAGGCCGGCAACCTCTCGGCCTATATTCCGACCAATCTCATTTCGATTACCGACGGACAGATCGTCCTTGATACGCGCCTCTTTGCGGCCAATCAGCGGCCGGCGGTCGATGTCGGTCTGAGCGTCAGCCGCGTGGGCGGCAAGGCGCAGCCTCCGGCGCTCAAGCAAGCCTCCGGCAGATTGCGGCTGCAATATTCCCAATTTCTCGAACTCGAATTGTTCAGCCGCTTCGGCGGCGTTTCGTCCGGTCTTGTCCGCAATGAGATCGCGCGCGGCCGTGGCATCCGCGCCCTTTTGACTCAGCAAAGGTTCGCGCTACTCAGGCAGGCAGATCAGGTCGCGCTGCTTCTCGCGCTGGACGACGGCGTCTTGGACGCGCTGGAAGCGCCGGTGATTTGGCGCCTGCGTGACGCACTTCCCGATCGCCTCGACCGGGATGCCCCCGCGGCGGTCGACGCCTGCAAGTCAGGCCTGTCGCTCGACGAAACGCATCGCGCCCAATTGATTGGGATTGCGCGCGCGCTGGTCGGTGAGTTGACGACGTCGGGGAACCCGCGATGAGCAGCGAGCAACTCGCCGGGATCCGAGCGCATATCTCCGCGACGCGCCAGCTCGATAACGTCTTTACCGCAATGCGCGGCCTCGCCGCCGCGCGCAGCCGGGACGCCCAGCGCAGCCTCGAAGGCGTGCGATCTTACGCGCAAGCGGTCGGCGCGGCGATCCAAGCCGCTCTGCCCTTCGCGCCGACTGATCCGCCTCAGCACGCCGACATGGAGAAGCGGATCGTTCTCGCCTTCTGCTCGGAGCAGGGATTCGCGGGCGCCTTCGACGAACGCGTCCTGCGCGCCGCCGCGCGCGCGGGTTCAAAAGCGAGGCTCTATGTCGTCGGTCATAAGGGAAAGGCGAGTGCGACGGAGCGCGGCCTGACCGTCGCGTGGTCGACGCCGATGGCCGCGCATGCGATCGATGCGACCGCCGTCGCCGAACGTATCGCCGACGCGCTCTATGACGATGTCGCGACCGGCGCGGCGACGCAGGTCACGCTCGTTCATATGGCGCCAGCGACACTCCCGGAACTCGAAATTGTGACTCGGCCGCTCATTCCGCTCGATCTCGCGCGCTTCCCAACGCCAACTTCTCTCGCGCCGCCACTGTTCAATCTTTCGCCGCGGCAACTCTTGTCGACCCTCGCCGAGGAATATGTGTTCGCGGAGCTGTGCGAAGCGACATTGCTCTCCTATGCTTCCGAAAATTTCGCGCGCATGCAGGCGATGACGTCCGCGCGCAGCAACGTTCGCAAGACGCTCGACGAATTAACGGCGCGGCATCGGCGATTGAGGCAGGAGCAGATCACCGAGGAACTGCTCGAACTCTCCCGCTCCTGACGTCATTCCTGCCGGGTCGGGACTTCGGACCGGCTGTAGCGCAGAAGGAACATCTTGCGCAACGCCGGCGCGACGACGAGGATGAGCGCGGGGCCGAAAAGCATGCCGCCGACGACAACGGTCGCGAGAGGTCGCTGCACCTGCGATCCGATCCCGTGCGACACGGCCGCCGGTAGAAGGCCGACGCCGGCGGAGAGCGCCGTCATCAGCATGGGTCGCATGCGTTGTTCGGCGCCATAGAACACAGCCTCATCGAACGCCATGCCCTGAATCGTAAGCTCGCGGATGTAGGTGATGTTCAAGATGCCGTCCATGACCGCGACGCCGAAAAGAGAGATAAATCCGATCGCGGCCGAGACGCTGAAATTCAGTCCCGAGAAATAAAGCGCGATCACGCCGCCACTCATTGCGAAGGGTATGCCCCCGAAGGCAAGAAGGCTGTCCCGGAACGAGTTGAAGAGCGCATAAAGAAGCAGAAACACCAGCGCAAGGGTAACGGGAACGACGACGAGAAGTCGCTTCTTGGCCTCCTGAAGGTTGTCGAATTCTCCCGCCCAGAGGATTTGATAGCCCGTCGGCAATTTGATCGCTTTGGCGACTCGGTCCTGCGCTTCGGCGACGGTGCTCCCGAGGTCGCGTCCGCGAATGCTGAATTTGATGGGTACGTAGCGCTGACCGCGCTCGCGATAGATGAAGGAGGCGCCGGTGTCGAGATTGATGTCGGCCACTTCCTTCAAAGGGATATAGGCGTTTGGACCGCTCGCGTTGACGTAGGCCACTTTGACGTTCCCGATCGCCTCGATCGAATTGCGAAATTGCGGCGCGAAGCGCACGAGGACGGGGAACTGTCGATCGCCTTCGAGAACGGTCGTCGCAACAGCGCCCGCGACCGCGGACTGTATGACCGTGTTGACGTCGCCCGCGGTCAGGCCATAGCGGGCCGCCCGCGCGCGGTCGACGACAATATTGAGATTGGGCTGGCCGAGCAGGTGAAAGACCGCGAGATCCTCGACTCCGGGAACCTCGGCGACCACCCTCATGGTGCGCTCGGCAAGATCCTCGAGCACGTTGAGATCAGGGCCCACGATCTTGATCGAATTGGCGCCTTTGACGCCCGAAAGCGCCTCTTGGATGTTGTCCTGAATATATTGGGAAAAGTTGAAATTCAACTCCCGGGAGTTCATCTTCGAACTCCTTCTCGACGATCTCCGTCAGCCTGTCTTTCGTGAGCCCCGAGGGCCATTCGTCCAAAGGCTTGAGCGGCGCGAAGAGTTCGACATTGGAAAAAGGCGAGGCGTCGGAACCATTGTCTGGCCGACCATGCTGCGAGACGACCGTCACGACCTCGGGATGGCGCAACAGAATTTCGCGCATTTTCCGCGTCGCGGATTCGCCCGCGGCGAGCGAGGTCGTCGGCGGAAGCGACGCCCTGATCCAAAGATTGCCTTCCTCGAGCGTTGGCAGGAACTCGCTTCCAAGGCGCGTCGCGATCAGCGCCGCCAGAATTAGGAAGCATGCGCCGCCCGCGATGACTGTTCGCGTATTGGCGAGCGAGAAGCGCAGCGCCGGCGTATAAACGGAACGCAGCCATCTTACGAGCGTCGTTTCGACCTCCTTAACATTATCTGGAAGCACGAGTCGAGGCCAGGACCGGCGTCACCGTGAAGGTCGCGAGCAGCGCGCCGGCCAGCGCATAAGCATAGGTGCGGGCCATCGGGCCGAAAATCTGCCCCTCGACGCCGGTCATGGTGAAGAGAGGCAGAAAGGCGATGATCGTGATCGTCGCGGTGAAGAACACCGCTTTGTCGACCTGCAAGGCGCTGATGAAAATCAGTCTGAGCCGATCCGTCCAAAGCTGCGCGATGCCGCTCGTTTCCGTCGGCGACGTGGAGTTCGGGCCCCAGAACCCTTCGGCGAGCAATTGAAGCAGTTCGGCGCGCTTGATGCGCGGCGCCTGAAAATTACGAAAAATATTTTCAACGAGAATCACCGCCGAGTTGACGATGATGCCGAAGTCCACGGCGCCGACGGAAAGCAAATTCGCGTCCTCGCCCTGGACGACAAGGACGATGATCGCGAAGAAAAGGGCGAAAGGAATATTGACGGCGACGATCAGCGCACAGCGCAAATCTCCAAGAAAGATCCACTGGATGAGAAACACCAGGATCATACCGAAATAGAGGTTGTGCAGCACCGTGTGAGTCGTGACGTCGACAAGGGCGCCGCGATCGTAATAGGCGTCGATGCGCACGCCCGCCGGCAGCGAGCCATCGGAATTGATCTTTTCAATCTCCTCCTTCACCCGCGGCAACATGTCGTGCGTATGCTGCGAACGGCCCATGAGAACGATGGCCGCGACGATGTCGTCCTCGAAATCTCGTCCGGCCACGCCAAGTCGAGGAATGTATCCGACCGAAACCGTCGCGACGTCGCCAACTCTGACGGGGACGCCGTTGGTTTGGCCCAGAACGATGTTTTCTATGTCCGCCGTGCGATAGCCCGCCGTCAGATCGGCTGCGCCGCCGTCGTCGATCAAACCGATGCCGCGAATATTGATCGACTGCTGCCCGATCTGTATCTCGCGGCCGCCGACGTTCAGGTTCGAATTGCCGATGGCGGCGATGACCTGCGGAATGGTGACGTTGAAAGCTTCGATTTTCTGCAGATCGACCTGCACGTCGAATTGCTTCGTCGTTCCGCCCCACGAGGTGACCTGCACGATCCCGGGAACCGTCAGCAGACGTCGCGCGACGATCCAGTCCTGCACGGTGCGGATATTGGTAAGGCCGAAATTCGGCGGCGCTTTGACCTGATAGCGATAAATCTCTCCCGTCAAACTCGATTGCTGAATTTGCGGGGCGGCGTTGCCGGGCAGATTGACGTTCTGCTGCAGATTGAGCGCGACCTGCGTCTTGGCGAAATAGTAGTCGACGCCATATTTGAAGGTTACGCGCACGAAGCTCAGGCCGTAAAAGGACGTCGAGCGAATGTTCACGACGCCCGGCGTCGAATAAAGTCCGATCTCGATCGGAATCGTGTAGTATTTTTCCATCTCCTCGGCCGAGAGCCCGGCGGATTGCGCGGATATCTCGATGATGACCGGCGCCGGATTGGGATAGGCTTCGATATTCAGCCTGGAAAAGGCGACGAGTTCCGCGATCGCAAAAGTAATCACGCCAATGACCACAATCGCGCGACGCGTGAGACCGAATTCGAGGACGGACTTCAGCAAACCCAGGCTCCGCTCTCGTCGTTAATCGGCGCCGCCGAGCGCCGCTTGATTGCTGAGAAAAACAGCGCCGTCGGCGACGACGAGCTCATTTGGCGCAAGACCTGAGACGATCTGGACAAAACCTGCGCGCCGCTGGCCGATAGCGACCGTCCGCCGCGTGAAACGCCGCCGGTCGGTCGTCACCCAGCACGTCATCGTCCCGTCGCCCTCGCGAACGATCGCGCTTTCCGGCGCCGCGGCGGAGGAAATGGGATCTCCGGTGCGAATGACGAAATTTGCGAACATGCCCGCTCGCAGCAGATGATCCGGATCCACGATCTCGCTGCGCACGAACTGGCGACGAGTCGTCGGATCGACCGACGGGCCAAGGACCGTGATCCTGCCCTCGAACACGCGGCCGGGGAAGCCCGCGACGCTCGCCTTGACGTCCTGTCCGACGCGAAGCGCGGGAGCGTCGCTCTCCGCGACATTGGCGACCATCCACATGGTCGTGGTGTCCGCCACGACGTAGGGGGCCGGCGCGACGCCCGGCTGCACCAATTGGCCCGGCACCGCAGCGCGCGCCGTCACATACCCTGCGAGCGGGCTTTTCACGACCAGGCGCGGATCGGCAAGACGATCAGCGACGATTTTGTCGATCTCCTCCGACGACTTGCCGAAGATGCGGACGGCGTCGCGGGCCGCCCTCAAGGTTCCTTCCGCCGACTGCTGATCCGACGTCGACTGGTCGACCGCCTGCTGCGAGATCCCGCCGATCTTGACCAGGGCTTTCGTGCGGCCGAGCGTGCGGCTCTGGAGAACCAAAGCGCCGGCCGCTGAAATGAGAGTGGACTCGGCCGCAAGAAGGTCGGGACTGTCGATCGTAAAGAGGACCTGATCCTTCTCGACTGCGTCGCCCACATTCAGCGTCGCGCTGATAATCCGGCCCTGGTAGGGGGTAAAGACCGCGACAAGGCGGTTCTGGTTGAAGTCGATACTGCCAACCGCCTGCTTTTCCTGTGGAAACTCCCGCGTCGAGGTTTCCGTGATCTTGAGCGTGGCCACCTGGCTTTCGCTCAACTCCAGGGTGGCGGGCCCTTCGCTTGCCGGCTTCTTGCGGCCGTTCGAGATGGCGTCAGAAGGCGGGCGCGGCCAGAAGGACGCCGCCGCGATGGCGATGACGCCGATCGCCGCGACGAGCCCCACCAGGCGCTTGCGCTCTAAAACTCGGGAGAAGGGTACTGATGGCATCCAGGATTGGCGGGTGTGATGTGTCAATGACACAGGATAGACGATTTGCGACAATTGCGTGAAAGCCAGACCTGAGGTTGTCCACGATTAAAAAACTGGCGAAACAATCCGCAAGAACCCGCCAGGGCGCCTGATTTCGCGCTCGTTCAAACTTGCGCCGCGAAGCCGCCCTGAACCGCGATCTTGCGGCCGGCTCCGTGACAAGCCGCCAATGCGCGGCTGGGGTCGCCCGCCGAGCTCCACCGAGATGCCGTGGCTAAACCCGCATTCACAAGACAAAAAACAGGCGCAAAAGAGGTTTCGCGCCCCTCCCGGCGACGCGGCGTCTTCAGTCGCCGATTGCGCCCTCGGCCCTGTCGTCGTAGCTACGCAACCTGGGGCGGCCGCCGCGGACGCCGGTCGACGAATTTGACTGGCTTCAGTCGGCGATCACTCTAAATAGGTTCAGAAGAAGTCGGGTTTCCAAAAGTCATGAAAGTCGTCACCGCCGTCATTAAGCCGTTCAAGCTGAACGACGTCCACAATGCGCTCTACGCCTTGGGCGTTTCGGGCCTGACCATCTACGAGGCCAAGGGCCACGGCCACGCAAAGGGCCACTCCCAGATCCTCGGAGCGGTTGAATATGTGGGGCACTTCGTCCCCAAACTGCGCGTCGAAGTCATCGTGACGGACAGTCTCGTTCAGTCGGTCGTCAAGGCAATCATGGAGGGCGCGCGCACGGGCCAGCGGGGCGACGGGAAAATCTGCGTGACGACGCTCGACCAGGTCTTCAAGATCCGCACCGGGGAGACTGGCGCGAACGCCCTGTGACCCGCGCCCGGCCCTACAAACTTTGTCCGCATCGCCAAGGTAAGCAAGGTCAATATTGCCAGGGCGTGCATTCCATGCAGGTTCTGTTGGTTCCCCGCGCGCTCGGCGGCGGCAGCGCGCAACCGCAATAGATGCATCGGCCTGCCTTCTCGAAGTTGTCCCTCAGTTTGGCGTTTCGCGAATCCGGGTCGTCGCGGAGTCGTCCCCGCGCGGAAATGGCGTCGACGATGGCGCGCCAATTGAGGACCGCCAGAATCGCCAAAAATGCGACTGCGACGACTGCAACACGTTCACCTGCCATCAGTCCCACCGATCGGATTCCCTGTCGTCCGCCATGCGCGTCTTTCTCCCCGACGTGCGGAGTGCAAAAGCCTACGACGTAGGTCTTTGTGCGGACGTGCGCCAGCGCACATCGTGAACCGATATGCGGGTCGCAAATGGGGCGCGCGACAGGGGCGGGCTGTGCATGTCGATGCGAGCGGCCGCTCCCTTAAGGTGGTTGGCGGCCTGGGGTCATTTTCATGGAACCCTTACGGGCATGATTTCCGCGGAAAGCTGCACTGCGTCGCCAAGGCCGTACGCGTAATAGGCCGGGCGCGACATGAGACGCAGGAACAGGAAAAGCCCAAACCGCAATCGCTTCAATAAACCCATTCGTTTTGCCGGCAACAGGTTCTCATGAGAGACATGGACGATCCATTGGCGCGTGTGCGTCGGGAGGTCGATCTCCTTGTGTTGCGCCATCTCGGCGAGGCAGCGTTCGACATTCGGCTCTTCCATAAAGCCAAAACGCAACTGGACGGCGATGACGCTGCCGCGCTCCTTGTCCCTGTCGAAGACGGTCACGTGGTAACGGCCGTCATGAATATAGGGAACCTTGGGATGGATGACTTCGACGAGGATCAGGTTGCGCGGCAAAATGCCATAGCGTTCCCATAAAAGTCCGACGAGCGCGGGCGCGCGATCGTTTTGATGGCGCACATGCAGCGGCGACATGATCAGCGCATTTCGCTCGAGATAGGAGTCGCTGGAGCGATGCAGCGCGACGAGCTCGGCCATCGTCAGGGTCGAGCGCGCGGCATATGCGCCAAAAGTCGCTTTGCGTCCCCAGCGCCACGTCGCCATCAGCGCAAACGCCGCGACGCCAACAGTCAGGGGCACATAACCGCCCTCGAAAAGTTTCGTCGAACTGGCGACCAGGAACGCCGCGTTGATTGCCGCGAGCGGACCCCAGACGAGCGCCGTTCGCGTCGCGCCCCATCGCCAAAAGCGTCGGGCGATCACGAACATTGTGATCGAGGTGATGACCATGACGCCGGCCACCGCGAGCCCGTAAGCAGCGCCGAGCGCCGCGCTGGACCCAAACGCCACGACCAGGGCGATACAGCCGATATAAAGACCCCAATTGATAATGGGAATGTAGATTTGTCCCGCGTGAGCATGATGGGTGTGCCGCACGTCGACGCGCGGAAACAGACCGAGCCCGACCGCCTGCCAGATCAGGGAAAACGCTCCGGAAATCAGCGCCTGGGACGCGACGATCGTGGCGCATGTCGCGAGCACGACGAGCGGGGCAAGCAGCTCCGGTGGCGCGAGGCTAAAGAACAGCTTGCCTCCGGCGACCGGCGCGCCGCTGAGAAGGAACGCGCCCTGCCCGAGGTAATTCATGAGCAGTGCAGGGAAAACCACCGCGAACCAGCCGACGCGAATGGGCCGGGCGCCGAAATGCCCAAGATCCGCATACATTGCTTCGCCGCCGGTGATGACAAGCATCAGCGCGCTGAGGATCAGCAAAGTCTCCCGGGGCCCCTCCTGCGCAAGGAAGCGCAAGCCATGGAGGGGATTGAAGGCGCCCAGAATGGCTGGCGCTCGCACGATCTGACCCCAACCGAGCACGGCGATGACCACGAACCACACCATGAGTAGCGGTCCGAACACGACGCCGACCCCGGAGGCGCCCCTGTACTGGACTGCAAAAAGCCCGGTAATGAGCGCGACGGTGACGGGAACAACATAGGGCGTGAGGTCGGGGGTGACGACGCCGAGCCCCTCGACCGCCGACAAGACGCTGATCGCCGGGGTGATCATGCCATCCCCGAACAGCAGCCCGGCGCCAAGCATCAAAGACCACAAAAGGATGCGCATGCCCTGATTTTTGTATTTATGCAGCAATCCATAGAGCGCGAAGACGCCGCCTTCCCCGTCATTGTCCGCGCGCAGCACCAGAAGCGCGTATTTGACCGCGACAATCAGCGTGAGCGTCCAGATCGCCAATGAGATTGCCCCAAGCACGTTTTCGGCTGTCGGCGAGACGGCAGAGGGGCCGGTAAAAATTTGATCGATCGCGTAAAGGGGGGAGGTGCCGATGTCGCCATAGACCACGCCGAGCGCGCCGATCGTCAGCGCCGCAAAGTTACCCCGGGGAGTGTGCCGCGATTGCCGGTCGCCGCGAATGGCGGAAGCGTGCGCGCGAACAGGGAGGCTCGGATCATTCATCGGAAACCAATCGTGTTGACGCGGCGTCCTTTCCGCCGCACCGCGACGCCGGACCGCGAAGGTCCTCCACGATTGCGCGGCAGGCTTCGGATCATTGTGGTTAGAGCAAAAAGGACGATGTTGCTACGCCGGCCACGCCTTTGGTTGGCTCCTCGGGGAGCCAGCGCATCCAAAAGCGACAGAAATCAGCGCCTTGACGAAATGTCGCAGCGTCTGATTGCAAACGGTGAGATCCAGCTCGGTCTGGGCCGCTACGCGACAATGGCGCCGGCTACGACAGATGCGAACACTATGAAAGGGCGGCTCCGACGGCCGAAAGGTCCTCCGCGACCGGGCGGGGTGCGGTGCAATCATCGGTCCGCGACCGTGGCGACGGAGGACTGCGCATGGCGCGGTTTGATGGAGGCTCGGCAGGGTATAGCTGAGTGACGAGGAGAGAGGCGTTACGTCACTGAGCGTAAGGTTGGCGGCCTCCAGCGGAATCGATGTGCGGCTTATTGGTGCTTTGCTCCATGCGACGCATGCCCGCCCTTGCGGCCCGCTTCCGATGCGAGGGCATGATTAAGGGAAAAGCTGCGCTTCGCTGGATTGACGCTTTGCCCGCCTTTGCGTCCGGCGCGCGCGGCGAGTTCAGGATCTTGTGAGAAGCTGCGCTTTTCACCAGGCACGCTCTGGCCGCCCTTGCGGGCGATCGCGCGTTGCTTTTCGGGATCCATCGACGCGAAACCCTGTTTTGCACTGCCCATACTCGCCTCCTGCAAACTCACTTTGAAAAATTCAAGCTAGTGCGCGCCGAGGCGATGGCAAGACTGTCAGGCCTGGGGCGCTAATGCGTGCCGAAACGTCGGACGCCCGTTCGTGAGCGAGGAACGTTGGCGAGTGGGTTGCGCTCGACGCTCCGCCTCGCCTTCATCGGAACAACAGGCGGCGCGCAGTTCACGTAGCCGACGTATTGAGCATGAGTGAGAAGCGCCGCCATCGCGCCCTTGCTGCGCTCATGAAAAACATCAGGAAGATTGTCCGCCGCGTCCTCGTGAACAGAGAAGACATCGTAGCCCCAGGTTATCTCCAGCGGTCGGAAGCAATTGAATTCATAGACCCAGCATCGCCTGCCCTCGCTCTCATCGAGGAGGCGCGCAGCGATCAAGGACATATGCTCGACATTGACGTTTCTGGAGGCGTTTTCAGCCCATTCCGCCGAGTTGACCGCAAACTCCGCGGTGTCGCCGCAAATGCGGTCGGAGCCCCGATCGACCAACACTAAACGCATGGATTTCCATACTTTACGAAGGTGTCAGTGCGGCTAACGCGGCTCCCGCGCATCCGCAAACGTGACGTTGAAGCGGCCGAGCACCTCGGTCAAGTCAGAGGCGTAGCGGTCGGCCCCCATTTCGGCAAATCGAGCGATGTCCTCGCGGATCATCCTCTCGAGCTTTACCGCTCCGCGATTGCCGTTGAGCAAGTAACTCGCGAGCAAACCTCTTTGCCGGCTCGAAAGTCCCTTGAGCGCCTGATCGGCGGATGCGCAGCGTCTCTCCATGGCTCGCTCCTTCGGCGTTTCTTGTGGGAACGTGAGGTCGCGATTGAGCCCGAAAGAATGATTTCGATCAAGCTGGGGAAAGTGCGTAGGCAGCGCGCCGTGCGTTCGGCCCGATCGGTCGCGGAACGAAACGTGCGGCGCGTCGGCCGTTCGCGACGCGCAGGGCGACCCCGCCGTGAAGCTCCACATTGCTGAATGCGGGCGTAACCTTGGCAGGCTCTAAAACAGGGCGCAGGGCGTCAGTTTCGACAAGACCGCAAGCGCCGACGCCCTGGACGCAACGACGACGAGCACGGCTGGCTCGGCGGCGGCCGCTTTTTGGCTTTGCCAAGTTGCTGCCGCCGACAGTAAAGTTAGCGTGGCCACTGCGGCAGCCTTTGCGCAAGCCCCTGCTTTAACGCGTCACAGGCAAAATCGCTCAGAAGCAATGATCGGCAATTTGGGAGGGCACACAGATGGCGGCATGCGACGGCATGACCTTTCGGGGCGTTTCACGCTCTGCCTGGGGGGCAATCAAGCAGGCCGCGGCGTCGTATGGCATCGGCGGGCGCGACACGGGAAGCGCAACGGTCCAAGGTTACGCATTCTCATGGTCTTACAATGAGGCCGCGAAAACACTCCATATCCGCTGCGACGACAGTCCGTCGCTGGTTCCCTGCTCGGCGATAAACGCGCGCCTTGAGGCGGAAGTTCAGAAAGTCATTGTCGCGGCGAACGGGGAAGGCGGTGAGAGCGGCCCTGTTCTTTACGCTGGCAGCACTGACGACGCCTCGACCCTGTCTTGACTGCGCGGCTATGCCGGCAGCATGACCACCTTCGTCTTGATCGGAGTTCGTGAATAAAGGTCGATCATGTCCTGACTGAGGAGGCCGGTGCAGCCGCTCGTGATGCTGCTCCCGATCGTCTCAGGGTCGCTGGTGCTGTATATCGTGTAGACCGTGTAGACGCCGTTTTTATAGAGATAGAGCACGCGGGCGCCGAGCGGATTGTCGAGACCTCCCGGCATGCCGTTGGCATATTGGCGCGCCTCCGGCTGGCGCGCCATCATTTCCTTGGGCGGCGTCCAGGTGGGCCATTCGGCCTTTCGCCCAACATAAACTTCGCCGCTCCACAGGAAGCCTGCGCGGCTGACGTTGGCGCCATAGCGGGTGGCCATTCCATCGCCTTCGATGCGGTAAAGATGGTATTTGCCGGGATCGATGATAATCGTGCCGGGCGCTTCTTTGGTGTCGTAGCGCACGGTCTGACGGAAATATTTCGGATCGATCTTGCTGACATCGACGGCCGGTATCGGGAATTTCTCATTGGGAACCGGCCCGTACAGCTTCGCCGCCTCGGTGCGGCTCATGCTGTCGGACTCAACGCAACCAGCGAGCCCCAGCGCGCCGACGCCCGCCGCGGAGCCTAACAGAAACGACCGACGGTTGAGACGCCCCGGCTGCAGCCCAGGCAAAGCTGCTTCATTCCTTTCGCCGGCATCGGCAATCCCATCATCCGTGATCATGATTTTCGCGTTTCCCATGTTCTGTTGCCGACCGGAGTATACTCCGGCGCGCGAACCCGCTGGAAGTCTTTACTGAGCTTAGTTTGCCGTCACTTGCTTTCGGGAATGTGAATGTCGGCTTTTCCTGTTGATAAGGTCGGCGTCGCGCACGCGCCGTCTTAACAAACCGACCTCTGCCAGCGGCATCGCCGTCACTCCCCGCCGTGACGCGCGCGTCCCGCCAGCGTCTGTTCAGCAATTTTGGGATGGGGCGACATGCGAAAGCCCGCCGGGGGCGGGCTTGGCTTGTTCTATACTGGGTCTTTTCGAAAATTCACCAGAGCGGTTTTAAACGGCACGATGACTCATCAACAGGAACATGCGGCGGTCGGCGCGTCGGCGGCCACCTCCGCCTGCTGCGGCAAATTCAAGCTTTGCCACGCCGTTACGCCGCCGTGCAGCTCCTTGACCTGATATCCCCGCTCCAAGAGTTGCAGAGCAGCGACGGCGGCGAGACTGCACCACGTGTCCCAGCAATAAAGCACGATAAGCTTGTCTTTCGGCAGCTCGGCGAACCGGGTTGCAATTTGAAAAGCCGGAATGACGAGCGAGCCGGGAATGCGCCACGCAATCAAAGGACTTGGAAGCCGCACATCGACAAGGACGAATTCGGCGGGCTCGCGTTCCAACAAAGCCTTCACCCCCATGGGACTGACGTAAGCGGCGGCGCGCGCTTTGAAATAGTCGGCGACCAGCTCAGTGGGGTAGCTTTGGGGCATGTTGTGAACTCCTGCGGAAACATATAAGCTTCCTTATATTGATATAAGGTTCCTGATATGTCGTCAACCCCCGCCTCTATGCGTTCGCGCGTCGGTTATCTCGTCAAGCAGCTCCAGCATGCGTTCCGCGCCCGCATGGATGAAAGCTTGGCTGAAATCGGCTTGTCCACCAGCCAATACGCCATGCTTAGCGTGATTGAAGACGCGCCCGGCTCATCTGGAGCCGAACTCGCCCGGCGCTGCTTTATCACGGCGCAAAGCGTCAACGGGTTGATGGCCGGGCTACAAAAGGAAGACCTTATCGAACGCGCCGCCTCGCCGACGCATGGGCGCATCATCAAAACGAAGCTTTCCGAAGCTGGCCTTGCGCGACTGAAGGAAGCGCACCGCCGCGTCGCTGCGCTGGAAAACGAGATGCTAAAGGGGCTCGACGCCGCGCAACGGCGCGAACTTGCTGCCCTTCTTAGGCTGTGCATTGAGAGCATCGACACATGATGCATCGATCAACAATTTCGCAACAAGAGAGTCCCCCTGCAAATCATGGCTTTGCAGGGCATAAAAGTTTTTTGCGAAAGTCCGTTTGGATCCGGCTCGATCGGAGCGGTGACAATGGCGGTCATGGGTCAAAGTCGGGCCCGTGGCTCGACAGAGGCCCGCTATAGCCTCGAAAGCGACCGCCGAACGCAACCGAGAAAAAGTTCTCTCTTTTGTTCAGCCTGCTGAAGAGAACTCATTGAGATATTTGGCGCGCCCGAAGGGATTCGAACCCCTGACCTCTGCCTTCGGAGGGTAGAGGAACCGTTTTTCTCGCGCTTCCCCAAAATTACCCGCCGTATCCAATCTCTTGTATTATATGGCACACGAGCTTACTCTCGTTTACTGGAGATAGCGCCAGCTTCCTGACGGCCGCTTCCCCTATGCTTCCCCAAGGCGGCCATGGCCAGATTGACCAAGCGACTGCTCGACGCCCTCAAGCCGAGGGCTGAAACCGACCTGTTCGTCTGGGACGGCGAACTGAAGGGCTTCGGCGTGCGCATGAAGCCCAGCGGGGCAGCGTCGTTCCTCGTGCAATACAGAACACCTCAAGGCCAGACTCGGCGCTTTGCCTTCGCCAAGGTCGGGACGTTAACGCCCGAGGAGGCGAGGACAAAAGCCCGCCGCTTGCTCGCGGAGGCCCAGGGCGGCGGTGATCCGTCGGCGCAGCGCCGCGAGGACCGAAAGGCGCTCACCGTCGAGCAGCTTTGCCAAGCCTATATGGAGGCGGCGCGGGCAGGCCTAGTGACGGCAAGCTCGGGAAGGGCTAAGAGCCGCTCGACCTTATACATCGACGAGGGGCGCATCTCCCGCCATATCGTCCCGCTGCTCGGCAAGCGCGTTGCCAACAGCGTCACGCGCGCCGACGTGCAGCGCATGTGTGACGCCATCGCCAGCGGCAAGACCGCGGCTACGATTAAAACGAAAGCTCGTGGAGTCGCACGCGTAACGGGTGGAGCTGGAACCGCAACCCGCGCGGCGGGGCTGCTCGGGGGCATCTTCACATGGGCAGCCAAGCGCGGCCTCCTGACAGGGGCAAACCCCGTTAGGGACCTCGACTTGCGTGCCGACGCGGCGAAAGACCGCGTGCTGACGATGCGGGAGCTGGGCGCCCTTGGCGGCGCCATGCGGCGAGCTTCGTCGCCCGTGGCCTCAAACGCCCTGAGACTGATTGCGCTCACCGGCCTGCGCAAGGGCGAGGCATATGGGATGCGCTGGCGCGAGATAGACGCCGAGTCGTCGTGCTTGAGACTGATTGAGACAAAGAGCGGGCGCTCGACGCGGCCCATTGGCAGAGCAGCGATCGAGCATTTGCGCATCTTGCCGAAACTGCATGAGGAGTTTGTCTTTCCGAATCGAGACGGAAGCGGCCCAGCGGACCTGTCAAAGGCAATTTCCGCAATTTTCGATGATGCGGGACTTCAGGACGCGCGCGGGCACGACTTGCGCAGAACCCTCGCCAGCGTGGCGGCGGAGTTGGGATACGGCACGGCGACCATCGGAGAGATGCTTGGCCACGCCAAGGTCGGCGTGACCGAGCGCCACTACATCCGCAGGCCCGACGCCGCGCTGGTCGAGGCGGCGACGCGCACGGTGCAATTGATCGCTAATGCCCTCGACGGGGTTAAGGCGGAAGTTCTCAAGCATACGGCCGTGCAAGGTTTATGAAGAAAAAGTTAGGTGGCAGGGGCAGGGGCAGACCCGCCGGAACCTATAAGGACGCTGTGTCGGACCCGGACGGGCCCGCAGTAGTCCTGCTCGATGCGCAGCTTCGCTTTGGCCCGCTTAGGGGAGTTCGAGTCCCCGAGCGAGACGCCGCCCGATGGGCGAGCGCAGCAGTCTTAGGAAAAAAGTGGGGCGTTGAGGGCCCCGTAAAATATGACCATCCGCCGCCCCAGGAACTCGCCACGCATCGGAGTTCTCCAAGGAAAAGAAGTTTGCTCGGCGGCTATGAAGAATTCTTTTTCAAATGCAGTGAGACCTCCCTCCTCTCGACCGCGGACCGCGTCAGGAAAAAGCGCAGGGCTTGGAGAAAGCGGCCGGACATTCGCAGGCGGTTATCGAAGTCCTCCTTCAGCTTGGCCTTGCTCCTGTATCCGTCCTTGGACAAGGCTGAAATGCAGCGTCGTCACGAGGAGACGCGCTAATTTTTTTCCCAACATAAGCCCGCCCGGCCCCGCTTTACTCGTTGTCGACGGCGATTCCCGCCGCGAGAAGGAGATCTCCAGTGAGCAATCCCCGACGCTTCCGCCGGGCCCAGGCAAGCGAATACCTGAAGTCCGAGTGGGGGCTCAACTACAGGCCGACGACCCTCGCAAAGCTCGCCACGATCGGTGGCGGCCCCGCCTTCGAGCATTTCGGGCGCTGGCCTGTCTATCGCCAGGATGAACTGGATCGATGGGTGCGCGCCCGGCTGTCCGGCTTGAAACTGTCGACGAGCGACCGAGGGGACGTGTCTGACGACCACCGTTCGGAGGGCTCGATATGAAGACCAAATGCTCTCGGAAGCCTGACACGCTTTCGATCAAGGAATTCGCTCGGGATTATGCTCTCAGCCCCTCTGGAGTGCAGCGCCAATTAAACTGGGTCGACTGAAGTCTGCGATGGTGGGAGGCCGGCATCGCATCGGTCGCGCCGAAGCCGAACGTTGGTTGTACGCGAATGGGAAGATATTCGTCGTAAACCTAAGTCGTCCCGACCTTCCTCCCAAAGTCCTCCACGCCCACGACAGCTGGCCGCTTTACTTATGCGGCCGCGGCTACAATAACGCGGGCTCTGACGCCCGCATGGCCCGGAGTGTCGCGCGTTTGAGGGCGCGGGGTATCGATATCGAAATCGTGCCTCGCCCCGGGAAGCCACATCTCTATCGCCTGCATGATGTTGTGGAGATTTGCATGTCGCCCCGCGGCCGCGAGAGGATCGGGCCGCATCCGGATCTGTTTGTTCGAAAGCAAACCAAACAGGACGAGGCGTAATGTCGAAGGTGCTGCACCGCATGCCGACAAATCGGCGGCAACTTGAAAAAACGCGAACTAAATTTTCCCTGCGTTTTATGACCATCGAGGATGAATATGTGGCATTGGTCTGGAACGGTGACGAAGAAGCCGTCGCATTAGTCGTCGCGATGACCACGTTGGCGGTCGAAAGGCTGGACGACATCGTCAAACACGCAAGCCGGCCGATTTTTGGCTGGCCAATCTTTGAGGAGGAGCGCATGCTCCTCCTTACCGCTCAAAATCGCTTCCCAAATTTTTCGGAATTACTCGCAAAAGCGAGACAGACGCTCATCAAGCGCAAATCGACGCCGATCGCCGGAAAACTCCCGAGCGAAGACGAGATTGTCCTCGGACTTTTTTGGGCCCTCCGCCATGCATTGCGGAGCGCCAGACCATGACATCGAGCCCTACTTGGACGACACCTCCGCTATGCAGGAACAAGGACCGAGCAGAAGCTTGGGCCAATGCCGGGATGCACGTCTTCCCCTGCTGTCCGAAGACAAAAAAGCCGCTAATTCGCGGCTGGCGGAATGAGCTTCCGGAAATGGACGGTTACGTAGCGGCGCATTGGTCACGCTTCCCGACCGCGATGCCGGCACTGGATTGCAAGGACGCCGGCGTCGTCGTTATCGATTGTGACAGAACTCGCGATGTAGATGGCGAGACGAATTTCCGGACGCTTTGCGGGTCTCTAGAAATTGATCTTGCACAGGTTCCGAGGGTTCGGACTCCCCGGGGCGGAATGCACTTCTACTTCGCCCGGCCTGAAGAAGGAGGCGTGAAAAACAGCGTCGGGAAGATTGCGCAGGGCGTGGACGTCCGGGGCGATGGAGGCTGCGTCATTGCGCCGGGCAGCTCGCGAAATGACGGAGTAGAATATACGGTGATCCATCCTCAAACCCTCGGCGAAATGATTGCCTGCGTGGGCAATCGAACGCTGCCGATTCTGCCCACTGCTCTTTCCGATTACATACATCGAACGAATACCACGGAGGTTATTCCGTTCGATCTCAGAGCCGTCAGGCCGCCCGGTCATGGCCAATCTTGCGGCGCGCAATCTAAGTCCGCGTTGGGCACGCCCGTCAATTGGAGGCTTGAACAGGCTGCTCATAGCGTGGAGCTGGCCCCGGAGGGCACACGAAACGACACATTAAATCGCGCTGCATTTACTGCCGGGCTCATGATCGCAAGAGGCGCGTTGGACGATCAGGAGGCGCTTGATCGCCTGATACACGTGGGCGCGTCGCGGGACTTGAAGATGATGAAATCTTCACCACAGTCCGCGCTGCCATTTTGCGGGGACGGCGGGAGGGACGCAGGGCAACGCTGACAATAGAAGGTAGACCCCTAGATAAAAGCCCGCTCCATTGCGGCCCCTTTGTAGCGACGGGCGACGCCGTCGTCTGGGACGATCCCCTTGATTTTAGTGAGGTTTCGATTGATGAAGCCTGTGACCGCATCAATGCGGCGGGCTTCTTCGTTCTTCGCTCCAATGGCGACGTCTACCGGAAGCGGCCGGAAGGCCGCCTCGACCTGATAAAGAAGGAGAGCCTCAACACCCTTTTCGATAACCGCTATGCCGTGTGGAACGAGACGGGTGGAACAGAGCGGCGACGGTCGCGCGCGAGCGACGCGTGGAGGAAATCTCCGAGGCGCTGCGAACATTCGGAACTTGGTTTCTGGCCCGGTGGTCAGACCTGCCCTCCGGACGCATACAATTTATGGAACGGATGGGGCGTGGAGCCACATGCTGGAGATTGGTCGGTCATCGAGAAGCACATCTCTCGAGGTGATCTCGTCAGGGGACGCAGATAAGGCGGCATATTTTCTCGATTGGGGTGCGCATATGTTCCAGCGCCCTACGGAAAAGCCAGGCGTCGCGCTTGTCCTTCGCGGCGGTAAAGGCACCGGCAAAACGATGATCGTTTCCATCCTGACCGCTACAATTGGTTACCGGCATACGTTGATCACCGCCGATGGCAAGTCACTTTTCAAACAGTTCAACTGGCACTTGGCTGATAAGCTGCTCATCGTTGCCGAGGAGGCTTTCTTTGCCGGCAATCGCCGTCAAAATGACCAGCTGAAACATCTCCTTACCGGGAGCCACATAGAGCTCGAACAGAAATTCGGACAAAAGCTTTCGCTGAAATCGGCGCACCGACTGATCATGACCTCCAATCACGACCAAGTAGTTGCAGCCTCAAACGATGAGCGGCGTTTCGTCGTCTACGAGGTGTCGGATCACCGGCACGGCGACATGGGTTATTTTGCGCCGTTGGCCGCGGTCGCGTCAGGGCGCGACAAGGAGACGTTGGCGGCCTTCATCCATGCCTTACTACATCGAGACATCACGGGGTGGAACGCCGAGGCGGCGGCGCGCAAGATCCGCGGGGGAGACCTTGCGCGTCAGAAGCGCTTTTCGCTGGAGCCGCCATTGCAATGGCTATGGGAACTTGCGCATGACTGCGAGCCCGACAAGGCGTTAACGGAGGGGTTTTGGCCCGATAACTGGACTTGTCGCGCCCCGCGCAATGCGGTCCTCGGTCGATACCGCGAATGGACGGCGAAATCGCGCATTCGAGGAGCGGAGGATTTCGCGGGAGCAGAACGCTTTTGGGCGTCGGTGGAGCGTTTCCTAAATCCAGCTGTATTCCCTGGGGCGAAAATCTTCTCGAAGTCCGGCACCCGCTACGTCACTTTCCCAGGGCGTGACGAGGTCCGCCAAGGTTTCGCGCGCCTTCTCGGCAATGACGGCCCGGATGATCAGGGCAGGTAGGGCAAGTAGCGGCCTGAAGATGCCCTGGCTAAGCGATTGAAAAACATGGATTAGGGCAGGTAGGGCAGGTAGGGCGGGTTGTTTTGCAAAACCCTTGCGCAGGTGCGCGAGTTGGCGACGTTGTCCGTCCAGGCGACGCTAATTGCGGTTTAATCTCTGATTTTGCCTTTAACAAAATAACCTGCCCTACCTGCCCTACCTGCCCTTCAACAACAAAAACAATGGATTAAGGAGGGCAGGTTTAGGGCAGGTTCAAGCCAACCTGCCCTTCTCCAGAACAGCAACTCTGCCGCCACAGGCGATTTCGACACGCTGGAGTGGCCGCGCGTAATTCACACAGAAACCGCGACCATCAGGGGGTGAAGCAGTTGAACGAACCAAAGCGTCTCTCATTTGTCGAACATCTGCGCTCGCTACGACGCGACGCGCCCATGTGCCAACCCCTCATCCCTCATCTGCGCCAATTGGCGGTGCGCCCCGCCAAACGCTCCGACCCCTAGACCGAAGCGCTGCGCAAGCTGCGAGGCCGCAAGGGCAGCGACGGCGTCGAGCGCATCTCCACCGATGTTATTCTTGATGCCATCGACCTGCCCCGCAATCAGCGCGCGCCCGAGGCGGCGAAGCGGATCAAGGCCATCATGGGCGAAATCCGCTGGACCCCGACTGCCGAGCACGTGGCCGCCCTCCATCTGCTCGGCCGCGACGCGAAGACGTCTCTAACGCGCGAGACCCTCGATAGCGCGCAGCTTGATCGACGAAATGACTGCGACCTTGCTTCAGACGACGATTGCGAGCGTGACGTTCTTCGCGGTCGGCTCACACCTGGATAAAGAAAAGGCTAGGATCGCGGTGTTGCAGCCTCCTCTCCTCCCGAGCGCCCCTTTCAGCACAGCGGGACATACCATTAACCACTCCAAGCGGGGGCCGGAACCAACTTCACCCCTGCCGCATTTCCTCACAGTCAGCGCACTTCGCGCGCGCTGGCCTTCCAAGAAGACTTGGCCCGGCGAGGGGGCGTGCCGGGCCTTTTTATTTCCGGTCTGTTCATGTGGGCTTCATCCATTTGCGCTTGACTGCGGCCGTGGGTGTAGCGTGTCGCTTAGCTGCGCCCTCGCACTTCTCTAGTAGCCCTTTGCCATGAGCTGACATGGCCCGGTGACTCGCATAGCCGGGCCATTTTCGTCCGCGCCAATCCCCAGCACTATCCGCGCCCGTCTATTGGCGCGCCGTCATCCGGCGGCGTCAATGTTACAGCTAACGCTGGCGTTCAACTGAGAGTCGGCGCTGTGGTTCGCTTGCTGAGCGACGTGCCCCAGACCCCGCTCGAAGGCGAAGTGCATCGGCTGACCCTAGAAACCTAAACGACACGCTTGAAAAGCGTATTTATCTAAAATGGACGTCGGGATCAAATAAATGTTAATAATAATTTGCGGCTGACCAAACTGATGCGGTCAGGAGTGAAAATGATGCTTAAAGCAGTGGCACCAGACCCTGATGAATTGGCGATCGCGGAACGATGTATTCTAGCCGACATCAGCGAACGCATTAGTGGCGCGGAAGACCACGGAACGCACGCGGCGCTCTGTCGTCTGAAAGAAATTTTTCAGCGGCTATGGTCGGAGCACGAAGCTCTTAGGGTCCAGACACAGAACCAATAGCTGACGCTGCGACTGGTCGCAGGATCAGTTGAACGGGGTGGGGCGGCGGTAGTGGGGTGAGTGCAGCCACGCTCCGGTAGAATTCATTTTCCATCTCTTCCGCAGCTAAGAGGCTAACCACTGTCGTGACTTCGAGCTTTTCTCGTCCGTAAACCGACGTTCCCGCGTCCAGGCTGCTACATTCTTCGACGTAGTTTTCGGCCCACGCTGCCTGACCACCGAGACGCAACGACGGAGGGGCGTTCTAGACCCGCCCCCGCCAAGGCGCCAAGGCTCTCGCGAACATGCGCGCTTTTGGCATCGGCTCAATCGACGTCGCATCGGTCGCCGCGCTTCACGACGGCCTTTCGCGAACCGCATTGCACGCGAATTCAACCGCAATTTTCAAAGAAGCAGAAGGCTGCATCTTAGCGCTTTTGGTTCCGTTTCATAAAGCTTGTGGAGCATCGTCATCGAAGTCCGCCCACATACCCCGGCATTTTAACATCCTGCGCCAGAATTCGTTGAGGAGAGGCATGAGAGCACAAGCTTTTCCGATGGCTAACGGCATTTTGCCCATGTTTCCTCGACTTCCGCGCGAACATCTCGGGGTCGCACTGGCGCTCCTCGACATTTTCCTCATCTTCCTTGCCAGCCAGTCCGTCGTCTTCCTATACGCAAGGCTACGTCCGACAGTGGAATTGGACCCAACCCAATATGCCGGCCTGGCGTGTTCTTCGCCGGCATTTTCATTCCGACATCGCAGGCTTGCCGACTATATGATCCAATGAGCCTT
>CAVQNJ010000006.1:0-56733 GCA_963713845.1 uncultured Alphaproteobacteria bacterium
GTGCGCCGGCCCCTCGTAATATAAGCAAGCAATCGGAAATGTTTTTGTCGTTAGCCTTTTGCCCAAGGGAAGAAATAGGCGGGCAAAAACGTCATGACATTTTGGAATCTCGACAGGAAGGGCGGAAAGCGCTCTCCGCCGATATCCATTGCAGTGCAAAAACGCCGGCGCGAAGCCCCATGCGTTTGCGCATCTTTCTGCGCCTCGCGATGTCCGCGCTCGCGGCGATTCTCCGGGTTCGCCGTCTGGCGGAACGCCCGGCGTCGATAGTCGTCGCAGGGGCGGACAAAGAAAGCGTTGCGCCGATCAGGCGGCCACGAAAGGCTGCAAGGACACCGCGAGGATGCAGTCCAGGGAGGCCGGTTGGCGCGCGCTTCTAAAGACGCCCCGGTTGCGCCGGCAGAGCGGCCGGCGCCTTGTCGCGTCGCGGCGTCAGAGACGCGTCCGATACAGAAATCGACCACCTCGAGCAGCGCACTTTTCCAGGGGAAGCCGGGAAATCTCCATCGCGTCGCGCGCGATGGCGCCGTAATGTGTCGCCCGCTCGATCGTGTCGTCGAGCGCCTTGTGCTTTTTCATCAGGCCGCAGCGTTTTGACGTCGCCGTCGCCGATCTCGCCCTTTTCGAGCGCGCCACTCCAGAAGTCGCGTTCTTTTTCGCTCCCCCGACGGAACGCGAGCACCACGGGCAATGTGATCTTACCCTCGCGGAAATCGTCGCCGACATTCTTGCCGAGCTTGGCGGAGGAGCCGCCGTAATCCAATGCGTCGTCGATGAGCTGGAACGCGATGCCGAGGTTCATGCCATAGCTGCGGGCCGCGGCTTCGTCGGCCTTCGGCTTGCCGGCGAGCATCACCCCGACTTCAGCCGCCGCGGCGAAGAGCTCGGCGGTCTTGCGGCGGATCACGCCCATATAGGCGTCTTCGGTCGTCGTCGTGTCCTTGGCGGCGTTGAGCTGCAGGATCTCGCCTTCCGCGATGACGGCGGCGGCCTGCGAGACGACCGAGAGCGGCGGGATCATGCCCGGCTCGACCATCATCTTGAAGGCGTGGCCGAGAAGGAAGTCACCCACGAGCACACAGGTCTGGTTGCCCCAGAGCATGCGCGCGGCGATCTTGCCGCGCCGCATGGCGGATTCGTCCACAAGATCGTCATGCAGCAGCGTGGCGGTATGCATAAACTCGATGCCGGCCGCAAATTTAAGGTGTCCGTCGCCCCGATAGCCGCAGATGCCGGCGGTGGCGAGCACTGAGCATCGGGCGCAGACGCTTGCCGCCCGCCGAAATCAGGTGGTTCGCGACCTCGGGGATGGTGGTGACGTCCTAGCCGGTACGCTGAATCACCAGTTGATTGGTTCGCTCGAGGTCCGGACGAATGAGGTCGAGAAGGTTCTCGAGGCCCGCAGTCTTTTTCTCGTCGAGCGGAATTACGATACCCACGGACCCCCCTAGGACCTTATCTCAAGCGCGCAAATTTACGTCCTTGACCTCATATCGGCAAGTCGACGATTTTCCAGCTTTGGGGGAAAGCTGGCGCGTCGCAGCAAATCCTCGGCGGCGGGGGAAGGGCCGGCGACGTCAGGGCGCGGCGTAATGTGGCTGTGGCGGGGCTTAGTTGCGGGGCCCCAGCGCCTGCGCCGCGAGCGCGCGCGCCGAGCCGCTCGCCGTGTTCAGCCAGGCCCGCCGTGATGCGCGCGAGGGTCTCGCCTGACGTCGTCCCCACCGGCGCGCAACTCGTCGATGGCGAACCCGAGTCCTCGGCAACAGAGGGCGAACTGACCAGTCGCTTGCCGAGCTCGCCGTCCGCGTCGTCCTCGGGGCCCTCGACTGCGCCATAAAGGCAGATCGTCATTGCGATCACCGTTTATTATGTGTTGACCTTAGCTCCGTTCTGACACGGAGCTCCAAGCGCAACTTTAACGGGAAAGATAAAATTCAGCCATCCCGTGAAGTTGCGTCCGCCAAGTTGCGCGCCACCATTATTTCAGAGACTTTCCGGCGTCCGCGAAAAATTGAGAAGAAATATTGCGCGCTCGTCCGGGTCGGCGCGGCATGGGACTGTTTGGCGGATGAGCGGCGACGAGGCGGATATGTTCTCGACGGCAGGGTATGGCTGCGCCAGGGCCAGGGCCACCGCGCGGGGCACGACGCCGCGCCGCTGGCAGCGCTGACTCCGGGGGACCTGGCCGGACTTATCCTCGACATTGGGGCGGGGGCCGGCGCGGTCGGCCTGATGGCGGCGGTTCTCGCGCCGCAGGCGACGGTGGGCCTCGTCGAGATTGATTCGGACGCTTGCGCCCTTGCGCGCGGGAACATTGCGCGCAATGGGCTTGCGGCGCGCGTCGACGTCCATGAGGCCGACGTGACCTCCGCCAGGTCCCGGCGGGCGGCGGGGCTCGTCGACGAGAGCGCGGCGATGGTTCTGACCAATCCGCCTTTCTACGCGGCCGAAAGGGTGCGGGTGACGCCGGATCCCGGCAAGGCGCGGGCCCATGTCGCCTCTGCGCCGCTCGCAGATTGGGTTCGCGGCGCTCTGGCGCTGCTTGCGTCGGGCGGCGTCTTCGCCATGATTCACCGCGCCGAGGCGCTCGCGGAATGTCTCGCCGCCGTCGATGGCCGATTGGGCGCGGTGACAATCGAGCCGATCCACACCCGCGCGGGCATGGCGGCGACGCGCATTCTGTTGCGCGGCGTGAAGGGCTCCAGGGCGCCGCTCACGCTGTTGCCCGGGCGCATGGCGTAAACGGCGGGTCAAGCGCGTCAGGGCGGCCCTTACATTCGCGCGACGACGACCAGACGGCGCACGTAACCGCGCTTGAAAGCCTGAAGAAACGCGTTGTAGTCGCGAAAGGAGACACAGCCGTTCGAATCGCCGTTCGGTCCCAGCATGTACGTGTGGGCAAGAAGGCCGGCGCGGCCGTACAACTCCTGATTTCCCACAGGCGTGAGACGCAACGCCTCGACGCCATGGAAGAGCGCCTCGCGCGGCGACAGCTCGTAAACGCTGGGCGGAGTCGGGCCTTTCATGCGGACATGCACGAAGCGCGGATTGTCGAGATGCTCGCCGAGGCCCGAATGCGCTTCGAGTTTGGTGCCGTCCGGCATGTAGACCGTATGGGCCGAAATGTCGTAGACCGCCGTCCCGGAACCGACGCGCGGGGCAGGCCCCACCGCAGTCGATTGCGTCGGCGCCGAGGGCGTGACGGCGCTGGTGAGGCCGCCGAAGAGACCGCCCGTCGACTCTTGCGCGGCGTAGGCGAGCGCCTGAGTCGGGGCCGGTTCCCCGGGTTGGCGGCGCGCGTTCCGCCCCGCGGGGGCTGGCTGGGGCGCCTGCGACGGCTCAGCGCCGCCAAAAAACCTCTCGAAGACCGAGCGATTGTCCTCAGGCGCGGGCGGCGGCGTGGCCGGCAGCGCCGCCTGACGAACCGGCGCGGGCTCCGCCGCGCGGCTGGCGAGGTTTTTCAATTCGACAGGCCGTCGCGGCGGAAGCGGCGCATCGACTTGCGGATTCGCGTCGTCGATCGACTGGCGAAGATCGCCGGACGCGATCGCGGCCAATTGCTGCTGCGCCGGCGTCGGCGCTGCGGCCGTCTCGGCGGTGCGGGCCCAGGGTCCAAGGCCGACGACCATGGGTCCGTAGGGGTTGATCACTGAAGCGGGCGGCTGCGCCTGCGAAACGGCCACCGGAGGGGCCGCTTGCGGCTGCAGCGTGCGCCAGCCGGCGAACAAGCTCACGGAAAGCGCCCCCGCGCCTAATATCGCATAAGCCAGAAATCGCCCGCGATCATGTGACAAAAAGCCATGTAGCGTGTGTGTATTCTGCACCATTCGCCCCCGAATGATCTTTGCGCTGCGCCATTTGACTGCGCCGCGGAGCGGTAATGACGAATCACTTGCTCCGATCGACAAAATTGAACGCGCGCAAGAACGCCGCAGCCACACTTTGGAAAAGCATAGCGGCCTTGCTTGGGCTGGAATCGGGCGGATTCTGGGCAGGGAACGGGCGATTCCACGCCCATTGGCCACAAAAAGGCGGGGGAATGCGTCCTAAAGATGCGCGACGACGGCGAGTCTGCGAATGAGGCCCCGCTTATAGGCTTGGAGGAAAGCGCCATAGTTGCGGAAGGAGACGCAGCCGTTCGAGTCGCCGTTCGGCCCCAACATAAAGGTGTGGGCCAGAAGACCGGCGCGGCCGTAGATCGCATTTTCGCCGCCGACGGGGTTCAGGCGCAGCGCCTCGACCCCATGGAACAGTTTTTCGCGCGGCGTCAGATCATAGACGTGTGGCGGCGTCGGGCCGCGCATGCGCAGATGCACATAACGCGGATCGTCGAGATGCTCGCGCAGGCCTGAATGCGCCTCGAGTCGCGTGCCGTCCGGCAGATAAACCACCCGCGCAGAAATGTCGTAGACGGCGGTGAAGCGATCGAATCGCGATGCGGGGTTCGCCGGGGCGACCGCGCTGTGCAGGCCGCCGAAGAGCCCGCCTTCGTCCGCCGCCGCCGCATAGGCCATGGCCTGAGGCGCGCGGTTCTGGGCTTGCGGCGCGGCGCCGAATATGCGCGAAAAAAAGGAGCCGTGCTCGGCTGGCGGGGCGGGCGCGACGATCGTGCGTTCGAGACGGACGGATTGCCGGGGCGCCGCTTGCGGCGCGGGCTCCGAAGCGGTCTCTTCGCGCGGCGGTTCGGGGCGCAGCGCGAGCGAAAATTCCGCCGGTCGTCGTGGCGGCGTCGGCGCGTCCACGTCGAAAGGCTCCGCCTCGACGGCGGCGTTTCGCAATTCGGCGGGGCGTTCGGGCGGCGTCGGCGCTTGTGCCGTCGTCATTGCGGGCGCGTTCGCGGTCGCCGCGGCGATGGCCGGCGTCACAAAGATATTGGAAAGCCCGACGCGACGACCGCGCGGCTGAAAGGCGCTCGGCAGGTGCGGGCCGATGTCGGAAAGAAAGGAGCCGCGCAGTCCGACGCCGTCTTCCGCGTCGGCTGGCGCGTCCGCCGCGTTATCGGCCGGCGGTTGCGCGAATATAAGGCTCAGCGCCAAAGCGCAGATGGCGATCCCGCTCAGAAGAGGGATGATCCGCTGTGCCCGCGAGGGCGGCTCGACGCGGTGACGCGAAAGCTCGTTAATCATGTAACGAGGCTAGCGCCCGGCGCTTTCTGAATAGTTGCCTCGCCCTTTCGCGCGACGCGAGAATTTGGCTCAATTTGGAACGATCGCGCCGGGCCGGCGCCATTGACCCCGGCGGGCGGCGACCGTAACTCCCTCAGAGCGTCGCGCTACAGGAAGCAGACATGACCGCCGATCTTGCCGATCTCTCGCCCACGCGTTCCTTTCAGGGCCTCATTTTGAGCCTTCAGAATTTCTGGGCGGCGCAGGGGTGCGTCATATTGCAGCCCTACGACATGGAAATGGGTGCGGGCACGTTCCATCCGGCGACGACGCTGCGCGCGCTCGGCCCCAAACCCTGGCGCGCCGCCTATGCGCAGCCCTGCCGACGTCCCAAGGACGGGCGTTATGGCGAGAACCCCAACCGCGTGCAGCACTATTATCAATTCCAGGTGATCCTGAAGCCGTCGCCGCCCGATCTTCAGGGGCTCTACCTGGCCTCGCTTGCCGCGATCGGCCTCGATGCGAGCGTGCATGACGTCCGTTTCGTCGAAGACGATTGGGAGAGTCCCACCCTCGGCGCCTGGGGTCTCGGCTGGGAATGCTGGTGCGATGGCATGGAGGTCTCGCAATTCACTTATTTCCAGCAGGTGGCGGGATTTGAGTGCGCGCCGGTCTCGGGCGAGCTCACCTATGGGCTCGAGCGCCTTGCGTGTTATCTCCAGGGCGTCGACAGCATCATGGATCTCAATTTCAACGGTCGCGAGGGCGGCGAGAAAGTCACCTATGGCGACGTCTTCCTTCAGGCGGAGCAGGAGTATTCACGCCATAATTTCGAAGCCGCCGACACGTCGAAACTCTTCGACGACTTCAAGGACGCCGAAGCCGAATGTCACCGCCTGCTCGCTTTCGGCGCGGGCTCGGGGGACGAATTGCATCTCATGGCGCTGCCCGCCTACGACCAGTGCATCAAGGCGAGCCACGCCTTCAACCTCCTCGATGCGCGCGGAGTGATTTCGGTCACGGAACGACAGAGCTATATTTTGCGCGTGCGCGAACTGGCCAAGGCCTGCGGCGCGGCCTGGCTGCGCACGGCGGGCGGCGGCGCCAGCGGCTGAGCCCGCGTCGTTCTGGCTTCAAAAAGCCCCTGAAAAATCACGATCGACGCGAACAAAAGCCGCACTCGAGGGTTCAAGGTTGCGTCAACGCTTGAATCGAGCGGATTCGCTCGCCATTTCCCTGTAAGGCCGCGGCCCGCCAAACTCGGGCCCGGCGTGTGTGGGATCGCAGCCTGCCGCGACCCGGTATGGCGCAAAACGATCGCCCGTTGACTTTGTATCGTGTTTGTTCTAATCATGTTCTTGTTTCGCCCGTTGGCGTTCGCCGTCCGAAGGTCGCTTAAGCCATGCAAAGGTTCAGTCCCTCGTCTTCCGTTCTCCGCCGCGCGGCGGCCTCGTCCCGTGGTCAGGAACTTGAGTCGCTTCTCGAGGCAGACGTCTTGCGCGGCCGTTTCTTCTCCTGGCGCGGACTTTCGGGGCGCCGCTTCGTGTGTTCGGTGTTTCAGCGCGGCGAGGAGGGGTTCGTCTCGGACGTCGAGAGCGGCGCGATCATCGGCGTGGCGCGCGAGGGCGCGGCCTTGCGGCCGGTTTGCGTTTTCGCCGCGGGAACGGGCGGCGCCCGGCGCTCGCTGCAGGAACTGGCGCGGGAACTGGGCGTCGCCGAATGGCACGTGCATTTCTCCGCCGAGGCGGAGACGGTCCGCGATCTTGCAGGATCTCTGTTGAGTTGAGTGGCGTCATCCGCGTTTGAGTTCTGTTGCGCGAAGCGTAGCGTGGCGCGTCCCGGTATTCAGTGCGTTCGCGTAGTGGGCGTTCGTGTTGCGTGCGTGCGCGTCGTGTTTGTCTCGTTTTGTGGGTTTTTCCAGTGCGCGTAGGCGTTTGACGGCCGGGGCCAGGTCCCCGGCCTTTTTTCAGATGCGCGTCTTTTCATGTGAGCCTCGACGGCCTCAGATCGCGGCGGGCGCGGGCGCGGGCGAGGCGCGACACGAGCATTGATCCAGGCGGCGCACCACTTCCGCCAGTTCCGCGTCATGAATGTCGAGTTGCAGGAGATGTTCGTATGTGTTGCGAACATAGGCGGGATTGTCGCCGTTTTGTCCGACGCCTTCGGCGATCAGGCGCGCCATCTCATCGAACGGCAGCCGACCGGAGTACCGGCAATGGCTGCGATCGACCACATAGGCGAGGGCATTTGTGCAACCGCCCTCCGCAAATCGCACGCCGACGGTCTTTTCGAGATACACCGACGTCACCAGTTCGCGCTCGCGAAGATAGCGGATTGTTTCTGCGCGATTGCGCGCCTCCACGCGGAAAGCCACCCCTTGGCAGGAGCCCCCGCGATCGAGGCCGAGAACGAGTCCCGGCCGCTCCGGCGTGCCCCTGTGAACATGAGAAAATATGCACAGGGAGCGATGATAGCCATGGACCCAGGCGAGCGCGCTGTCGACGAAGTCGAAGCCCGGCCGCCACATGAGCGAACCATAGCCAAAAACCCAAAGATCGTCGTCGCCGACCGTCGCCGCCAAGGGTGTCCTCGATCTTTGCCGCACGGTCACGAAAGCCGGACCGATTCGCGCGAAGCCATTCCATTTTTCCGGCCTAATTCCTGCGATGCAACAAAAAAAGGCTTGCCGAGGGCGTGCGGGGGTCTCACCGGGCCCGGACGGCGCGCCGCTTCCCACAAGATATTGAGGGTGATTTCTTGATTTCCCCATTCTTTTGTGGCGCTCTTTCGTCATGAAATTCGAGCGCCTGAGACTTCTGGGCTTCAAAAGCTTCTGCGAACCGACTGATTTCCTGATCGAGCCGGGCCTGACCGGCGTGGTCGGTCCCAATGGCTGCGGCAAATCCAATCTTGTCGAGGCCCTGCGCTGGGTCATGGGCGAGAATTCCTATAAAAACATGCGCGCCTCGGGTATGGACGACGTGATTTTCTCGGGCGGCGGCTCGCGGCCGGCGCGCAACTTCGCCGAGGTCGGCCTCGTCCTCGACAATGCCGGGCGTCTTGCCCCGGCCGCCTTCAACGACGCCGACTCCATCGAAATCACGCGCCGCATCGAGCGGGAACAGGGCTCGACCTATCGGGTCAATGGCAAAGAGGTCCGCGCCCGCGACGTGCAATTGCTGTTTGCCGACGCCGCCACCGGCGCGCGCTCGCCTTCGCTCGTGCGCCAGGGGCAAATCGGCGAGATCATCTCGGCGAAGCCGCAGGCCCGCCGGCGTATCCTCGAAGACGCCGCCGGCGTCGCTGGGCTGCATTCGCGCCGCCACGAGGCCGAATTGCGCCTCAACGCCGCCTCCGAGAATTTGACCCGCCTCGAAGACGTGCTCAAGCAGGTCGAGAGTCAGTCCGACAGTCTCAAGAGGCAGGCGCGCCAGGCGGTCCGATACCGCGAACTCGCCGCCAGGATCCGGCAGAACGAGGCGCTCGTCGCGCTCGTGTCCTACCAGATCGCCGCCGATCAATTGCGCGAGGCCGCCGAGCGGCTCGAGGCCGACATCGCCAATGTTCAGACGCGGACGCTGGCGCAGGCGGAGGCCGCGAAGGCGCAGGCGATCGCCGCGCATGAATTGCCGCAGTTGCGGGAGCGGGAGGCGGAAGCGGGCGCCGCCGTCCATCGCCTCGCCGCCGCACGGCAGGCGCTCGAGGCCGACGAAGCCCGGGCGACGCAGCGGATTGGCGAGCTTGCGCGCCAGATCGAACAATTCATGCGCGACCTCGAGCGCGAGGGCGCGCTGATCGCGGACGCGAGCGAGGTGGCGCAGCGGCTCGAAGAAGAGCGCGCCGAGCTCATGGGCGC
Source organism: uncultured Alphaproteobacteria bacterium (assembly GCA_963713845.1). GTDB lineage: Bacteria > Pseudomonadota > Alphaproteobacteria > Rhizobiales > Beijerinckiaceae > Methylocystis. Next base: position 8,962 of record CAVQNJ010000006.1, read on the forward strand.
CGATTCGCAGGACGCCGAGCGGGAGGAAGAGGCCCGCCTCCGACTCTCGAAGGTCGAAGCCGATCTCGCGGAAACGGAATCGGCGCTGGGCGACGCTCAGGAGCAGTTCGCCGGCGTGAACGCCCGCCGCGCCGCCCTCGAATCGGCCCTGCGCGACGAGACAAGCCGGGTCGCCCGCTTCGAGGCCGAGCTGACGCGCCTGGACACGGAATTCGCGCTCATCGCGGGGCAGGGCGGGGGCGCGGAAGAGGCGGCGCGCCTCGCCGAGGCCTTCGAACTTGCGAGCGCAGAGGCCCAGGCCGCCGACGAGGCGGCCCATGCGGCTGAAGACGCCCAGCGCGAGGCGCGCGAGGCGGAGGCCGCGTCCCGTCACCCCGTCGAGCAGGCGGCGCTGCGGGCGCAGCGGCTCGAGACAGAGGTGCGCACCCTCGAAAACCTGTTGCAGTCGAGTTCCGGCGGCCTGTGGGCGCCGGTCGTCGAATCGATGACCGTCGAAAAGGGGTATGAGACGGCTCTCGGCGCGGCTCTTGGCGACGATCTCGACGCCTCGGCCGAAACCTCGGCCCCGGCCCATTGGGCGGCGACGTCCAGCGCCGGCGATCCGGCGCTGCCCAATGGCGTGCGCAAGCTCGATGAAATGGTCGACGCGCCGCCAGCCCTGCGCCGTCGCCTGGCGCAGATCGGCGTCGTGCTGCGCGCCGAGGGCGAAAGTCTGCGCAAGCTGCTGAAGCCCGGCCAGCGGCTCGTCTCGAAGGAAGGCGACCTTTGGCGCTGGGACGGCTTCACCCAGGCGGCTGAGGCGCCGACGCCCGCCGCACGTCGCCTTGCCGAAAAAAATCGCCTCGCGGATTTGCGCGTCGAGGCGGAACGGTCCCGCGCGGAGGCGGACGCCCTCGCCGAAGCGCTTGAGAGCGCCCGAGAAGCGGCGCGGCTCTCGACGTTGGCCGACGCCCAGGCGCGGGACGCCCAGCGGCGCGCGCGCGCCCGCGCCGAGGAGACCCGCGAGCGCCACGCCGCCGCCGAGCGCCGCCTCGCGCAGATCGGCCAGCGTCTCTCGGCTCTGGAGGCGGCAAAGGCCCAGACCCTCGCCAATCGCGACGAGGCCGCGCAAAAGCGCCGGAGCCTCGCCGAATCGCTCGAGTCGCTGGAGGAACCGGCTTCGCTCGCTGGCGCGCTGGAGAGTTTGCGGGCGCGGGCCATGGTCGAGCGCGCCCACGCGGGCGAAGCCCGCGCGGCGCTGGCGACGCTGCGCAACGAGGTCGCCGTCCGCACGGCGCGCGTCGGGGCCATCACCCGCGAGATCGCCTCCTGGGCAGAGCGGCGCGACCGCGCGCAGGATCGGCTCGGCGAAATCGAGGAGAGGCTCGCGGCGGCGCGCGACGAGCAGGAGCGACTTGCCGGAAGCGCCGGACGCTTTCCTCGAGCAACGACGCGCGCTCATGAACGCCTTCGACGAGGCCGACGCCGGCCGGCGCGACGCCTCGGATCTGCGCGCGAGCGCCGAAACGCGCCTTGCCGAAGCCGACCGCGCCGCCCGCGCCGCGCTCGACGCAATGAGCGCCGCGCGCGAAGAAAGGGCCCGCAGCGAAGCTCAGCTGGAGGCGGCCCAGCAGCGCGCCGCGGACATTGAACGCACGATTTTGCATGATCTCGAATCGAGCCCGGTCGCGCTCGCCGGCCTCGCCGGCGTTTCGGAGGGCGACGAACTCCCGGACATTGCGGAGATCGAGCGGCGACTCGAAGCGCTTCGGGCCGATCGCGAGCGTCTGGGCGCCGTCAATCTGCGCGCCGAGGACGAACTCGCCGACATTGACGCGCAGCGGGACAAGATGGTCGCCGAGCGCGATGACCTGGCCGAGGCGATCAAGAAATTACGCGCGGCCATCGCGAGCCTCAACAAGGAGGGCCGCGAGCGCCTGCTTGTCGCCTTCGACAAGGTCAACGCCCATTTCAAGGAGCTCTTCACCCTGCTCTTCGACGGCGGCTCGGCCGAGCTGCAACTCGTCGAAAGCGACGACCCGCTCGAGGCGGGGCTCGACATTCTCGCCCGTCCGCCCGGCAAGAAGCCGCAAACCATGACGCTTTTGTCGGGCGGCGAACAGGCGCTTACCGCCATGTCCCTGATTTTCGCGGTGTTTCTCACTAATCCGTCGCCCATCTGCGTGCTCGACGAAGTCGACGCCCCGCTCGACGATTCGAATGTCGAACGCTTTTGCGACCTGCTCGACGAAATGAGCAAGAAGACCGACACGCGCTTCGTGACGATTACCCATAACCCGATCACCATGGCGCGCATGGACCGGCTTTTCGGCGTGACCCAGGCCGAGCGCGGCGTCTCGCAGCTCGTCTCGGTCGATCTGGAGCAGGCGGAGAAATTCGCCCTCGCGAGCTGAGTCGCTGCGCGCGCGCCGTGTGACCCGTGCGCGCGCCCGCCGCGGCTGGGGACCTTCCCCGAGGCCACGGCAGGCGGTTTCGCGAATGCACAAACTTTGTGCCGCGCGAATCGTCGCAATCCGATGTTTATCGTTGTAAATAAAAGGATTTGCGCAAGAGGCGGCCGCCTTGACTTCACTGTGGCCGGTTAATATGTTGCGCGCGGCTCGAAAGGGCTTGGTCGCGAGGCCGGGTTTTTTCGAATCGCCGCCCCAGAACCGGGTTGAATTCCCCGAACCCGTCGCCTCGCCCATCGTTCAATTTTGCGCGCCCGCGTGGCGCGGCGGAGAGAGCCGATGAACGAGGACGACAAGCGGGACCTTGAACAGGATGCGCTCAATGCGCGGCTCGAGAAGCTCAATGAGGCGTTGCGTCAGCGCCAAGAGGAGCAACTCGCCAAGGACGCGCCGCCGCAGGAGAGACAGGGCCTGTCGCGGGCGTTGAGCGTTGGGCTCAACGCGTTTTCCGAATTCGCGGGGGCGGTCGCTGTGGGCGGGCTGCTTGGCTGGAAGCTGGACGAATGGCTCGGCACGGCGCCCTGGCTGATGATCGTCTTGCTCGGTCTCGGCGTCGCGGCGGGCTTTTGGAACATCTATCGCGTCGCCAAGCCGAAGGACTGAGCGCGCGCGTTTAGACGAATTTGTAGACAGACGCGCCTTCGCGCGTCGCCAATCCAGGGCCGGGCGAAAAGCGTCCGGGGCGTCAAAAGATGAGCGCGGAAGAAATTGCCTCCAAGCCCAATCCGATCGAGCAGTTCGAACTGCATCGCTATTTTCCGCACCAGATCGCGGGCGTCGAAACCTCTTTCACCAACGCGTCGCTTTACATGCTTCTGGCGGCGCTCGGCGTTGTCGCGCTGATGCTTGTCGCCACCTCGCGCAAAGCGGTGGTTCCGGGCCGCTTCCAGGCCCTGGCGGAAATGCTCTACGAGTTTGTCGCCAATACGGTGCGCAGCACGGCGGGCCAGGAAGGGATGAAATTCTTCCCCTTCGTCTTCACGCTGTTTTCTTTCATCCTGATCTCCAATCTCATCGGGCTTATTCCCTACAGCTATTCGGTGACGAGTCAGATCGTGGTGACGTTCGCCTTCGCGCTGCTCGTCATCCTGCTGGTGGTCGCCTACGGGCTCTACAGGCACGGGTTTGGTTTCCTCGGACTGTTCGTGCCGCATGGCGTGCCCTTGCCGGTCCTCGTGATTTTGGTGCCGATCGAGATCATCTCTTTCCTCTCGCGGCCGGTGTCGCTCTCCATTCGTCTTTTCGCCAACATCCTCGCGGGCCACGTCACGCTCGCCGTGTTCGGCGGCTTCGTCGTGCTGCTTCTGGCCGCCGGCGGCGTCTATTCGGCGCTCGCGCCGGTGCCGCTGCTTGCGATCGTCGCGCTTTACGCGCTGGAACTGCTTGTGGCTTGTCTGCAAGCCTTCGTGTTCAGCGTTCTGACTTGCGTCTATCTCAATGACGCGATCCATCCGGGCCACTGATAAACATCCAACAATAAACGTCGCCCAAATCATGAAAGCAGGAGTGTAAGATGGCTACTGAAATGCAACTGGTTGGCGCAGGTCTCGCCGCCATCGGCACGGGCGCCGCGGCGATCGGCGTCGGCATCATTTTCGGCAATTTCGTCAACGGCGCGCTGCGCAATCCGTCGGCGGCCGCGAGCCAGTTCACCAATGCGATCATCGGCGCGGCGCTCGCGGAAGGCCTGGGCATCTTCGCCTTCGTCATCGCCCTGCTGCTTTATCTGAAGAACTGACGCCTTGACGCCGTTCCGCGGGGCGCTCGCTCGAGAGCGTCTCGCGGCCCTACGCCCTTGCGTGCGCCCGGTGTTTCACGCCGCGCCCGCGTCGAAGATTCTGGATCATTTCCATGGCGATCATCTCTTCCGCCCACGCCGCCGAGGCCGAAAACGCGCACCATGAAACCGTGGGCGCGCCGGGCGGCGAAGCCAGTCACGAGGGCGCCTTTCCGCCCTTCCAGCCCGAAAATTTTGCGCCGCAGCTTGTCTGGCTCGTTCTGATTTTCGGACTTCTTTACGTCCTGATGTCGCGAATCGCGCTGCCGCGCGTCGGCGGCATCATCGACCATCGCGACGCCAAGATTGCCGCCGATCTGGACGCCTCGCGCGAATTGCAGAACAAGGCGCAGGCCGCCGCCGCCGCCAATGATGAAAATCTGCGATTGCGTCGGGAGGAGGCGCAAGCCATCGGCCGCGCGGCGCAACAGAAAATCGCCGACGACTCAGCGACGGCGCGCACGCGCGCGGAAACGGAAGCCGCCGAAAAAATTCGCGGCGCCGAATCGCGCATCGCCGTCGCAAAATCGGCGGCGCTCGCCAATGTCGAGCATATCGCTCTGGACGCCGCCGCCGCGATCGTTGAAAAATTGACCGGCGCGCCGGTCGACCGCACGGCGCTTGCGGCCGAATATTCTTCCGTGAAGAACTGAGGAGAGGCGTCCCATGCATTTCGACGCGGAATTTTACGTCGCCGTCGGCTTCACGATCTTCGTGCTCGTGCTGCTTTGGGTCGGCGCGCACTCCAAATTCACGGCCCTGATCGACGCGCGCATCGATCGCATCAAGAGCGAACTTGCGGAAGCGGAGCGGCTGCGCTCCGAAGCCGAGTCGCTTCTTGCCTCCTTCGAGAAGAAGCGTGAGGAAGCGGAAACCGAAGCCAAGGCCATCGTCGCGCAGGCGAAGGAAGAAGCCGAATTGATCGCCGCCGAGGGCAAACGCCGCCTCGAGGAATTCACGACGCGGAGCGTCAAGCAGGTCGAGCAGAAGATCGCGCAAGCCGAGGCGAGCGCCTCCGCCGAGGTGCGCGCCGCCGCGGCGGACGTCGCCGTGAAGCTCGCGGAGCGCGTCTTGAGCAAGGGCGCCCCGGCCAAGGACTTCGTCGCGACGGGCATTGCGGAAGTGAAGTCGCTCGGCGAGCGCGCGCGCTACGTCTCCAACTGAGTCCGCGCCTTCTGATCTGGATTGGGGCCAGGCTGTCGTCAGCCTCGGCCCTTTTTCTTTTTTCGCGCGGTTTTTTCAACCGGCTCGGCGGCGCCCGAAACGAGCCCGACCAATATCTCATAATCGTCGAGCGCCTTTGTCGTGAGCGGCGCGGCGATCGGATCGGCGAGAATGCGAAAATCGCCGCGCGCCGCGCCGGCGGGGATGGAGGCGTTGATCCGATACGTTTTCGACGAGAGGATCGAATCATCCTTGGTTCGGCGCAGAATGACGCGCAGGGTCGCCGCATAGGCGCCGGGCGCGCCGGCGGGGCCGAGCATCGCATCGCCTGCGACGCCAAGACGGATCGCCAGATGATCGCCCTCAACGATGCATTCGCGCGCGGTCGATTTGATCGAGACCTGATGATGCACGCCCGCCGCGTCGGCGTTGGCCGGCGCACGAATCATCTGGCCGCCATCTTCGATGACGACGACGGGGCAGTCGGGCGTCGCGCCCGGGCTTGGCGGCGCATCCTTCGATCCGCCGCCGAACAGATCCGGGACGCCGACTTTTGGCAGTTCGAAGGCCGCCGCCCCCGGCGCGCTCGCGCTCGCGACAAATGCGGCGGCGGCAATTCCCAACAGGCTCGTCTTCATGGCACGTCCACCGCGTTACGGGAGTTTGGCGAAGCCTTCCTTGAACCCCTGAAGGGTCAAGGGAAGGCCGATGCCTTCTTCCGGGATCTGATGAATTATGAAAGTCGCCGTCTTGCCGGAGCGCATCTGGTCGATCAACTTGTCGTCCATCACCACCTCGGCGACGCATCCCGTCGGCAGGCATTTGACAAAACCCGCGCGACCGATGTCGGTTTCGTCTATTTTGAGACCGAGCCCGTTGGGCAAAAGCACCCCCAGCGGCGCGATCACGCGCAAAAGACGGCTTTTGCCGTCGCTGGTTTTCAGGACGATGACGACCAGATTGACGTTGCTCTTATCTTCGGCGACCACGCTCTGAATCAGCGCACATTGCTCAGTCGCGGCGCCGACCGGCGTTTCGCAGCGGATTTCCCAGTCGCCGAACTTGGACTTCACGACGCCCTGCGCGAAGGAGGCGCCGGAAAGCGACGCCGCCGCGGCCGCGCAGACGCAGCCCGCGACGACTTGTCGCAATCGGGCGAGATACGTTCCGGCGCGCATAGGCTTCATGAGGGCTCCAGCAGAAATCGCCTGCCCAAGCCGACGCTGGCGGCGAAACACGAGGGCGTCGCGCCAACGGGCGCAATGTCGCTGTTGCCTAGCAAATGGACCCGCCCTGTCAAGACGGGCCCGGTTCACGGCCGATACCCGCGGCGGCCTTTTCAGCGCGACCATTTGTCAGGCAGAATCACGCAACGCAGCAATTGCGCGGGACCTGCGTTTGTGGTTGAACCGGGCCAAGCCCGCCGAAATGCCTTACGCGGCGGAAAGCGTGCGCGAAAATTGCATGAAACCACCCAAACTGGCTGACGAGAAGGTGCGAGAGGCGACCTGCATGTCCATGGGCAAAAGATCCTTCCTTTCTGGCGGCGCGGTTGCGGCCGCAGTTGCGTTGCCGGTCGTCCTCTTTGCGGGCTGCGCCTGGGCCCAGGTCGAGGGGCAACCCACGCCGGGCGGCATCGGCCTCCCCGCCACGGTCACCGCGGTGGGACGCGAAACGCAGTTTTTCTACAACGGCATTCTGCTGCCGATCATCACCTTCATCGCACTCTCGGTGCTGGGGCTGCTGCTTTACGTCTCCTGGCGTTACAATGAGCAGTCCAATCCCGTGCCCTCAAAGCTCACCCATCACACCGGCCTCGAAATCGCCTGGACGCTGTTCCCGATCCTCATCCTGGTGGTCATCGCCATTCCCTCCTTCCGCATCCTCGCGCATCAGGTGGAGATTCCGGAGGCGAAGATCACCATCAAGGTCACGGGCAACCAGTGGTATTGGTCCTACAAATATCCCGAAGATCAGGGCGGCGGTTTTGGCTTTGACCAGCTTCTGAAGCCCGAGGCCGAACTGAAGGAAGGCGAGCCGCGCCTGCTGGCCGTCGACAATGAAGCCTATGTTCCGGTCAACGAAGTGGTGAAATTGCAGATCACGGCTGCGGACGTTATCCACTCCTTCGTCATCCCCGCGTTCGGCGTGCGCATGGACGCGGTGCCGGGCGCCTGAACGAAACATGGTTCAAGGCCGAGAAGGAGGGCGTCTATTACGGACAATGCTCCAAGATCTGCGGCAAGGACCACGCCTTCATGCCGATGGCGATCCGCGTCGTGAGTCGCGAGAAATACGACGCGTGGCTGGCGGAATCGAAAAAGAAGTTCGCGCAGGCTGAACCGTCGATACGGCTCGCCTCGAGAGAACAGGCTCGCTGAAACAGACGCAAGACATCATAGACATCGAGGAAAAAACGATGGCGAGTTCGACGGCCGGAGCGCATGACCATCCGAGAGGCTTGCGCCGCTTTCTCTTCTCGACGAATCACAAGGATATCGGCACGCTCTACCTGATTCTCGCCGTCATCGGCGGCATGGTTGGTCTGTTGATGTCGATCGGCATTCGCGCCGAGTTGATGTATCCGGGGATCAATGTGTTCCCGGGCCTCGCGCGTCTCATCAACGGCGCCGACCCCGCGATGGGGCTCGACGCCGGCAAGAATCTCTACAATGTGTTCATCACGGCGCATGGCGTTCTCATGATCTTTTTCATGGTCATGCCGGCGCTGATGGGCGGATACGCCAACTGGTTCGTGCCGATCATGATTGGCGCGCCGGACATGGCCTTCCCGCGCCTCAACAATATTTCCTTCTGGTTCCTGGCGGCGTCGCTGATCCTTCTCGTCCTGTCGATGTTCGTCGAGGGGGCGCCGGGCATGATGGGCTTTGGCGGCGGCTGGGTGTTTTATCCCCCGCTGTCCTCGAATATCGGCCATCCCGGCCCGGCGATGGATTTCGTCATCCTGTCGCTGCATCTGGCGGGCGCGTCGTCGATCCTCGGTTCGATCAACTTCATCACGACGATCTTCAACATGCGGGCGCCGGGCATGACGCTGCACAAGATGCCGCTCTTCGCCTGGTCCATGCTTGTGACGGCGTTCCTGCTGGTGCTGACGCTCCCGGTTCTCGCCGGCGCGATCACCATGTTGCTCACGGACCGCAACTTCGGCACGGTGTTTTATGATCCGGCCGGCGGCGGCGATCCGCTGCTGTTCCAGCATCTGTTCTGGTTCTTCGGCCATCCGGAGGTCTATGTGCTGATTCTTCCGGCCTTCGGCCTGATCAGCCATATCGTGTCGACCTTCTCCAAGAAGCCCGTGTTCGGCTATCTCGGCATGGCATATGCGATGGTCGCCATCGGCTTCCTGGGCTGCATCGTCTGGGCCCACCACATGTATACGGTCGGCCTCTCGCTGAATGCGCAGCGCTATTTCGTTTTCGCCACCATGGTGATCGCGGTGCCGACGGGCATCAAGATCTTCTCCTGGATCGCGACGATGTGGGGCGGCTCCATCAGCTTCCGCGCGCCAATGATCTGGGCGATCGGCTTCATCTTCGTGTTCACCATGGGCGGCGTCACCGGCGTCGTACTGGCCAATGCGAGCGCCGACCGCCAGCTCCACGAAACCTATTTCGTGGTGGCCCACTTTCATTACACGATGTCGCTCGGCGCCGTCTTCGCCGTCTTCGCGGGCTTCTACTACTGGTTCCCGAAGATGACGGGCTATCTCTACAACGAAACGCTGTCGAAGCTGCATTTCGCCGTGCTCTTCATCGGCATCAACCTCACCTTTTTCCCGCAGCACTTCCTCGGCCTTGCCGGCATGCCGCGCCGCTATATCGACTATCCGGACGCCTTCGCGCTGTGGAACTACATCTCCTCGATCGGCGCCTTCATCGGCGGATTGAGCATGTTGATCTTCTTCTATGTGGTCTTCGAGGCCTTTCAGAAGAAGCGTGAGGCCGGGGCCAATCCGTGGGGCGTGGGCGCAACGACGCTTGAGTGGACGCTGCCTTCGCCTCCCCCCTTCCACCAGTTTGAGGTCCTGCCGCGCATCAGCGGCCCGGGACATCAATAATCTGTGAGCGCTCGGCGCGGCTTCCGCCGCGCCGGTTGGCGGCGTCGTAGCGGCGCGAGCGAGCGGACCAGAGCGAGAGAAAAGTCATGAGCGACGCGTCCTATCTCGACGACGGCCAGGCGCCGCGCATTTCGGTCGCGGCGCCAGCGGACTATCTGCGCCTGCTGAAGCCGCGGGTCATGTCGCTCGTCGTGCTCACGGCGCTTGCCGGCATTCTTCTCGCGCCGACGCCGCCGCATCCGCTCATCGTGTTCGCCGCGCTTCTTTCGATCGCCGTCGGCGCGGGCGCGTCGGGCGCGCTCAACATGTGGTATGACGCGGACATTGACGCGATCATGACGCGAACGAAGACGCGTCCGATTCCCGCTGGTCGAACTCGAACCGGAGGCGGCGCTGGCCTTCGGGCTGGTTCTCGCGCTCTTCTCCGTCTTCACCCTCGGATTTGCGACCAACTGGCTGGCGGCTGCGCTGCTCGCCTTCACGATCTTCTTTTATGTCGCGATCTACACGATGTGGCTGAAGCGCGTGACCCCTTTCAACATCGTCATCGGCGGGGCCGCCGGCGCCCTGCCGCCAATGGTGGGTTATGCCGCTGCGACGGGCGAGATCGGGTTCTCCAGCCTCGTGCTCTTCGCCATCATCTTCATCTGGACGCCGCCTCACTTTTGGGCGCTCGCGCTCATGAAGCATGACGATTACGCCCGCGCCGGCGTCCCGATGATGCCGAACGCGCTGGGGACAGACCGCACCCGGCTTGAAATTCTCGCCTATGCGCTTGTTCTGGCGCCTCTCGGCGTCGCGCCCTGGGCCCTTGGCTTTGCGTCGGCCGTCTATGGGATTGCGGCGTTGATTTCGGGGCTTTATCTCGTTTTTCTCGCTTACGACGTTTTCCGCAAGCGAGAAGGCGACGCCGCACGTCGCGCCGCCTTGAAGCTGTTTTTGTTCTCGATCTCTTATCTCTTCCTGCTTTTCCTCGTTCTCGTGGCCGAGCGGGCATTGCGTCTCGCCCAGATCGTCTAAGCGATTTGCTAAGGAGAGAAGGATGAGCGACAAGGCAAGCAACAGCTTCGACGACGCCGGGGTCGTGTTGACTGCGGAGCAGCTCCGCAGCCGTCGCGCGCGCAACATCGCGATCGGCGTGACGGTCGCCCTGCTGGCAGTGCTGTTTTATGCGCTGACCGTCGTCAAGCTCGGCGGCGCGGTCGCCAATCGGACGATCTGACATGCGCGCGCCGAAACCTCCGACGCAACGCAGCCCGCGCGCAATTGCGGCGTGGCTCGTCTTCGGCTCCATCGGCATGCTGGCGCTCTCTTTCGCTTCAGTTCCGCTCTATCGCGCCTTTTGCGCGGCGACCGGCTTTGGCGGCACGCCCCAGATCTCCAAGGCGACGTCCGCGACGCAGGGCGAGCGGCGCCTCACGGTTCGTTTCGACACCAATGTTTCGCGCGATCTGCCATGGAGATTTGAGCCCGAGGTCGCGAAGCTCTCCTTGCGCACGGGCGAGACCACGACCGTTTATTTCAAGGTCGCCAATCTCTCCGGCAAAGAAACCTCAGGCCAGGCCGCCTATAACGTCAGTCCCGACCAGGCCGGCGCCTTTTTCGTGAAGGTCGCCTGCTTCTGCTTCGAGGAGAAGCGACTGGGGCCGCATGAGACGGCGGAGTGGCCGGTCGTCTTCTATCTTGATCCCGCGCTCGAAGCCGAAGAGGCGATGCAGCGCGTCGAGGAAGTCACACTCTCCTATTCCCTCTATCCGACGAAGGTCCCGGCGTCCGCCAAGACGACGGCCGCAACCGGACAGAAGCCAAAGTCCTGATCCCGGGCGGCGCCTGGGAACCAACCAACCTGGAACACGCCGGGCGACCGGCGCATGACGAGGAAAAAGAAATGGCCGACGGACACGTGAAACCTCAGCACGATTATCACCTCGTTGATCCAAGTCCGTGGCCGATCGCCGGCGCCAGCGCCGCTCTCGCGACAGCGATCGGCGCCATCATGTGGATGGCCCAGCACAAGGGCGCGCCGATCTATGGCCAGACCTGGGGCGGCGTGCTGTTTTTCGCGGGCTTTGCCGCCATCCTGGCGGTCATGTACGCCTGGTGGAGCGACGTCGTGCGCGAAGCTCAGATTCAGGGCCATCACACGCCGGTCGTGCAGCTTCATCACCGCTACGGAATGATTCTCTTCATCCTGTCGGAAGTGATGTTCTTCGTCGCCTGGTTCTGGGCTTTCTTCAATTCCAGCATTTTTCCTGGCGATGTTTGGCAGGTCACGCGCACGGAGCTTTTCCAGGGCGTCTGGCCGCCCAAGGGCATTGAAGTCCTGAGTCCCTGGAAGCTGCCGCTGCTCAATACCGTCATTCTGCTCACCTCCGGCGCCACGCTCACCTTTGCGCATCATGCCCTGCTCCATGGCGAGCGCAGCAAGCTCGTCCAGGGTCTTGCGGCCACGATCGGCCTTGGTCTGCTTTTCACCTTCATCCAGGGCTATGAATATGCACATGCGCCTTTTGCCTTCTCCTTCGATCCGGCGCATCCTGCGGCGACCAATTACGGCTCGACCTTCTTCATGGCGACAGGCTTCCATGGGTTCCACGTCATCGTCGGGACGCTCTTCCTTATCGTCTGCCTTTTGCGCGCCCTGAGGGGCCATTTCACGCCGCAGCAGCATCTCGGCTTCGAGTTCGCGGCCTGGTATTGGCATTTTGTCGACGTGGTCTGGCTGTTCCTGTTCATCTGCATATATGTTTGGGGCAACTGGGGCGGCGCGGTCGAATAATCAAACGGCGCGCCTCATGGGCGCGCCAACCCCGACACCGAGATCGCGACGGTCACGGCGACGCCGTGGCCGTTTTTTTTGGAGGGTTAAACAATGGCTGAAGAGCCGACCTATCCGCCAGCGTCAATCTATGTCGACGGCCTGCTCGGCCGCTGCCCCCGGTGCAGTAAGGGGCACATGATTCAAGGGCTTCTCACGGTAGCGCCGAAATGCGAGGTTTGCGGCCTCGATTTCTCCTTCGCCGACACCGGCGACGGACCGGCGATTTTCGTCATGATGATCGCGGGTTTCATCATCGTCGGACTCGCCTGGTATATCGAGGTGGTCTATCAGCCTGCCTATTGGATCCATGCGTTGATCTTCCTGCCGCTGTCGGCGCTGGTCTGCATCGGTCTGCTGCGGCCGACCAAAGGCCTGCTGATCACCCTCCAATATTTCTACAATGCCGAGGAGGGGCGCCGGGAGTCATGACGCGTGGCGCGCGCGCCCTGCTCTGGCCCACGGTCGCTGCGGGACTTGCTTTTCTCGCGCTTGTCAGTCTCGGCGTCTGGCAGATTCGGCGGCTGGGCGAAAAGGAGGCCTTGATCGCGCGGATCGAGGCGCGTGCGACCCTCGCAGCCGCGCCGCCGCCCCCGGCCGCTCAATGGCCGACTTTGGAGTCGCGGGATTACGACTTCGTCCATGTGCGGGCGAGAGGCCATTACGCGAGTGGCCGCGACGCGCTGATCTTCATGAAGCCGCCGGAGGGCCTTGGACCGGAGCCGGGCTATATGGCGGTTACGCCCTTCATCTTGTCGTCGGGGGGCGCGGTCCTCGTCGAGCGGGGCTTTGTTCCTGCCTCTCGAGCCCAGGATCCCCTGGACCACGCGCCGCCTGGGGGCGAGACGACGATTGAGGGCCTGCTGCGCGCGCCGCAGATGCGCAATTTTTTTACCCCCGCCGATCAGCCGGCGCGGGGCGTCTGGTATACGCGCGATCCGAAATCGATCGCCGCCGCCCTTGGTCTGGCCGAAGCCGCGCCCTTCACGCTTGCGCTTGAATCCCCGTCGAGCGCTGGCGCGGACGGTTTCCCGCGGCTCGTCGCCACGACGCCCGAGATTATTAACAATCACCTTTCCTACGCGATCACCTGGTTCTCCCTCGCGGCGGCGCTTCTCGTCATTTTCGTGCTTTTCGCGCTCGGGCGCCGCGCACGCGCCGCGTGAGGCCTGCCGGCGGCTTGCGGGGCGCGTGAATATGATATGAAGTTTTTCCGACGCGGCCTCTCTGCGTCGGCGACCCCGATGGACTGACACTTGCGCTATCTCTCGACGCGCGGCGAACTCCGCGCAGCTCGCTTTCGACGATGTTCTGCTCGCCGGCCTTGCAGCGGACGGCGGGCTCTTTACGCCGCTCGCCTATCCGCGCGTCGCGCCCGCCGACATCGCCGACCTTGCCGGGGTTCCCTACGATGAAGCCGCGGCGCGGCTCATGGCGCCCTTCCTGAGCACGCGATCCGCCCAGGCGGCGCTGCCCGCCCAGACCGCGGCCGCCTATGCGCGCTTCCGTCATCGCGCGATCGCGCCGCTGACGCAGATCGCCGACAATCTTTTCGTCCTCGAACTCTTTCATGGTCCGACGCTCGCCTTCAAGGATCTGGCGATGCAGCTTCTCGGCCGCATGATGAACGACGAGCTGGAGCGGCGGAATCTGCGCGCCACGATCGTCGGCGCCACCTCGGGCGACACCGGCGCGGCCGCGATCGAGGCGTTCCGCGGATTGCCGAGCGTCGACGTCTTCATCCTCTATCCGCATGGCCGCGTCTCTGACGTGCAGCGCAAGCAGATGACGACGGTCGAGGACGACAATATTCACGCCGTCGCGCTGCTCGGCACATTCGACGACGCGCAGAACATCCTGAAGCGACTTTTCCGGGATAAGCCCTTTCGCGAGCGCGTTGGGCTTGCGGGCGTCAATTCGATCAACTGGGCGCGCGTCGTCGCGCAAATGGTCTATTACTTCACGAGCGCCGTTTCGCTGGGCGCGCCGCATCGCCACGTCTCCTTCGCCGTGCCAACGGGCAATTTCGGCGATGTGCTCGCGGGCTATGTCGCCAAGCGCATGGGATTGCCGTCGCGCGCCTGATCGTCGCGACCAATGCCAACGACATTCTCGCGCGCGCGCTGGCGACGGGTCGCTACGAGCCGCGTGGCGTCACGCCGACGCAGTCGCCGTCGATGGATATCCAGGTCTCGTCCAATTTCGAGAGACTGCTGTTCGACGCTCTGGATCGCGATCACGCGGCCCTTCGCGGCGCCTTCGCCTCTCTCGACCAATCCGGCGCCTTCGATGTTCCGGCGCATGCGCTTTCGTCCATCCGTGCGGAATTTGACGCGACATCGGTCGGCGAGGCTGAAACAACCGACGAAATCTCCCGGACCTGGCGCGAGGCTGGATATGTTCTCGATCCGCACACGGCGACGGGCGTGCGCGCCGCGCGCGCAAAGCTCGCCGTCGATCCGGCCACGCCCGTCGTCGCGCTCGCCACGGCGCATCCCGCGAAATTTCCCGAGGCGATCGAGCGCGCCATCGGACAGCGCCCGCGTCTTCCCGACTCGATCGCCGGACGTCTCGACAGGCCAGAGCGATTCGTCATCTTGGAAAACGATCAAGCCCGCGTCGCCGCTTTCATCGCGGACAGAGCGCGCGCCGCGAAAATTTGACGGCAAGGTTCAACATGGCTCTCTTTGGCGTCATCGGTCGTCGCGACATGCCGATAGAGGCGAGGGGGTTTACCTGCGGCCCTCCGAAATGCGCGATTTTCTCGAGTGGTCGTCGCTGCGTGAACGCAGCCGCGCTTTTCTCACCCCCTGGGAGCCGATCTGGCCGGTCGACGATCTCACGCGCGCGAGCTTTCGCTATCGGGTGCGACGCCACGCCGAAGAAATGGCCCGTGACGAGGCTTATTCCTTTTTCGTGTTTCGCGAGGAGGATGACGTCCTGCTCGGCGGCCTCTCCTTCGGACATGTCCGTCGCGGCGTCTCGCAGGCGGCGACGCTTGGCTATTGGATGGGCGAGCCCTACGCCGGCAAGGGCTATATGACTCGCGCGGTGCGGGCGGCCTGCACCTATATTTTCGAGAAGCAGGGACTGCATCGGGTCGAGGCGGCCTGTCTGCCGACCAACGAACCCTCCAAGCGGCTTCTCGAGCGCGTCGGCTTCAAGCAGGAGGGCTATGCGCGCGCCTATCTGAACATCAACGGTCAGTGGCGCGACCACCTTCTCTTCGCGCTGCTCGAGGCGGATCCGTTTCCGCCTGGCAAGCCCGGTCGCCCTTAAGGGCTTCCGCATCTTCGCTTTTTTCGAAGTCCCCTCCAAGGCGTTGACCAGCTAAGTCATTATTGCCGCGCTCAAGATCGATTTCGCATAGAATTCTGAGAGTTCTATTGTGAAGTTCGAGGTTGTGCGATGCGCGTAAACGTGGAGACGACGGTCGTCGGCGGCGTGCCCGTCGCGCGGCTCGACCTGGTGCAGACAGCGCGGCTCATGGTGTTGCTTGCGCGCGCGCCGCACCGCGGCAGGCCCTATTATTTCACCTCGGCGAATGGCGAAGTGCTGGCGCGGCGGCTCCTCGATGAGGACTTCGGCGCCTCGATCGACAGCGCGGATATGATCTCGGCCGATGGGCAGCCGCTCGTCGCGGCGTCGCGCGCCTTCTCGCAAAGGCCGCTTCCCGAGCGCGCCGCGACGACGGACCTCTATCCCATCGTCGCGCGATTGGCGGAACGCGCGGGCGCGAGCTTCTATCTCTTCGGCGCGAGCGAGGCGGCGAATCTGGCCGCGTTTGAGGCGACGAAACGCCTGGCGCCAAAGCTTGCCATCGTCGGCCGCGCGCATGGCTATTTGCAAGGTCCCGATCTCGACGCGAAACTCAACGAGATCAATGCGTTGGCGCCGGACATCCTGTGGCTCGCGATGGGCGTCCCGCGTGAGCAGGCTTTCGTGCGCGCTTATGCGCCGCGACTGTCGAACGTGAAGATGATCAAGACGGCAGGCGGCCTCTTCGACTTTGTCGCGGGCGCGAAGGCGCGCGCGCCGAAATGGATGCAGGAGAATGGGCTGGAGTGGGCTTTCCGGCTCGCGCTGGAGCCCCGGCGCCTGCTTGCGCGCTATCTGGTCACGAATCCGATCGCCGCCTATGCGTTGCTGATGCACACGCCCCGCGACGGGCAAGCGGGTCAGCCAATACGCGCCGCGAGCCGGCTCCATAACAGATTTTCGGCATGGAATAGGTAATCCAGCCGCGCGCTCGCGACGCGCGTCGCGCCCTTTGCGATCAGGAAATCAGCGAGCGCCCCGACATTTTGCGCGGGACAGGAGAAGGTCACGGGGTCGCCGTTGCGGAAACGCGCGCGTGCGCCGAATTTTGCCTCCGCGTCGCGCAGCGCGTCGGCGGCAAGGATGACGTCGGCGCGTAACTCGCGCGTCGTGCGCGCTTCCTCCTCGGCGGCGATGCGGGAGAGGATCACCCGGGCGGCCTCGCGCGCCATCTCGCTCCAGGGCGCGGAGAGCGAGGCGACGAGATTGGCCTGCGAACGGAGCATGACTCCATCCTCGAGAACCTTGAGCGCATTGGCGGCGAGCGTGGCGCCGGTCGTCGTAATATCGACGATGAGATCGGCGGAGCCGGCCGCTGGCGCGCCTTCCGTCGCGCCCGAACTTTCGACCACGCGATAGTCGCCGACGCCGTGCTGCGCGAAGAAGCGCCGCGTCATGTTGATATATTTCGTTGCGACGCGAAGGCCGCGCCCGTGACGCGCGCGAAATCCATCGGCGACGTCCGCGAGGTCAGCCATGGTGCGAACGTCTATCCATGCCTGGGGGACGGCGACGACGACATTGGCGTGGCCGAAGCCAAGCGGCGCGAGAAGCTCGATCCTGCTTTCTGGCGCGGCGATTTCTTCGCGCACGAGGTCTTCGCCCGTGACGCCGAAGTGCGCTTCTCCCTGCGCCAGCCGTCGCGTGATTTCGGAGGCCGAGAGAAAGGCGACGTCGACGTCTTCGAGCCCGGCGATCGCGCCGCGATAATCGCGCGCGCCGCGCCCCTGCGTCAGCTCCAGTCCCGCGCGGGCGAAGAAGGCGTTGGCGTTTTCCTGAAGTCGGCCCTTGGAGGGCGTGGCGACAACGAGCTTTTGCGTCATGCCAGGGCTCCCGCGCGCGCCGCGCTCGCCAGCCTGTCGATCCAGATCGCGGCGCCAACCGCTGCGATATCCTCCTTGGCGCCGAGCGTCTTCAGCAGCCGGTCATATCGCCCGCCGCCGATGACGGGGCCGCTCGCGGCGGCATGGCGCGCCTCGAAGACGAAGCCGGAATAGTAATCGAGGCGCCGCGCAAAGCTCGCCGAGAAAATCATGCGCTCGAGATCGAGACCGCGGGCGGCGATGAAGCTCGTGCGCGTGTCGACGGAATCGAGCGTCGGCGCCGATGTCGAGGCCGGCGTCGTCGGCGAGCTTGCGCAGGGCGGCCGAGGCGACGTCCGGCGCGCCTTCAATCGCAAAAAACGCTTCCGCAAGCGCGCGCTTCTTCGGTGGAACGGCCGAGCCCTCGGCGAGCGTCGCCTGATCGAGAAAGCGTTCGGCGATCTCCGCCGCGCTGCGTCCGCCGACGGCGGTGATCCCCGCAATGGCGAGAAGGTCCTCGACGAGCCGTCGCGCGTCCCCGGCGTCGACTTTCGTCAGGGCCGCAAGGACGCCTGATTGCGCGAGTCCATTTCGGCTTTGAGGCGCGAAGATCGCGGCGACAGACTGCCCGCGCGCATGTCCCGCTTCGACGCGCCGGCGCCAGACGGGCGGGAGGTCGAGTCCGTCCAGAAAGGCCGCAACAAGCGCCGCGTCGCCCATGTGAACGGCAAGTTCGCGGGGCGCCGGCGGCGCGGGCGGCGTCGAGCGCGGCGCCAAGGATTTCCGCATCCGTCGCCTCGCGGTCATCGCGGCCAAAACTTTCTATTCCCGCTTGCAGAGATTCGCCGTCGCCGGCCGCGCCGTTTTCCGGCGCGCGGAAGATCGAACCGCCATAGGCGACGGCGGCGGGCCCGCCCGCGTCGCGCGAGCCGAGATAATCCCGGCAGACAGGGATCGTATATTCCGGGCGCAGACAGAGTTCTGCGCCAGACGCGTCGCTCGTGAGATAGAGATGACCGCGAAAGTCCTCCCCCGAGCGATCGAGAAATATGCTTGCGGGTTGCAAAAGCCGGGGCTCGCAACGCGCAAAGCCCGCGCGCTCGAAATGCCCGAGAACGGCCGCAAGGCGTTCCTTGGCTTCGCGGTCTTCAGTTTCTGAGTTCGCGGCGATCACGCGCGGAATTCCTTTCGATTTGGCGCTTTGTTTAGCAATTGCACCGCTGCGGCGCATCCGCTTTCGGGCGGAAAGGTGAATTGTTTCGGCGAATTTACAGGGGACAAAAAAACGCCGCGGCCCAAGGGCCGCGGCGTGCGTCTCCTGCTCGGCGGCGTGCGTCAGCGCCGATGTTCCCAGCCCCGGCGTGACGCCTCGGAGTGGCGCTCGGGGTCCCCGCGCCAGCCCCGGCGCTCCTCGTTGTGCGCCTCGCGGTTCTCATGGCCGCCCCGAGGCCGGGGGGTTGGCTCCTCTCGGCCGCGGCCGCGCTGCGCTTCGCCGCCCTCGCGCGTCTCCCAACCGCGACGGGCCGCTTCTGCGTGACCCTGCGGATCGCCGCGCCAGCCGCCGGCGTGCTGACCCTGACCCCGACCTTCAACGGCGCCGCCGCCAGCAGAGCGACGCTCATCATAGGTCCGTTCATCGTACTCGCTGATGCGCTCGCTCCTGGGGACGGTCCCAGGCGCGGGGCGTATTGCCGGGTTCGTCCCAATGGCCGCGTTCCTGTTCGCGGCCGCGCTCGAGCGTTTCGCGCCTTGCGTCGTGACCCCCCGCATGGCCCGTCGAATGGCCTCCCGCGGTCGCGCCCCGAAACGTCTCCTCCTGCTGCAACCCCGGATGCAGCGTCCTCGGCTGCGCAAGCAACAATTCGTCGGCCAATTCCTCCATGAGCTCCTCGCGCCGCGCGATCATGCGTTGGCCGAGCGCGACCGTGTCGACGCCGCCCTCGAGCGCCTTGGCGAAGATGCTCCCGGAAGTCATTTCTTCTTCCTGAATGTGATGGCGAACATATTCGCCGAGCACCATCACCTTCGCGTCGAAGAAAGGGTCGGTCGGCGTTCCCATGGCGACTTCGGAGATGAGGATTTTCGCCGAGTCGTGCTCGACCTGCGCTTCGTCGAGCTGCAGGTCGTCGACGTGTTCCCGGCAGGCCGGGTAGAAGATCTCTTCCTCCAACTCGGCGTGAATTGAAAGCTCGAGGCAGATTTGCCGAGCGATCCTCGATTTTTCGGCGCGGCGGCGCGCCTGCCCGTATTTGTCGAAGAGCTGCTCGACGCGGCGGTGGTCCGCCTTGAGTGCGGCGATGGCGTCGCTCTCGCGCTGGCCGCCGTTTCCGGGCGTGGCTGGGGTCCCCGAAGCGTCGTCCTCGCGGGATTCGCTCTTGTCATTCTGCTTTGCCATGGGCTTTCCTCGACCGCGTTCGAAACACCCCTTTCAGCCGCTCGAGCGCGTAACGTCGCAGCGCTTTCCCTGTTCCAAAGCCGGGAGGGGAGAGCGCCTATTCCGGGGGAAGTCGGTCGAGAAGCTGCGACAGCGGCTCGTCGATGACCGCGTTTGGCGACGCATAGGGCTTGTCGACCGACGCGACGAGCGAAATGGCGACGACGGCCGCGGCGGCGAAAATACCCTGGGCGAGAAGCTGCGGCCGCGCGCTTTCGAGATGCACGACCGCGAGACTGATCTGGGTTACGAGGGCGATGATAATCACCGCCGCCCATTTTCGATCGTCGGGATAGGCGCTCGCGACCGCCAGCCGCTGCTCGCGCGCGGAGCGCAGCTTCAGCACCGTGTCGATGAGCGCGCGCCCGAAGGCGGGGTCGATCTTCACGCTGCTTACCGCCCGGGTCAGCGCATTGAGCGCGGCGTCCGCCTCGGGCGATTCTTCGCCATTTTCCATTGTCTTCCATTCGAGTCCGACGACGGCCTCGACATAATTGCGGATTGCGCGGGGGACGCCGTCGGCGTTGACGCCGTGATTTTCAGTCAGGGCGGCGAGGGTCGACAATTGCTCGCGCTCGAGCGCGAGCGCACGATATGCCTGCCGGTTTGCCTCCCACACATCCTGGGACAGGAAGGTCATCAGCAGGCCGAACAATGTTGCGGGAACGCCGACGAAGGGCGGGACGACGCCCCTGCATTTTTGCAGGAAGGGCGCGAGGGGAGAGGCGAAGCTGAGCCAGCAGAGCAGAAGCGCGAAGGCCGTAAGCGCCACGGTCAACATTGTCGTCATGACCGCTGTCGTCTGCGACATCCAGAATTGAAGCACAATCCACCTCCGCAATGGGCGTCTCGTTCGGGTCGCAACCGCTCGACGCGGCGGCGACGCCAGCGCTTTATACCAAAGCCGCGGCGGGGAGGGCTCCCCCTTGCATCGCTCCGATTCCTCTGCCAAATAGAGTTCGGGAGGTTGGCGGTGGACGTTTCACTCGCCAACCGGGTCAGGTCCGGAAGGAAGCAGCCCTAACGAGCTTGAGCGGGTCTTCGTTCAGCCTCCCACCGATCGAATGGCGCGCAGCGCAGGGCCTCGCAGCTTCTGTTCGCGCGCCTTTCGTCTTTCTGGGAAAGAAGATGGACCACGAGCAGGAGCAGCCGAGGCCATCGCTGCAGGACGCCGGGCCATCGCTTTTCGGCGACGCGCCCGTCCCTGCCGCGGCCTATCGCGTCCTCGCCCGCAAATATCGCCCCACGACCTTCGCGGATCTGATCGGCCAGGAGCCGATGATCCGCACCCTCGCGAACGCCTTCGATCTGGGGCGCATTCATCAGGCCTATCTGTTGACCGGCGTGCGGGGCGTGGGCAAGACCACCACGGCGCGCATCCTGGCGCGCGCCTTCAACTATGAGCTTGCGGCGACCGAAGGCCGTCCCGCGATCGCCCAGCCGACGATCCACATGGATGCGCTGGGAGTGCATTGCCAGGCGATCATCGAATTCGCGTCACGTCGATGTCCTCGAGATGGACGCCGCGTCCCACACCGGCATCGACGACGTTCGCGAGATCATCGACAATGCGCGCTATCGTCCGGTGATGGCGCGCACCAAGGTTTATATCATCGACGAAGTGCATATGCTCTCGAAGGCCGCCTTCAACGGTCTGTTGAAGACGCTCGAGGAGCCGCCCGAGCATGTGAAATTCATCTTCGCGACGACGGAAATCGAGAAAGTCCCGGTCACCGTGCGCTCGCGCTGCCAGCGCTTCGATCTGCGCCGCATCGACGCCGGCCTGCTCGCTGAACATTTGCGCAAGATTTGCGCCGCGGAGGGCGTCGAGGTCGACGCCGACGCTCTGGCCATGATCGCCCGCGCCGCGGAGGGATCGGTTCGAGACGCGCTGTCGCTGCTCGATCAGGCGATCGCTTATGGAGCGGCGCATCGCGAAGGCGGCGCCATCGCCGCCGACGATTTGCGGCAGATGCTCGGCGTCGCGGACAAATCGGCGGTGATCGATATCTTCGAGGCGACCATGGGGGGCGACGTCGGCAAGGCGATCACGCTGCTCGAGGATCAGTACAACGGCGGCGCCGATCCTGCTCAAGTCGTTCTGGAAGTTGCGGAATTCACCCATCTTGCGACGCGGTTGAAGCTGTCGCCGAAGGCCGCGCAATCCGGCGCCTTGACGCCGGAGGAGAAGCGGCGTGGCCAGGAAGCGGCGGATCGCCTGTCCATTCCCGCGCTCACCCGCGCCTGGCAGATTTTGATGAAGGGCGTCGACGAACTGCGCGGCTCGCAGCGTCCGCTCCAAGCGGCCGACATGATATTGGTCCGCCTCGCCTATGCTGCACAAGCGCCCACGCCTGGAGAGGTTCTCAGGCAATTGGGCGTTGCGGCGCAAGGACCCGCAGCGCTCCCGCCTGCCGCTGCGCCCGCAACTCCGCCGCGCGGCGCGCCGGCGGCCACGCGCGTCTCGAGCCCGCCGTTGCGCCAGGGGGGCCCGCAGCCGGCTGTCGCGCAGAACGCGCCCGCGCCGAAAGGCGCCGCCCTCGCGAACTTCGAGGCGCTCCTCGCCCTCGCGGAAGAGAAACGGGACATTCGCTTGAAGATCGCGCTTGAGAGCGAGGTGCGGCTCGTGCGCTTCGAGCCGGGGCGGATCGAGTTTGAACTGGCTCCCGGCGGCGCGCGCGAGCTGGCCTCCGTCCTGATGCAGCGTTTACAGCTTTGGACGAATGAACGCTGGATGGTGTCCGTGGTCGCCGCCGGCGGGGCCCCGACCTTGAGGGAAAAGCGCGACGAACAGGAACGAGAGCGCCGGTCCGGGCTCGAAGCCGATCCGGTGGTCGCGAGCGTGCTGGCCCATTTTCCGGGCGCTGAGATCATCGCGGTGCGCAGCAAGGATGAGGCTGTGGGCGACGACACGCCCGACGTCCAATATGACGATGTCGCGCCCTGGGAAGACGATTGAGGAGGGAACCGATGATGGACTTCATGGGCCTGATGAAACAGGCGCAGCAGATGCAGGCCAAAATGGCCGAGGCGCAACTCGAACTCGAGCAAACCGAGGTTGCGGGCGAGGCGGGCGGCGGTCTCGTCAAGGTCACGCTTTCAGCCAAGGGCGCGTTGAAATCCATTGCCATCGATCCCAGTCTCATCAAGGCCGACGAGAAGGAGATCCTCGAAGACCTGATCGTCACCGCCCACTTTCAGGCCCGCGCCAAGGCCGACGAGCTGATGGCGGAAAAAATGAAGGCGATGACGGGCGGTCTGCAATTGCCCCCAGGGTTCAAGCTGCCCTTCTGACGCCGCGCACGGCCTCGATTGGCCGGCAAAAAGAAAGCCTACGCTGCTTCTCATGTCCGAACGCGTCGCTGGTCCGGAAATCGAACGGCTCGTGCAGCTTCTTGCGCGATTGCCGGGTCTTGGACCGCGTTCCGCGCGCCGCGTGGCGCTGCATCTGATTCGCAAGCGGGAGGAATTGCTCGCGCCGCTCGCCGACGCGCTGCGCGTCGCGCAGGAGCGCATCATGACCTGCTCGGTCTGCGGCAATATCGATACGCGCGATCCCTGCACCATCTGCCGCGACGCGCGCCGTGATCCGTCGATCCTCGTCGTGGTCGAGACGATCGCCGACCTCTGGGCGCTGGAGCGCGCCGGACTGCTCAACGCGCGCTATCATGTTCTTGGCGGCGTGCTCTCGCCGCTCGATGGCGTTGGACCGGAAGATCTGACCATCGCGCAACTGATCGAACGGGTGCGGGCAGGGCAGACGCGCGAGATCGTGCTCGCTGTGAACGCGACCGTCGACGGCCAGACGACGGCGCATTACATCGCCGATCTGCTCGCGCCGCTCGATGTGAAGGTCACGCGGCTCGCTCATGGCGTGCCGGTCGGTGGCGAACTTGATTATCTCGACGAGGGTACGTTGGCGGCGGCGCTCGAGCGCCGCACAGCGCTATAGGGCCGCGACCACGTCATTTCGCAGGTGTCTTCGCGGCGATGATTTTCTCGAATTCCGCAGCGCTGATCTCGCCCGTGTATTTCTCGCCGTTGATGAAAAACGTCGGCGTCGAATTCACGCCGAACTTGTCGGAGGCCCGGTTGCGCACGGCGTTGACTTTCTCGTAGAGCGCCTGATCCTTGAGGATCGCCTCGAATTTTTCCTGGCCGAGCCCCGCCTGTTTGAGCACATTGGCGAGGCCGTCGAGCGGCTTGTCGGCGAAGGCCCAATTCTTCTGTTGCGCAAACAGCAGGTCGACGGCCGCATCGCGCTTGTCGCCGAGTTCGCGCGCCAGCATGAAGGCCGCGGTCGCGAGCGGATCGAGCGGGAATTCGCGCAAAATGAATTTCGTCTTGCCCGCGTCGATGTCGTTCTTCTTGAGGACCGGATAGACCTCGTGGTGAAAAGCCGCACAATGGCTGCACGTCATGGACGCGTATTCGACAATCGTCACCGGCGCGTTGGCGTCGCCCTGAACGATGTCGGGCAATGCGTTCGGCGCCATCAACTCCTCGACGGGGATCTTGCCCGCCGCGGATTTTTCCGCAAAAGCGGCCGAGGCGGAAAGCGACAGCAGGCCGGCGGCGATGAGTAAATGGCGACGAGAGAATGCGAAATTTTGGAGGGACATTTTTGGTCCATCTACGTTGTGACGTGCGGCGCAGCGAACATAATCACTCCGCGGCCCGTGGCAAATATAATTTCAGCGCTGCGCCGCGTTTGGGCCCCCACTGATCCCGGCCGCCGGCCAATCCGCGCGTTGGGCGAGAGGACGCGCGGCCGCGCTTTGCGCGCGCGGTCCGGGGGTCTGCGGATCGCCAACAGAGAGGCTGGCGATCGAAGAGCCCGCGCGCATAATCGACCGGCGTCCGAAAAGCCACAGCACGAGGGTCCGTTGCTCGACTGCGTAATCGAGTGCGCCCTCGAGACGTGATCCCGAGAGGCGAAGTTGAATGTTTGCCGTCTCCATTTGACCATCCGCCTCAACAGCGTGGACGGCGAAGTTCAGCTTTCCCCGCGCTGCGGCGATGTCCTGCCAATCGGGGTCGCCTCTCTCGAGCGCGCTTCGCGCCACGGATAGGGCGCGCCGGATCGCCGCGTTTGCAGCATGTTCGAGCACGGGCTTGCGTCGCGCCGCCTCCCCGAGATCCATTGCTGCGCCCGCCCCGAGGACAATCGACAGGGCGCCAAGCCCCATCAGCGCAGCGCGTCTCCCTCCCTCGCTGTGCGATTGAGGCCCCGCGCGCCGCTCCGTTGTCTCCGCCATAGACCGCTCAATCTCCTAAGGTCAAGGTTGAGCTGAGCTTCCCCTGACGGTCTTAAGGGGGGCTGAAGAGGGAGAGAAATTCGAATGAATGGTGAAAATCGCGCCGAGACGGTAAAGGTTCAGCAAAAAAGGCGGGCCCCGGGGAGCCCGCCTTTGATTCTGGGCGCAGATCGCGCGCCTTTTAGCGAGAATAGAACTCGATGACCAGATTGGGCTCCATCTGGACCGGGTACGGCACTTCCGTCGCATGCGGCACGCGGGAAAGTTTTGCGATCATCTTGGAGTGATCGACGTCGTAATATTCCGGGACGTCGCGCTCGGCGAGGCCGACGGCTTCGAGAACCGTAACGGCCTGCTTCGAGGATTCCTTCACCTCGATCACGTCGCCGACCTTGACGAGATAGGACGGAATATTCACGCGCCGGCCATTGACGCGAATATGGCCATGGTTGACGAATTGGCGCGCGGCGAAAACGGTGGGCACGAATTTGGCGCGATAGACGATCGCGTCGAGGCGCCGCTCCAGCAGACCAATGAGATTGTCGCCCGAGTCGCCCTTCATGCGGATGGCTTCCGCGTAATATTTGCGGAACTGCTTCTCGGAGATGTTGCCGTAATAACCCTTGAGCTTCTGCTTCGCCTTGAGCTGCGTGCCATAGTCGGACAGCTTGCCCTTGCGGCGCTGGCCATGCTGGCCGGGGCCGTATTCGCGGCGGTTCACCGGGCTCTTCGGGCGGCCCCAGATGTTCTGGCCCAGGCGGCGGTCGAGTTTATACTTGGCTTCTGCGCGCTTCGTCACTTTACTGTCGTCCTCTCGTCATCGCGTTGCGCGCGAGAGGCGAAAAGACGAAAGAGCGCCCGGAGCGGTTTGCTCGGGGCGCTTGCGCCTGAAATCGCGTCTCCCGCACGCGCCCGGCGTCGCCGGGGGTGAAGAACGCGCCCTCCTCTGCCGGTCGCCCGGCCGACAGGCGTTCGAACACGAACGCCGCGGGTGCTTGCCCGTCGCGCTCAAACGCAACGGACACATGGGGAGCTAAAGGATGCAGCCCCGCCTGTCAAGAAATCCCCGAAAAAAGGCCCGTGTCAGGGCCAATCGAACGGCAGTCCGTCGTTGTAGGGGACGATCACATTTTGCGGGATGCGCTGGGGCAGGGTTTCGCCCATATACCAGCTCCGCTGATTTTCCTGGATCGGGTCGCGGTTGAAATAGGTCTGCTGCAGCATGTAGCGGTTCGTGCTGCCAACGGGAACTTTCGTGCCGGGGTCGAGCCAGCTCCGGCGTTCGACGTCGATCGGCGCGTGGCCGTTGGAGGCCAACCGGGTATGCGCAACGGAATAAGCGTCATGGTGGCGCTTATGCGTCTTCGCCATCGCATCGCCGCCCGCGCCCAAAGCCATGAGGCAGGCGACGCCCGCCGACAGATACATTCCCTTGCGCATCTCCATCCTCTCAGGCTCGACGCTTCAACGACATCATATAGGATGATTTCGCAAAAGCGAGACGCGGGAAGACTGGCGTCAATTTTTCGCCGCCTCAGGGTGAACGGGAGCCGAACGTGCGACAGCGTGCGTTTTCTTTTGATGTGAGGCTGCCTTAGTCCGCGTTGCCTTATGAGGCGGGATCGAGCCGGTGACATCGTCGCCCGAAACGCTTGCGCAATCCTTGACGCGGGCGAGCTCGGCGTTGAAGAAGAAGTCGTTGAGCGTCTTATTATCCCCCCCGGCCGAATAGCTCACCTTGTCGAGGAGGCAACCGAGCGCCGCGCGGTCAATTGGCCGCGTCGCCGCGCCGCACGCGATTCCGGCGATTTCGAGCGGCGTCCTGGCGTCGACAAAACGGGTGGCGAGGCAGGCGCGCTCGCCTGAGTCCACGCCCTCGCCGCCAGGCTGGGACAGGCGGATATCGGCGGTTTCAAACGCGCCGAACCGCGTCGTGATCGGCGCACGCTGGCCGATCTTGGTGACGTTGAGGCCCGCAGCCTTGGCGTGCCGGGTCATGTCCAGGAAGAAGTCGGGGTTCGTCGCCGCAGGATCGAGATCCTGATGGACGTCGATCCGGATGAAGGGCGCGCCCATCGCGAATTGACCGATCGTCAGGCTGTCGACGCGCGGCGCGCCGTCGCCCGGCTCGCCGAGGGAGACGCTCTTCTTCTCGCGCTGATACTCGGGAGCGTCGATGTCGAAAGCGAGCGTCTTTGGGCTCGCGCCGGCCTGCGTCACAGCGTCGATTTTCGAGGCGATCTTGGCGGATCCGGAAGCGGGCGCCGGCGCGATGTCCGCCGCGCTCTGCGTGTCCGCGGGCGTATGGATCACCAGGGCTGCGGCACAGAGGATGACCCAGGCGCCAACGCCCATCCCGAGCGCAGCGCGAACGCCAGTGGGCCGGGCGCGCAACGGGCCGAGATAAGAGGGGTCGCCATACCCGCGGTGAAGAGAATTCGCACGCATCACGTTACTCCGGTCGCTCGGCGCATTGTCCGTCACGCGCAACTATTGCCGGGTTCGTGGAAAACTAACGTTAACGAGATGAATCTGATCTGTTCATGGTGAATGCGAGGTTTACGGCGGGCGAGGGCTTGGCTTTCTTGGCGCACGCGATCGTGCCGCTGCAAAAACAAAAGCCCGCGCCAATTGGCGCGGGCTCGATCTTTTGCAGGTTTCGGGACGGATTATTCTTCAGTCTTCTTGCCCTTTTTCGGCGTATCTTCGCGCGCCTTCAGCGCCGCGCCGAGAATGTCGCCGAGCGAGGCGCCGGAGTTCGCCGAGCCATATTGGGCGATCGCCTCCTTCTCTTCCGCGACTTCGAGCGCCTTGATCGACACGGCGACCTTGCGCGCCTTGCGGTCGAAGAGCGTGACGCGGGCGTCGACCTTTTCGCCAACGGCGAAGCGCTCAGGGCGCTGGTCGCCGCGGTCGCGGGCGAGTTCGCTGCGCTTGATGAAGGTGGTGAGATCGGTGCCGGCGATCTTGACGTCGAGGCCGGATTCCTTGACCTCGATGACTTCGCAGGTGACGACGGCGCCCTTCTTGACGTCGCCGCCCTCATCGCCGCCGCCCACGGAAGCGAAAGGATCGCCCGCGAGCTGCTTCACGCCGAGCGAGATGCGCTCCTTCTCGACGTCGACGTCGAGAACCTGGGCATTGATCACGTCGCCCTTCTTATACTCCTCGATCACCTGCTCGCCGGGACGGTTCCAGTCGAGGTCGGAGAGATGGACCATGCCGTCCACATCGCCGTCGAGGCCGATGAAGAGGCCGAACTCCGTCTTGTTCTTGACCTCGCCGGAGACCGAGGAGCCCACGGGATGCTTCTCGGCGAAGGCTTCCCAGGGGTTCTGCAAGGTCTGCTTGAGGCCGAGCGAGATGCGGCGCTTGACCGGATCGACCTCGAGCACCTGCACGTCGACTTCCTGGCTCGTCGAGACGATCTTGCCGGGATGGACGTTCTTCTTGGTCCAGCTCATCTCGGAGACGTGGACAAGTCCCTCGATGCCGGGCTCCAGTTCGACGAAAGCGCCGTAGTCGGTGATGTTGGTCACGCGGCCATGGAACTTGGCGCTGATCGGATATTTCGCCTCGATGCCCTGCCAGGGATCCTCAAGCAACTGCTTCATTCCGAGGGAGATGCGGTGGGTCTCGTGATTGATCTTGATGATCTTCACCTTGACCGTCTGACCGATGGTCAGAACCTCCGAAGGATGATTGACGCGCCGCCAGGCGATGTCGGTGACATGCAGCAGGCCGTCGATGCCGCCCAGATCCACGAAAGCGCCATAGTCGGTGATGTTCTTCACGACGCCGTCGATCACCTGGCCCTCTTCGAGGTTGGCGACGATCTCGTGACGTTGCTCGGCGCGGCTTTCCTCGAGCACCGTGCGGCGCGAGACGACGATATTGCCGCGACGGCGGTCCATTTTCAGGATGTGGAACGGCTGCGGGACATTCATCAGCGGTCCGACGTCGCGGATCGGACGAATGTCGACCTGCGAACGCGGCAGGAAGGCGACGGCGCCGTCAAGGTCGACGGTAAAGCCGCCCTTGACCTGGTTGAAGATGACGCCCTCGACCTTTTCATTGGTCTCGAAGGCCTTTTCGAGCTTGACCCAGCTCTCCTCGCGGCGCGCCTTGTCGCGCGAGATGACAGCCTCGCCGAGCGCATTCTCGACGCGCTCCAGATAGACCTCGACCTCTTCGCCGACCTGCGGGGCGGGGTCTCGGCCGTAGCCGGTGAATTCTTTAAGAGCGACGCGGCCTTCCGTCTTCAGACCGATGTCGATGACGGCGACGTCCTTCTCGATGGCGACCACGCGCCCCTTGATGACGGAACCTTCGAAAGCCTCGTTGTCGCCGTAGCTCTGCTCCAAGAGGGCGGCGAAATCTTCGCGCGTCGGCGCGCGATCAGTTGTGGCGGACATGTGTTCTCCTGAGAGCCCCAGTCGGGGCGGCGCCGGCGAAGGGTTGGCGTTACGGTCGATTTTCCTCGATCGGACGCCTCGCCGCGTCGATGCGGCATTGAGACGAAAAGTTCGTAAACGAACTGGCCGGCGCGGCCCGAAGGACGAAAATCAGGGTGTGACGCGTCTCGGCGACGAACCGACACGCGAGAGCTATCTAACAGCCGGTCGCCGCTGCGGCAAGCGCCGCCTTTTGCGCCGGGCCGCCCAGGGTTTTTGCGCCGCAACACCGGAGCGCCTTTCCGTCAAGGCTGCGCACGGCACGTGCGAAAAATGGCCAAAAACTTGCTAGCAGAACCGGCGCCGGATAGTAATCTCCTGACGGAAAGCCGATCGACGGGACCGAAGAGGAGACGCAGGTCATGAAGCCAATGATGCTTCCAAGCGTCGCCGCTTGTGCGATCGCCCTTGCCATCGCGGGGGCTCCACCCGCTTTTGCAAAGGGAAAGTCACATCGTCACGCCCACAAGACACATGCGGGAAAAGCGGCCTGCGCCGGCAAGGGCGGCTGCCCGGCGATGGGGCGAAGCGAGGGCAAGGAGGGCGGCGCGCCCGAGACGGCCGTTGCGCCGCCCGGCAAATAATCGGCTTCGGCGCGTGACGCTTGGACGGCAATGAGCCCGCGCGCCGTTTCACCGCCCGCAAGGGCGTTTCATATAGGAGAAGCATATGAAGACGAAAATCGTTTCCGGCTCGGCGCTCGCCGCCGCCGCGATGGCGCTTGCCCTCAATGGCGCGACTGTCGCGCCGGCGCACGCCCACCACGCCTCGGCCCATGCGAAGGCCCATTGCGGCGGCAAGGGAACCTGCCACCACAAGTCGAAGTGCCACCACAAGGCGAAGTGCCACCATCACAAGGGCCACTGCAATATGAAAAGCAAGTGCCACTCGAAATAAGGATTGCGCGCCGGACCCGAAATTGGGTCCGGCGCATTTGTCGCGCCGCGCCGCCGCGCCCTGGGCGGCGTCAATTTCGGTGAGGGGACGTTGAGATGCAACAGCCTGCGCCGCTCGGCTACGGCCTTGGCCTTCGGCCCGTTTACTACGACGAAATTTTGTCGAGCCGCCCGTCCGTCGACTGGTTCGAGATCATTTCCGAAAACTATATGATCGACGGCGGTCGGCCGCTCGCCATACTGGAGCGAATCCGCGCCGATTATCCGGTCGTGATGCATGGCGTGTCGATGTCGCTCGCCTCCACCGATCCGCTCGACATGGATTATCTCGCGCGGTTGAAGGCGCTCGTGGAGCGGGTGGAGCCTGCCTGGGTTTCGGACCACGTGGCCTGGACCGGCGTGCACGGCCTGACGCTACATGATCTTTTGCCCATCCCCTACACGCGCGAATCGCTCGATCATATCGTTTCGCGCATTCAGCGCGTTCAGGACTATCTGCAGCGTCAGCTCGTGGTCGAGAACGCCTCGACCTACGTCTCCTTCATTGAATCCGAGATGTGCGAGCAGGAGTTCGTGCGCGAGATGGCCGAGCGCGCGGATTGCCTGCTGCTGCTCGACGTCAACAATGTCTTCGTCTCCGGCTTCAATCATGGCTTCGATCCCCTCGCCTTCATCGACGCCATTCCGGTCGAGCGCGTCGTGCAATTTCATATGGCCGGCCACACGAATAAGGAGACGCATCGCGTCGATACGCACGATCAGCCGATCTGCGACGAGGTTTGGAGTCTTTATGAACACGCGCGCCGGCGTTTTGGCGACGTCTCGGCCATGATCGAGCGCGATGATAATTTTCCGCCTTTCGCGGAGCTGCTTGATGAGTTGCAGCGCATGCGCGACATTGACGCGCGCCTCGCCGCGGATCGAGCTTTGACGGCCGCATGAAGCTCTCCGACTTTCAAGCCTTGTTCCAGGCCCGCGTTCTCGCCGGCGCCGGGGTTGAAGACGCGCCGCTTCTGGATGCGTTGCGGGAATCTCAGCGCGGCGCGGCGCGCGATGAGCTGCTCAACGTCTATCAGGCGGGGTATCGGCTGCGCCTCGAGAGCTTCCTTCACGAGGACCATCCGGGCCTGCGCGCGCTCATCGGCGAGGAAGCCTTCGACGCCCTGGCCGCGGACTATGTGTCCGCCAATCCTCCGCGCCACCGCAACGCGCGCTGGTATACGACGGGCTTGCCCGATTTCATGCGCGACAGTCCGCGTTGGGGGAGCGACGGGGCGCCTTATCCATGGCGCTGTTCGAGCGCGCCATGGTCGACGCCTTCGACGCGCCGGACGCCGCGCCTCTCAATCTGCAGGCGCTCGCGGCTTTCACGCCGGAGGATTCGCCGCGACTCGTGTTCGCTTTTCATCCGAGCGTCATTCTGCTGGCGTTGAGCGCAGGCACATTTGCCGCCTACGAAAAATTGGACAGCGAGGCGGGAGGAAGCCCACCCGAGCCTGCGCAAGCGAGCGAGGCCGTGGCCGTGTGGCGCTGCAAGGAAGAAACGGCTTTCCGCGAGCTGGAGCCGGATGAATTCGTGGCGTTGAGCGAAGCCAAGTCCGGGCGCCCTTTCGGCGAGATCTGCCAGATGGCGGCCTTTCAGCAGTCCGGTGAGCTCGCGCCTGAACGACTGGCGCAATTTCTCGCGAGCTGGTTCGAGGACGGCATGATCGTCGGCGTCTCCACGCAGGATTGAGCGCGACAAAAAGCAGGATTGGGCGCTACAAACCCTACTCTTTTGCTATATTTGTCTCGGGCGGCGCGACGCCGCAAATATTTTGCGCAAGGGCCTCACGAGTGATCGAGACGACTGACGCAGCCCCCGTGGACGATGCCGCGATCCTGCGGCAGGCGGAAGCCTGGCGTCGCACAGGTCGTGGCGTCGCGCTCGCGACAGTGGTGGAAACTTTTGGTTCGGCCCCAAGGCCCGTCGGCTCGCATCTCGTCGTCGAGGAAAGCGGCCTCTTTTGCGGCTCCGTCTCGGCGGGCTGCGTCGAGGGCGACGTCATGGCCGCCGCTGCGGAGACGATTGACGACGGCCGCTCGCGGCTGCTCGAATTCGGCGTCGCCGACGACGTCGCGTGGCGGGCGGGCCTTTCCTGCGGGGGCCGCATTGTCGTCGCCATCGATCGTCTGGATTCCGCGCGTCTTGCCCTTCTTTCCGACTTGAACGCGGAAATTGCGTCGCGACGCGCCTGCGCCCTCGTCACGCCCGTCGACGGCGGCGACGCCAGAGTGATTCGCTCACAAGACCTCGCTTTTGCGTCGCCTGGCGACGCGCTCGCCGGTCCGCTTCGCGACGGAGCGAGCGCGCTTGTCGAGGACGCGGGACGGCGGTTTTTCGTGAATGTGCGCCTTCCTGGCCCCCGTCTCATCATCGTCGGGGCGGTGCATATTGCGCAGGCGCTTGCGCCGATGGCCAAGCTCGCGGGCTTCGATGTGATCATACTCGACCCGCGCGCCGCCTTTGCCGCCCCTGAACGCTTCCCCGACGCGCAATTGGACGTGCGCTGGCCGGACGAGGCGCTGCCGGCGATCGGCCTCGACGCTTTCACCGCGCTCGCGCTCCTCACGCATGATCCGAAGATCGATGACATCGCCCTGCGCGCGGCGCTGGAGTCGGATTGTTTCTACGTCGGCGCGCTTGGATCGCAGGCCACCCAAGCGCGCCGGGTGGCGCGCCTGGCGGCGATCGGCGTTGGCGAACACACAATCGCGCGGCTGCGGGCGCCGATTGGGGTCGATATTGCAGCGATCACGCCAGCCGAGATCGCCATCGCCACGCTCGCGGAGATTATTCTCGCGCGAGGACGCAAGCCGCGAAGGAGGCCGGCGGCCCCGGTGGTCTCCGCCGGTCGATTGGCGACCTGCGGCGTGCG
This sequence comes from uncultured Alphaproteobacteria bacterium, assembly GCA_963713845.1. Classification (GTDB taxonomy): domain Bacteria; phylum Pseudomonadota; class Alphaproteobacteria; order Rhizobiales; family Beijerinckiaceae; genus Methylocystis. The sequence goes on from CAVQNJ010000006.1 coordinate 42,332, forward strand.
CGGCGAATGAGCGGGAGCTCGCGTGTCGCGGCGCTTGTGCTCGCGGCGGGGCGGGGCGCGCGTTTCAGCAAGACCGAGAACAAGCTTCTCGTCAATCTGGACGGCGCGCCTTTGCTGCGGCGAACGACTGCCGCCGCCGTTGCCTCGCGCGCATTCAAGACCATTGTGGTCACCGGCCGTGCGCATGCGGACACGAGGGCGGCGCTCGCGGGCCTGCCGCTCGCTTATGCGCATAATCCGCGTAACGACGGCGGAATTGCCACGTCGCTACGCGTGGGCGTCGCGGCGGCGGGCGACGCCGAGGGCGTTCTCGTGCTCCTGGGGGACATGCCGGGCGTGTCGGCGCAAACGCTCGATGCATTGATCGGGGCGTTCGAGGGCGCGCCGGAGCGCATGGCTGTCGTTCCGATATGCGACGGGCGGCGCGGCAATCCGGTGTTGCTCGCGCGCGCGATCTTCCCGCGCCTCGCGGCTCTCGAAGGAGACGAAGGCGCGCGCAGCATCCTGCATTCGAGCGACGGCGTTCTCGAGATCGAGGTCGCGGACAAGGGCGTCCTCTATGACGTCGACACGCCCGAGGATCTCGATCAAATCGCCGCGCGGATCAGACGAAGCTGACGTTGGCGTCCTTGAGCGGAAAGGTGCGCAGGCGCTTGCCGGTCGCGGCGAAATACGCGTTGAGCACGGCCGGCGCCGCAACGCAGATCGTCGGTTCGCCAACGCCGCCCCAGAAGCCGCCGCTCGGCATCACGATCGACTCGACCACGGGCATCTCGCGCAGGCGCATCGAATTGTAGGTATCGAAGTTTTCCTGTTCGACACGGCCGTTCTTCACGGTGATTCCGCCGTGGAACAACGCCGAGAGGCCATAGACGAAGGAGCCGGCGATCTGACGTTCGATCTGCGCCGGATTGACGGCGTAACCGGGATCAGTCGCGGCGACGATGCGGTGGATCTTGATCTTGTCTCCCGCCGCGACGGAAATCTCGGCGGCCGCGGCGACATAGCTTTCATATGCCATGAAGACGGCAACGCCGCGATGAATTCCCGCGGGCGGGGCCTTGTCCCAGCCGACGCGGTCGACGACGGCATTGAGCACGGCAAGATGCTTGGGGTGTTTCGCCATGAGCTGGCGACGGAAGGCGACCGGGTCCGCGCCCGCCGCATGGGCGAGCTCATCGACGAAACACTCAAGGTAAATAGCGTTTTGATTGATGTTCACGCCGCGCCAGTATCCGGCAGGGACATGAGGATTGCGCATCGAATGTTCGATGAGAAGATTGGGGACGTCATAGCCGATCCGCGCGTCGCCGCTGGCGGCGAGGCCCTGGAACACTCCGGGGTCGATCCCGTCCTTGATCGCCTCGGGCCTGACGCTTGCGAGGATTGATTGGCCCGACAGGCGAATATGCAGCGCCGTAAGCGTGTTGTCCGCGTCAAAGGCGCCGACCATTCGGCATTGGGTCACAGGGTGATATTTCCCGTGAGTCATGTCTTCCTCGCGGGACCAGAGGAGCTTCACCGGCGCGCCAGGAATCTGCTTGGCGATGAGCACGGCCTGCTGGACATAGTCGACGAAGCCGCGACGACCGAAGCCGCCGCCGAGCATGACCTTGTGGACATCGCACTTTTCCGGCGGGAGGCCGGAAGCGGCGGCGACGGCGGCGAGAGCGGCTTCGCCATTTTGCGTGCCCGTCCAGACTTCGCATCGGTCCGGCGTATAAAGCGCCGTCGCGTTCAGCGGCTCCATAGCCGCATGGTTTTGATGTGGATAGGCGTAGACCGCCTCGACAATCTTCGGCGCCTTGGCGATTGTCGGCAGAGCGGCGCCGTTACGGTTTCCAGTGACGGCCGGCTGGGCGGGAGAGAGGCCTTCGGCGAGCCACTTCGCCGTGTCGGCGCTGGATATCGTCGCGTTCGGGCCCTCGTCCCAGACGATAGGCAGGGCGTCCAGCGCCGATTTGGCCCGCCACCATGTATCCGCGATCACCGCGACCGCCGTGTCGCCGACGCGGACGACCTTCTTCACGCCCTTGAAGGAGGCGATCCTGCTTTCGTCGAAGCTGACGAGCCTGCCGCCGAAAACCGGGCAATCCTTGATCGCCGCGTTCAGCATCCCCGGCAGCTTGACGTCGACGCCATAGATCATCTTGCCGGTGGTCTTGTCCGCGGTGTCGAGACGCTTGAGCGACTTGCCCGCGATCTTCCAATCACGCGGATCCTTCAAGGGGACATCCGCCGGCGGGGTCAGCCGCGCCGCCGCTTCGGCGACCTTTCCATAAGTTGTGGCGCGCCCGGAAGCGCCGTGGGTGATGACGCTCTTCTCCGCGCGGCATGCGCTCGCCGGGACCTTCCACGCGTCGGCTGCGGCTTGAATGAGCATCTGGCGCGCGGCCGCGCCACCCTTGCGCACATAATCCTGCGACGCGCGGATGCCGCGGCTTCCCCCCGTCGAGAAATCGCGCCAGACGCGCTTGCGGGCCGCGCTTTCGGCGGGCGTCGGATATTCGGTCGTGACCTTCGACCAGTCGCAATCGAGCTCTTCGGCGACGAGCTGCGCGAGCCCCGTCAACGTGCCCTGGCCCATTTCGGATCGCGCGATGCGGATGATCACGGTGTCGTCGGGCTTGACGACGACCCAGGCGTTGACCTCAGACGTTCCTTCCAGGGCCCGCGCCGAGGCGAGGCCGAAAGGAATATCGAAACCGAGCGCGAGACCGCCGCCAAACGCCGCGCCGCAGATAATGAACCCGCGCCGGCTGACGTCGATCGAATCGCCCACGATCGGATTGCCCACGATCGAATTGCCCATGTCTGTCGCCTTCAGGCTTTGGCGGCGGCGTGGATGGCTTCGCGCGCCTGCTGGAACGTGCCACAACGGCAGATATTCGTGATTGCCGCGTCGATATCCTGATCGGTGGGATGCGGCTTTTCCTTCAGCAAAGCGGCGACGGCCATGATCATGCCGCTCTGACAATAGCCGCATTGCGGCACGTCGACGTCAATCCAGGCCTGTTGCACCCTATGCAGCACATTATTCTTCGCCAGGCCTTCGATTGTCGTGATTTCCTTGCGCGCTGCCTCGCCGACAGTGACGCTGCACGAGCGCGTCGCGGTCCCGTCGATATGGACGGTGCAGGCTCCGCACTGCCCGACGCCGCAACCATATTTCGTGCCCGTGAGGCCGATGTTCTCGCGTATCGCCCATAGGAGCGGGGTGTCGGGTTCAACATCGACGTCGAACTTCTGACCATTGACGACAAGGACGGTCATTTCGTTTTCTCCAGCCGCGCGATCCGACACAAAATACTACCAAATTGAGCGGGTTCCGCCAAGCGCGGGTCGGAAGGGCAAGGCCGGCCCCCCCCCCAGGGGCGCCCCTCGGCTGACATCGCGACGCGCCTTCTCTTTCGCGATGAGCGGGGGAAAAATACGGCGCAAGTCGTGACAATGCGCGCGTTAGATTGCGAATCACCCTGCAAATCGTTAGCAATTCGAGTTGTTGGCGCAGGCTCGCAACATCTGGCGGCCGATCGCGACGAGGAGAGAATTCTTATGGCCAAGGCAAAAACCACCAAGGCTGCGTCGACCGCTAGGGTCAGCAAAGCCGAGGCCCCCGCGGTTCGTCCGGTGAAAGAAACACTGACGAAGGCCGGGCTCATCACCTATATCGCCGAGCAGAACGAGATCCCGCGGAAGACCGCTGCGGCCATTTACGCGACGCTCGAAGGCGTTTTTCTGGGCTCCGTGCATCCTAAAGGCGTTGGCGAGTTCACCCTGCCGGGTCTTCTGAAGGTCACCCTGCGCAAAGTGCCGGCCCGCAAGGCCGGAACGCTGGTGCGCAACCCGGCGACCGGCGAATTGGTCAAAGCCGCGGCAAAGCCCGCGAGCGTCCGCGTCAAAATTCGCGCGCTCTCCAAGCTGAAGGCGGCGGCGACGAAGTAAGCGCGATCGTTTCCAAACCGACGAGACGGTTTTGCACCCGGCCGGCGTTCGCGCCGGCCGAATGCGTTTGAGTTGCGCGGCCACGCCAGGACGCCCGCGGCATTTTCGCCGACCGTCGCCGAAGCTGACGTTTCGTTTTCATAATTGCGTTATAATCTGCCCTGAACTCGCCTCAGCGCAGCGGATCATGCCCCAAAGCTCCGAAAGCGCGGCCTTGCCGCCGCAAATCATCACGATCGAAGGGTTGCAGGCGCTGATCGACGCCTTGCGCGGGCAGGGGCGCCACGTCATCGCGCCCACGATCGCCGACGGCGCCATCGTCTATGACGAGGTCGACGCCGTGGCGGATCTGCCGCGCGGCATGGGCGATGAGCAGCAGCCTGGAAGCTACCAGCTACGGCCGCGCGACGACGGGGCGCTTTTCGGCTACGCGGTCGGCCCGCAATCCTGGAAGAAATTTCTTCATCGGCCGGTTCTTCCCCTGTGGCGGGCGCGTCGCGAGGGGGAGCGGATGACGATCGAGGCCGAAGCGCCTCAGGCCAGAAGCCTCGCCTTTCTCGGCGTGCGGGCCTGCGAATTGAAAGCGATTGCGATCCAGGACCGCGTGCTGTTGGGCGGCGCCTATGTCGATCCGCATTACAAGGCGCAGCGCGAGAATGTTTTCCTCATCGCGGTCAACTGCGGCGTGGCGGGCGGAACCTGCTTTTGCGCCTCGATGAACGCTGGCCCGAAAGCGGACGCTGGCTTCGATCTCGCGCTCACCGAGCTTGTTCGCCCGGAAGGTATCGCATTTCTTGTCGAGGTCGGCACAAGCGCTGGCGCGGAAGTCTTTTCTCAGGCTCCGCGCCGCGCGGCGACCAAGGCGGAGATCGACGCGGCGGAGGCGGTCGTCGCCTCGGCGGCCGCGGGAATGGGCCGCCGCATGCCCGAGACGGACGTTCCGGCGCTGCTCATGCGCAATCTCCAGCATCCGCGTTGGCAGGAGGTGGCGACGCGCTGCCTCTCCTGCGCCAATTGCACGATGGTCTGTCCGACGTGCTTTTGCACGTCGGTCGAAGAGCATGGCGATCTCGCGGGCGTCGAAACGTCGCGCACGCGGCGCTGGGACTCGTGCTTTACGCTCGATTATTCTTACATTCATGGAGGCTCGGTGCGGCCGGGGGTTGCGTCACGCTACCGCCAGTGGATGACTCATAAGCTCGCCACATGGCATGAGCAGTTCGGAACGTCCGGCTGCGTGGGATGCGGCCGCTGCATCACCTGGTGTCCGGTTGGGATCGACATCACTGAAGAGACCGCCGCCATCAGCGACAGCGAGCCGCACGAGGACGTTAATGGAAAATCTTGAGCGAATCCTCTCGGAACATCCATTCTTCGTCGGTCTCGACGAGGGATTCTTGAAGCTTGCCTGTGGCTGCGCCAAGAACGCGCGCTTCGAGGCAGAGCAATTCATCTTCCACGAAGGCGACGCGGCGGACCAGTTTTATCTCGTACGCGAAGGGAGGGTGGCCTTGCAGATCTCGGCGCCTGGACGCGGCGCCGCGACCTTTCTCACGCTCGGTCCCGGCGAGGTCTTCGGAGTGAATTGGCTGGTGCCGCCCTATCGATGGACATGCGACGCCAAGGCGCTGGAGCAGACACGCGCGATCGTCATGGACGCGCACTGTCTGCGCAACAAGTGCGAGGTCGACCATGATCTGGGATATGAACTCATGAAGCGGCTGATGCCTGTGCTGATCGAACGTCTGCACACCACGCGCCTTCAGTCGCTCGATCTTTACGGTTCCCATGGCTGAGGCGGCGGACCTGACAAAGTGGACCGCGGGCGCGCAACCCATGGCGCCCCAAATCGCGACCGTGCGGAGACGGCGACACGACGCGCCGGACGCCTGGACCCTCGAACTCGAGATGGCGAACGGCGCGCCCTTCGCTTATGCGCCCGGCCAATTCAACATGCTGACGGCATTCCGGGTCGGCGAGGCCGCAATCAGCATGAGCGGCGATCCGGCTGTCGGACCCCTGACGCACACGATACGAACGGTGGGCCCGGTGTCGACCGCGCTTGCACAGTTGCGCCCGGGCGATGTGCTCGGCGTGCGCGGGCCCTTTGGCGTCGGCTGGCCGATGGACGCCGCGCAAGGCAAGGATGTCGTGCTCGTCGCGGGCGGCCTCGGTCTTGCCCCTTTGCGGCCGGCGATCTACCGCCTGCTCGGCGAACGCGCACGATACGGCAAAGTGACGTTGCTTTTTGGCGCGCGCACGCCTGCCGACATGGTATTTCGCCACGAACTCGAAGCCTGGCGCGGGCGCTTCGATATCGAGGTGGACGCGACCGTGGATCGGGCGAGTTCCGAGTGGCGGGGGAACGTCGGCGTCGTCACGAGCCTGATTTCACGTCTACAGATCGATCCGGCCGAGACTCTCGCGATGGTCTGCGGCCCCGAGGTGATGATGCGTTTCGTCGCGCTCGCGCTATGCGACAAGGGCCTCGACGATCGGGCGGTCTATCTTTCGATGGAACGCAATATGAAATGCGCCATCGGTCAATGCGGGCATTGCCAATTCGGTCCCACCCTGATCTGCCGCGACGGGCCGGTGTTTCCCTTCTCGCGCCTGAAGCGCTTTCTCGCGATCAAGGAGCTCTGACATGGCGGGGGCAAGAAAACCGCGTCTCGGCGTGTGGAAATTTGCCTCATGCGATGGCTGTCAACTCAGTCTTCTCGATTGCGAGGACGAATTGCTCGCCATCGCTGGCGCGCTCGACATCGCTTATTTTCCCGAGGCGACGCGGGGCGAAGTGTCCGGCGTCTATGATCTCTCTCTTGTCGAGGGCTCGATCACCACGCCGCATGACGCCGCGCGCATTCAGGATGTTCGGCGGCGCTCGAAGAAGCTCGTCACGATCGGCGCCTGCGCGACGTCCGGCGGCATTCAGGCGCTGCGCAATTTCGCTGACGTCCGCGCTTATGCCGCCATCGTTTACGCCCATCCCGAATATATTCAAACTCTTTCGACCTCGACCGCGATCTGCGACCATGTCACGGTCGATTTCGAATTACGCGGCTGTCCGATCAACAAGGGGCAGCTCGTCGATGTCGTTTCCGCCTTCCTCGCGGGCAGGCGCCCTAACACGCCCGCGCATAGCGTGTGTATCGAGTGCAAGCTGAAGGGCAATGTCTGCGTCATGGTCGCGAAAGCGACGCCCTGCCTTGGGCCCGTGACACACGCGGGTTGCGGCGCGCTTTGCCCGTCCTACGACCGGGGCTGTTATGGGTGCTTTGGCCCCAAGGAGACGCCGAACGCGCCCGCGCTGAGCGATTGGCTGGCGACGCTTGGCATGGACGGCAAGACGCTCGAACGCGTTTACCGCAGTTTCAACGCCAATGCGGAGCCGTTCCGCAAAGAGAGCGAACGTCATGGCGCGCAAGACCATCAAGGTTGACTATCTCGCCCGCGTAGAGGGAGAGAGCGCGTTGAAAGTCGTTGTGCGCGACGGAAAGGTCGAGCGCGCGGAACTCAATATATTCGAGCCGCCCCGATTTTTCGAAGCGTTCCTGCGTGACCGGCATTTCACGGAAACGCCTGACATCGTCGCGCGAATCTGTGGCATTTGTCCCGTCGCCTATCAAATGAGCGCCGTGCATGCGCTTGAAAATCTTTTAGGCGTCGAGGTCGGCGGAAAGCTGCGCGATTTGCGGCGGCTGCTCTATTGCGGCGAATGGATCGAGTCGCATACTTTGCATATTTATATGCTGCATGCGCCGGATTTCCTCGGCTATGACGGCGGCGTCCAGATGGCCCGCGACCATGGCGAGATCGTCACGCGCGGCCTGCAACTGAAAAAAGTCGGGAACGAGATTCTCCAGCTTCTCGGCGGGAGGGAAATTCATCCCATTAACGTTCGGGTCGGCGGTTTTCACCGGGCGCCGCGCAAGCGGGAGCTCGCGCCGCTCGCCGAAAAGCTGAAATGGGCGCGTGACGCGGCCATCGAGACGGCGCGTTGGGTCGCAACCTTCGATTTCCCGCAGCGCGAACGCGACTACACATTGGTGTCGCTTCGTCATCCCGAGGAATATCCATTTAATGCGGGGCGTATCGTCTCTAATCGTGGTCTTGATATTGCGCCATCGGAATATGACGATCACTTCGAGGAGCGTCATGTCGCCCATTCGACGGCGCTGCATTCGCGCTTGCGGGCGGACGGGAGCGCTTATCTCACAGGCCCGCTCGCGCGATATAATTTAAATTTCCCGCGCCTGTCTGCGCTTGCGCAGGCGACGGCGCGGGAGATCGGCCTCGGCGAGACCTGCTGCAATCCCTACCGCAGCATCATGGTCCGCGCCATTGAGACGCTTTACGCCTGTGACGAGGCCATTCGGATCATCGAGAATTATGAGGAGCCGGATCGCGCCTTTGTCGAGGTTGCGGCGCGTGCCGGGGTCGGCTACGCAGCGACAGAAGCGCCGCGCGGGATGCTCTATCATCGATATCGGCTCGATGACGCGGGGATTATCGGGGACGCGCAGATTGTGCCGCCGACCTCTCAAAATCAGGCCTGCCTGGAGGAGGACCTCGTCGATTTCGTCGAAGGTTTTCTGGAGCTGCCTGACCGTGAGCTGCAACATCGCTGCGAGCAGACGGTACGCAATTACGATCCGTGCATATCCTGTGCGACGCATTTCCTGCGTCTCGACATGGATCGGGGCTGAGGCGTTCCCGTCATGCCGTCTGGCGGAATCGTGGTCCTTGGCCTTGGCAGTCGTGACCGCGGCGACGACGCAGCCGGGCGTGAAGCCGCACGCCGTCTGAAACCTTTGGCGCCTCGCGGCGTCGGCGTTTTCGAACTCTCTGGCGAAGCGGCGGCGCTCCTGCTCGGCGCTCGAAGGAGCGCGGGTGGCGATCGTGGTCGACGCCTGCGTCTCTGGCGCGCCGGCGGGGACGTTGCGCCGCTTCGACGTCTCGCGCACGTCGCTTCCAGCGCACGCGGTCGGCCTGTCGTCTCACGCCTTTGGTTTGTCACAGGCGATCGACCTCGGCCACGCGCTCCGCGTCATGCCGCCGCGCTGCTATGTCTATGCGCTCGAAGGCGGCTCGTTCGATTACGGCGCGCCCATGTCGCCGGCTGTCTCGCGCGCAGTCGACCGGCTTGTGGATGATCTGCAAATCGAGCTCGCTTCGCTGCTCGCCAGCTTATGAAGAGTGCACACCCGTCAGGCGACGCCGACGCGCGTAGTCGCTCTGCCGCCGCCTCGGGCGTGATGTCCCGTTGAGGGGATCCGAGAAGCTCGAAGCCGACCATGAATTTCCAAATCGTCGCGGAGCGAAGTAGCGGCGGATAGAAATGTCCGTGAAAATGCCAATGCGGATGGCTTGCGCCGTCGCTCGGGCGCTGATGAAAGCCCATGGAATAGGGAAAGGGCGTCGAAAAAAGACTGTCATAGGCGCGCGTCACGCGGCTCAGGCAATCCGCAAGCGCTCGCTCATCGTCGGGAGTGAAGGCGTCAAGGGCGTCGAGATGCCGACGCGACAGAAGGAGCGTCTCGAATGGCCACGTCGCCCAGAACGGAACCATGCGCGACGAAGCCCGTCATTTTCATAAACGATGCGCGCGCGCTTTTCGCGTTCCAAAGCGAGATAGTCGCACAGAAGGCAAGAAGACGTCGCCGCATGATAATCGCGCTGCCGTTGCAATTCTTTGACGATTTCGTTCGGCGCCTCGTGCGTCGCCCATATCTGGCAATGGGGATGCGGATTGCTCGCGCCCATCATGGCGCCGCGATTCTCGAAGATCTGAACGGCGCCGACCATCGGGTCCTGATCCAGCCGATGAAACTCTTCGCGCCACAGCGACACGACTTTGGCGATCTCGTCGACGCGCATGCGCGACAAGGTGAGATCATGACGCGGGGAAAAACAAACGACGCGGCAGAGGCCGGGCTCGCCGCGGGCGACGATCAATCCCTTTTCGTCGATGGTTTCGATCGGAGACTCGGGGCGCAGCGCCGCGAAGTCATTGTCGAAGGCGAAGACGTCGCGGTAGGCGGGATTGCGTGCGCCACTGGCGCGCAAATTCCCCGGACAAAGGTAGCAGGAGGGATCATGACGCGGGATAGCGGCTTCGGCTTTCATCTCGGTCTGGCCCTGCCAGGGACGATTCGTGCGATGTGGCGACACCAGCACCCATTCTCCGGTGAGGGCGTTGAGGCGGCGATGCGAGATCCTGATCGAGCCGAAGCATGTCAGCGTCCATCGATCGTAACCGGGCCCGCTCCTGGCCCCGGCGCGCAAGCGAAAATTGTCGGGCGCAGTCCCGTCGCCTTCTCATAGGCCGGCGTGACCCAATCAGCAAAACGCGCCGCCATCGTCGCATCGACGAGGCTGACGACGCAGCCGCCAAAACCGCCGCCTGTCATCCGCGCGCCATAGGCTCCGGGGGCGCTGCGCGCGAGACTCGCCATCACATCGAGCTCGCGGCAGCTCACCTCATAATCGACGCGCAGGCTCTCATGAGAGGCGTTCATCAGGCCTCCAAACGTCACAAAATCCTTTGCTTCGAGCGCCGAGACAGCGTCGAGGGCACGGGCGTTTTCGGTAACTACGTGCCGCGCGCGCCGGTAGATCGTCTCGGGCAACCGGGCGCGTTGCGATTCGAGTTGCGAAATGCTGACGTCGCGCAGCGCGGTCACGCCGTCCAGGTTCGCCGACAGGAGTGTGACCGCGCGTTCGCAATCGCGTCGCCTGAGATTGAAAGCGCTTGCTGCCAGGTGATGGTGCACCATCGTGTTGCAGATGAGGATGCTGACCGCGGGATCAATCGCGATTGGTCGCGCGTCAAGGCTGCGGCAATCGAGGAGGAGCGCGCACCCCGCGACGCCGCGGCAGGATGCGAACTGGTCCATGATGCCGCAGCGCATGCCGACGAATTCGCTTTCGGCGCGCTGGGCGATCTTGGCCAGTTCGAGGAGGTCGACATTGTGATGGAAGAGGCTGAGGAGTGCATAACCGGCGGCGATCTCCAAGGCGGCGGACGCCGATAGTCCCGCGCCCATCGGCAAGGTGCTCGACACCAACATGTCGGCTCCGCCCAGGCTGTAGCCGGATTTTTGGAGTTGAGCGACGATGCCGCGAACATAGTCGCTCCAGTCTCGAACCGGCAGGATCAACTCCCGCAGATCAAATACGCTGTTCGCCCGCAGATCGGCCGAATGAACCTGGATCAGAAAATCGTCGCGCGGCGCGATCGCGACGTATGTCTCAAGGTCGAGCGCGGCCGGAAGAACGAACCCGTCGTTATAATCCGTATGCTCGCCGATGAGATTGACGCGCCCCGGCGCGCGGAAAAGCGCCGGCGCGCCGCCGAAATGCCGCTTGAAGAGAAGCTGCAGCTTATTCACTTCTTGCGCCTGCATCCCATCTCCGACATTCGAGCGTTCAGTTGGCGATCGTGAACACCGGTCACGCCCAAGACGCCAGGCGAAATGCTGCTGGCTTTGTTACGTAGTTTCGCGTAAGCATTTTGATCATCGCGAATGTCGCAATTTTCCTGAGCAGACATCATCTTCCTTTCTTTCGTCATGAACAGGCCGACTTATCGGCTCGGGATGAGGTCAGTGAAGAGAACTTGTATCAGCCTCGATGGCGAGTGGGAGTTCCATCATCTCGGCAATGAGGGCTCGGCGTCCGCCGGAAAGAGGAATATCCTTGTTCCCTGTCCCTGGCAGGCTCAGTTCCATGATCTGAGCATGCGCGGCGGCGTGGCGGTCTACCGGCGCGTCGTCGATGTGCCGGAAGATTGGCGCGACGGACGCATCTTCCTCCATTTCGGCGCTGTCTTTCATATCGCGCATGTCTTCGTCAATGGCGCTCTCGTCGGCAGTCATGTCGGCGGTTTCTTGCCGTTCGACTTCGATGTGACCGACGGCCTCACTCAAGGTCGCCTCGACATCGAAGTTCGAGTCGAAAGTCCGTCGGACGACCCTTCCGAGTTTCCGCACGCGCCATTTGCCGAAATGCCGTTTGGCAAGCAAAGCTGGTATGGACCGCTCTCCGGAATTTGGCAGTCCGTCTATCTGGAACATAATATTCCGGATCGGTTGAAGCGCTTGCGCGTCCTCGCGGAGTTCGATAGCGGCGACGTCGCAGCAGAAATCGAATTTGAGCGGGGCTTGTTCGGCCGCTCGGATGTCATTGTGGAAGCGCTCGACTTCGATGGCCAGCTCATCGCTACGGGGCGTATCGAGCTCGCGATGGGGGCTGAACATGCCACGCTGCACGCGCACGTGGCCGAGCCTCAGGCTTGGTCGCCGGATTTGCCAAATCTTTATTGCCTGCGCGTGAAGCTGATGCGCGACGGCGTCGTCATCGACCAGACGGAGACGAAATTCGGTTTCCGCAAGATCGAGACGCGCGGAGGCAGGCTTTTCCTCAACGGAAAGCCATTTTATCTTCGCGCAGCGCTCGATCAGGACTATTATCCTGACACGATCTGCACGCCGCCTTCGCTTGAATTCATCGAAGATCGGTTCAAAAAGGCCAAGGCGCTGGGGCTCAACGCCCTGCGCTGTCACATCAAGGCGCCCGATCCGCGTTACTACGACGCTGCCGATCGGCTCGGCTTGTTGATCTGGGCTGAATTGCCGAATGGCGGCTACTCGACCGAGCGCTCTCGCGAGCGCAAGGAGACAACGATCAAAGGCATCGTTGACCGAGATGGCAACCATCCCTGCATCTTTTGCTGGACGCTCATCAACGAAAAGTGGGGCGTCGATTTCGTGCACGACGGAAAGCACCGCGCCTGGCTGCGGCGTCTTTACCTTTGGCTGAAGGCGTACGATCCGACGCGCCTCGTCGTCGACAATTCGCCGCTTGCGCCGAGTTTCCACGTCCAGAGCGATCTTGCGGATTATCATTTATATGCTGCGATCCCGACAGCCGACAGGACTGGGATCGTTTCGTCGACGCCCTGGCGAACCGGGGGGACTGGCTTTTCAGTCCGGAAGGCGATGCGTTGACGAGCGGCGAGGAGCCGCTGCTGTGTTCGGAATTCGGGAATCGGGGGCTGCCCATCTGCGAAAAGCTCAATGGCCCGGAGGGCCGGGAGCCATGGTGGTTCGAACGGGCCACGACTGGGGCGAAGGGGTCATGTATCCCCACGGCGTTCAAAACCGTTTCCACGACTGGAGCCTCGATCGGGTGTTCGGGACATTTCGATCGTTTCATCGAGGAGACGCAATGGCAGCAGTTCCGCGCCCTGAAATACGAAATTGAAGCCATGCGGCGTCGGCCCGAGATCGCCGGCGATGTGATGACCGAGTTGACCGACTGTCACTGGGAATCGAACGGCCTTCTCGATATGCGCGTCCAATCCGCGTATTTTCCATACGTGTTCCACACAATAATGCCGGATACGGTGATTGTTCCGCACCTCGAGCGGGCCGCTTTCTGGTCTGGCGGAGACGCTGCGATTCCCTTGTGCATCGCGCATGGCGGGGCGGAAGCGCTCGCTCCGGCGAACTTGGAGGTCTTGTTCGACTGGCCGCAGACGATCGAGACGCCGTTGATCGAGGCCGGCTCGCGTCCCGAACTCGGCGAGGCGTCGATCACGCTGCCGATGTCGACAGGCATGCATGCGCCGCGTCTCGTTTCATCTACGCGCCGCTGACGGTCGCGTCATCGCGCGCAACGAGATTGAATCCGCGCTTCATCCCCGTCGCGCGGCGGAGTCCACGCGTCGCTGTGGTCGATGGAGCCTGAAAATCCGCGTAAGGCTGCAGGCTCGGGATACCGTCTTGCGGGCGCCATGAGCGAAGCCGACGCCGTCGTCGCGACGCGTTGCTGCTCAGATCTTGCTGCGCATGTACGCAGCGGTGGGCGGGCCTTGCTTCTGCCGGACGCGAGGGCGCGCTGACGCCCTTCTTTCCCCATTGGCAGAACGTCAGGGTCGTGGCGCGGGACGGCACGCTGTGGCGCGGCGACTGGGCTTCATCGTTTGCCTGGCTGCGTCGGCGCGGCGCATTCCACAACCTTCCCGGAGGGCCACTTATCGACCAGACCTTCGATCGGGTCATTCCCATCATGTCATCTGCGGATGCAATCTGCTTGATTTTCACGCGCGCGTGCATGCCGCGCTGGCGGTCGGGTCGATTCACGAGCCGGTCGGGCTGACTGTCGAACGCAGTTATGGCGAAGGGCGCGTCGTCATTTCAACGTTTCGGCTGTTCAGGGATCGCCCCGGGGAGGATCCGACGGCGACGATCTTGTTCGATGCGCTCATCGGCTCGGCTGCGGCGCCACTCGCCTTTCAGGAGGGGGTGCGCGAAAGGCTGAAGTCAGCGTGAGGGATCAGCGCGTCACGCCGTCCGCCGGCGGGGGGCGGCATCGAGAACGTCCTTGTCGACAAACTGGGCGAGGCTTTTGAAATTCTCGTTAAACATGTCGACAAGCTTAGACGCGGCGCA
>CAVQNJ010000007.1:0-38241 GCA_963713845.1 uncultured Alphaproteobacteria bacterium
TGGTGGAGCCAGACGGAATCGAACCGACGACCTCTTCAATGCCATTGAAGCGCTCTCCCAACTGAGCTATGGCCCCAGCAATTGATACGGGCCTCTTGGGGGAGGCTGCGGTCGGCGCGCGGCGTCGACGGGCGGTGTATAGTTCAGCCGGACGCGGGCCGCAAGCCCGGCAGGCGTTTTTGTGGCCGCGACACCAGAAACTTAAGCCGCGGCCGCCGTCACCCGGTTACGGCCGGCGGTTTTCGAGGCATAGAGCGCTTTATCTGCCCGTCGCAGCAAGGCGTCGGCATTGGCGTCGAGGCCGCGCTCGGCGATGCCGATGGAGGTGGTGACAGGAATGACGCGGCTGGCCTTCCCGTCGACTGGAAACTTATCGCCCTCGACGGCGGCGCGCACGCGCTCGGCCACCCGCTCGGCCACCGCCAGCGGCGTATCCGGCATGACCACAACGAACTCTTCCCCGCCCAAGCGGCAGACGAGATCCGCGGTGCGCAAAACGCGCTTGATGCGTTGTGCGAAGACCTTGAGAACCTCGTCGCCGCCGTCGTGGCCGTAGGTGTCATTGACCGACTTGAAATGATCGATGTCGAGGATCATGAGAGAAAGCGGCCGGCCCTTATGCGCCGCCTGGTCTAGCGCATTCGCGAGATGCGACTCGAGAAAGCGCCGGTTGTTGAGGCCGGTCAGCGGGTCGACGACCGCCAATTCAATTGCCGCCTGCACATTCTCGCGCAGGCTGTCCGCATAGCGCTTGCGCCGTAATTGCGTTCGAACGCGCGCGACAAGCTCATTGCGATCGATGGGACGCATGATGTAATCGTTGACGCCGAGATCAAGCCCGCGCAACACCCTTTGCCTGTCCTCAAGGTCCGACAGCAGGAGAATGGGAATTGAGCGCGTGCGTTCGAGCGAACGAAGCTGGCTGCAAAGACGCAATGCGTCGAAATCCACCAAATTCAAGCTCACGATGACAAGCTCATAATTGTTTTCCGCAGCCCGGAAGAGGCCTTCCTGCGGGTAGCTCTCGATCTCGATTGCGTGGAAGTCGCGCAGGAAGGTGACAATTCGATCGGAGGAGCTTGGGCGATCCTCGACCAGAAGAATGCGCCCGCGCTCGCCATCATTGGGTTCTCGCGAGGTGAGTCCGAGATTGGCGGACGTGTTGGCGCGCGCGCGAAGCTCATCCAGCATGATCTTGAGGCGCGTCAGCGACCGGACGCGGGCGATCAGCGCCATCTCGTCGACCGGCTTCGTCAGGAAGTCATCGGCGCCGGCTTCGAGGCCGCGGACGCGATCTGTCGGTTGGTCGAGCGCCGTCACCATGACGACGGGCAGGTGCATCGTCATCGGGTCGGCTTTCAGACGTTTGCACACTTCGAAGCCGTCCATGCCCGGCATCATGACGTCGAGAAGAACAATGTCACATCGTCCTTCACGGCAGAGTTCAATCGCCTCAGGTCCGTTCGTCGCCGAGACTACGTCGAAATATTCGGCCGAAAGTCGGGCCTCCAGCAGTTTGATGTTGGGGGCCAAGTCGTCAACGATGAGGACGCGGGCGGTCATATTGCTGACGTCTCCTACTTCTTTTCCGTCAGGAAAGAATTCACGGTCTCCAGAAATTTTGCGACCGAGATGGGCTTGGAGAGATACGCTTCACAACCGCCTTGACGGATTTTCTCCTCGTCGCCCTTCATCGCGAATGCCGTGATCGCGATCACCGGTATATCCCGAAGCGACTCGTCATCCTTGATCCAGCGGGTTACTTCGAGGCCGCTGACTTCCGGAAGCTGGATATCCATCAAAATCAAATCCGGTCGGTGCTCGCGAGCAAGCGAAATGGCTTCGACGCCACTCTTGGTCCGAAGGGTTGCGTGTCCGTATGCCTCCAACAGATCGTTGAAGAGCTTCATATTGAGTTCATTATCCTCTACAATGAGGACCGTCTTTTTCATGTGTCATGCTCTTGAGGCGAGACGATTTTATCGCGGACAGAGGATCGATGCGGGAGCCGATTGGCCAAGAACTAACACGGGAAGATTAATGAAAACCGGTCGAGAAGCGCCAGGGTTTCGCGCCGCAAAAAGCGCTGATCCAACTCCTATGGAGTTGGCCTTGCGCGCGTTGGCCTTTTTAAGCCGGGACGATTCGCGCAGCGCGAGATTTTTTGCCTTGACGGGACTCGATGCGGGCCACGTCCCCGCCCTCATTCGCGATCCCGGTTTTCATCTTGCGATTCTTGATCATTTTGCTGGGGACGAAGCCCTGCTCCTCGACTTTGCCTCCGCTGAATCGCTGTCGCCGGAGGCCGTGGGACGCGCCCGGCTCTCCCTTAACGGAAAGGAACAGACTAGCGCATGAGGCGGGGTCCGTGTCGGCTGTCTCTGGAAGAGTCCACCGGCTTTTGAGGTCATCGTAAATAGACCGTTATCCGGTTGGCGCCAGTGCGTCCACGCCCGCTTTCGCCACGATCCCGTCCTCAAACGACTGGACGCCCGAGACGCCGATCGCGCCGATGACCTGACCTTCGTGCAGAAGCGGCAGGCCACCTTCGACGGGGGTCACATGCGGGAGTGAAAGAAGGGCGACCCGTCCGCCGGCGACCGACTCCTCCAACGTTTTAGTCGAGCGACGAAACAGCGCCGCGGCGCGCGCCTTGTGCTGCGCGATGGCGCAGGAGGCCGGCTGAACGCCATCGAGGCGTTCCAGATACACCGGCAAACCCGCGTCGTCGACGATGGCGATGACCACGCTCCAGCCGTTGCGCAGCGCTTCCTGCGCCGCGGCTGCGGCGACGCGCTTGGCGTCCGCGAGGGTCAGGACAAACTTCATTCTCATGGCGCCTCCTTCTGAACAATCGGCTCGCAAGCCAAGCCGCGGCAGCGCGGGCTTGCGCCGATAGTGCGCCTCGACTAGGGGTTTTCCAAGACTGAGCCCGCGCCTCCTGGCGGTGGCGGTCGTTGGGCGGCAGTCGATTGCCGGCAGTTGCTTGGCGTCGCCCTCTTGTGGCCGCGTCGCCGACAGCGTGACTTGGATCTTCTCGCGCGGGAGATGGAATGCGATGACGCTGATCATGCCTGCGCCCGAGCCGGAGATTCTCGCGCGCCGAGAGGAATTGATCGATCGCCTGGGAGCGATTCTTCCCCGTCCAGTCTGATCGTCGACGAAACGGCGCGCCGGGCCTATGAGTGCGACGCCTTCACCATGTATCGGGCGCTTCCGCTCGTCGTCGTCCTGCCTGAGACAGTGGCGCATGTGTGCGCGATCATGGCGCTTGCTGAGGAATTGAACGTCAAGATCGTGCCGCGCGGCGCCGGCACATCGCTTTCCGGCGGATCGACGCCGCTCGAGGACGGCATCCTGCTCGGAATGTCGAAATTCAATCGGATCCTCGAGATCGACTATGAAAACCGCTGTGCGAGGGTTCAGCCGGGCGTTCAAAATCTTGCGATTTCCAAGGCGGTTGAGGGCAGGGGATTTTATTATGCCCCCGACCCTTCCTCGCAGATCGCCTGCTCCATCGGCGGCAACGTCGCGGAAAACGCGGGGGGCGTGCATTGTCTTAAATACGGTTTGACGACGAACAATATTCTTGGCCTCGAGATCGTCTTGATGGGGGGCCAGACGCTGCGCCTCGGCGGGAAGCATCTTGACAGCGAGGCGTATGATCTCCTCGGTCTGATGACGGGGTCGGAGGGGCTTCTCGGAGTCGTCACGGAAGTGACTGTTCGCATTTTGCAGAAGCCCGCGGTCGCGCGTTGCCTGCTCGTCGGCTTTGCGCAGGTGAATGCGGGCGCGCGCTTCGTTGGCGCCGTGATCGCGCGCGGAATCATTCCCGGCGGCATGGAGATGATGGACAAGGCGACTGTCCACGCGGTCGAGCGCTTTCAGCCCTGCGGCTATCCACTCGACGCCGAGGCAATCGTGATCGTCGAGCTTGATGGCGCTCAGGCCGAGGTCGATCATCTCGTCGGCGTCGTCGAGGCGATTGCGCGTGAAGAGGGCGCCACGACGACGAAAGTGTCGCATAGCGAAGCCGAGCGGCTTCAATTCTGGGCGGGACGCAAGAACGCGTTCCCGGCCGTGAGCTGCATCAAGCCGGATTACTTGTGTATGGACGGCACCATCCCTCGCGCGCGGCTTCCCGAAGTACTGGAGCGCATGGACGCGCTCGCCAAGCTATATGGGCTTCAGGTCGCCAATGTATTTCATGCCGGCGACGGAAATTTGCATCCGCTCATTCTGTATGACGCGTCGATCGACGGCGACATCGAACGCGCTGAACAGCTTGGCTTCGACATCCTGCGTCTGTGCATTGCCGTGGGCGGCGTGCTCACGGGCGAGCATGGGGTCGGCATTGAGAAGCGCGACCTGATGGGGGAAATGTTCACCCAGACCGACCTGGAGCAGCAATTGCGGGTCAAATGCGCTTTCGACCCTTACAATCGGCTCAACCCCGGCAAGGTGTTTCCCACGCTGCATCGTTGCGCGGAATTCGGGATGATGCACGTTTCGGGCGGCAAGACGCCTTTTCCCGAATTGCCAAGATTTTGACGACGATGGACCCGCAATCTTCGATCATCGACATTCGCGACGCGGCAGACGCGGTTGAGGCGTTGCAACGCGCCAATGCGCGAAACGCGCCGGTTGCGATCCTTGGAGGCGGCACAAAGAAGCAATTGGGCCGGCATACGACGCAGACGCAAGCATTATCCACACGCGCGCTACGCGGCGTGACTCTTTACGAGCCGGATGAACTGGTTGTTTCCGCCCGCGCCGGAACGCCGCTGAGCGAGATCGAGGCGCTGCTTGACGCGCACGGCCAGCAGTTGGCTTTCGAGCCGCTCGATTACGCTCTTTTGCTCGGCGGCGCGACGCGCAGCGGGACGATCGCCGGCGTCATCGCCGTCAACGCATCCGGCCCGCGCCGGGTCAAGGCCGGCGCGGCGCGAGATCACCTGCTCGGCTTTCACTGCGTCACGGGGCAGGGCAAGCTCGTCAAATCGGGTGGACGCGTCATGAAGAACGTCACCGGCTACGATTTGTCCAAACTCGTGTGCGGATCCTACGGGACGCTGGCGCTCCTGACGGAAGTTACGCTCAAGGTTTTGCCCAAGCCGGAGACAGAGGAGACGCTGCTGCTGAGCGGGCTCGACGAAGCGCAAAGTCTCGCTCAGCTGCGCGAGGCTTCGGCCACGCCTTACGAGGCGTCGTCATTCGCGATGGTCCCCGCCGGCGGCGGGCCGTTGACGATCGATCGCAACGCCGCGGCGCTGCGGATCGAAGGGCCGCCGATTTCGGTCGCTGCCCGGCGCGACGCGCTCATTGCGCATCTGGGTAAAAGCGGAGCCCGGGCCGAGGTCTTGCAAGAATGCGATTCCCGCGGGTTCTGGCGCGCCTTGCGCGAGGCTGAACCGGTCTCGCGACACGCGGGCCAGATCTGGCGCGTGAGCGTGGCGCCCTCGGATGGAATCAAGGTCGTCGACGCGCTGCGCCGCGCGGGCGCGCCGCTGAACGCGCATTTTTACGACTGGGTCGGCGGCCTCGTCTGGCTTTCACTCGATCGGGCGCAAGACGCCCATGCCGAATTGATCCGCGGCGTCGTCGACGTCATTGGCGGACATGCGACGCTCATTCGTGCGAGCGACGAGACCCGAACGCGGGTTGACGTATTCCATCCGCAACCGGCGCCATTGGCGGCCCTGACGCGGCGGGTCAAGGAAAGTTTCGATCCCGCTCATGTTCTGGAGCGCGGGCGGATGCGGGCGGAGTTTTGAGATGCAGACGCATTTCTCCTTGACCGCTCTCGCCGATCCGGACATTGCGCAATCGGAGCGCATCCTGCGCGCCTGTGTGCATTGCGGCTTCTGCACGGCCACATGCCCAACCTATCTCCTCACCGGCGATGAGCTGGATTCGCCTCGCGGCCGGATTTATCTGATCAAGGATATGCTCGAAAACGAGCTTCCCGCCAATGCGCGCGTCGCCCGGCACATCGATCGCTGTCTTTCCTGTTTCTCCTGCATGACGACATGTCCTTCAAGCGTTCACTATATGCATCTCGTCGATCATGCGCGCGCGCACATCGAGAGGACTTTCGAACGACCATTTGTGGATAGGACGTTGCGCACGGCGCTCGCACTCATGATCCCGCGGCCGTTGCTGTTTCGCCTGGCCGTGCGGCTTGGGAGTTTCGCAAAGCCCTTTGCCGCGTTTTTTCCAGACCGGCTGCGTCCATTTCTGGCGCTCGCGCCCAAACGCGCGTTGGCGTCCTCAAAGTTCGATCGTGCGCAAATCTTCGCCGCGCAAGGCGCACGCAAGATGCGCGCGGCGTTGTTGTCCGGCTGCGTGCAGACGACTCTGGCGCCACAAATCAATGAAGCGACCGTGCGTCTCCTGACGCGCCACGGCGTGGAGGTGGTCGTCGTTGAAGGGGCAGGTTGTTGCGGCGCAGCCCCGCACCATCTTGGCGATGAGACGCAGGCGCGCCGCCTTGCCCGCCGAAACATCGACGCATGGACGCTCGAAATCGAGCGCCGTGGTCTCGATTTTATCGTCATCAACGCTTCTGGCTGCGGCACGAGCGTGAAAGACTATGGCTTCATGTTTCGCAACGAGGAAATCGCCGGGCAGGCCGCACGCATTTCAAGCCTTGCGCGGGACGTGAGCGAAATTGCCGAGGCCCTCGACTTGCGGTCTGCCGGCGCGACGCCGCGCCTTAAGGTCGCTTATCACGCGGCGTGTTCGTTGCAGCATGGTCAAAAGATCACGCGCGCGCCGGTCGCGGCGCTCGAGAATGTCGGCTTCGATGTCCTCGAGGTCCCGGAGGGGCACATCTGCTGCGGTTCTGCCGGCGTCTATAATCTGTTGCAACCGGAAATCGCCGACGCCCTGCGGGCGCGCAAGGTCGCCAACATCGAGAGCCTGCGCCCGGACGTCGTCGCAGCCGGCAATCTCGGCTGCATGACCCAGATCGGGGCGGGGACGACGCTTGCGATCGCGCACACGGTCGAGTTGCTCGATTGGGCGACCGGCGGCCCGACTCCCGCGGCCCTCAGCGCGCTCAAAGGCGGGATGACGCCCCCCCGCTCCTAGCGCAAGAAGCCGACGATATCCTTCACCGCGTTCATATTCTCGCGCGCGAGGACGCGCGCGCGTTCCGAGCCCTCGCGCAGCACGTTGTCGATATAGCTTTCATCGGCCTTGATGCGCCGCATTTCCGCGGTGATGGGAGAAAGCGTCGTGACGGCAAGATCGACGAGGGCGTTCTTGAACGTGGAGAAATTCGCGCCGCCGAATTCGCTGAGCACATCTGTTTTCGCGCGTCCGGAGAGCGCCGCGAAAATGCCGACGAGATTGTCGGCCTCGAGGCGGCCTTCGAGGCCCTTCTCTTCCGAAGGAAGCGGCTCGGGGTCGGTTTTTGCCTTGCGCACCTTTTGCGCAATCTGATCCGCATCGTCTGAAAGGTTGATCCGCGAATAGTCCGATGCGTCGGACTTCGACATTTTCTTCGAGCCGTCGCGCAGACTCATGACGCGTGTCGCGGGGCCGGCGATCAGCGGCTCGGGAAGCGGAAAGAAGGCGTCGCCAAAGCCGTTGCGCTCGATCGAGGCGCCGAAGTCGTTGTTGAACTTTTGCGCAATGTCCCGGGCAAGCTCGAGATGCTGCTTCTGATCGTCGCCGACAGGAACATGCGTCGCGCGATAGATGAGAATATCGGCGGCCATGAGCACCGGATAGTCGAGAAGTCCAACGGAGGCGTTCTCGCGGTCCTTGCCCGCCTTGTCCTTGAACTGCGTCATGCGATTGAGCCAGCCGATGCGCGCGACGCAATTCAGCACCCACGCGAGTTCGGCATGTTCGGGAACCTGGCTCTGGTTGAAAACGATGTTCTTTTGCGGATCTATGCCACAGGCGATGAAGGCCGCCGCAATCTCGCGTGTGTTGTTGCGAAGTTCGACCGGGTCCTGAGGCACCGTGATCGCGTGGAGGTCGACCACGCAATAGAGACACTCGAAACTCTTCTGCAGCTCCACGAACTTCACGATGGCGCCGAGATAGTTGCCGAGGTGCAGATTGCCGGTGGACTGCACGCCAGAGAAGACGCGCTGAGGAAAGTGAGACATGTCGGGGCCGCTGTTGCAGGGACGTCGGCCAGACTTATGACAATGCTCGGGCGCGCGCGCAAGTGGCGTGGCGCTGGGGCGGGAACCGCGTGAAAAGAGGAGAGTTCGCGTCTTACAGAATAAAGCGGCTCAGGTCGCGATTTTTCGCCAGATCGCCGATGTGCCTTTCGACAAATTCGCCGTCGATCGCGATCGTTTCTCCGCCGCGGTCGGAAGCCGAGAAACTGATTTCGTCGAGCACGCGCTCCATGACGGTCTGCAGGCGACGGGCGCCGATATTTTCGACCGAGGTGTTCACCGCGACAGCGACTTTGGCGATGGCGTCGATCGCTGAAGGGGCGAAGTCGAGCGTGACGCCCTCGGTGCCGAGCAGCGCCTTATATTGCTTGGTGAGACAGGCCTCCGTCTCGGTGAGGATCCGGCGAAAATCCTCTTCGTTGAGCGAGGCGAGTTCGACGCGTATGGGCAGGCGGCCCTGCAATTCTGGCAGGAGGTCGGACGGCTTCGCCACGTGAAAGGCGCCCGAGGCGATGAAGAGCACGTGGTCCGTTTTCACCGGTCCATGCTTGGTGGCGACCGTCGTGCCCTCGATCAGCGGCAGCAGGTCGCGCTGCACGCCTTCGCGCGACACGTCCGCGCCGCCTCGGCCCTCGCGCGCGCAAATCTTGTCCATTTCGTCGATGAAGACGATCCCGTTGTTTTCGACTTCGTAGATCGCCTCGCGAACGCTCGCCTCCTGGTCGATGAGCTTGTCGCTCTCCTCGGCGACGAGCGGCGCCCGCGCTTCTTTCACGGTCAGCTTGCGGGGCTTTCCGCGTTGCATCGCCTTGCCGAAAATGTCCCCCAGAGAAAAGGCGGAGACGCTCGTGCCCGGCATGTTTGGCAGTTCGAACATGGGCATGCCGCCGGCGGTCTGCTGGAGTTCGATCTCGACTTCCTTCTCGTCGAGCTCAGAGTCGCGCAGCCTCCTGCGGAACGTCTCGCGCGTCGTGGGCGAAGCGGCGGGGCCGACGAGCGCGTCGAGAAGACGCTCTTCGGCCGCTTTTTCGGCGCGCGCCTGGACGTCCTTGCGCCGACGCTCTTTCACCATCACGAGCGCGACCTCCACGAGGTCGCGCAGAATTTGCTCGACATCGCGGCCGACGTAGCCCACTTCCGTAAATTTCGTCGCTTCGACCTTGAGGAAGGGCGCATTGGCCAGCCGAGCGAGACGCCGGGCGATTTCGGTTTTGCCGCAGCCGGTGGGACCGATCATGAGAATATTCTTCGGCAGCACTTCTTCGCGCATTTGCCCTTCGAGCTGCAGGCGTCGCCAGCGGTTGCGCAAGGCGATGGCGACGGCGCGTTTCGCGTCGCCCTGTCCCACGATGTAGCGGTCGAGTTCCGAGACGATTTCGCGCGGAGAGAAATCAGCCATCAGATTTTCTCCACAACGATGTTGTGATTTGTGTAAACGCAGATCTCGGCTGCGATGTTCATGGCCCGCCGCGCGATGGTTTCGGCGTCTGCGGGCGTGTCGATCAGCGCGCGCCCCGCCGCGAGCGCGTAATTTCCGCCTGAGCCGATGGCCGCGACCGCGCCATTGGCGTCGCCCTCCGGTTCGAGAACGTCGCCCGAGCCCGTCAGGACGAGGCCGACGCTCTTGTCCGCGACAAGCATCATCGCTTCGAGACGGCGCAGATAGCGGTCCATGCGCCAATCTTTGGCGAGCTCGACGCAGGCGCGCGTCAATTGTCCGGGATATTGCTCGAGCTTGCTTTCCAGCCGCTCGAAGAGCGTGAAGGCGTCGGCGGTCGCGCCGGCGAAACCCGCGATGACGTCGCCTTTGCCGAGTCGGCGCACCTTCTTGGCGTTGCCTTTCATGATTGTCTGGCCAAGGCTCACCTGGCCGTCGCCCGCAATCACCGTTTCCCCGAGCTTCTTGACCAAAATGATGGTCGTCGCATGCATAAGCGGCGACCTTTCCAACTCTGTGTCCATTTCGGTCTTCCCAGCGGTCGATGAGCCGGATTTAGGCGCTTGGCGCGATTTCAGCAAGGTGTCGACGCTGAGGCTCATGCGTCGTCGGCTTTCTGCGTCGACGGGGTTGCGACAGACGCGCGGCGCGGCTTTCGAGCGATTCTCCTCAAATCGAACCGTCGAAGGCTCCGGCAGTGAGGGCCAAGCGTGGCCTCGGCGGCTCGTGGCGCCGCGAGGCGTTAAGCGGTGGCGGAGATGCGACGAAATTGCTACAAGCTGGCGCGAGCAGCCGGGCGGAGCGTCGGCTGCGTCGACTGGAAGGCCCTAATCCCCATGCGCAGCGCCAAGATAGAGCGCAACACCAAAGAAACGATCATCTCCGTGTCCGTCGATCTGGACGGCGTCGGGGCCGTCGACGTTGCGACGGGAATCGGGTTTTTCGACCACATGCTGGAGCAGATCGCCCGTCACGCGCCGCTCAATCTGACCGTGCGCGCCGAGGGCGATCTCCACATTGACGGGCACCATACGGTCGAGGACGTCGGGATTGCGCTCGGCCAGGCGATGGATCGGGCGCTCGGCGACCGCAAAGGGATCGCCCGTTACGGCGACGCTCATGTCCCTCTCGACGAGGCGCTTTCCCGCGTCGTCGTCGATGTCTCGGGTCGGCCTTATCTCGTTTACGATGTCGCTTTTCCGGCGGAAAAAATTGGGACCTTCGACACCGAGCTCATGCGCGAATTCTTCCAGGCCGTGGCTGTCCACGCAAAAATTGGATTGCATTTGGACAGTCTCAAAGGCGTCAACAGCCATCATATCGCAGAGAGCGCATTCAAGGGCTTCGCCCGCGCGTTTGGCAAGGCCGTTGCAATTGATCCGCGCCGCCTTCAGAGCGAGGCCCCCTCGACCAAGGGCACGCTGACCGCCTGAGGGCGGTCGGCTCGAGCGTGCAGACGAGGAGGGAACGCCTGTGGCGACATTCACGGTTCATTTGCCGCCGTCTTCGGCGGAGCCGGCCCCGGAGAAAATCGTCTTTCTTCGAGACGGCTTTTCGACGCCCGCTTTTGTCTTTGGTCCCCTTTGGTTGCTATGGAGGCGCGCCTGGATCGCCGCTCTTGGCTGGACTCTTCTTCTCGCGGCCATTGGCGGGATCGGCGCGCTGCTCAAAATTTCGAGCGTATTCACGACTCTCGTCGGCTTTGCGGCGGCGCTCGTCCTCGGCTTTGAGGGCTCGCGGCTACTTGCATGGTCCTTGCAGCGGCGCGGGTATGTCGAGAGCGACGTGGTGATTGGCGACAATGAGGAGGAGGCCGAGGAGGCCTATTTCGGCCGCTCGCCCGCGCCCGCGATCGACGCTCGCTCGGAGAGCGGCCTTTGACGACGGCGATTATCGATTACGGCTCGGGGAATCTGCATTCCGCGCAGAAGGCCTTTGAGCGGGCCGCCCGGGAGTCCGGCGTAACTGGCCCGATAAGCGTCACCAATGATCCAGACGCCGTGCGGGGGGCGGAACGCGTCGTCCTGCCCGGCGTCGGCGCCTTCGCCGATTGCCGGCGCGGGCTTCTCGCCCTGCCGGGTCTCTTCGAGGCGCTCCAGGAGGCGGTCATTGCGCGCGGCAGGCCGTTCCTCGGCATTTGCGTCGGCATGCAGCTCATGGCGGCGCGGGGCCTCGAACATCAGGAGACTCCGGGTCTCAACTGGATCGGGGGCGACGTCGTGGCGATCGAGCCCGCGCGATGAGTCGCTCAAAATCCCGCATATGGGCTGGAACACGCTCGAACTCACGCGAGACCATCCGATTTTCGCCGGCATTGCGACGGGCGAAAGGGGGCTTCACGCTTATTTCGTCCACTCGTATCAGTTGGTTCCGGCCGAGCCGCGCCATGTGCTCGCAACGACCGACTATGGCGCGCCGCTGACCGCGGCGGTTGCGCGCGACAATCTTGTCGGCATGCAGTTCCATCCCGAAAAGAGCCAAAAGCTCGGCCTTGCTCTCATCGCCAATTTTCTGAGGTGGCGCCCGTGATCCTTTTTCCGGCTATTGATTTAAAGGAAGGCCAATGCGTTCGCCTCGCGCAAGGCGACATGGATCGCGCGACGGTCTTCAACGACGATCCGGCCGAGCAGGCGCGCGTTTTCCAGGCGCAGGGCTTCGAATATCTCCATGTCGTCGATCTTGATGGCGCCTTCGCAGGCGCGCCACGCAACGCCGCGGCCGTCGAGGCCATCCTCGCCGCGCTGACCATTCCGGTGCAACTCGGCGGCGGCATTCGCGACATGCGCACGCTCGCGGCGTGGTTGGAAAAGGGCGTGACGCGGGCCATCATCGGCACGGCGGCGGTGCGCGATCCTGACTTTCGTTCGGGAGGCGGCGCGGATCTTCCCGGGCCGCGTCGCGGTCGGCATCGACGCCAAAGAGGGCATGGTCGCGGTCGACGGCTGGGCGCGAACGACCCGCATGTCGGCGCAGGGTCTGGGCAAGACCTTCGAGGACGCGGGCGTCGCCGCCATTATCTACACCGATATTTCGCGCGACGGCGTCTTGACCGGCCTCAACATCGAGCAGACCCTCGCGCTCGCCGACGCGCTGACGATCCCCGTCATCGCCTCTGGCGGCCTCGCCTCGCTTGCCGACGTCGAGCGAATCTTGCAACCGGATTGCGCCAAACTCGCCGGCGCCATCACCGGCCGCGCGCTCTATGACGGCCGGCTCGACCCAAAAGAGGCGCTGGCCTTGATCAAAAAGGCGAGGAAAAGCCTGATGCTCAAAGCCCGCGTCATCCCCTGTCTCGACGTCAAGGACGGCCGCGTCGTCAAGGGCGTCAATTTCGTCGATTTGCGCGACGCCGGCGATCCGGTCGAATGCGCCATCGCCTATGACGCGGCCGGCGCGGACGAACTCTGCTTTCTCGACATCACGGCGAGCCACGAAAATCGCGGCATTCTGCTGGACGTCGTCCAGCGCACTGCGGAAGCCTGCTTCATGCCGCTCACGGTGGGTGGCGGCGTGCGCACGCTCGACGACATTCGCAAGCTGCTGCTCGCGGGCGCCGATAAGGCGTCGATCAATACGGCCGCCGTCGCAAACCGTCGGTTCGTGCGCGACGCCGCTGAGAAATTCGGCGCGCAATGCATCGTCGTCGCGATCGACGCCAAGCGGGTTGCGCCCGGCAGGTGGGAAATTTTCACGCATGGCGGGCGGCGGCCGACTGGGATCGACGCCGTCGATTATGCAAGCGGAGGTCGACCGCCCTCGGCGCCGGCGAGATCCTGCTTACGTCGATGGATCGCGACGGCGCCAAGACGGGCTTCGACATCGCGCTTGACCCGCGCGTCGCCGACGCCGTATCGGTCCCGGTCATCGCCTCCGGCGGCGTCGGCAAGCTCGATCACCTCGTCGCGGGGGTGCGCGAAGGTCACGCCGCCGCCGTTCTCGCCGCCTCGATCTTCCACTTCGGCGACTATTCGATTCCGCAGGCCAAGCGCCATATGGCCGAGGCCGGCCTCCCGATCCGGCTCGATGGTCTAGAGACGGCAGCATGACCGCCCGCGCGGTCGCAAAGCTTGAGAGGCGCAAGGTAACGCCATGACGTTCACGCTCGACGATCTCGCCGCGCTTATCAAATCGCGCCGCAAGGACAGCGCTTCATCCTCTTACACGAAGAATCTCTTCGACGCCGGAGTCGGGCGCATCGCCAAGAAGTTCGGCGAGGAATCCGTCGAGGCGATCATCGCGGCCGTTGAAGGCGACAAGCCGGCGCTGACGAGCGAAGCGGCCGACGTGCTCTATCACCTTCTCGTTTTGCTGGAGGCGCGCGAGGTGTCGCTTGCGGAGGTCGTCGCCGAACTCGGCCGGCGAACCGCGCAGTCGGGCCTTGCAGAGAAAGCCGCGCGCGGAGCTGGCAAATGACGGCGATGGACCCACTCGGCAATGGCGCGGCGATCTCGCCCTATCGCCGCTTCTCGCGCACCGAGTGGGCGAGCTCTGCGCGCCGACACGCCGCTGACCTTGACGCTCGATGATTTGCTCGGCTGAAGTCGGTCGGCGATCCAATTTCGCTCGAGGAAGTCATCGAGATCTATTTGCCGCTTTCGCGCCTGCTGGCGCTTTATGTCGCCGCGACGCAGGGACTCTTCAAGGCGACGCAGCGCTTTCTCGGCGCCGAGGATGGCAAGGTGCCTTACATTATCGGCGTGGCGGGTTCGGTGGCTGTCGGAAAATCGACCACGGCCCGCATTCTTCGCGCGCTGTTGTCGCGTTGGCCAAACACGCCCAAGGTTGAACTCGTCACGACCGACGGCTTCCTCCTGCCCAACGCCGTTCTCGAACGCGAAGGCCTGATGGAGAAAAAGGGCTTTCCGGAAAGTTACGACAACAAAGCGCTGCTGCGCTTTCTTTCCAACGTCAAAGCCGGCCAGCGCAACGTCGGCGCGCCCGTCTACTCGCATCTTGTTTATGACGTGGTGCCCGGAGAATTGACCTCTGTCGATCGGCCGGACATTCTCATCGTGGAAGGCGTGAACGTCCTCGCGGCGCGCCCCTCGCGGCAGCCGCGCGACATTCCTTTCGTCTCGGATTTCTTCGACTTCTCGGTCTATCTCGAGGCGAGCGAAGAATTGCTCGAGCGCTGGTATGTCGCCCGCTTCCTGCGTCTGCGCGAGACGGCGTTCCGCGATCCGCGTTCCTATTTCCGAAAATTCGCCGATCTTTCCGACGACGAAACGGTGCGTGTCGCGAAAGACATCTGGACGCGTATCAATCTCGAAAATCTGCGCAGCAACATCGCGCCGACGCGCCCGCGCGCAAGTCTCATCCTGACAAAGGGCGCGGATCACCGCATCGAGGAAGTGGCGCTGCGCAAGCTCTAGAGGGCTTTCCCTCTCCCGGGAGCGGGAGAAGGAAAGCATTCGGCGCGTCACGCATTGCCAACGGTGCGCAGAACGGGTTTCGCGGGGCCGTGCGTCGGGGTTCCGTCGATCGTCAAGGCATGGCCGTCGGCGGAAATGTCGACGGTCGCGCCGTCGACAATCTCGCCGGCGAGCAGCCGCTCGGCCAGCGCGTCCTGCAGCTCCTTCTGGAACACGCGCTTCAATGGCCTCGCGCCATAGGCGGGGTCGTAGCCCTTTGCTGCGAGCCAATCCCGCGCCTTGCCGTCCGGATGCAGCGTGATCTTGCGATCGTCGAGCAATTGAGCGAGCCGTTTGAACTGAATATCGACGATTGCGCCCATGTCCTCGCGCCGCAGGCGGTGGAAGAGAATGATTTCGTCGACGCGGTTCAGGAATTCCGGCCTGAAATGCGCACGCACGACCTGCATGACTTCTTCATGCACGATGCTGGAAATCCTCGCCGTCCTTCTGCATGACGAGAAATTCCGCGCCAAGGTTCGAGGTCATGATGATCAAGGTGTTCTTGAAATCGACGGTGCGGCCCTGGCCGTCTGTCAGCCGCCCGTCGTCGAGCACCTGA
The DNA here is from genome assembly GCA_963713845.1 of uncultured Alphaproteobacteria bacterium. Classification (GTDB taxonomy): domain Bacteria; phylum Pseudomonadota; class Alphaproteobacteria; order Rhizobiales; family Beijerinckiaceae; genus Methylocystis. The sequence goes on from CAVQNJ010000007.1 coordinate 15,553, forward strand.
AGCAAAACGTTGAACACGTCCGGATGCGCCTTCTCGATCTCGTCAAAGAGCACGACCTGATAAGGCCGTCGACGAACCGCTTCCGTCAGCGCGCCGCCCTCCTCGTATCCGACATAGCCGGGAGGCGCGCCGATCAGCCGGGCGACCGAGTGCTTCTCCATATATTCCGACATGTCGAGGCGAACCATTGCGGTTTCGTCGTCGAAGAGAAAGCTCGCGAGCGCCTTTGTGAGTTCCGTCTTGCCGACGCCCGTCGGGCCAAGAAAGATGAAGCTGCCGATCGGCCTGTTGGGATCCTGCAGGCCGGCGCGCGCGCGGCGCACGGCGGTTGCGACCGCGGCCACCGCTTCATGCTGGCCGACGACGCGCTTGGCCAGTTGCTCCTCCATATGGAGGAGCTTCTCGCGCTCGCCCTCGAGCATTTTATCGACCGGCACGCCGGTCCAGCGCGAGACAACCTGCGCGACGTCATTTGCCGTGACCGCTTCCTCGATCAAGGCGCTGCCCGTCGTCTCTTCAGTTTCGGCGAGCTTTCGCTCGAGTTCGGGAATCACGCCATAGGTGAGTTCGCCCGCGCGCTGATATTCGCCGCGACGCTGGGCCTGGGCGAGTTCGTTGCGCGCCGTCTCGAGCTGCTCCTTGAGCTTCTGAGCGCTGCCGAGCTTGTCCTTCTCTGCACGCCAGCGCGCGGTGAGCGAGGCGGATTTTTCCTCAAGATCGGCAAGTTCGCCTTCAAGTTTGGCGAGCCGATCCTTGGAAGCCGGATCAGTCTCTTTTTTCAGCGCCTCCTGCTCGATCTTGAGTTGGATGATGCGACGATCGAATTCGTCGAGCTCTTCGGGCTTTGAATCGATCTGCATTCGCAGGCGCGAGGAGGCTTCATCGACGAGGTCGATCGCCTTGTCGGGCAGGAAGCGGTCCGAGATGTAGCGGTTTGAAAGAGTCGCCGCGGCGACGATCGCCGAGTCGGTGATGCGCACGCCGTGATGCAGCTCGTATTTCTCCTTGAGGCCGCGCAGGATCGAGATCGTGTCCTCGACAGTGGGCTCATCGACGAAAACCGGCTGGAAACGCCGCGCCAGCGCCGCGTCCTTCTCCACATGCTTGCGATATTCGTCGAGCGTCGTCGCGCCGACGCAATGCAGTTCACCGCGGGCGAGCGCGGGCTTTAGCAGGTTGGAGGCGTCCATCGCGCCATCGGCCTTGCCGGCGCCGACAAGCGTGTGCATCTCGTCGATGAACAGGATGATCTTGCCTTCGGCGGCGGTGACCTCGTTGAGCACGGCCTTCAGCCGCTCCTCGAATTCGCCGCGATATTTCGCGCCCGCGATCAGCGCGCCCATGTCGAGCGCGAGAAGTTTCTTGTCTTCGCAGAGACTCCGGCACGTCGCCGTTGACGATGCGCAGCGCCAGACCCTCGACGATCGCCGTCTTGCCGACGCCGGGTTCGCCGATCAGCACCGGGTTGTTCTTGGTGCGGCGCGAGAGCACCTGCACGGTGCGGCGAATTTCTTCGTCGCGGCCGATCACCGGATCGAGCTTGCCCTCGCGCGCCGCCTCGGTGAGATCGCGCGCATATTTCTTCAAGGCGTCGTACGCGTTCTCGGCGGAAGCCGAATCGGCCGTGCGGCCTTTGCGCAGATCCTCGATGGCGCCGTTGAGCGATTGCGGCGTCACGCCGGCGTCGCGCAGGATACGCGCGGACTCCGTGTCCTTCTCCAGGGCGAGCGCCAGCAGCAGGCGTTCCACGGTGACGTAGGAATCGCCCGCCTTTTGCGCGATCTGCTCGGCGTTGGCAAAAAGGCGCGCGGTCGCCGGCGCGAGATAGAGCTGCCCTGCGCCCGAGCCGGCGACCTTCGGGAGCTTGGCGAGGGCGGCCTCGGTCTTTGCCAGCGCCTCGCGCGAACGCCCGCCCGCACGGTCGATGAGACCGGCGGCGAGCCCTTCCGTGATCGTCGAGCAGCACCTTCAGAACATGCTCGGGCGTGAATTGCTGGTGCCCCTCGCGGGTGGCGAGGGATTGCGCGCTTTGGACAAAACCGCGGGCGCGTTCGGTGTATTTCTCGAAATTCATGCTGTATCCCTCTCGACCTTGAAGCGCGCCCTAGTGAGCGACGCGCCTTCCGTCACTTTTTCGGCCCCTTGCGGCGGCCTTTCGAACGATATGGGAGAAGCGTTGCGCGGTTAAAGAGGGCGCGGCGGTTAAGGCCGCCCGATGCGGCTCTTGGTCTGCAGTTCCCCGACCCGCGCGACGGTTCGGCCGCGCGCTTGACAAAGGTCGCCCTCTGGCCGCCAAGAGACCTGACGCCTAGGAAGCATGGGGGAAAAATGCGTCTTGCGAGCCTCTACCGCTATCCGGTGAAAGGACTTTCCGCCGAGCCGATCGCCGCCGCCGAACTCGAGGTCGACGGCTATTTTCCGTGCGACCGGTTGTTTGCTCTGGAGAACGGTCCGTCCGGCTTCGACCCCGCTGCGCCTGCGCACCAGCCCAAGATCAAATTTCTGATGCTCATGCGCAATGGCGCGCTGGCCGGACTTGCGACGCGGTACGATGCGACAAGCCGGATCCTGACCATTTCGCGCGCTGGCCGCGCGGCGGCGCGCGGCGATCTGCGGACGGCCGAGGGCCGTCGGGCCATCGAAGCCTATCTGACGGACTACCTCGGCGACGAGATTCGCGGAGCGGTGAAGCTCCTCGAGGCGCCGGACGGGTTTCGGTTCACCGATTCGAAATCCGGCTTCGTCTCGCTCGTCAATCTCGCGAGCGTTGCGGCAATCGAGGCGGCGCAGGGCGCGAAAGTCGATCCGCTGCGCTTTCGCGGCAATCTCTATATCGAGGGCGCGCCCGCCTGGGCCGAGGCGACCTGGCCGGGACAGAGCCTGAAGATCGGCGGCGCGAGGCTGAACGTGCTCAAGATGACCGACCGCTGCGCGGCGACAGGGGTGGAGCCGGGCACGGGGCGGCGCGACATGGACCTCGTCCAGACCCTTCGCATGTCCTTCGGCCATATCGACTGCGGGGTCTATGCCCGAGTAGAGGTCGGCGGGCGCGTCGCGACGGGCGATCAAGTGACGCTCGCCTAGACTTTGCGACTAACGCTCCGGCAACCAACGCTCCGGCAAATCACGCGCGCCCGGAAAGCAAGTGACGCGCGCCGCTTGTCTTTGACGTCCAGAATCGAAAGAGCCGCCCGACGCGGGGGCGGCTCTTTGCAGAGATCAGAAGCGGTCGGGCTCGAAGGGCAATTCGCTCGGCTCCGGAGCCTCCTCGCGGGCTTCGCCGCCGGTATGGTCCAGCGGCGGTCGCGGGCGGCGCCGCCGGCGTGAGCTGAGGTGGAAATTGACCCCCTCGTGCTCGCGCGCCTGCGGGCGCTCGGCCGGCGCGAATTCGCCCTCGGGCGCCTCGTTCTCCGCGGCCGTGCGCGCGGGGGCGCCGTGATGAAGGAGGGCAGGCCGGGCGCAGCCTCGTCTGTGGGCTCACTGCGCTGGAAGCGGCGATTGTCACGATTGCGGTCGAAGTTGCGGCGATCGTCGTTGTTGCGCTCCCGGAAGGGCGGCCGATCAGGGCGGGGCGCACGCTCGGGGCGATCCTGCCGGTTATCGACCCGCATCTCTCCCATCGGGCGCTCCTCGAAGGGTTGCGGCTGCTGCTGCGGCTGCGAGAACTGCGGCTGCGGCTGCTGGGCGAACGGCTGCGGCTGGGCTTGATAGACCGTGGGCGGCAGGCGCTCGGCGAGCGGCGCGAACCGGTCCGGGAGGGCCGTGAAATCGTCGTCGTCGTCGGTCTCGACCTCGGCCTCGACCTGCGAGCGTCCGAAGCCATTCGCCTGTTGCTGGGCCAATTGGGCCGCGGCGATCAGTCTGAAGTAGTGTTCGGCGTGCTGGAGGAGGCTTTCCGCCATGATGGTGTCGCCGGACGACTGCGCGTCGCGCGCGAGCTGCAAGATATTTCTCCGCGACATGCTGAGCCGTGCCCCGGATTTTGACGTCTGGACCGTTCAACTCATAGGAGCGGGTCAGCGGATTTGGGCCCTTGCGGCCGCTGCGTCCCCGCATTCGCTTGTTTTGTCCTGGTCTCATCCACTCCCCCGAAAGTCAGCACGCCTCGCGCGCAAATGACGCATTTGGTCGGGTCGACGCCGCGCCGTTCCGTCCAGTCGAAAGTCGATCGTCCATCGCAGCAGCCCGCCGCCCGCACCGAGAGATCAGTCGGTCCCAAGACGGCGCCTGGCCGCGCGCCTCTGTCTCAAGTCCTGGCTCCTGCCGCTGCGTGACAATCGTCCCGCGCCTTTGCGCGCTCGCCATCCCGGATTTCGATTGCCGTGCATCTTCAAAGGATGCGCGTCGAAACTGTCGACGTCGCCGACTCCGCTGGCGTCATGCAGCTAATACGCTGGCATCGTGGCCCTGCCTGGGCTTCCGCTCGCGACGCGGGCCCGGAAATTCTCGAGATCCCCATCCCGATACGATCAGTGAATTTCAATGTGACTATAGTGGCTACACCCCCCTGCGCCAAGTGCGGCGTCACGGAAGGATGAAGAAAAACGAGGCACTGTAGCCAATATGTCACGACCGCGCGCGGGCGGGGCGGGCGGCGACAACGCGCTCGTGGCCGCCCGCGTCCCGGCCAACCTGCGCCACGGCGAAGCCCTTCGCGCCCAGAAGCGCGGCGACGCTGACCGCCTGATCGTGTCCGACTTCGAAAGCGACGAGCCCGCCGGGCGCCACGAGGCGATTGAGGTCGGCCGCGATTGCCGGTAGCAGTCAAGGCCGTCGGCGCCGCCGTTGAGCGCCAGCGCCGGATCGTGGAGCCGCACTTCCGGTTCGAGCGCCGGAATGTCGCCGGCGCGCACATAGGGGGGATTGGAGACGACGATGTCGAAGGTTCCGGCCAGCGCCTCGCCCCAGCGACCCTGAACAACCTGCGCGCGCTCCCCGAATCCGCTGCGCGCCAAATTCTCCCGCGTGGCGCAACAGGCGGCGAGTGAAAGATCGACCGCGACCGCGCGCGCCGCGGGCAATTCGCTCAGCAGCGCGCAGACAATCGCGCCCGAGCCCGCGCCGAGATCGAGAATGCGAAGCGCCGCATCACGTTTTTTGATCTCGTCAGCGTCGTCTCGACGAGAGTCTCCGTGTCGGCGCGCGGGTCGAGCACATCGGGAACGACCGCCAGATCGAGCGTCCAGAAGCCGCGCTCGCCAAGTATGCGGGAGACGGGTTCGCGCGCTGCGCGGCGCGCGGCGTAATGCGACAGTCGTTCGCCTCGGCAACCGTGAGCGGGGCCTGCGGCGACATTGCGAGATCCAGCCGCGTAAGTCGGCCGCCGCGCGCAGTCAACGCGCGCGCGTCATCGTGCGCTTGCTGGCTCTCCACGCCGCTGTCGATCAGATAGGCCGCGACCTCGGCGATCGCCTGCGCGCGGGAGTAATGCGCGTCTTGTCCTTCGTCGGGCGCAGAGGCGAGATCGCGGCGCAAGGTTTCAGGCGCTCTTTGCGAGAAGAACGCTCAGCCGCTTCGTAAAGGCGGCGGGGTCCAGAGGCGTCTCGCCATCAGCCACGCGCGCGAGATCAAAAAGAAGCCACAAGCCGTCGCTGGCGGCCTCGCGTCCGCTCTCGCGCAGCGTCGCGGCGAGCCTCGCCACAGCCGGATGCCTTGCGTTGATTTCCAGCACAGGCGCGCCGAAGACGCCCTTCTGGCCGCTCTCCGCAAGCAGCCGCGCAAGCTGGCGGTCGAGTCCCTTGTCGGAAGCGACGAGACAGGCGGCGCTTTCGGTCAATCGCGTCGACACGCGCACATCCTCCACGGACTCGGCAAGGATCTCCTTGAGCGCGACGACGAGCTCGCCGACCTCTGCCGCGCGGCGCTGCGTCTTCAGCCGCGGTTTCGACGCGCGGAATCAGGTCGATGTCCGCCTGTCCCTGCGTGACGGATTTGAAGGGCTTGCCGTCGAACCCCAGCGCGCTCGTCACCCAGAACGCGTCGACCGCGTCGTCGAGCAGCAGCACCTCGACGTCGCGCGCGCGGAAGCCCTCGAGCTGCGGGCTCGGCGGCGAGGCGCTTCGCGTCGTCGCCGGTGATGTAAAAGATCGACGTCTGATTTTCGCGAAGATCTGCGACATAGTCCTTCAGCGTGCGAGTCTTTCCGTCGGATTTGGTCGTGGCGAAGCGCGCAAGGGCGAAGAGCGTCGTCGCGCCGGCTCGGGTCCTCGTGCAGCCCTTCCTTCAGGACCGCGCCGAAATTCTCCCAGACGCTCGCGAATTTCTCGGGGTCGTTCTCGGCGAGCTTCGTGAGCTCCTGCAGCAGCCGCGTCGCGATCGCCTTGCCCATGGACGCGAGGACTGGGCTTTTCTGCACCATTTCGCGCGAGACGTTGAGCGGAATGTCCGCGCTGTCGACCACGATCCGCACGAAGCGCAGCCAGGCCGGAAGCAGTTCGATCGTCGCGCGAGATCAGCACGCGCCGCACATAAAGCTTGGATTTGCTCTTGCGGCTGGGCTCGAACAGGTCGAAAGGCCGAGCGCCCGGCATGAAGGCGAGGACCGTGATATTCGCGTGCGGCCTTCCGCGCGCCAATGCGCAGTCAGCGCCGGCTCGTCGAAGGCGCCGGAAAGCTGGCGGTAAAAATCGGTGTATTCCTCGCTCGTGATCTCGGATTTCGGGCTTGCGTCCACAGCGCCGCGCCGTCGGCGATGCGGCGCGGCTCCTTGCCGGGCTCCTCGATGAGGTCGATCGGCGTCGCGAGGCGCCGGAATGTTCGCGCACGATGCGTCTCGATGCGCAAGGGCTCGAGGAATTCGTCGCTCGTCGGCATTCAGATGCAGCGTCACGCGTGCGCCGATCGCCGGGCGCGTCGTCGAGCGCGAGCGGCGCGATCGGGTAGGCGCCCTTGCCCGTCGACGCCCACAGCCAGGCCTCGTCCGATCGCCGGCGCGGCGCGTCGCCACCTCGACGAGGTCGGCGACCATGAAGACCGAGTAGAAGCCGACGCCGAAGCGGCCGATGAGCGCCGCGCCGCGTCCTCGGTTCTTGCCGCATCGGCCTGGCAACTTCTCGATAAAGGCGCGGGTGCCGGAATTGGCGATGGCGCCGAGCGCGCTGACAGCTCGTCGCGCGACATGCCGACGCCATTGTCGGCGACGGTGAGCTGGCGCTTGTCCTTGTCGAGCGAGATCGTGACGAGCGGCGCGCTGGCGTGCGGCGCGAGCTTTCGTTGGAGAGCGATTCGTAGCGCAGCTTCTCGCAGGCGTCCGCGGCGTTGGAAATCAGTTCGCGCAAGAAAAATGTCGCGTTCCGAATAGACGGAATGCGTCATCAGTTCGAGAAGCTGCGCAACATCCGCCTCGAAGCCGAATTGCGGCTCGTGTCCAGGCGGCGGCGTTGGCGCCGGCGTCGTTCGTCATGTCAGTCTCCGAATGGCGTTGGGGCTCCGGGTGCGGAGCGGCAGGATCGAGACGGGGAAAGCGGCGTCGGAGCGCGGCCACGCCAGCTGAGTTTGGCGATTCGCGACAAAAATGCAAGCGTGTCCGGGACGGCCGCCAGAAAAGACAGGGCCGGCGCGGGATTTCTCCCGGCCGACCCGTCCATCGTCACGACCATTCAGCGACTTGCGAACACGCTATCCCGGGGGGCTGGGGGGCTGACGAAAACCGGAAATGCGCGCCGAAGCCGGCCGAGGCAATGACAGTGAAATATTGGGCTGGCGCGTTTGACGTGCAAGGGGCCCAAAGCAGGCAGAAATGTGAATTTTGCTTTGCCGACGTACGGTTGCGCAATCGATAGCCGACAAATTGGCCCGCGCAATTCTAATACATGAAGCGCTTGCCCTCGCGGCCGCACTCGCGCAAACATGGACTGGAAGTTGGAGAAGACGCAATGGCGGAGTCGGAGCCGACGGAGCCAGCCGTTCCCGCCCCGCCTTCGCGCTGGTGGCGGGCGCCGGTCGGTCGGGACAGGGCGAGAGGCCCCACAGCACCCGGGGCGAACGCCGATCAGCGTCGCAGGTCTCTTTCGACCGGCGCGAGCTCAGTCTTTGTTCAATCTCTACGGCGCAAAGGTCGCCGCCGGCGAATGGCGCGACTACGCGCTCGACTTTCTGCCGGCAAAGGCGGTCTTTTCGATCTTCCGGCGCGCCAGCGAGGCGCCGCTCTACCGGATCGAGAAAGACCCGGACATTGGCCCGTAAACAGGGGGCCTATGCGGTGATCGCCGCCTCCGGGCTGCGTCCTGCGCCGCGGCCAAGACCTCTCCCGCGTGCTGCGCGTCCTCGATCGCGGGCCTGCGCCTCGTCGGCGGCGAGTGACCAACGACAAAAAGCCCCGCTGGCGCGGGGCTTTTCGTGAGGCGTCTTGGGCCTTATTAGTCGTTGCGCTGCCGCCGAAGAGGAACAGCAGCGACTGGAACATGTTGATGAAGTCCAGATAGAGCGACAGGGCGCCGAAGACGCTCTTCTTCTGAGCGACTTCATAGCCGTCGCCCTCGTAATACATGTCCTTGATGTTCTGCGTGTCCCAGGCGGTCAGGCCGGAGAAGATCAGAACCGACGAGGATCGAGAGCGCGAACTGGAGGCCGCTCGACTGCAGGAACAGATTGACCAGACCGGCGATCACGAGACCCCACACGCCCATGACCAGGAACGAGCCGAAGGCCGACAGGTCGCGCTTCGTCATGTAGCCGTAGAGGCTCAGGCCGCCGAAGGCCGCCGCGGTGATGAAGAACACCCGCGCGACCGACGCGCCGGTGAAGACCAGCAGGATCGACGACATCGACACGCCCATCACCGCCGAGAAGGCGATGAACAGGTTGCGCGCCGTCGGCGGCCGACATGCGTGTTGGCGCGCGCGCCGAGGAAGAAGACGAAGCCCAGCGGCGCCAGCATCACGACCCAGCGCAGCGGCGTCGTGTAGAGCATCTGGCCGAAGGGCGACAGCGCCACCAGCTTGCCGCCGACGAACTGCGGATTCGGCCAGCATGAACGTGCCGAGCGCGACGAGGCCCGTCACGGCCAGGCCGATCGTCATATAATTGTAAACGCCGAGCATATAGGCGCGCAGGCCCTCGTCGATATTCGGCCGCGGTCGACCGGGCGGCCCCGCGGCCATAGCCGAAGCTCGTGTTGCGGTCGTAATGAGACATAGCGATCCTCTCGATCTCCAAGAGCCGAGCGTGCGGTTCCGCCCCGCCCGGCCTTGCCATTGTGGCTCCCTGCAATATGGCTTGGGCCGTTGGGTGGCAAGGAGCGTCCGGATGAACTCTTGTTAAGGTGAAAGGAGCGTGACAAGGCCCGATTCCGGCCCGTTTCCGCCCAATCATGGCAGCGGGCCCCGGCAAGGCCGCGTCGCGCGGCATCGAATCTTTTTTTGCAGGTGGCGACAAACTTAACGTCGGCCGGTCTCCCGCCGCTGCGGCGTTACGGGGGTATGTTGCATAGCGGCATAGATGACCTATTGTCGCACCCTTGCTGTAGTGCCGGAATGGGCTAACATCGCCGGAAGAGGCGTCCGCGCCTGCCGGCGGCGGGGGGGTCTGGCGCGTGCGAAACCGATTTCCTGACAGTCGCGTGTCCTTGTCGCACGAAGACCAGGAGGAGACCATGAGTGACGATGTTTCGCCTGCGTCGTCGCTTGAAATTCCTGAGAATATCTGCTTTCGTTGCCGCCCTCGCTGCTCTGGCCCTCGCCGCGCCGCCCGCTGACGCCCATGGCCGCCTCGGCGCAGCTGAGGGGCGCTGCCAGCTCTTTATCGGCCCCGACACGATGAATTTCACCGGCTATCTGCCGGAGGCCTCCAAGAATGAGTTTTGTGAGGACATCCCCTCGACCGGTCCCATGATCATGGTTCTGGACGCGGAGCAGGCTGAGCTTCGCGATATGAACGTCGAGCTGCGCATTATCAAAGACGTCGGCGACGCGGACAGCCAGGACGAAAACCTCCAGGCGTTGACCGTCGCCTACAAGCCCCCGCACACCTATCCGAGCGGGACGATCAATTTCGAACATACGTTCAATGAGGGCGGTTATTTCGTCGGAATCGTCACCGTGACGGGCGACCATGGCGAGCGCTGGGTGTCGCGTTTTCCGTTTTCGGTGGATCGCACTTTCATGCGTGATCTGCCAGTTTATCTGACGCTCGCGCTCGGAGTGATCGCCGCTTTCGTGATCTATCTCGTCCATCGGCGGCGGACGCCGCCGCCTGAGCTCGTGACCGCGGCCGCAGCCTTTAAGCCGCCGCCCGATCTCGGTCGCCCTTCGGACGGCGACGGCGACGTCTCGCCGGGCGCCAGAGGGCAGCCTGACGTCGGCGAAGCGCCGAAGGAGTTGGTCGATGACGACGCCTCGACGGCGAAGCGATGACGACCAGGACCCGGATCGCTACAAGACGCGCGAGCGGAGTAGGCCATCCGCCTTGAAAAGCACGGCTCGTCCGCAGAACCTTTCTGCGGGCGGCCTTCTCGCGTTATGGCCTGTTCACAGATCGCCGCCGTCGATCTGCCTTGCCGATTATGGCGATTGCCCGCTCATAGACGCTGGCCGCGTTCCAGGCCTGGATCGCCGCGAAATTGGGCTCGCCCGGCTGATATCCCGCGCCGGCGCGCCAGCCATGCGCGTGCAGGAAATTCGCCGTCGACATCAAGCGCTGCGCTCGGCATTGTCGAGATTGCCGCCGACGCCATAGTTCAGAATATTCTTGGGCAAAAACTGGGTCTGGCCGATTTCCCCATGCATGGAGCCGCGCGCGCCGGGCGCGAGCGTCCCGTTGTCGACGAGCTTCAGGGCGGCATAGAGCTGGTCGGTAAAATATTCCGAGCGGCGACAGTCATAGGCGAGAGTGGCGACGGCGGAGAGCGCGTGCTGATTGCCCCTGACCGCGCCAAAACCGGTCTCCATGCCCCAGATGGCGAGAAGCGGCCCCGGCGGAACCCCGTAGCGCTGCTGAATGGAGGCGAAGAGTCCCGCCTGCGATTGCTTGAGCTGACGTCCGCGAGCCACGATCGCGGAAGCGCCCCTCTTGGCCATGAATTGTTCGAGAGAGAGATGGAAGCTCTTCTGGCCGCGATCAGCCGAAATTGTCGGCGCGTTGTAATGGGTCGAGATCAGCGCGTCGACGCCGGCGGCGCCAACCTGCCCGCGCGCTTCCTCGGCGAGGCGCGTTTCCAGGTTTCAAACCCGCCCGGTCCATTTCCGCATTGGGCGGCGTCGCCAGGCGTGGCGGCGAGCGCCAGGGTGAGCGCCGTCGCGCCGGTCGCCAAGAATCTTTTCATCGGCCTTCTCCTCGGGGCGCTGTCGAACTGGTTCGGAGCCTAATCAAATTTGTGCGGACAGCAACAGCGCAGCGCAGCCCGAGGCTGTGTTCATATATTGTTCTTGCGAAAAGGCGTGGCCGCGGCTAATTTGGCTAGGCTAGGGAGGTTGATGGCAAAGGCGCGGGGCGAATCATGGCGATAAGGGTGGCGACCGTCGCTTTCGAGGGCGTCGACGCGCGCGCCGTCGACGTGCAGGTGCAAATTTCCAGCGGCTCTGTCGTCTTCAACGTCGTCGGGCTGGGCGACAAGGCGGTGGCCGAATCGCGTGAGCGCGTGCGGGCCGCCCTCTACGCCTCGGGTCTCGCGTTGCCCGCCAAGCGAATCACCGTCAATCTGGCGCCCGCCGACATGCCGAAGGAGGGCAGTCACTACGATCTCCCGATCGCGCTCGGCGTGATGGCCGCGATCGGCGCCATTCCCGCCGACGCGCTCGACGGTTTCGTCGTCCTCGGCGAACTCGCGCTCGATGGAACGCTGACGCCGGTCGCCGGCGTCCTTCCGGCGGCGGTGGCGGCGAACGCCCGCGGGCAGGGACTCATCTGCCCGAAGGCGTGCGGGCCGGAGGCCGCCTGGGCGTCGCAGGACATGGACGTGCTCGCGCCGCTCTCGCTCATCCAGCTCGTCAATCACGTGAAGGGGACCCAGGCGCTCGCGAGACCCGCAACCCGCCGTGCGCGCGCCGGCCGCCGACCTCCCTGATCTCGCCGACATCAAGGGCCAGGAGAGCGCCAAGCGCGCCCTGGAGATTGCCGCCGCCGGCGGTCACAACCTGCTCATGAGCGGGCCGCCCGGCGCGGGGAAATCCATGCTGGCGGCGCGGCTGCCGTCCATTCTGCCGCCGCTCACGCCGCGCGAACTGCTCGATGTGTCGATGATCCATTCCATCGCGGGTCAGATCGCCGGCGGCGCGCTCACGGACCGACGACCGTTTCGCGCCCCCCATCATTCCGCCTCCATGGCGGCGCTCGTCGGCGGGGGGAGTCACGCCCGGCCCGGCGAGATTTCGCTCGCCCACAATGGCGTCCTGTTCCTCGACGAATTGCCGGAGTTTCAGCCGCAGGTGCTCGACAGCCTGCGTCAGCCGCTGGAGACGGGCGAGGTGGCCGTCTCGCGCGCCAACCACCGGGCGGTTTATCCGGCGCGTTTTCAACTCGTCGCGGCGATGAACCCCTGCCGTTGCGGGCATGCGCGCGATCGGGGTTACGCATGCCGTCGCCAACCCAACGAGCGTTGTGTCGCGCACTATCAGTCGCGACTTTCGGGGCCGCTGCTCGATCGTTTTGATCTCCAGATTGAGGTTTCGGCCGTCACCGCCGCCGACCTCGTCCTGCCGCCGCCGGCGGAGGGTTCGCGCGAGGTGGCGGCGAGGGTTGCGCGTGCGCGTGCGCTGCAGCGCGGCCGCTATGAGGCGCTGGACTTGCCTGGCGTCTTCGCCAACGCCGCCGCGCCCGCGTCCGTCATCGAGCGGGTCGCGAAACTCGACGCCCCGGGAACAGCGCTGATTCGAGAGGCCTCGGAACGTTTCGCGCTGAGCGCGCGAGGATTTCATCGCGTGCTGAAGCTCGCGCGGACGATTGCCGACCTCGAGGATTCGGAGCCCGTGACCCGCGCGCATCTCGCGGAGGCGCTCTCTTATCGCGCGGGCCTTTCAGCTGGGCGGATGGCGGCGTGAGGGCGACGGACCTTCTCGTCTTCACCGCCGCGCAGCTTTTCTTGCTCCTCGGCGCCCTCGCCGTCTTCGTTGCGATGCGACGATGGCGCCATGACGCGGCCGATGACGCGGAACTGGAGCGGCTGCGTGATGAAATCTGGGAGCTGCGCGCGGCGGCGGCGGCGCGCGACAAGGCCGAGGCGGCAAGTCTTGCGAAATCCCGGTTCCTGGCGACCGTCAGCCACGAGATCCGCACCCCGCTGAACGGGGTGATGGGCCTTGCCCAGCTTCTCGCGATGACCCGCCTCGACGCCGAGCAGGCCAGCTATGTGGAGGCCATCGCCGATTCGAGCCGCTCGCTCGCGCAGCTCATCGACGATATTCTGGATTTTTCCAAGATAGAGGCCGGCAAGCTCAGTTTTCGTCGCGAGCCTTTCGATCTCGCGCCGCTCGTCGAGGGCGTGGTGGAGTTGCTGGCGCCGCGCGCCTTCGCCAAAGGACTTGAGATTGCGAGCTTCGTCGCGCCGCAGGCCCCGCGGGAGATGGTTGGCGATCCATCGCGCTTGCGTCAGGTTCTGGTCAACCTCGTCGGAAACGCGGTGAATTTCACAGAAAAAGGCGGCGTGGGCGTGCGCCTTGTCCTTCAGGACGGCATGTTGCGCTTCGACGTGCGCGACACGGGTCCGGGCGTCGCCGACGCCGCGCGCGAGGCGATCTTTGAAGAATTCGAACAGGGCGATGCTTCGGCGACGCGCCGGCATGGCGGCACCGGCCTGGGTCTCGCCATCTCGCGCAGGTTGGTCGCCCAGATGGGCGGCGCGCTCTCGCTTTCCGAGAGTTCCGCGCAAGGGTCGACCTTCGCCTTCACTTTTCCTGCCCCGGTTGGCGCGCCCGACCCCGCGCCATCGCCGCCGCTCGCGGGCTTGCGGGTGATCATCGTCGCCGAAAGTCGCTTCGAGGCGCCTTATCTCGCCGAGAGCCTGCAAGCCGCCGGTGCGGTCGCGGAAATTGCTCCCGGCGCCTCCCCCGCGCTCGCGCGGCTCGAAACAGGCGCTTACGCCCCCGATGTGGCGATCGTCGATTGCGCGCTCGGCGCGGCCGCGACGGCGCGCCTTGCGGAGGCGGCGCGCGCAGCGGGGACGCGCCGGCTCGTCCTGCTGTTTTCACCGCTCGAACGGCGCGCCTACGGCGAGGCCGCCTTGCGAGATTTCGACGGCTGGCTGGTCAAGCCGGTTCGCAGCGCGTCGTTGATCGCACGGCTGTGCACGGCGCGCCCCGATGCGCAAAAGCCGCCGTCGCCCGCGCCCTCTGCCCGCCCTCGACGGCGTCAAGGCGCTCGTGGCGGAGGATAATGACGTCAACGCGCTGATCCTCGAGCGCCATCTCGGCAAGCTCGGGGCAGCGGTGACGCGCGCGCACAATGGCGCCGAGGCCGTCGCGCTGCTGAGCGCCGCCCTCGAGGGCGCCACTCAGCCCTATGACGTCGTCGTGATGGATCTTTTCATGCCGGAGCTCGACGGGCGCGCCGCGACCCGGCGATTCGCGAGGCGGAGGCCCGCGCCCGCGCCCCGCGGACGCCGATCCTGGCGCTCACCGCCAGCGCCCAAGAGGAAGACGAGCGCGCCGCCCGCGCGGCCGGCGTCGACGCGTTTCTGACCAAGCCTGTCGATTTTGTCGCGCTCGCCGCGACGATCGAGGAACTGCGGCTGTCGCCCCGTCGGATCGAGCGACGCGGCGGCGCCATCGCTCAGGGCGCCGGCGCGACCGCGCCGAAGCGGCCAGAGCGGTAATCGTCGATTGCCTGAGCAATTTCCTCGGGCGTGTTCATGACGAAAGGCCCCTCATGCGCGATGGGTTCGTCGATGGGCGCGCCGCTCATCAGCAGGAGTTTCGCGTCTTCCTGAGCGACGAACGTCACGTCGCCGCCGGCGCGCTCGAAAACAAGCGTTTCGCCGGCGCGCGCGTGGCCCTCGCCATTGATCACGACAGGCCCGTTGAGAACGGCGACGACGAGATTGTGCCCGTCGGGGAGCGAAAAAGCCGCCGTCTTGCCGGCGTCGATCCGCACGTCCCAGATATTCATTTGCGTTGCTGTCTGCGCCGGCCCCGCCATGCCAGCGAATGCGCCGGCGATCACGCGCACGAGTCTCGTCGTCGTCGCCAACCGACACGCGCGGAATGTCTTCGTCGCGCAGCGTCTGATAGCGGGGAGGCGTCATTTTCAAACGCGCCGGAAGATTGACCCATAGTTGCGCGATCTCGAGGCGCCCGCCCGTGCGGGTGAAGTCGTCCGAATGAAATTCATCGTGGAGCACGCCTGCGCCCGCGGTCATCCATTGCGCGTCGCCGGCGCGAATGATTCCGCCTGCGCCCGTCGAATCGCGGTGCGCGACCTCGCCGTCATAGACGATTGTCACGGTTTCGAAGCCGCGATGCGGATGCAGACCGACGCCACGCGGATGGTCTGCCGGGAGGAAATCGACCGGCCCGGCGTAATCGAGCAGGATGAAAGGACTGGTCGCCGCATCGTCCGTCCCGAGCGACAGAAGGCGCCGCGCGGGAAAACCGTCGCCGACCCATCGAATGGTTTCCGGCGCCGGACAAACGCGCTTGATGTTTCTCATAACAAGCTCCTCATTTGCCTATTTGGGCGCCGGCGGGCAAAAGCAAAGGCCCGCGCCCGTCGCCGCACCCCTCGCGGCGTATGGGTTTTCGAACGAAGTCGAGTGAGGAAAGGGCTCGGGATGGATTGGTTGGTCTTGTTGATCGGGAGCTTTTGCGAAGTGGGCTGGCTTGTCGGCATGAAATACGCCGACGGCTTCACGCGTTTCTGGCCCTCCGTGATCACGGTGTTCTTCATGATCGCGAGCATTGGCTGCCTTGGGTTCGCGATAAAGACGATCCCCGCGGGCACGGCCTACGCCATCTGGACCGGCGGCAGCATCGCCGCCGCCGCCGTCGCTGGCGTCTATCTCTTCGGTGAACCGGCGACGCCGCTTCGGCTGGCCTCGATCACGCTGATCGTAATGGGGATCGTCGGCTTGCGTCTGGGCGGCGTCGCCTAAAAATAGCTCTCCAGGGTCCCGCGCCGGCGCACGTCGAGCGTCGCGCAATGAAAAGCGCCGCCGAAAGCGGCGTAATGCAGGAAAGGAACCGGGATCGGTTCGAATCCCCATTTCTCGACTTGACGCATCATGCTGGTGTGATGCGGGTCGACGATCATGCGCTTCTCGTCGATCATCAAAATGTTCATGCTCAGCCATTTACCGCACATGGAGGTGATCGCGAGAATGCGGTCCATGATCGGATCTGGCTCCGGCGCGACGAGAATGTCCCATTTCTTCAATATGTCGGGCAATTCGTCGGGATTGATATATTCCGGATTGATGAGGATCTTGCCCGGGCCGAGCGGCAGGATCGTCGTGTCGATGTGCATGGGATTGGGGCAGCGGCTCTTGATCTCGTGGATGCGATACCCCTCGCCCAAGTGTCGCCGTAACCATTCAATCCCCAACGCGTTCGTGACATTCGAGCGCGTGACGAAAATATCCCGCCCGCAGCGAAAGAAATCGGCTGCGTCGAACACCGGCTCGAATTCCGTGAGGATGTAGCGCAGTGGCTCGCCTTTTTCCGGAAGTTTGAAATTGGGATCGAAAAGCTCATCGGTCAACTGCGGTTTGGGCGCCGAGGTCCATCGCGCGCCCCGTCGGAAGTAATCCTTCAAGATCCGCCGATAGGAAAGAGTCTCGAAATAACGGCAGGGCCAGGCCATCGGCGTTTCGAGAATTTCATCGCCGATGACGAGCATGGAATCGCGGGGGCATGAATTGCAAAATCCGCGGGTCGACCAATGGGGCGTCGAGAATTTGGCTTTATGCGGATAGGGATCGGGTCGCGTCACGGTGACGCCGAGCGATTCGAGGACCTGGATGAAATGATCGAGTTCTTCCTGAGCGGGCTCGACCATGAATTTGGGAAAGCGAAAACCAGCGGCGAGCGCCTGCGCGCGCGCCGCCATGCCGGGGATGTTGCATGTGACCACCGGATGATCGGACGGGATCGTCGACCCCTCGAGGCGGCCGACGATGATCTCTTCCAGCGGGTCCCATTCATTATGGGAGCTGACCGGGGAGTCGGCGCCGACTGGTCCACCATAGGCGGCGTGCACGTTCATAAGTTCCTCGTCGATTCAAAAGCGCTCAACGAGCCTGCAAAATTGCTGATGGCCACGCCTAAGTATGCCAAGCGCCCGACGGGTGTCCATATCTCTCGCGCCATCTCTTGCGCTCGCCCCCGGTTTGGCACTATAAGCCGCGCTTCCGAACCGCCCGGCCAGTGATGGGCTGCCGTGGCGGTTTTCTTCGCTCGCGCGAAACGCGTCGGTCGGGGCAACCCCTCAACGCGACCAAAGACAAGGGCTTACGCCCAGGAGAGCAAAATGCCCAAGCTGAAGACGAAATCCGGCGCCAAGAAGCGCTTCAAGATCACCGGAAGCGGTAAGGTGGTCTACGCCCAGCAGGGCAAGCGCCATGGGATGATCAAGCGCACCAACAAGCAAATCCGCAATCTGCGCGGAACGAACGTTCTTTTTAAGACCGACGGCGACAACATCAAGAAATACTTCCTGCCGAACGGCTGACAACGTCCCAACATCGCGCTGAATCTCGAAGGAGTTCGTCATGGCTCGCGTCAAACGGGGCGTCACGTCCCACGCCAAGCACAAGAAAACGCTCAAGGCCGCCAAGGGTTTCTACGGCCGCCGCAAGAATACGATCCGCACCGCGAAGGCGGCTGTCGACCGCGCTCTCCAGTATGCGACGCGCGACCGCAAAGCGAAGAAGCGCACCTTCCGCGCCCTGTGGATCCAGCGCCTCAACGCCGCCGTGCGTGCGCAGGGCCTGACCTATTCGCGCTTCATCGACGGCCTCGCCAAGGCCGGCGTCGAGGTGGATCGCAAGGTCCTGTCCCAGCTCGCGATCGAGCAGCCGGAGGCATTCGCGGCCATCGTGGCGCAGGCCAAGAGCGCCCTGCCGCAGGCTGCGTAACTGGTTGTCAAATATCGGGTTCCTGGGCGTCCGCCATTGCTGGCGGGCGTCTTTTTTTGATTTATTCAAAATTGCGCGGATCAAAAGGAGCCGCCCGAATGTTGCTCTCCAGGGTAGGCACTCAGGAGACGCCAACATGAAAGGCAAGCGAAAACATGTCGCCGAAGCGCTCGGCAAACTGCTTGGCGCTTTCCAGGAGACTCTCTTCGGACCGGCCCCGAAATTGAGGCCGATCCCGGTGCGCAGACCAGCGGACCGCCGGATGCGTGGGTGAGGGCGTTCGCGAGGCCTTCGTTGATTCAGTCGCACGACGGCCTTTCGAAACGTCGCGACGAGCCCTCTCAGCATCCGGGCCGTTGAGCCATAATCGGCTCGTGCGCCCAGAGATCGCGCGCCTCAGCATGACGGGGCGTCGCAAGAATGAAAGCTCCTGTCTTTTCTCTCCCGTGACGCGTGTCGCGCTCCCACAGGGGGCGGCGTCCGTCTCGACGAACGTCGTCCGCCCGGCTAACACTGCGTGGCGACGGCAGGGGGAGGCGAGGCGGAGATGAGCGCTTATGACGTTCTGGTCGTTGGCGGGGGGCCGGGCGGCTATGTCGCCGCAATTCGGGCGGCGCAGCTTGGCCTGAAGACGGCCGTCGTCGAGCGGGAACATCTCGGCGGCATTTGCCTTAATTGGGGCTGCATTCCCACCAAAGCGCTCCTGCGCTCCGCCGAAGCCTATCGCATTGCGTCGGATGGGACTCGCTATGGTCTCGTCGTCACGCCGCCGGGTTTCGACGCGGAACGGATCGTGGCGCGCTCGCGCGAGGCCGCGGGGCGACTCAACGCCGGAGTGGGCTTTCTGCTGAAGAAGAACAAGGTCGACGTCATTTGGGGCGAGGCGAAACTGCTGGGCGAGGGCGTCGTGACTGTGGGGGCGCCAAGCAAGCCGCCGGTGACGCCGCAATTGCCGGCGCCGAGGACGACGCTGGGGGAGGGGACCTATCAAGCCCGCCATATCATTGTCGCCACCGGCGCCCGGCCGCGCGCGCTGCCGGGACTGGAGCCCGACGGACGGCTCGTCTGGACTTATTTCGAGGCGCTGAAGCCGGCGCGCTTTCCAACATCGCTTCTCGTCGTCGGCGCGGGCGCGATCGGCGTGGAATTCGCGTCCTTCTTCCGCACCTTCGGCGTCGATGTCACGCTCGTCGAAGCGCTGCCGCAAATCCTGCCGGCCGAGGACGCCGAGATCGCCGCCCTGGCGCGCAAGAGTTTCGAGAAACAGGGCATGGTCGTCCAGACGGCGACAACGGTCGCGGGTCTTGAGAAGAAGGCCGACAGCGTCGTGGCGAGCCTGAAAGGCGCGGACGGCGCGACGCGGACGCTCGAGGTCGAGCGCGTGCTCTCCGCCGCCGGCGTGGTCGCCAATGTCGAGTCCCTCGGGCTCGAGGCGCTCGGCGTGGCGCTGGCGCGCGGCGCGATCACGACGGATGCTTTCGGGCGCACGAGCGTTGCGGGAATCTACGCTATCGGCGACGTCGCGGGCGGGCCGATGCTTGCGCATAAAGCCGAGCACGAAGGCGTCGCCTGCGTGGAGGCGATCGCCGGCCTGCCGACGCATGAACTCGACAAATTGCTTGTCCCCGGCTGCACCTATTGCCATCCGCAGGTGGCCTCGGTCGGTCTGACGGAGGCGAAGGCCAGGGAAGCGGGCCTCGAGATCAGGGTCGGCCGCTTTCCCTATCTCGGCAATGGCAAGGCGATCGCGCTCGGTGAGCCGGAGGGCCTCGTCAAAACGATTTTCGATGCGCGCGCCGGGCGGCTTCTCGGGGCCCATATGATCGGCGCCGAAGCCACTGAACTGATCCAGGGTTTCGTCGTCGCGATGAACCTCGAGACGACCGAAGTAGAGCTGATGCGCACGGTCTTCCCGCATCCGACCCTGTCCGAGACCATGCATGAAAGCGTGCTCGACGCGTATGGGCGCGCCATTCACATCTGATGTGGCGCGGGCGGCTTGAACGCGGCGGACGCCGCGCTAGCTTGCCTCGAAGGACCGACCGCAACACAAGCCGCGGCGCGTATCAGGAGCAGGCATGAAGGCTGTTTATCCGCTCGGCTTCGCGCTCGTCGCGGCGAGCGCGCATGCGGAATGAAGCCCGGCGCTGCCGCGCCGCTTTCACCATCGACGCGTCCCAGGGCGGAAAGGACTTCTCCTTTCCCTCAAGGACGCTCTCTCGAAGGGCCTGTCGTTCTTTATTTTTATCCAAAGTCCTTCACGAGCGTCTGCACCCACGAGGCGCATGAATCCGCCGAGGCCATGCCGCAATTCGCGGGACGGGGCTTCCGTCATCGGCGTTTCCGGGAACAACATCGAAACGCAGCGGCAATTTTCGGCGAAGGAATGCCGGAGAAATTTCCCGCGGGCGGCTGATCGCCGGTTCAAGGTGATTGAAGCGACTGATGCCGTTCCTTCATTCTTCCGCTCGCAGGTGCGGATACTGTTAATATGCCGCAGGTCCGACGTGATCTCGCCGGAAGGGAAGATCCTTTTTGTTGACATCGGATTCGGGCGCGACGAGGAATATCCAGAATGCGCTCGAAAACTGTCAGGGAAATGGCGTGATACGGCGAGACAAAGTGACGCAGACGCGCGGCCCTGTTTATTTCGAGGGCGTGTGTTGCGTGTTTTTTCTGTCCGGGGCGCTGGTCAGGCAGGGGGCTAGGCGTCGCGCGCGGCGGACCTCGTGGGGGTTGTTAACGGAGCGCCCTTCTCGGGCAACATCAGTCTTGTACGCCCGCACAGCTCTCTTTGTTCCGTCATCGTCGCCTCCGTAGGTTGCTCGATCAGCAAGGTCCTCGGCGCGCTGGTTCATCGGAAGGGCGCCACCGCGCAAATTCTCCTCGGCCGCGAGCAGCATCACGATGCGGTCGACGCCGGCCAATGCCGCCGTGGGGCGCGCGCCATACTGGAACGCGCGAACATGCCGCCAAATTCCTCCGATGAGCACTTCCTCGCCATAGCCCGCGATTTCGAAAGCCTTCCTCATGATCTCAGGGCGATGGTTTCAGATCGCGCCGGACGAAAGCTCCACGCCGTTGCAGACGATGTCGTATTGGTATGAGAGGATCTCCAGCCGATCTTTCGTTCAAGGCCCGCCAGGCCTCCCTGCGGCATTGAAAACGGATTGTGCGTGGAGTCGGCTTTCTTGTCCTCGATCGGGACGGTCGGACATCGGGAGGTCGACGATGAAGCGGAACTCGGAGGCGTCGCTCGAGGATACTCCAGGATCAACGCCGATCCGATGTCGCACGGATCCCGCGAACTCGCTTTCGCGGTCTCTTCGCTCGCCGAAGAGAACCCCGCGTCGCCCTCCCTCATGTCCGCATTACGCGATGAAACTGCTCTGCCCCTTGCGGATAGGAGGAACTCTTCGATCGGTCCCTTGCAGGCGAACGCGCCCATTTCCTCCTAGTAGATGATATAGCCGAGGCCCCTCGCGCCTTCCGACCGCGCCCAGTCGTTGAGCTTGTCGAAGAAGCTGCGCGGCTCGCCGCCGCGACGGGCGCGGCAATGGCGCGAACCGTCTTGCCCTTGAACGCCACGAAGCTGACGTCCTAGCGGGAGAATTCTCGGTCACGTCGGCGATACCAGCGGATTCGCAGGTCCGGCTTGTCGGAGCCGTATTTCAGCATCGCCTCGCAAAGGGGATCCGCGGAAATGCCGCGTTACCGGCTTCCCGTTCGAAAGTTCGTCGAAGACGCCCGCGCAGCACGGGTTCGACCACCCGAAGACATCCTCCTGTGTCACGAAGCTCATTTCGAAGTCGAGCTGATAGAATTCGCCGGCGAGCGGTCGCGCGCGCGTCCTCGTCCCGGAAGCAGGCGCGATTTGAAAATAGCTGTCGAAGCCCGAGACCATGAGCATTTGCTTGAACAGCTGGGGCGCCTGCGGCAGCGCGTAGAACTTGCCGGATGCGTCCGCTCGGGCAGGAGAAAGTCGCGCGCGCCCCTCAGGCGCGACGCCGTCAGGATCGGCGTCTCGAACTAGAAGGAGCACCCTCCCTTCGTGCGCCGCGCGCGGGGGGAACGATGACACGCCCGCGCAGCATCATGTTCTCGTACCAGCTTTTCGCGCCGAAGATCCAGGAAGCGATATTTGAGGCGCGTATCCTCGGGGTAGTTCTGGTCGCCGAACACGGGCAGCGGGAGTTCGCCGGCGGGGCCGAGCACCTCGATTTCGGCCACATAAATCTCGACCTGGCCGGTCGGCATCTCGGGGTTCTCCGTTCCGGCCGGCCGCTTGCGCACCTCGCCGTCGAGCCGCACGACCCATTCGGAGCGCAGCTTCTCGGCCTGAGCGAAGGCCGGCGAATCCGGATCGACGACGCATTGCGTGAGGCCGTAATGGTCGCGCAGGTCGATGAAGAGCACGCCGCCATGGTCGCGGATGCGGTGGCACCAGCCGGAGAGCCGGATTTTCTGACCCGCGAGCGCCTCGTTGGGCTCTCCACAGTTGTGCGAACGGTAGCGATGCATGGGCCGCTTTCGGTCTTCGACCTTTGGGGGATGCCGGAGGCGACCGGCGACTGCGCGCCAAGAAGCGCACTGGCCTAACCCTGTCAAGCCGAGCCCGGCAGGGCAGGGGCCGCCCCGGCGCAACGGCCGAAAGGCAAAGCTCAAGATATGCGCGCCATGAGCAGAACATT
>CAVQNJ010000008.1:0-12210 GCA_963713845.1 uncultured Alphaproteobacteria bacterium
GGATCGATTTGCGCGAGCGCGGCGCGCAGCGCGTCTTTTGGCGCGGGCGCCTGGAGGGCGCTCTTGAAGAGCGGCAGATCGTCGATCAGCGCCTCGACCGGCGCGCGGCGGTCGGCGGCCTCGAGCTCGGCGAGGATGACATGGGCGCGCGCGACGACGCTCTCGGGCAGGCCGGCGAGCTGTGCGACATGGACGCCATAGGAGCGATCGGCGACGCCTTTGACGATTTCGTGCAAAAAGACCACCGCGCCCGCGTGATCGGTGACTTTCATGGTGAGATTGACGAGCCGCGCCAGGCGCTTTGCAAGCTGCGTCAGCTCGTGGAAATGCGTGGCGAAGAGCGCGCGCGCACGATTGACCTCGTGCAGATGCTCGATTGTCGCCCAGGCGATCGACAGCCCGTCGAAGGTCGCCGTGCCGCGGCCGATCTCGTCGAGAATGACCAGGGAACGCGCCGTCGCGCCATTGAGAATGGCCGCGGTCTCGACCATTTCGACCATGAACGTCGATCGTCCGCGCGCGAGGTCGTCCGAGGCGCCGACGCGCGAGAAAAGCCGGTCGACGACGCCGATGCGCGCCGCTTGCGCCGGCACGTAGGAACCCGCCTGCGCGAGCAGCGCGATCAGGGCGTTCTGACGCAGGAAAGTCGATTTGCCCGCCATATTGGGTCCGGTGACGATCGCGATGCGGCCGGCTCCGTCGCCCGACAACACGCAGTCGTTCGCGGCGAAGGCCCTGCCCTGCGCGTCGAGAGCGGCCTCCACCACCGGATGTCGGCCCCCTAGGATCTCGAAGTCGAGGAGAGTGATCCACGTGCGGCCGCGTCCAGCCGCGCTTCTCCGCGACTTCGGCGAGCGCGCTCGCGACGTCGAGCCGCGCAAAGGATTGCGCGATCGCCTGCAAATCCTGCACGCTTCCAAGAACCATCGCGCATAATGAATCGAAAATGGCGAGTTCGCGCGCGCGCGCATGGTCGGCCGCCGTTTCGATTTTGCTTTGCAGCTCGACAAGCTCGCGGGTCGAAAAACGCATGGCGTCCGCCATCGTCTGTCGATGCGTGAAAGTCGCGTCGAAAGGCGGACGAAGGAGTTTTTCGCCCTGCGCGGCCGGCGCCTCGATAAAAAAGCCCAGAAAATTATTGTGCTTGATTTTAAGCCTGACGTCGGTCGCCTCGGCATAACGCGACTGCAGGGTGGCGATGACGGTGCGGCTCTCGTCGCGCAGCGCGCGCGCTTCGTCGAGTTCGACGTCGCGGCCCGCGCGAATGAAATCGCCGTTGCGGCGCTCGAGCGGCAGGCTCTCTTTGAGGCTGCGCGCGATTTCGGCCGCGAGCGCAGCGTCGGCTGTGGCGAGGCGATCGATGTCGCGCGCGATTTCGGCCGGCGCGTCGCCCTTAAAGCCTTCCGCAATCTCCCGCGCCACGGCGAGCGCCGTCCCGACGGCGGCGAGATCGCGCGGTCCGCTGCGCTGAAGCGAAAGACGCGAGAGCGCCCGCGAGAGATCGGGCGCGCCCGAGAGCCGCGCCCGCAGCGACGCGCGCAGCGCCGGCCTGTCGATAAAATGGGCGATGGCGTCGAGCCGCGCGCGGATGCGCGCGGGATCGGTCGAGGGCGCGGCGAGACGCTCGGCCAGGAGACGGGCTCCCGCCGACGTGACGCTGAGATCGACGACGGACAGAAGCGAACCCTCGCGCGCGCCCGACAAGGTGCGCGTCAATTCGAGATTGGCGCGAGTCGCCTGGTCGATGTCGAGCGTCGCGCGCGCGCCAAGGCTCGTCGGGCGCGAGAGCGCCGGACGGCCGCCTTTTTGCGTGCGCTCCACGTAGAGGATGGCGACCGCGGCCGCAGCGATCTCCGCGTCGCTCCAGCGCCCGAAGCCGTCGAGCGTCGCCACGCCAAAGAAGTCCATGATGCGGCGCGCGCTATCGCCCGGTTCTCGCCCGAGGGGGGAGACCGGCGCGCCGAACGATTTCAAAAGCGCGTCGACGCGGTCGTCCTGGCACAGGGTCTGCGGCGCGACGATCTCCCTTGGCTCCAATCGCGCGAGAAAGGAGGCGAGGTCAGCCTCGGCGCATTCCACGAGCGTGAAGGCCCCGGTCGATATATCGACGCTCGCGACGCCGAAACGCCAGGACGCGTCGGCGGCGCGAACGCGCGCGAGCGCCGCGAAGGCGTTCGGCCGCGCCGGATCGAGCAACGCGTCCTCGGTGATCGTGCCCGGGGTGACGAGGCGCACGACATCGCGTCGCACCACCGACTTCGCCCCGCGTTTTCGCGCTTCTGCGGGATCCTCGATCTGCTCACAGACGGCGACGCGATGGCCGAGCGCAATGAGCTTTTGGAGATAGTCATTGGCGCGCTCGACCGGGACGCCGCACATCGGAATGTCGTCGCCCAGATGTTTGCCGCGCTTGGTGAGCATGATGCCGAGTGCGCGGGCCGCGACTTCCGCGTCGTCGAAGAACAATTCGTAAAAATCGCCCATGCGGTAAAAGAGCAGGCTGTCCGCATTCGCCGATTTGATCTCGATATATTGCGCGATCATCGGCGTGGCGCGCGCGCCGCCTGGTTCGCCCGCGCGGGCCTGATCCGTCGCTCTCTGTGTCATGACCGCACTGTAGCGACGCGGCGGCGCGGGCGCCATTCAACCCAAGGCGTTTCCACATGGCGGGGGGCGAAAAAAAAGGGCCCCCGGGGCGATCCGCCCTGGGGGCCCCTCTCGTTCCCCGTCACCGCCAGAGCGAGAGCAAAATGATGATGGGGATCGGCACGCCGAGCATCCAAAGCAAGATGGAACGACCCATTGTCATCTCCTCCTACCAGCGGGTCAAATCGGAAAGGCCGATATTCTCGTCGCGGTGGCGTCCGCCCAGTGTCGCGCCGCCCCAGGCGGACGCGGCGGCGAGCACCATCGCGGCGCCCGCTATGAAGCTCCCCACGATCCCCGCCTTGCGCGCCTTGTCGGCAAGATCCTTGGCGCGCGCATGATCGTCGCGAATCTGCTGGGCGATGGCGTCGACGCGACCGCCACCGGGGAGAAGATTGGCCAGATAGGTACGATCCTCCTGGCTCAATTCGCCGCTGGCCTGGGCGCGTGCGACGAGCCGGGAGACGATCTGCCGCGTCTCGGCGGGATTGAGCGTCGAGGCGCCGGGTCCGCGCTGCGCCCCATCGCCGCGCAGCAGGGCGTCGACCCGGTTCGTCACGGGATCGGCGTCGAAACCGCTTTTTTGCGCCTCCTCGACCGCGGCGTTCACGCCGGCCTTGCCGAGGCTGTAGAGAGAAGAGCCGGCGGCGAGCGCGACGATGATCATGGCCGTGGCCCAGACGACGAGACCATGGGCGCCGTCACGCACCTCCGCCTCCTCCCGGGGCATATCGACATTGCGGCGGCGCAGACGGCCGCAGACATACCCCCCCGCGACATAGCTCGCCACAGTAACCCAGAGCACCCATAACGCGAGCGCGATGGTGTGAGTCATTGGCGAGGCGCCCGTATAGGGAGACGCGAGGGACATGCCGATCCCGGAACCGAAAGCGGCCATCACAAAGGAGATGGCCGTCACCACGGCGACGCCCGCGAGAATGGCGCCCCAGTCGACGGCGGTGACGCGTGCGCCCGATAGCCGCTCAGCAAGCGGCCCCGGCTCCGCGCCGGGTCTGATCACATCCGACATCGCGGCGACTCCTAGCGCAAACCGAGCAACGAGAGGACCGCCATGACGATCACAAGCAGCCCGACAAGATAGATGATGCCGTTCATCGTCGCCTCCATTTCACGGCCGCGCGCGCAAGGCGCGCGACGTCATCGATCAAACGAAGCACCCGCCCCATTGTTCCGGAGCCGGGCAGCCTGTGTCCTTTCGAGAAATCCTTGTGGAAGCTCGCGCTTCGGCTGTATGTTGCGCCGCGAAAAGGCGCGGCGGGAAAAGGCAAGGCGGCATGACCAAGGACAAATCGACGACGCAAGACCGCCCGGTGTTTTCCGATAAAGAAGCGCTGCTTTTCCATTCGCGCGGGCGCCCCGGAAAACTGGCCGTGATCTCGACAAAGCCGATGGCGACGCAGCGCGATCTCTCGCTCGCTTATTCGCCCGGCGTCGCGGCCCCCGTTCTCGCCATCGCCAGGGATCCCTCGCTCGCCTTCGACTACACGACGCGGGGCAATATGGTCGCCGTCATCACCAATGGCACGGCGATCCTGGGTCTGGGCGATCTCGGGCCGCTCGCCGCAAAACCCGTGATGGAGGGCAAGGCGGCGCTGTTCAAGCGCTTTGCCGACATCGACTCGATCGATCTCGAGATCGACGCCAAGGGCGTCGACGATTTCGTCAACGCCGTGCGCTATCTCGGCCCTTCGTTCGGCGGGATCAATCTCGAAGACATCAAGGCGCCGGAATGTTTCGTCATCGAGGAGCGTCTGCGCGATCTGATGGACATTCCCGTCTTCCATGACGACCAGCACGGCACGGCGATCATTTCCGCCGCCGGTCTCATCAACGCGCTTTTGCTCACGGGCCGGGACATCAAGACGGCGCGGCTCGTCTGCAATGGCGCGGGGGCCGCGGGCATCGCCTGTCTCGATCTCGCCAAGGCGCTCGGCTTCGATTCGCGCAACATCACCCTGTGCGACACAAAGGGCGTCGTCTATCGCGGGCGCGAAGCCGGCATGAACCAGTGGAAGAGCGCGCATGCCGTGGAGACCAAGGCGCGCACGCTCGCCGACGCGCTGGTGGGCGCCGATATTTTCTACGGTCTTTCCGTAAAGGGCGCGCTCACGCCCGATATGCTGAAATCCATGGCGCCCGATCCCATCATCTTCGCCATGGCCAATCCGGACCCGGAAATCACGCCGGAAGACGCCCGCGCCGTTCGCCCCGACGCCATCATCGCGACGGGACGCTCGGACTATCCCAACCAGGTCAACAACGTCCTCGGCTTTCCCTATATTTTCCGTGGCGCGCTCGACGCGCGCGCCAGCACGATCAACCTGGAAATGAAGATCGCCGCGGTGCAGGCGCTCGCGGATCTTGCGCGGGAAGACGTGCCCGACGAAGTCGCCAACGCCTATCGCGGCGCGCGTCCACGTTTCGGGCGCGATTATCTCATCCCGGCGCCATTCGATCCGCGTCTCATTTCGATCGTGCCGCCCGCGGTGGCGCGCGCCGCAATGGAGTCGGGCGTGGCGCGGCGGCCGATCATCGACATGAAGGCCTATCGCCACGAACTCTCGGCGCGGCGCGATCCGATCGCCGGCCTCATGCAGACGATCTTCGAGCGCGTGCGGCGCGAACCCAAGCGCATCGTCTTCGCAGAGGGCGAAGAGCAGCAGGTGATCCGCGCCGCTGTCGCTTTCGTCAATCAGGGGCTGGGGACAGCGGTGCTTGTCGGGCGCGAGGATCGTGTGAAGGCGGCCGCCGCCAATGCGGGCGTCGACCTTGTGGCGGGCATTGAGATTCACAATGCGAAGCTTTCCAACCGCAACGCCGTCTATGCGCAATTTTTATTCGAGCGGTTGCAGCGCAAGGGGTTTCTTCTGCGAGACTGTCAACGGCTGATCAATCAGGATCGCAATCACTTCGCCGCCGCCATGGTCGCGCGCGGCGACGCCAACTCCATGGTGACGGGCGTGACGCGCAATTTTTCGAACGCGCTCGAGGAAGTGCGGCGCGTCGTCGACCAGAAGCCGGGCCACCGCGTCATCGGCGTGTCGCTCGTCCTCGCCAAGGGTCGCGTCGTCGTCGTCGCCGACACCGCCATAACGGAATTGCCCGAAGCCGAGGAACTGGCGGAAATCGCGATCGAAGCCGCGGGCGTCGCGCGCCGGATCGGCCTCCTGCCGCGCGTCGCCATGCTCGCCTTTTCGACGTTCGGCTATCCGCCGGGCGAGCGCACCGCACGCGTTCATGAAGCCGTCCGCGTTCTCGATCAGCGGCGCGTCGACTTCGAATATGAGGGCGAGATGGGCGCCGACATCGCGCTCAACAAGGACTTGATGAGCGCCTATCCCTTTTCGCGCCTCAAGGACACGGCCAACGTGCTCGTCATGCCCGCGTTCCATTCGGCGGCGATCGCCACGAAAATGCTTCAGGAACTTGGCGACGCCACGGTTCTCGGCCCCCTGATCGTGGGCCTGGACAAGCCCATTCAGATCGTCCAGCTCGGCGCGACCGACAGTGAAATCGTCAACATGGCGGCAATCGCGGCGTTCGGAATCGGGGGCTAACGTTCGAGAAGCCGCTCACAGGGTCGAGGATTGGGCAGACATCCCGCCTCGTCGGCATCAAGGTCGAGACGGCGGGGGGCTCGACCGGTGAGGAAGCGCCCGCCGCCTGCCTGCCGCGCTCAGATGTTCAAGAAGGGCAAAAGGCACGACATGCGCGAGGCGAGGAAAAAGCCCACGGCGATGTGAATGAGCAGCGAGGTCGAGCCAAAGCCGAAAGCGAAAAGCGCGATCGCCCGCACGGATTTCTTCAGGTCGCGTCGCGTTTTAGGCGCCGGCGTCCGCTTTTCGAACGGGGGCTTGCCCACCAACTCCGCCCCAAAGACATGAACATGGCTCATGCGATGATTCCTCCCCGAGCGCGGCGTCGCGACTCGCAGCCGCGTTGAGGGGGAGCATGTGCCTGCGCTGATTAATGAAGCGCGAAATGAACACGAAGAAATTTAGCGCGTTGCGCGAAAGACAAAATAAAAGGCCGGGTCGAAACCCGGCCATTCGAACAAGATCGGAGATTGTCGGTCCAGAACTCTCTTATTGAGCGGCGAGCTTGATCTCGGGATAGGTGCAGCGCTCGGCGCCCGACTCCTCCATCTTGTGCGGCGCAGGCTCGACGAAGGCGATCTTGAGGGTCTGCCAGACGTCGACCATGGCCTCGACCAGATGCGCAATATGCTCATGGCGATGGCGCGGCGTCGGCGTAATGCGCAGCCGCTCCGCGCCCTTCGCGACGGTCGGGTAATTGATCGGCTGAATGTAGATATTATGGCGCGTCAGCAGCAGATCGCTTGCAGCCTTGCAGAGCTCCGCGTCGCGGACCATCACGGGCACGATGTGCGATCCGTTCTCGAGCACGGGGAGGCCGGCGGCCGAGAGCGCATGTTTCGTGATATGCGCCACCCGCTGATGCGCGACGCGCAGATCGGAGCGGCGCTTGAGAAGCCGCACCGCCGCGCAGGCGGCGGCCGCGACCGAGGGCGGCAAGGCGGTGGTGAAGATGAAGGCTCCGGCGTAGGAGCGGATGGCGTCGATCACCACCGCGTCGCCGGCGACATAGCCGCCCATCGTGCCGAAACCCTTGGCCAGCGTGCCTTCGACGATATCGATTCGGCCCATCACGCCAGCCTGTTCGCAGACGCCGGCGCCCCGGGCCCCGTACATGCCGACGGCATGGACTTCGTCGACATAGGTCATCGCGCCGTAACGTTCGGCGAGCGCGGCGATCTCGGCGACCGGCGCGACGTTTCCGCTCATCGAATAGAGGCTCTCGAAGACGACGAGCTTGGGCCGCGCGCCGGCTTCGATCAAAAGCTCCTCGAGATGGTCGAGGTCGTTGTGGCGGAAGACTTTCTTGTCCGCGCGCGAGCGCTTGACGCCTTCGATCATCGAATTGTGATTGGAGGCGTCGGAAAGGATGACGCAATTGGGCAGCAGATCGGCGATGGTCGAGATCGCCGCAAGATTGGAGATCCAGCCCGAAGTGAAGACGAGCGCCGCCTCCTTGCCATGGAGATCGGCAAGCTCGCGCTCAAGCTCGACGATGGCGTGGCTCGTTCCCGAGATATTGCGCGTGCCGCCCGCGCCGGCGCCGACCTTCGAGGCCGTTTCGACCATGGCGGAGATGACCTCGGGATGCTGTCCCATGCCGAGATAATCGTTGGAGCACCAGATGGTCACATCGTCGACGGAGCCGTCCTCGCGGTGCCATTTGGCGTCCGGGAAACCTTCAACGTCACGCTCGAGATGCGCAAAAACGCGATAGCGGCGCTCATCCTTCAGACGGGAGACGGCCGCCTCGAAATATCGCCGATACACCATCTACGGAACCCTTCGATGTCTTGACGCCTGTCAACACCGCCCGCGGCCCCGTCCTGCCTGCGGCTCAGTTTGGACGATTTCTTACATAGCCCATTCTGAGCCGGATTGCGAGTGGCGGATTGCCGCGTCGTCCCGGCGAATCCGCGTTTGAGTTCATGGCCCCTAGAAGCTGCGCCGGCGCCGCCCGGCGATCGATTTCAGCCCTTGCGGGCCTGCCACTAGGACGCCAGCGCGTCGAGGACCCGCGCCCAGCTACGGGTTCCCTTATGAAAAGACGTGTAACTGTATTTCTCGTTCGGCGAGTGGATGCGGTCGTCCTCGAGCGCGAAGCCGATCATCAGCGC
Source organism: uncultured Alphaproteobacteria bacterium (assembly GCA_963713845.1). Taxonomy (GTDB): domain Bacteria; phylum Pseudomonadota; class Alphaproteobacteria; order Rhizobiales; family Beijerinckiaceae; genus Methylocystis. The sequence goes on from CAVQNJ010000008.1 coordinate 8,381, forward strand.
ATCCATGTCGAGGTCGCGCTTGAAGGCCCCGACGATCGGAATGGAGCCGCCGCAGCCGATCAGCGCGGCGTCCTTTCCCCATTCCTGCGCGAGGGCGCGGCGGGCGCGGTTCAGCGCCTCCGAGCCGAAGGGAAGCTGCAAGGCTCCCGACGCGCCATGGGAGATGAACTCCGCCTTGGCGTCGACGGGCAGCCGTTCAATCACGAAATCGCGAAAGCTTTCGATAACGGCCCTGGGATCCTGCGCGCCCACGAGGCGGAAGGAGAATTTGGCCGAGGCCTGCGCGGGCAAAACCGTCTTGGAGCCCTTGCCGGTGTAACCGCCGACGACGCCATTCACGTCGCAGGTCGGGCGCGCCCAGATCTGCTCGATGACGCCGCGCCCGGCTTCTCCGCCGACACGGGTCAGGCCCACGCCGGACAGGAACGCCGCCTCGTCGAAGTCGAGTTCGCGCCATTGCGCGGCCACGTCCTCGGGCAATTCGGGAACGCCGTCGTAAAAGCCCGGCAGAGTCACCTTGCCCGTCTCGTCATGCAGATCGCCGATGATTTTGGCGAGAACGTGAATGGGGTTCAGGACCGGGCCGCCGAACATTCCGGAATGGAGATCATGGCTTGGTCCCCGGATGACGACCTCTTCCTGGGCCAGCCCGCGCAGCATGACGGTGATCGCCGGCGTCGCCGCGTTCCACATTCCGGTGTCGCAAACGAGCGCGATCGCCGCCGCGGACAGCTCCGCCTTGTGGGCGGCGAGAAAATCGGGAAGCGAGGGCGAGCCCGTCTCCTCTTCGCCTTCGAAGAGGAAAGTGACGTTGCAGGGCAGGCCGCCATTGGCTTCGAAAGCCCGGCAGGCCTCCACGAAGGTCATGAGCTGGCCCTTATCGTCCGAGGCGCCGCGGGCGACGATGTCCTTGCCGACATTGCCGTCGGCGAGGCGAGGGGCGAAGGGGTCGCTCTCCCAGAGATCCAGCGGATCGGGCGGCTGGACGTCGTAATGCCCGTAGAAGAGCACATGCGGCGCATCCTTGCGCTTCGCGCTCGCGTGGCCGACGACGATCGGATGGCCGGGAGTCGCCCGCACCTCGGCCGCGTAGCCAAGGCCCCTCAGCGTGTCGGCGAGCCAATTGGCGGCCCGAAGGCAGTGCTGGGTATAGGCGGGATCGGTGGAGACGGACGGGATGCTCAGAAGGTCGAACAGGCGCTGGGTCGACGCCGGCAGATTCGCGTCGATCGTATTCAAAACGGCGTCGATCGTGGCCATGGAATAAGGTCCTTCGCAGTTGATGCGAAGCTAGTGCGTCGAACGCGCCAAGGGAAGCGCCAAGCGCAGCGCCACGGGAAGCGCCAAAAAAACGCGAAGCGAAGCGCTTCGGCCGGGGCGACGCCTTACCGCGTCGGCGTCGGCGTGCCGCTGCGATAATCGTAAAAGCCGCGCTGGGTCTTGTTGCCGAGCCAGCCGGCCTCGACATATTTCACGAGCAGCGGGCAGGGGCGATATTTCGTGTCGGCGAGCCCCTCGTGCAGCACCTGCATGACGGAGAGGCACGTGTCGAGGCCGATGAAATCGGCGAGCTGCAACGGCCCCATGGGGTGATTGGCGCCGAGCTTCATCGCCGTGTCGATCGCCTCGACCGAGCCAACGCCCTCATAGAGCGTGTAAATCGCTTCATTGATCATCGGCAGCAGGATGCGATTGACGATGAAGGCGGGGAAATCTTCGGCGACCGTGACGGTCTTGCCCATGTGCTTGACGAAGGCCTTCGCGGCTTCGAAGGTCGCATCGTCCGTGGCGATGCCGCGGATAAGCTCGACGAGCTGCATGCGCGGGACGGGATTCATGAAGTGAATGCCGATGAAACGCTCCGGCCGGCCGGTAATCGAGGCGAGGCGGGTGATCGAAATCGACGAGGTGTTCGAGGCGATGATCGCCGTCGGGCTTCACGACCGCCGCGACATCGAGCAGGATCTTCCGCTTGATCTCCTCATTTCGGTCGCCGCCTCGATGACGATGTCGCAGTCACTGAAATCCTGGAGCGCGGGCGCGGCGGCGAGGCGCGGCAGCGCGCCCTCGACAGCGTCGCCGGCCAGAAAACCGCGCTCGACCGATTTGCGCATGTGCGTGCCAATATCGGCAATGCCGGCCGCGATGCGGTCGGCGTTGACGTCGTTAAGCGCCACGTCGAAGCCTGACAGCGCGCAAACATGCGCGATGCCTTTGCCCATTTGCCCGGCGCCGATGACGCCGACTTTGCGTATTTCGAAGCTCATTGTTCGAACACCATAGCGAGAGAACCGCCAGCGACCACCCGGACGATTGCGACGCAAAATCGGTCGCATTGCAGTGCAATATAACTCGGCTTTACCCTGAAAGAAAACTGGCAGCCGCGCAAATGTCTCGTTCTGTCCGCCACGCCCCCTGGTCGGGAGCCCGGCGCGCTATTTTCCGAGCTTGGCGAGTTCGGCGTCGAGCTGCGGCACCGATTCGGAAAAGATCGGCGACGAGGCCGTAGTCGGCGACCTGGAAGATCGGCGCTTCATCGTCCTTGTTGATGGCCACGATAATCTTGCAGTCCTTCATGCCGGCGAGATGCTGGATCGCGCCCGATATGCCGACGGCGATATAGAGCTCAGGCGCGACCGCCTTGCCTGTCTGCCCCACCTGGAGGTCGTTGGGCACAAAGCCCGCGTCGACAGCAGCGCGCGAGGCGCCGATGGCGGCGTTGAGCTTGTTCGCGACAGGGTCGAGCACTTTCTGGAAATTCTCCGCTGAGCCCAGCCCACGCCCGCCAGAGATGATGATGCGCGCCGAGGTCGAGTTCCGGCCGCTCGGATTTGGCGAGTTCCTCGCTCTTGAAGGCGGAAATGCCCGGATCGCCGGCCGCGCCGATCGGCTCGATCGGCGCCGCGCCGCCCTCGGGCGCCGCGGCGAAAGCCGTCGTGCGCACGGTGATCACCTTCTTGGCGTCCGTCGCGCGCACCGTCTGCACGGCGTTGCCCGCGTAGATCGGCCGCTCGAACGTGTCGGGGCCGACGACCTTGATGATGTCCGAGATCTGGGCCGACGTCGAGCAGCGCCGCGACGCGCGGCAGGACATTCTTGCGTCGCGCTGGTCGAGGGCGCAATGATGACGTCATAGGCCGGCCGAGGCCGACGATGAGCGCGGCGACCGGCTCGGCGAGGACGTGGTCGAGATGGCGCGTCTTCGGCGAGCAGAACCTTGTCGACCCCAGTGAACTTTGCGCGCCTGTTCGGCGGCGGATTTGAGACCCGGCGCCGACGATCAGAAGGTGGATCGGCGCCTCCGATCTACTGGGCGGCGGTCAGCGCCTTTGCGGTCGCGGGCGCGAGCGCGCCATTGGCGGGTTTCGGCAAGGAGCAGAATGGCCATGTCAGAATACTCCCGCTTCCTTGAGCTTGGAGACGAGTTCGGCGACCGAGCCGACCTTGACGCCGGCGGTGCGCGTGGCGGGCGCGGACGTTTTCAAAACCTCGAGGCGCGGCGCGACGTCGACACCATAGTCCGAAGGCGCCTTGACGGCGAGCTCCTTCTTCTTGGCCTTGATGATATTCGGCAGGCTGGCGTAACGCGGTTCGTTCAAACGCAGATCCGTCGTGACGAACGCCGGGAAGCCTGAGGCTCACCGTCTGCAGGCCGCCGTCGATTTCGCGGGTCGACGTCGACGGAGCCGTCCGCGATCCGACTTTCGATGCGAACGTGCCCTGTGCCCAGCCAAGCAGCGCCGAGAGCATTTGACCGGTCTGATTGAAATCGTCGTCGATCGCCTGTTTGCCGAGGATCACGAGGCCGGGCTGTTCCTCGGTCGCGATCC
>CAVQNJ010000009.1:0-27619 GCA_963713845.1 uncultured Alphaproteobacteria bacterium
GTCGGAGTGAGAGGATTCGAACCTCCGACCCCCTCGTCCCGAACGAGGTGCGCTACCAGGCTGCGCTACACTCCGATCCCAGGCCGTTCTCGGCCGCTTGCGAGGGGCCTTATAGCCATAGCCCGCCCGCGCCGCAACACTTCTTTACCCGCCGACCGCGCCGCTCAGCGGCGTCGCCTCAGGGTGACGAACGCGAAGTCGGCGGCGTCCTTTGCGCCCCTTGGCGGCGTCTCGCGGGCGATTTCCTCCCATTCTCCGGGCGTGAGAGGGGGGAAATAGGCGTCGCCTTGCGCGTCAAGGGCGACCTCGGTGAGTTCGATCAGCTCGGTGCGCTCGAGCAACGCGCGGTAAATCTCTTCGCCGCCTGCAACGATTATTTCCGGCGCGCCCATCCGCGCCGCGAGCCCGCGCGCGATCGTCAGCGATTCGTCGAGACTCGAGGCGACATGCGCGCCGGGCGCGGCGTAATCGGCCTGGCGCGTCACGATCACGCTTTCCGCCCCGGCAAGGGCCGGCCGATCGATTATAGGTGCGGCGCCCCATGATCATGGGGCCCCCAGGTCCGCTCCCGGTAGTGCTTGAGATCGCTCGGAAGCCGCCAGGGAAGGCTGTTTTGCGCGCCGATGACGCCATTGCGCGCCGCGCGACGACGGCCACGAGGGGAGGTGCGATGCAAGCGATGACGTCATGCGCCGGCCCCTACCTAGACCGCGATCGGCGCGGCGATGGCCGGCCAGGGTGGTGGCTCTCGACGACGACGTCCTCGAAGCGGAAACCGAAGATCGACGCGACCGACTTGTCGAGAATGAGGCGCGGCAGCGGCCGCGGCGCGCGGGAAAGCTGCAAACGCGCCTGTCGAGATGGTTGAGATAAAGATGCGCGTCGCCGATGCTGTGGATGAGATCCCCTGGAACACAGCCCGTGACCTGCGCGAGCATGGGGTCATAGCGCATAGCTCGAATGTTGAAGGAACGCGAGAAAGACGTCGGCCGAACGTTCATAGAGCTGGCAGGAAAGCCGCCTCGCGCCGTCGACCTCGGCAATATGGAACTGGAAGAGGCAGTGGCAGGGCGCGAGCGCCATCTTCTCGATCTCGGCCGGGTCCAGTCGTGACCACGAGGCGACGCGAAAAGGGGTTGCGCTGGATCTCGTCCACGAGCCAGGCAATCTGGTCGATCGTCGCCCCGCCCGGCGCTGGCCAGGCGCGCCACTGGCTGATAGACGGGGCCAAGGTCGCCCGCTTCGTTCGCCCATTCGTCCCAGATGGTGACGCCATTCTCGCGCAAATAGCCGATGTTGGTGTCGCCCTTCAGGAACCAGAGCAATTCGTGGATCACCGACTTCAGGTGCACGCGCTTGGTGGTGACGAGCGGGAAGCCTTCCGCCAGATCGAAGCGCATCTGATGGCCGAAATCGAGAGCGTGCCGGTCCCAGTGCGGTCCTCCTTGCGGACGCCCGCGCACAGGATCCGATCGACGAGGTCGAGATATTGGCGCATGGGCTGATTTAAGCGCTCCTGAGCGCAAAGTCCTGCGCGGGAGCGAAATTGCCTGGGGATAGAACCTCAGCCGACGAGATCGGCGAATCCGGGTGGCGCGTCGGATAGTCGACGACGAAGGAGCAGGTCGCGCGCACCTTCAGGCCGCGCTCCCGGGCGATCAGCAGCGCGTCGTGAATGAGCCGAGAGGCCGCGCCCGGCCCTGTAGCGCGGCGGGCGTTTCGGTGTGGGTGAAGACGATCACGCCCGGCTCGAGCATATAGTCCGCGAGCGCCAGCGCGCCGTCAATTTCCAGTTCGAACCGGCTTTGCGCCCGATTGTCGCGAACCGCGAAGCTTTGCTGTGTCATGGCGTCCTCCCGGATGCCGACATGGCGTCCCGCGGCCGGAAAGGAAAGGCCGGACGTTTTCCGCCGCTTGCCTTTTCAGCCGCTAAGCGCTTCAACCCCCGCTGACCCGCCGTTATGCTTGCATTCCTTCGATTCGTGAAGTGGAAGACCCCATGCGCCTCAGCCGTTATTTCCTGCCCATTTTGCGCGAGACGCCGAAAGAGGCCGAGATCGTCTCCCACCGTCTGATGCTGCGGGCAGGGATGATCCGGCAGGAAGCGGCAGGCATATACGCCTGGCTTCCGTTGGGCCTGAAGGTGTTGAACAACATCACGCGCATCATCCGCGAGGAGCAGAATCGCGCCGGGGCGATCGAATGCCTTATGCCCACTATTCAGTCAGCGGACTTGTGGCGCGAATCCGGCCGTTACGACGCCTATGGCAAGGAGATGCTGCGCATTTCCGATCGCCACGAGCGCGAAATGCTTTTCGGGCCGACCAACGAAGAGATGATCACCGAGATCTTTCGCGCCTATGTGCGCTCCTACAAGGATCTGCCGCTCAATCTCTATCATATCCAGTGGAAGTTTCGCGACGAGGTGCGTCCGCGCTTCGGCGTGATGCGCTCGCGCGAATTTCTCATGAAGGACGCCTATTCCTTCGATCTGACCGCCGAGGCGGGCCGTCACGCCTATAATAAGATGTTCGTCGCCTATCTGCGCACCTTCGCGCGCATGGGGCTCACGGCCATTCCAATGGCCGCCGAATCCGGGCCGATCGGCGGCAGTCTGAGCCACGAGTTCATCATTCTGGCCGAGACGGGGAGAGCGAAGTCTTCTGTCACAAGGACTTCCTCGCTTTCCCGCCGCCGCCGGCAGGCGTCGACTTCGACGACGCGCCGGGCCTCGAGGCGATCGTCGGCAAGTGGACGAGCCGCTATGCCGCGACAAGCGAAATGCATGACGCCGCCGCCTATGCCGCCCTCCCGGACGCGGATAAGGTTTCGGCGCGCGGCATCGAGGTCGGCCACATTTTCTACTTCGGGACCAAATATTCGGAACCCATGAAGGCCGTGGTCAGCGGCCCCGACGGCAAGGAGGTCGTCGTGCAAATGGGTTCGTATGGCATCGGTCCGTCGCGTCTTGTCGCCGCCCTCATCGAGGCGGGGCATGACGCGGCGGGGATCATCTGGCCCGAGAGCGTCGCGCCCTTTCATGTCGGCGTGGCAGATCTCAAGGTTGGCGACAGCGGGACCGGCACGGTCTGCGGGGAACTCGTCGCACAGCTCGAAGCCGCCGGGCTCGACGTGTTGCACGACGACCGCGACGAGCGGCCGGGCGCCAAATTCGCCGCGCTCGACGTCATCGGCTTGCCCTGGCAGATTCTCGTCGGGCCCAAGGGACTTGCCGAAGGCAGGGTCGAGGTCAAGCGTCGCCCGGACGGCGCGCGCGAACTCCTCTCGCCCGCCGACGCCGTCGCCCGCGTCGTGGGCGCCGTCAAGCAGGCGATCGCATGAGCGACACCCGATCCGTCGCAGCGACGGCGAGCGGCGCCAAAGCCTTTTCAGCCGTTGAGTGGTTGGTGGCGCTGCGCTATCTGCGTGCGCGCCGCGCCGACGGCTTTGTCTCGGTCATCGCCGGTTTCTCCTTCCTGGGGATCATGCTTGGCGTCGCCACGCTGATCGTCGTCACTTCGGTGATGAACGGTTTTCACCGCGAGCTGATGGACAAGATCATGGGCATCAACGGCCATGCCTTCCTTCAGGCGGTCGAGACGCCGTTCACCGATTGGGAGGACGTCGCCGCCAAGACGGCGGCGACGCCGGGCGTCAAGCTCGCCATTCCGATGGTTGAAGGGGCCGCTGGCATCTCCACCCAGTTCGGCCAGTCGGGCGTGCTTGTGCGCGGCATTCGCGAGAAGGATCTCGTGCGCCTGCCCGGCATCGCGGGCAATGTGACGAGCGGCGCGCTCAAGGGTTTCGACAATGGCGAGGGCGTCGCCATCGGTCAGCGTCTCGCGGAGACACTCGGCGTGTCCGTCGGCGACAAGGTCAGCCTGCTCATCGCCAAGGGCGCGCAGACGCCTTTCGGGATCGCGCCCCGCATCAAGGCTTACAACGTCAGGGCGATCTTTTCGATCGGCATGTCCGAATTCGACAATGTCTTCGTCTATATGCCGCTCACGGAGGCGCAGGCCTTCTTCAACCGGGGCGACGAGGCGACCGTCGTCGAAGCCTTCGTCGACGACCCGAACAGATGGATCTATTTCGCGCGCGGCTGGAAAAATCCGTCGAACGGCCGCTGATCGTCACGGACTGGCGCAACGCAACAAGACGTTCTTCGACACTCTCCAGGTCGAAAAGAACATTCTTTTCATCATTCTGACCCTCATCGTGATCGTCGCGGCCTTCAACATCATCTCGGGCCTCACCATGCTCGTGAAGGACAAGACGCAGGACATTGCGATTTTGCGCACGATCGGCGCCTCCCGCGGCGCGGTGCTTCGGGTGTTCCTCATCATCGGCGCGTCCATCGGGGTCGTCGGCACCTTCGCGGGCTTCCTCCTCGGCCTGCTCATCGCGAAAAATCTCGACTCGATCCGCGTCGCGCTGAACAAGGCCTTCGACGCCAATCTCTTTCCGGCCGAGTTCTATTTTCTGTCGAGATTGCCGGCCATCGTCGACACGCGGGAAGTGACGATGATCGTCGTCATGACGCTCGCGCTTGCCGTGCTGGCCTCGATTTATCCCGCCTGGAAAGCCGCCTCGCTCGATCCGATCGAAGCCTTGAGGCACGAGTGAGCGCATGAGCCAGGCCGTCCTCGAATTGCGCAATATCGCCCGCCATTATCGCGAGGGCGCGGCGCGTCTCGATATCCTCGTCGACATCAATTTGTCGATTTTTCCGGGGGAGACGGTCGCGCTCGTCGCGCCGTCCGGCGCGGGGAAGTCGACGCTGCTCCATATCGCCGGCCTCCTGGAGCGGGCGGACAGTGGAGAGGCGTTCATCAATTCGGCCGCGACCTCGCTGATGGGCGACGCGGAACGCACCGATCTGCGTCGCGTGACGATCGGCTTCATCTATCAGTTTCATCACCTGCTGCCAGAGTTCTCGGCGCTTGAGAACGTCGCGCTGCCGCAGATGATCAATGGTCTGGATCGTCGAGAGGCGGAGACGCGCGCGCAACAGTTGCTCGACTATCTCCGTCTCGGGCGCGGGCCGGTCACAGGCCGGGCGAATTGTCGGGGGGCGAGCAGCAGCGGGTTGCAATCGCGCGGGCGGTCGCCAATGCGCCGCATCTCTTGCTCGCGGATGAGCCAACGGGCAATCTCGATCCGCGTACGGCCGAGCATGTCTTCGCGACGTTGATGACTTTGGCGCGCCAGTCGGGTCTCGCCGCTCTCGTTGCGACGCATAATCTCGATCTGGCCGCGCAAATGGACCGTCGCGTAACGCTACGCGACGGCCGTATCGAAGAGCTTGGTTGAGGGCGCCGTCCCTCAGCTCGCTTTTTTCTTGTCGATGAACTGGCTCTTGTACCAAAGGCCGAAGCCGACCGCTGCGAGCGCGGCGAAGAAGACCGCGATTGTCAGGTTCTTGGTCGCCGTCAGGCCGACCGAGAAAGGAAAGCGGGCGACATATTCTTTCGAGCCGTCGTCGCTCTTGGCCTTCACGAGGCCGATATACTTCCCTTCATTCGCGAAGTTATGATCGAACGTCAACGTGCCGGTCTTGTATTTTTTGGGCGCGGAAAAATACTCGGTGTTGGCTTCGAGGTTTTCATTGTCGTCCTTCTGGCCGACGTCGCGAAGCACGCGCATCTCGAGATTCATATCGCGCAACTCGTCCTGCTGCGCGTCGAGCGTGATGATCGTCGGGCCGGCGTCCGGGATGTCGTCGCAGAACTGCTCACGGGACTTCAAGGGCTGATATCCCGTGAAGCTCATCGTGTCGGGCCCGATCTTCATCAGGCACTGACCTTGGTTGGAGCCGACGTCGCCATGCGCATGCGCCTGGCCCACCAAACCCACCGTCGCCAAAGCCATGGCGGCGAGAAAGCGCGTCTTCATACTGTTTTCTCCCTTTAAAACAATTATTTACCGCTTCTTTGCCGAGCGGTTTTCTCCTCACGCGCCGCGAGCGGACGCTCGCGCCCCATGCAAGAACCCCGGAGCGCGCACGTCGCCTTGGGAAAACGCGCCGCGCCCATGGCAGCTCGCGGTTAGCATATATCAAGTGCACGGCGGATGTCTTGCGACCTTCGGCCACACGGAGGCTTTCGGGACGGGGGAAAGGACTGGCGTTAACCACGCTCCCGGGTCCGCGACGGTTTACGAATAATTAACTTAGCGATTTCTGAAATATTAGGTTAAGGTTTTCTTAACCAATCAACGCCCAGCCGCGTTATCGCCCGAGGCCGCTTATGGTTATTGTCACGAGTAAAGCGTCGCATGCGTTTGCCGCATATAACGAAACCGTCAGGACAACATGGCTCAAGGCGCAGGACGCCGTCGTCGTCGCCAAGCCGGGACCGGGGTTCGATCACGCGAGCATAGAGACAATAGCGCGACTGCTGCGCGACATTCACCGGGGAGAGCATTCCGCCCTCAAATTTCTGGTCTTTGAGTTCGCGGAAGGCGGCGCCGCGGCGACGACGCCCTCGGACGCCTTCGCGGATCTCGTCGCCGCAACCGCGGATCTCATCGTCGATACCCCCGTCATCACGCTTGCGTGGGCGCGGGGACTGATGGAAGGGCTCGACTTCGACTTCGCTATGAACTGCTCGGCGATCGTCGCGGAGACCGGCGCGCGCTTCTCATTCTCGGGGGAGCCTTTCGATCTGTTCGGGCTTTATGCGGCGCTCGGCCGCCGGATTGGCTTCGCGAAGGCCGAACGCCTCATCGACAGCGACAAAATACTCACCGCCGCGGAAGCGCGCGATCTTCTTCTGGTCAAGGAAGTCGTCGCCGCGCAACCCGATTACTCGGGAATGGTCGGGTATCTGGGCCGTCTCGAACGCCGCTACAACGCCTCTCACGCCATCTTCAGGGCGCAGCGCATGGCGGAGCCGCCGATCGATCGTCGGCCGGTGGACGTGACAGAGCGCCGCTGAGTCTCAGGCCGCGTCGAGCCGGGGGGCGTCGGCCCAATCCTCGAGCAGGGGCAGCAGTTCCTCGATTGGTCGCGGCTTGCTGTACAGGAAGCCCTGAATCATGAAAATGCTTTTGCTCGCCATGAAGGCGAGCTGGGCGTGGGTTTCGACCCCTTCGGCCACCAGATCAAGGTCGAGTTCGCGTGCGAGGGTCGAAATGGCGCCGATGATCGCCTGGGTTTTTGGCGAGTCGATCGCCTGGCGCGAAAATGCCTGATCGATCTTCACCTTTTTTACCGGGAAGCGGTTGAGATAGCCCAGGCTGCTGTAGCCCGTGCCAAAGTCGTCGAGGACGAGACGGACGCCGAGCGCACAGATCTCGCGCACCTTGGCTTCCACGTCGTCATTATGGGCGATGAGCGCCGTCTCGGTGATTTCGAGTTCCAGCCGGTCAGCCGGAATTCCGGTCTCGTGCAGAACGCACGCGACCGTGTCGACGAGGTCGGGTTGCTTGAACTGCAACGGGGCGAGATTGACCGCGAGCCGGACATGGGAAGGCCAGGTGACGGCGTCCATGCAGGCTTTGCGCAGCGCCCAGGCGCCGATTTCCAGGATCAGACCGGATTCTTCGGCGATGGGAATAAAGACGCCCGGGGAGACCATGCCGTGGACGGGGTGGCGCCATCGCAGCAGCGCCTCCATTGCTACGACGCGGCCATGACGCGAATTGACGATCGGCTGATAGAAGACGACCAGCTCGTCCTTGCGAAGAGCCTCGCGAAGATCCTCTTCGATCTCGCGTTTGCGCATCAGCGCTTCTTGCATCTTCGGCGTGTACCAGACCGCGGTTCCGCGGGCGGACGCTTTCGCCTGGTAGAGCGCCAGATCGCTGCATTTGAGTAGTCCGATCGGCGAGTCGGCGTCTGTCGGCGCGATGGCGACGCCGATGCTCGCTCCGATGGTGATCCGATGCCCTCCGATGCTGAAGGGGCGCGACATCTCGGTCAGGATTCGGCTCGCCAAGGCTTCGATCGGCGGGGCGCCGGTGGACGGGCGGACCAGCACACAGAACTCGTCGCCGCCGAGCCGGGCGACGAAATCGGGGCTTGGCGCGCAGGCGCTCAACCGCGCGCCGACATGCGAGAGAAGCTGATCGCCGATGACATGGCCGAGCGTGTCGTTGACTTCCTTGAAGCGGTCGAGATCGATATTGAGCAGCGCCGCTGTCACGCCCTCATGCTCGAGGCGCGCGAGATGGCTGCCGAGCGCATCCTGGAACTGATAGCGGTTGGGAAGTCCGGTCAGCTCGTCGAAATGCGCGATGCGCTCGATTTCGCGCAGCGCGCGCTGCTTCGTCGTGACGTCCTCCACGACGGTGATGAAGGCGCCATTTTCCGCCCTTTCACAGTGAAAATCGAAATATCGCTCGCCGATCTTGTGCATGAAGACGTTCGTATGCGACATCGCCGCATGGCGCATCCACCGCTCCGTGAACAACGCCGTTTCGGCGGCGGACATGTCGACGCTACGCGCGATCGAATGCGCGAGCGAATCGAGACGAATGGGCGTCGACGCGGCGACGATGCCGAAGAAATCGACGATGCGCCGGTTCATGACGGAAATTGTCAGGCTCGAGTCGCCCATGCATAGACCATGGGTCATCGAATTGAGCGCGATGCTGAATTTTTGGCGCTGACGCATGGCGTCGAGCCCATTGCGCAGGGCTAACTCGAGGTGTCCCTGGATGAATTTCGTGGTCTTGAAAACGGAGAGCGCGCCAAAATAGAGAAAGGCGGAAATGCCCCAGTACCAGGGCGAGAAATTAACGAGCAGCGTGAAGGCGAGGGGCATGCAGGTGCCCATGACCTGCCAGAAGACGATGTTGGGACGCGCCGCGTTGCGGGCGGCGAGATTGCCGGTGACCCCGGTCATGATGATGACGCCGTAATATCCGACGACCTCATCGTGGTGATAATTGAACAGCAGCGCGGCGGAGAGACCGAGCAGCGCCATGAAGCTGATGGCGCCGACAGCGTAGCGACGCTCCCAGATGGCGGAATCGGCGCGGCGCGCTTTGATCGGCGTGCGTTGATGGCTGACGAGCGTGTGGAGGCGATAGGCGCCGATCAGGATCATCGCCAGAACGAGCAGAAGATAGGCGGGATTGCCCGTCGCAAGCCAGGCGATCGTCGGAACAAGAACGCCTGAGAGAATGCCGGTGACGAGCGTATGGGTCGTATCGAACAGCGTTTCGACGAGGTCTGCGTAGATCTCCGCTTCGGCGGCGTTCTTTGGCGTGGGCGAGACGATCATCGCACGATCCGTTATTGCGGGGTCGATTGGAGCGAGGCCGCCTCGCCGGGCTGCTCCTGCGCCTCGGCGATCATCCGCCGTTGCGCGCGTACGAGACGCTCCATGTGTCGCAGGTCGCGTTCTTCGATCCGGGCGGAGCATTCCGCCCATAATTCCGTAATGCGCACCAGCTCCTCATGGGTGACGGGATGGCTGCGGCGGCGCGCCTCGGCGATCGCGCGGCGACGCCGCCACTTCTTCCAATCCCGGTCGTCCTTCATCCATTCATGCGCGGCGGCGCGGGCGCGTCCGGGCTGCGTAACCTGATCAATTACTTCGGCGTCGAACATTTGCCGGCCCGAGTAGACCTGGCCGCCCATGATGATCTTCTGCGCCAGCGCGGGACCGACGCGCCGTGTGAGCATGGTCACCGCCCCCATTCCGGGGAAACTGTTGAACGCCACTTCCGGAAGTCCGAAGATCGCGTCCTCCTCGGCAATGATGAAATCGAAAGCCAGGGCGGCTTCCAGCGCGCCGCCGAGACATTGCCCATGCACGGCACAGACGGTGACGATCGGCAGGTCGAGGCTGCGCGAATAGCTGTAGACGAGATCGACGCAGGCGTGCGCGTAGGTCAGGAGCAGCGTCAGATCCTGCCGGCGGATGGCCTGGACGAAGGTGGCTAGATCGCCGCCAAAGGAGAAGACCCCCGGCCGTCTGGCCGCCATGACGAGATATTTGAATGGAAAGTCGCGCGCGACCTCCGAGCTGTCGAGCGCGCGCAACGAGTCGCGCAGCTCCAGCAATTCGGCGAGCATTTTCGGCGTGAAGCACTGCGGCGCGTCGACGCGATAGTTCATCCAGATCGACGCCGTCTCCGGATGGTGCTCGATGTCGAGGGTCTCGAAACGCCAGTTTGGAAAGTCCTTGGGGTTCTGCGCGCCGCGGAAGAGGAATTTCGTCATCGTCCGTCTCCCGCCATGGGAGACGGGCGGCGCATCGGCGCTACGCCGCCGTCAACACGGGGCCAACTCATTTTTCGAGACCATGCGGCACAGGGGAGGGCCATTCGTTCGTCCGACGGGCGAGACGCGACGAACGCATCGAGCGTTCAGTGCATTTCGCAGGGTAGCAACCAAAGGTTGCAATTTTGTCTGTGACCTATTCTGCGCTGCAAATCTGAAAAAAAAGGAAAACCTCGAATTTTATTTCTGAAGGTTGGAAAACAGCTTAGGACCCTGAAGCATGGGAGGCGCTCAGGCGCTCTCGAACCACGTCGCGAGGCCCCCGGCCTCGTGCTCCAAAATATCGTCATGAATCGCCCATTTGCCCGGCGCATCGGCGATGAACGAAACATGTTTGGTCTTTCCCGCGGGAATGATCACGCCATTGCGCCAATAGGGCTCCCAACCGTCGTCGAGATCATGCAGCAGCCGCATGGCGTGCCCATGGACGTGCATGGCGAGCGGAACCTTGGATCTGTTGACGTAACCCAGCGTAACGGGCGCGCCTTGCTTCACCCTGAACAGCGGCGGCCCGTCATACCCTCTGGTTGCGGCGCCGTTGATGAGCCAGGGGGGGCCTTCGGGCGGCCCCGGCTCGATGACGAGGTCAACTTTTTTCGCTGCGTTGAGCTTGATTTCGCGGGGTAAAGCCGGGTTCGCCGGAAGCGCGTAGATGAGGCCGCGCTTTTCCGCCCGCGCGCCCTTCGCCGTCGCGACGAGAAGATCGGAGTCGGCCCCGATTCGCCCCACGCAGCGTCACGCGCGCCCTCGCCCCCTCCGTCGCCGGCATGTCGAAAATGAGCTCAAAGCGCGCGCCGGGCGCAACCGGGATGCTGCGCCTCACCGGCTCGAAGGCGTCGCAGGGCTGGCTGTCGATCGCAATCACGAAGGGCTGCACATTGTCGAAAGTGAGGATCATGATGCGCGCATTGGCGAGATTGGCGAGGCGCAGGCGCACGCGCGCATTGGCGGCGAAGTCGAAGGTCGCGGGCGCGGTCTTGCCGTTGACGGCGAGCAGCGGCCCGATCCGCCCGGCCTCGCGCGCTTCGGCCGGATCGTCGAAGCCGCCTTCGATCCGGCCCTGCGCGTCCAGGCGCCAGTCGTCAAGGACGCAGCAGAAGGTCATGGTCGGCGGGCAGGGGCTCGAGCTCGTCGACGACGAGGAGGCCCTTGAGGCCGCGACCCATCAGTTCCGGCGTCTTGCCGTAGACGCTCGGCCGATAGCAGAAAAGGCCGGGTTCGGGGAGCTTGCGGCGATAATCGAAGGAGGCGCCGGGCGCGACGGCGCTCTGTGTGAGCGGGGCGACGCCATCCATGGGGTTGTCGCCCCGCATGCCGTGCCAATGAATGGAGGCGGGCAGGTCGAGCGTGTTGACGAGGCGCAGATTCAGTGCGTCGCCCTGCCTGTAGCGCAGGACCGGACCCGGCGCGACGCCCTCGAAACCCAGGATGTCAGTGTCCGCCGAGGCCGATCTTCGCCCGGCCGGAACGCGCTTCGAGGAGGCGCGGACCCTGCGGCGCTGCGCTTTGCGCCGGCAACGCCGCGAGGCTCGCGGCGACCCCGGCGAGCAGGCCGCGGCGAGAGAGAGAAGGCGTCGCCATGGGCTTCGTTCCTTAAAGCCGCCGAGGCGGCGGTCGCTCCCGTATGGCCCACTCCTGGACAGCCGGCAACTCGCCAGGGTCGCCGGGCGATCGCGCAAGCGATCCGAAAGGCCGCATGCAAAGGCGCACTTTTTTTCGAGCATAAGGCGCCGACCATGCTATAGAGCGGCGCCCGCGCTCGCGGGCTGAAGGTTTTCGCGGCGGGTCCGGAACGGGCTCGCACTCGCGGGCGTGGCGGAACTGGTAGACGCGCCGGATTTAGGTTCCGGTGACGAAAGTCGTGGGGGTTCGACTCCTCCGCCCGCACCAAACGCCGCATTTCGCGGAAATTATCGAATTGATCCGCCCGTGCGCGCGCTGGCGGCTTTGACGTTGTAGAAGGCGATCGACATGCAAGTGACGCAAACCTCCTCGCAGGGTTTGAAGCAGGAATTCAAAGTTGTGCTGCCGGCCGGCGATCTCGCGGCCAAGCTCGCGGCCCAGCTGTCCGAGGTGCAGGCCAAGGCGCAGATCAAGGGCTTCCGTCCCGGCAAGGCGCCGATCAACCATCTCAAGAAGCTCTATGGCAAAAGCATCATGGGCGACGTCCTGCAGGAGGCCGTGAACGAAGCCAACCGCAAGATCGTCGAAGAGAACAATCTGCGAATCGCCGTCGAGCCCAAGCTCGATTTTCCCGGCGGTCAGGATGAGGTCGAGCGCGCGCTTGCGGCCGAAGGCGACCTCGCCTTCACGGTCACTTTCGAGACGCTCCCGCAGATCGAGGTTGGCAGTCTGGACGACATTGCGCTCGAGCGCCCGATCGCCGAAGTCGGCCCCGAGGATATTCAGAACGCCCTGAAAAATCTGGCAGACCGGGTTCAGGAATTTGAGCCCCGCGCCGAGGGCGCAAAGGCCGGGAAGGGTGACAAGCTCACCATCGACTTCACCGGCAAGCTCGACGGCGCGCCCTTCGAGGGCGGGACGGGCGGCGACGTCGACATTGTTCTGGGATCGGGAACCTTCATTCCGGGATTCGAAGAACAACTCGAGGGCGCCGCGGCCGGCGAGGCGCGCGTCGTGAAAGTGACCTTTCCCGAGGATTATTCCGCCAAGCATCTCGCCGGAAAGAACGCTGAATTCGACGTGGCCGTGAAGGCCGTCGCCGCCCCGAGCAAGATCGAAATCGGCGAGGAGCTCGCCAAGAAATATGGCTTCGAGATCCGTCGACGCGATGCAAACGGCGGTGCAAGAGCAATCTTGAGGCCGATTTCCACAAAGCCTCGCGGGACAAGCTGAAGCGGGCGCTGCTCGACGCGCTCGACAGCCGCTATGCCTTCGATCTGCCGGAGACGCTCGTCGAGCAGGAGTTCACCAATATCTGGGGCGCAGCACGAGGCCGAAAGCCGCCGCGCCGGTCAGCCGGTCGCGGAAGAAGGCAAGACCGAGGAGGAGACCCGCGCCGAATTCCGCCGATCGCCGAGCGTCGCGTGCGGCTCGGCCTCGTTCTCGCTGAAATCGGCCAGGGCGCCGGCGTCAAGGTGGAAGACAAGGACTTGACCGACGCCTTGGTCGAGCGCGTGCGCATGTTCCCGGGACAGGAAAAGCAGGTCTGGGATTTCTACCGGAACAACGAGCAGGCGCTCGCCCAGTTGCGCGCGCCCATCTATGAAGAGCGTGTGGTCGATCATATTTCGAAATTGATCAAGATCACGGACAAGACCGTGTCCAAGGAAGACCTCTTCAAGGAAGAGGACGAAGCGTAAGCGTTTGTTTGCGTCCCGGCGCGGGCCGGCATATGACGGAAGAGGACGTTTCCGGCCGGGGGCGAGCGGAAGCCGCCCGCGCCGGCGAAGGCTGCACGAGACGGCCAAGGGAAGGCGATGCGATGCGTGATCCGATCGAGGTCTACAACCAGTATCTCATTCCGCAGGTGATCGAAAACACGTCGCGCGGCGAGCGCGGCTTCGACATCTATTCGCGCCTGCTGCGCGAGCGGATCATCTTCGTGACGGGACCGATCGAAGATCACATGGCGTCGGTCATCATCGCGCAGCTCCTGTTCCTTGAGTCGGAAAATCCGAAGAAGGAAATCTCGATCTACATCAACTCGCCCGGCGGCGTCGTCACCTCGGGGCTCGCGATCTACGACACGATGCAGTTCATCAAGCCGAAGGTCTCGACGCTCTGCGTCGGTCAGGCGGCGTCGATGGGCTCGCTGCTGCTGTGCGCCGGCGAGGCGGGCACTGCGCTTCGCACTGCCGAACGCGCGCGTGATGCTGCATCAACCTTCCGGCGGCTTCCAGGGCCAGGCGTCGGACATTCAGCGCCACGCCGAAGATATTCTGAAGGTCAAGAAGCGCCTGAACGACATCTATGTCCGTCATACCGGCAAGGACTATGAGACGATCGAGCGCACGCTCGACCGCGATCACTTCATGTCGGCGGAAGAGGCCAAGGATTTCGGCATCATCGACAGCGTGCAGGAACAGCGCGCCGACGACGAGACTGAAACAAAGAGCTAAGACGGTCGAGGGCGCAAGGGAGGCGGCGCGCGCCAGCGCTCTCGATGAAGCGCGCGGCGCGACAGCGCATTATCAAGGGCAACGGGGCGCGCATGTTTCGCAAGATTTTGATCGCCAACCGTGGCGAAATCGCCTGCCGCATCATCAAGACCGCGAAGAAGATGGGCATCGCGCACGGTCGCCGTCTATTCCGACGCCGACGCCGACGCGCTGCATGTCGAGATGGCGGACGAGGCCGTTCATCTCGGTCCGCCGCCGGCCGCGCAATCCTATCTGCTGATCGACAAGATCGTCGCCGCCTGCAAGCAGACCGGCGCCGAAGCGGTGCATCCCGGCTATGGCTTCCTCTCCGAGCGCGCGGCTTTCGCCAATGCGCTGAAGGACGGCCGGCATCGTCTTCATCGGCCCCAATCCGCGCGCCATCGAGGCGATGGGCGACAAGATCGAATCCAAGAAATTCGCCTCCGCCGCGAAGGTCAGCGTCGTGCCGGGCTATCTCGGCGTGATCGAATCGCCGGAAGAGGCCGTCGAAGATCGCCAAGGACATCGGCTATCCGGTGATGCTCAAGGCCTCGGCCGGCGGCGGCGGCAAGGGCATGCGCGTCGCCTTCAACGACGCCGAGGTCGATCGAGGGCTTCACGCGCGCGCGCTCCGAGGCGGCCTCGTCCTTCGGCGACGACCGCGTCTTCGTCGAGAAGTTCATCGTCAATCCGCGCCACATCGAAATCCAGGTGCTGGGCGACAAGCACGGCAATGTCATTCACCTCAACGAGCGCGAATGTTCGATCCAGCGCCGCAATCAGAAGGTCATCGAGGAGGCGCCCGTCGCCGCTGCTCGACGCGGCGACCCGCGCCGAAATGGGCGCGCAGGCCGTCGCGCTCGCCAAAGCGGTCGATTACGACTTCGGCCGGCACGGTGGAGTTCGTCGCCGGGCAGGACAAGAGCTTCTACTTCCTGGAGATGAACACGCGCCTGCAGGTCGAGCATCCGGTCACCGAGCTGATCACCGGCATCGATCTCGTCGAGCAGATGATCCGCGTCGCCGCCGGCGAGCCGCTGCAAATCAAGCAGGAGAACGTCAAGATCAATGGCTGGGCGGTCGAGAGCCGCATCTACGCCGAGGATCCGACCCGCAACTTCCTGCCCTCGATCGGCCGCCTGGTGAAATACCGCCCGCCGGCGGAAAAGAAGGAGGGCGGGATCACCGTGCGCAACGACACCGGCGTCACCGAAGGCCGCGAAATCTCGATCCATTACGATCCGATGATCGCCAAGCTCGTCACCCATGCGCCGGACCGCCTCACGCGCCATCGTCGGCGCAGGCCGATGCGCTCGACCGTTTCGTGATCGACGGCATCCGCCACAATATCCCGTTCCTGTCGTCGCTGATGCAGAGTGCGCGCTGGCGTTCCGGCCGTCTGTCGACCGGCTTCATCGCCGAGGAATATCCGGAAGGCTTCTCGCGCGCCGGAGCCGACCGGCGACTTGCGCATGACGCTCGCCGCCGTGGCGACGCTGATCGATCACATCGGCAACGCCCGCAAGCGCCAGATCAGCGGCCAGCTCGCGAACGGCCGGCCGGTCGAGTTCACGCGCGAGCGCGTTTGCATGCTCGGCGACGCGCGCTTCGACGTGCTCGCTTGAGGAGCAGGGCGAGGCGCTGGTCGTGCGTTTTGCCGAGAAGGACAATCGCGCCCATCGCGTCTCGTCGCATTGGCGGCCGGGCGAGCTCGGTCTTCGAGGGCGACGTCGACGGCCACACGGTCTTACGTGCAGACGCGGCCGATCCTCAACGGCTATGAGCTGTCGCATCAGGGCGTGAGCGTCCCGTCGCGCGTCTATACCCAGCGCGAGGCGGAACTCGCCGCGCTGATGCCGAAGAAGAAGGACGCCGGCGCCTCCAAGCATCTTCTTTGCCCGATGCCGGGCCTCGTCAAGAACGATCGACGTCGAAGGAAGGCCAGGAGGTCAAGGCCGGCGAGGCGCTTGTGCATGGTCGAGGCGATGAAGATGGAGAACGTGCTGCGCGCCGAGCGCGACGTGACCGTCAAGAAGATCCTCGCCAAGCCCGGCGACAGCCTCGCGGTCGACGCGGTGATCATGGAATTCGCCTGAGGCTGCGCCTATGCGCGCCGTCGGTCGGCGGCCGGGCGTGGCGGAAAGGTGAAATCCGCATAGCCGTTTTCGAGGTAGATGCGCCGCACTTTCGCGAGGCTTTCCGCGGCTTCGCCCTCCGTGTCAAAACCGGGGCAGGTCAACCGCCCGAAGCGAAAGCGATGCGATGTCTCCAGCGTATTGCGATAGGCGTCCACCGTCGCGCCGTTCCAAAACTCCGCTTCATGCACGTCGTCATGGATCAAAACCTTTGTGCCGCCCATAGTCCGGACGTGAAGCAATAGCCGTAATTGGCATGTGCGAAGCCTGTCGTCGCCACGAGGGCGACAGTCGCCGCAAAATATTCTCATGGGAAAGTCCTCAGGCCGCCATCGCGCATAAATCTGCAACGGCGCCGGGGCGTCGTCAACCGACGCCATCTACGGGGCTGGGAGAACGCAGGCGTCCTTGTCGCCCGCAGACTCGAAGACATTATCCTGGATGATCTTGTCGGCGCGCGCCTTCGCCTCGGCGAGATCCTTGTCGTAGACGTCGGAGGATATTCTCCCGTCGAGGTCTTCACAACCGACTCATTGGCGGCTTTCGTGTCGGCGCGTCGACATTGATCGATGTGACGGTGGAGAGGCCGGGACGCAGCGGCGTCTTGCTTCAATTCGTCGGGGTCGATGGAAATGCGCACCGGCACGCGCTGCACGATGCGGATGAAATTGCCCGTTGCATTGTCCGGCGCCAATGTCGCGAAGACGCTGCCGGAGCCGGGCACGAGCCCCTCCACGACGCCATGATAGGTCACGCTCGATCCGTAGAGATCGACCTTGATCACCGCGGGCTGGCCGGGCCGCATCCGATCCATGCGGTTTTCCCAAAGATTCGCTTCGACCCAGAGATGATCGAGCGGCACGATGTTGATGATCGGATCGCCGGGCCGCACGCGCTGGCCGACCTGCACGCGGCGCTTGGCGACATAGCCCGTCGCCGGCGCGCGGATGTTCTGGCGCAGATATTCGATGAACGCGTCATTGAAGCGCGCCCGCGCGACGTCGATGTCGGGATGGTTCGTCGGCGTCAGGCCGCCGATACGCGCCTCGATCGCCTGATATTCCGCGCGGGCTTCCCGCAGATCCGCCTCTTGCGAGGCGAGCGTGTCCTCGGTGTTCTGCAGCAATTGGCGCGAGGCGGCGCCGCTTGCGGCCGCCTGCTTGTAGCGCGAAAGATCGTGTCGCGTGCGTTCGCGCACCGCGTCGCGGGCCGTGATTTCTGGCAGATCTGGCGTCGATTGGCGAAGAGCGCGCCGACATTGCGCACGGCGCGTCCGA
This sequence comes from uncultured Alphaproteobacteria bacterium, assembly GCA_963713845.1. Lineage (GTDB taxonomy): Bacteria > Pseudomonadota > Alphaproteobacteria > Rhizobiales > Beijerinckiaceae > Methylocystis. The sequence goes on from CAVQNJ010000009.1 coordinate 17,750, forward strand.
GTTCCGCTTCGGCCTGTCCGAGCGCGGCGTGCGCGCGCTGCGCGTCGAGGCTGCACCAGAATCTCGCCCTTCTTGACGAGTTGGGTTTCCTCCGCGAGCACTTGCGCGACGACGCCCGTCGCGTCGGCTTGAACGGGGATGATATTGCCGGTGACGAAGGCGTTGTCGGTCGTCACCCAGCCGCGGTCGGTGGTGAACCAATGCACGAGGGCGGCGAGCGCGCCGACGCCGACGCCAATCGCGAGCGCGCGGAGCAGGAAAGCGCGTCGCGCCCGAATGCTCTTGCGCGAATGGCGGCGCGGCCGGCTTGGGAGCCTCGGTGTCATCAACTGCCAACGTCAGCCCCCTCCGAGCGCCTGCACGGCGTCGACGATCGGCGTGATCGGGTCGTTTTCCGGCGCGGGCTTCTGCGTCCATATGCCGGAGTCGTCGATATAGCCGCCCCCAAGAGCCTGATAAAGATCGACGGCGGCGACCAGCCGTTCGCCTTCAAGATTTCTTTGCACGAAAGCGGCGTCGAGCAGATCGGCGTATTCCTGCACGACTTCGCGCCGGTCCCGCAAGCCGTCGCGCAAGCGCGACGCGCGCGAGCTCGAGCTCGGCGCGCCGCGCCTTCACGAAACGCGTCTGAGACTCGAGCTCGGCCTTGCCCGCTTGAGATTGGCGAGCGCGTCGGCGATCTGCTGGGCGGCCGCCAGCAGCGTTTCGTTATAGGTGTCCACGGCCTGATCGTAATCGGCGCGCTGCACGTCCAGATTGCCCGTGAGTTTGCCGCCTTGAAAGAGCGGCAGATGCAGGCCGGGGGTCGCGCTGTAGACCATCGCGCCCGGATTGAGCAGATAGCCGCCGAGCTTGGTGAATTGCGTCGATGTGACGGAGGCTTCGAGCCCCGCCGAGACGGAAATGTCGATCGAGGGAAGGAACAGCGCCTTGGCGGCGTGAATGCGATCCGCCCAGGCCTCGGCGCGCCGCAGCGCCGCGGAAAGATCCGGACGATGCGCGAGGAGTTCGATTGGCAGATGCTTGGGCAGCGCCGGTTGCGCGGGCGCCAGGCCTTTCTTGCCGGCGAAAAGGTCGCGGGTCGCGTCCGGCCCTTCGCCCATGAGACGGGCGATGGCGTTCTCCTGAATGGAGATGGCGGCCTTGAGCGCGATCTCGCGTCGCGCCGCCGCTTCTTCATTCGTGCGCGCGATCTGGACCCAGTCGAGCGTGTCGATGCCCGTCTGATAACGCGTCTCCGCGAGGGTGCGCAGCTCGCGGCGCAATTTCACGAGCTCGGCGGCGAGCGGCAACTGTCCCGCAAGCGCATAGCCGCGCAGATAGGCGCGCGCGACGCTCGTGGTCAACAAAAGCCGCGCCTGCGCGAATTCGCCTTCTTGCGCCATGGCGTCGCCGATGGCGGCGTTGAGCAGAGCGCGGTTCTTGCCCCAGAAATCAAGCTCCCATTTTGCGGAGATCGGATTGAGGAAGGCGGCGGACTTCTCCAGGCCGGCCTGTTGCGGATTGAAGCCGGCGGCGACGCCGTGCTCGGCGTAGCGATATTGTTTGTAGGAGAGATCGCTTTCGATCGTCGGCGTCAGTCGCGATCCGGCGATGTCAACGGAAGCCTGCGCTTCTCTCAACGTGTCGATCGCCTTTTTGAGACTCTGATTGTCCGCAAGCGCCTTGTCGACGACGCGGTTGAGCTCTGCGCTGCGGAAGGCGCTCCACCATTGCTGGCTCGGCCACGCCTTTTCGTCGCTGACGCTGCGTACGCCGGCGGCCGCGATGGTGCGGCTCATGGCTGGCGGCTCGAGAAATTGCGCGCGCTCCTGCTGGGCGGTCGGCGCGCATCCAGCGAGCGCCGCGGCGGCGGTAAGCGACGCCCCGCCCGCGAACAGGGCGGAACCCGCGGGCCGGCGCCGAACGCTGGTGCAGGGGCTCGTCAATGCGCTGTCGTCAAGGTTTTGCCGTCCCGTTTCGAGGCTTCTCCGCCATGGGCCGCCGGATCCTTTTTTCAGCCGCGCGAACCAGACGACGACACCGAGCACGAACATGACGCAGGCGCCAAGCAGGAAAGCGTCGTTTAGCGCGAGGATGCCCGCCTGTTGGCGAATCATTCGAGCAATTTGACGGCGCGCCACCGATTCGGACATGCCCAGAGATTGTAATTTTTGGGCGAGAGCGGCGATCGTGTCCAGTGAGGCGTAATGGCGCCCGCCCAGATATTCAGCCAAATTCGCATGGCGCCACGGCGTGCGGCGGAAATAGACGACGCTTTGAAAGGCGATTCCAAAGGCGCCGCCGACAAGGCGGAAGAGCAGGAACTCCTCAGCCGCGCGTTTATAGCGCGCGCCCGTCAGCCCATAGGTTGCGAGCGTCGAACATGGAGCCGCGAGGGCCGCGACGCAGAGGCCGAGGAAAACGACCGGGGCGATGAGCGTGTCGAAGCGCGCGCTCGTGTCGAAAAGTCCGAGCCAGGTCAGCACGACGGAGGAGCAAAGGCACATGAGGCTGATGACGAAGCGCACGTCGAGCTTCTTCGAAATTTCGTACATGACGCCCGCAAGGGGCAGGCCCCCGATCACCATGGTCAGATAGACCTCGCCCGCGGTCGAGGCGCTGTAGCCAAGAAGAAGCTGCATCTGCACCGAGAGAAGCGACATGAGCCCCTGCATGGTGAGAAATCCGAAAAAGCCGCAGGCGACGCCAACGGCGAAGCTCGGTCGCGCAAAAAGGCGCACGTCGACGATCGGATGCCTCTCGCCCCATTCCCAGACGATGAAGGTCGGAACCGCCAGGAGGACGACAATCAACGCGGCAAAGAGCGGCGGCGACGCGAACCAGTCGAAATCATTGCCCATGCTCAGCGCCATCTGGACGCCGATCACGCTGGTCGCGAGCAGAAGAAATCCAACGACATCGAAGCGAACGATCTTTCGTTCATAGCTGCGGCCATGGAGAAGCGCGCCGACGGTCGCCGAAATGAGAAAACCCAGCGTGGCGTTGGTGTAGAAAAGCCAGCGCCAGGAGAAATACTCCGCCCAGAAGCCGCCGAGAAAGACGGCGAGCGTGTAGGGTAGAATGCCGAGCGCCCCCCAATATGCGAGGCCGAGTCGCTGGTGTTTTTCTGATAATTCGCCGAGCGCCGCGGATTGGCTGACGACGGCGAGCACGCCGCCAAAAAGGCCAAAAACGAACCGCGTCGGCGCATATGTGAAGATCGTGTCGCTCAACGCGCAGAGGAGCGAGGCGACGGCATAGAAAAAATAGCCGAGAGTGAGAACGCGATAGTCGCCGCATCGTCCCGACGAGATTCGGGCGAGCGGCACGCCCAGCGCGACGCCGATGAGGTAGAAAGTCGTTCCCCAGGCTGCGTAGCTCGGCGTCACCCCATCGAGCGAGCCCGCCGAATAGGGCGTGAGAACGCTGTGGCCGGATACGTTCGACAAGACGTCGACATAGCCGACGCCCAAGGCGCAAAGGAGCAGCATGAGCCGGGCGCCGGTCAATCTGTCGAGGCCCGTCTGGCCGGCGGCTGGACCCGGCGGCGGCGTCGGGCGTTTCATGGCCACGCTATGCGAAAGATCGGCACGACCGTTCTCGATCCTCGACAAATCCAATCGGATAAAATCCTTAGCCAATAAAAATTTCATTGAAAAATAGAATATATAAATCTAAAATATCGTAATTTACGATGGATTTGCCATGGAACGGTTGAACTATCAGCATCTTTTCTACTTCTGGAACGTTGTGCGCGAAGGCAGCGTGACGCGCGCCAGCGAGAAACTGCGGCTCGCCCAGCCGACGATCAGCGGCCAGCTTGCCGTTTTCGAGGATGCGGTCGGCGCGCAGCTCCTGCGCAAGGAGGGCCGCAAGCTTGCGCTGACCGAGACGGGGCGCACCGTCTACAATTACGCCGACGAGATTTTCGCCTTGGGGCGCGAACTCACCAATTCCCTGCGGGGCAGGGGCGGCGGCCTGGGACAGCGGCTGAGCGTCGGTGTGGCCGACGCGTTGCCAAAGCTCGTCGTCTATCAACTCATCGCTCCGGCGCTTACCCATCCCCAACAGACGCAAATCGTCTGTCATGAGGACAAGGTCGAGCAACTCCTCGCAGAGCTCTCGCTGCATGGGGTCGATCTCGTTCTGGCCGACGCGCCAGCGACGACGTCTCTGGGTGGACGGGTCTACAACCATCTTCTCGGCGAATGCAGCGTTGCGGTGTTCGGCGCGCCTGAGCTTGCGCAAGCCTATGGCGGCCGCTTTCCCGATTCGCTCGAAGGCGCGCCTTTCCTTTTTCCGACCGCGGCGACCGCTCTGCGCCGCTCCATCGATGAATGGTTCGAAATCGAAGCGCATCTTCCCGACCATTCGCGCCGAGATCGACGACAGCGCGTTGATGAAGACTTTCGCGTCGGCGGGCGTCGGGCTCTTCATGGCGCCGACCGCGGTGAGCTTAGAGATCGAGAAACAGTATGGTGTTGTGAAAATCGGCGACGTCCACGGCGTCAGCGAGAAATTCTACGCCATTACCGTGCGCCGCAAGATCGACCATCCGGCCATCACGGCCGTTCTGGAATGCGCGCGCGACTGGCTCGCGTGAGCGCTCAGCCTTCCTCGATTTGCGTCACATGCCCCATCTTGCGGCCGGGACGGCTTTCCTTCTTGCCATAGAGGTGTAGGCAGGCGCCGTCCTCGGCAAGTATCCGCGGCCAGGCGTCGGCCGCCGCGCCGATCAGATTGCGCATGACGACCCGGCGCCCGTGGCGGCGCGCCGAGCCGAGCGGCCAGCCCGCGACGGCGCGCATATGCTGTTCAAATTGCGAGGTGACGGCGCCGTCGAGCGTCCAATGTCCCGAATTATGCACGCGCGGCGCAATCTCGTTGACAACGAGGCTTTCGCCCGCGGCGCTCGCGACGACGAACATCTCCACGGCGATGACGCCCACATAATCCGCCGCCTCGGCAACGCGGCGCGCCATGCCGACCGCCGCCTCCGCGGTCGAGGGGCTTATCGCGGCGGGCGCGGTCGTCGTGGCGAGGATGTGATGTTCGTGAACATTCTCGCAGACGTCATAGGCGCGAAATTCTCCGCCCAGTCCGCGCCCCGCGACGACGGAGACCTCTTTCGAGAAGGGCACGAACCCTTCGAGAATGCAGGGCGCGCCGCCAAGGCCCGCAAATGCCTGCGCGGCGTCGACCCCCTCCTTGATCTGCGCCTGTCCCTTGCCGTCATAGCCGAAGCGGCGAGTCTTGAGGATCGAGGGCCGTCCGAGGGTCTCGAGCGCGCGCGCGAGGCTCTCGACGTCGCCGACGTCGGCAAAATCGGCCGTCGCCACGCCCAGCCCGCGCACGAATTGCTTCTCGATCAGGCGGTCCTGCGTCAGCGCAAGCACCTTCGGATTGGGGCGCACCGGCCGATGCGCTTCAAGCACCTGCGCCGTGCGCGCCGGCACGTTCTCGAATTCATAGGTGACGACGTCGACCGCTTCGGCGAAAGCGGCGAGCGCGTCTTCATCGAGAAAATCGGCCAGTGTGCGCGCCGCGCACACCTCGAAGGCGGGATCGTCCGCGACGGGCGAAAAGACATGAGTCCTGAGCCCGAGGCGGGCGCCAGCGAGCGCCATCATGCGGGCAAGCTGGCCGCCGCCCAAAATTCCGATGGTCCCACCCGGCGACAGCATGTTCACGCCTCGTCGGATGGCGTCAGCGCCACGCCGTCGGTCTGCCTGGCGCGAAAGGCGGCGAGCCTTGCGCCGAGCGCTTTGTCGGAGCGGGCCAGAATGGCGGCGGCGAGAATGGCGGCGTTGATCGCGCCCGCCTTGCCGATGGCGAGAGTCCCCACCGGAATGCCGCCCGGCATCTGCACGATGGAGAAGAGCGCATCGAGGCCCTTGAGCGCGCTGGATTCGATCGGCACGCCGAGCACCGGAAGGTTGGTCATTGAGGCGGTCATGCCGGGCAAATGGGCGGCGCCGCCCGCGCCGGCGATGATGACGTCGAAACCCTCCGCCTCCGCGCCCTTGGCGAAAGCCACCAGCCGGTCCGGCGTGCGATGGGCGGAAATGATCCGCGGCTGGCAGCCCACCTCGAGCGCCTGCAAGGTCTCGACGGCGTGGCGCATGGTCGCCCAGTCGGACTGGGAACCCATTATGACTGCGACTGGCGTTTTCGGCTTCGCCACTTGAAATCCATCAGCTCGAATGTGGGAAGCCATGCCGCATAGACGATGGACCGCGCCGAAGCAAGCCGTGTGATCCTTCACGGGTCCGGGCGCCGGCTCTCAATCTTCTCGGCTCCGGCAGAATTTTCGTCGTTTGGCGGCGGCCGTCGGGCTAAAGAGAAGCGCGTCGCAGGGGAGCTGGAATCCGAAATGGACGAGCATTTGACACAGGCGGTGGCCATGCTGGCCGTAGCGATGATCGTCGCCATCGGGGCGCGGCGCGTGAAGCTTCCCTATACGGTGGGCCTTGTCATCGTCGGCGCGGTCCTGGCGCTGACCAAGCCAGACTTCGGCTCGCATCTCACGCATGAATTCATCTTCGATCTGATCCTGCCGCCGCTGCTTTTCGAAGCCGCGCTGTCGCTCTCCTGGCGGGAACTCCTGCGCGACGCCGCTCCCCTTGCGATGCTCGCGGGATTAGGCACGCTCATCTCCGCCGCCGTCGTGACGGCGGCCTGCGTCGCGTTCCTGGGCTGGCCGCTGCCCTCGGCGCTCGTTTTCGGCGCCCTCATCGCCGCGACCGATCCCGTCGCGATCATCGCCATGTTCAAGGATAACGGAGTGAAAGGACGGCTTCGGCTGCTCGTCGAGAGCGAGAGCCTGTTGAACGACGGCGCCGCCGCCGTGCTCTTCGTCATGGCCCTGGCCTGGGCCGACGGCCATGGAGCGCAAAGCGCAAACGCCACCGACGTCATCGTCACGCTCTTGCGGATCGTCCTGGGCGAAGTCGCCATCGGCGCGCTCGTCGGCGGCGCGGCGATCCTGGTCGCCATGGGCACGGCCGACCATCTCATCGAAGTCGCGCTGACGACGATCGTCGCTTTCGGCGCGTTTCTCACGGCCGAGCACTTTCACCTTTCGGGGGTTCTGGCGACTGTGACGGCTGGCCTGATGATGGGCAATCTCGGGCTGCTGCGGGACGGGAGCAGAAGCTATCTCAGCTACAAGGGGCGCGAATTCGTTCACGGCTTCTGGGAGTTCGCGGCTTTTCTCGCCAATTCGACGGTCTTCCTCATGATCGGCGTCGACGTCGCCGCGACGCCGTTTGGCGCTTTCGGTCTGCCGCGCCTTCTCGGGGTGATCCTCATCGTGCTCATCGCCCGTGCGGTGACCGTCTATCCGCTGAGCGCGCTTTTCCTTGCCTCGCGCTGGCGGATCAGCTTTGCCGAGCAGCATGTCTTATGGTGGGGCGGACTGCGCGGCGCGCTCGCTCTGGCGCTCGCCCTGTCCCTGCCCGGGACGCTGCCGCTACGTGACACGATCGTCGTGGCGACCTTTGGCGTCGTCGCCTTTTCCATTGTCGTGCAAGGGCTCACAATGCCCCTGTTGCTGCGCGTTCTCGGCTTCCTTGCGAAGGACGCTCAGTGACGGAAGGCGATGAACTGGCAGACGGCGACGCTGATCGCCGACGCCGCCGCGAGCGAGAGGAAAAAGACGACCCGGCCCGAGAGCGACGCGAAGAACGACGGCGCCTCTGTGCCGCCGGCGATATGGACGCCAGGCACTCTCCCGTACCGGTCGGACGGATTCGCCGAAGTCGACGGGGCGGCGCCCAAAGGAGCGATGGAGCGATACACCGAGACGAGACATGAGCATTTTTCCCGCAAGTTGATCCACGGCGGTTCCCTCATGTCCCAAAAGGGAACAGCGGAACCGCCTCGGACTACGGGCTTCAAGTCGCGTGCCGGGACGTCTTCAGGCGATGATGTCGGGCGTGAGCTGATCTTCGAGGAGGGCGATGCGGTCGCGGAGCGCGAGCTTGCGTTTTTTGAGGCGCTGGATCTGGAGCATGTCTGTCGCGCCCACAGCGATCAGCGCGTCGATGGCGGCCTCCAGGTCGCGGTGTTCAAGTCTCAGCCGCTCGACTTCAACGCGAATGGCGTTCTGTTCTGCCTCGCTCGGATTGTCAGTTCATCGGTCGAAAACCGCGCCGCCATTCCTTGCCGCCATTTCCGCGCCGCCATTCCTTGGAGATTCGCCATTTGGGAGTATCGCGCCCCGCGGGAGGCCCGTTCAAGGAGAAAAAGGCCGCCCGGTCGGCGCAAGGCCGTAAGCCTCCCGCATAAGCGCGATCTCGGCGCGTTTTGCCTCGAGCAGAGACCAGTCGTCCTTTTCGCTGATCGGGGCCCAGATGGCCTCCACCTCGTCGATGAGCATGACGCAAGGTCGCACGCGCTGGAAATAGGGATGGTCGAGCCGTGCTTCGCCCGTCGCCTCAAACCGCGCCAAGGCCGCCGCGACAGGCGCGAAGGCGGGACTCTCGTAGAAGTCCGCGGAGGGGCTGGCCTTGGCGCGGGCTGCGCTGGCGCCGCCGCCGCGCCAGTCGAAGAAGGTCTGTTCGAATGGCGCCTGCGTCGTCGTCAGGAAATCCGTGAACGCCTTGGCGAGCGCCGCATCGGCCTCTTCTCCGGCGGAGGCGAGCGCCAGCCGGCGTAACAGAGCCGCGCGGAACGCTTCGCGAATTGCGCCGGCGAAACGATCCAGCGTCTGCTGCGCGGCGTCGAGGCCCGTCAGATGCAGGAGGCACTCGGCGAGTCGGGCAAGGTTCCATGCGAGGGCGCCCGGCTGGCGCCCGAAGGCATAGAGGCCGGCCTCGTCGAAATAGGCCGCGGTGAAGCCGGGGTCGTACGTCGGCGCGAACCGCCAGGGTCCATAGTCGAAACTCTCGCCGGTCACGTTGATGTTGTCCGAATTGAGCACGCCATGGACAAATCCCGCGGACATGTAGCCGGCCCCGAGCAATGCGACGCGGGTGACGACTTCCGAGAGAAAGGCGCGGGCCTTCTCCGGAGCGGGCAGGTCGGCGAGGTCAGGGAAATAGTGGAGGCAGACGTAATCGAGAAGCTGGTCGATCGCGGCTTTGTCGTCGTGGAAGGCGAGGCGTTGGAACGTGCCGATGCGTATATGCGAGTGAGAGAGCCTCACAAGCACGCTCGAACGGGTCGGCGAGGGTTCGTCGCCGCGCGTCAACGCCTCGCCGGTCTCGATCAGGCTGAACGTTTTGGACGTGTCGACGCCGAGCGCCTCGAGCATCTCCGTCGCCAGGATTTCGCGCAGGCCGCCCTTGAGCGTGAGGCGGCCATCGCCGCGCCGCGACCACGGCGTCTGGCCGCTGCCTTTTGTTCCGAGATCGAGCAGGCGTCCGTCGGCTGCGTCGCGCAATTGCGCGAAAAGGAAGCCTCTGCCGTCGCCCAGCTCGGCGTTATAGACGCGAAACTGATGGCCATGGTAGCGCAGCGCCAGCGGCCGCGGGAGCGAGCCGGGCAGGGGCTCGAAACGGCCAAAATGCGCGATCCATTCCTCATCGCTCAAGCCGTCGAGTCCGACGCGCGCCGCCCAGCGCTGGTTGCGGTGGCGCAGGATCGTCTCGGGGAAACGGGCGGCGTCGACGCGATCGAAAAACAATTCGCCCAGACTTTCGTGCAGCGTCTCTGGACGGTAGCTCGCGGGGAGGGGCATGGAACGGTCTCGATTGGGGCGCTGAAGCGACGAGCAAGGGTTGCGCCAAAAAAATAAGGCGGAGAGAACTCTCCGCCTATCTCGCAAATTGCTCGGCGCTGCCGTCAGACGTCGTCCTTACGGACGAAAACCCCGCTAGTGTCGGGTTTCGTCGCCTTGCAGCTTGACCAATTCGTCCTTGATTTGCAGCTTCTTGCGCTTGAGCT
>CAVQNJ010000010.1:0-26142 GCA_963713845.1 uncultured Alphaproteobacteria bacterium
ATCATTCCCACTCGATCGTGCCGGGCGGTTTTGACGTCACGTCATAAACGACGCGGTTAACGCCCTTCACCTCATTGATGATGCGGGTCGCGGCGCGCCCGAGGAAGTTCATGTCGAAGTGGAAAAAGTCGGCCGTCATGCCGTCGCTGCTCGTCACCGCGCGCAAGGCCAGCACATAATCATAGGTGCGCCCGTCGCCCATGACGCCGACGCTGCGCACCGGCAGGAGCGCCGCGAAGGCCTGCCATATCTCGTCATAGAGGCCCGCCTTGCGGATTTCGTCGAGATAGACGGCGTCGGCCTTGCGCAGAATGTCGAGCTTTTCACGCGTGATGATTCCGGGCAGCGGATCGCGAGGCCCGGCCCGGGGAAGGGATGACGACCGACGAAGGCTTCCGGAAGGCCGAGTTCGCGTCCAAGCGCGCGCACTTCGTCCTTGAAGAGTTCGCGCAAGCGGCTCGACAAGCGCCATCTTCATGCGCTCCGGCAGTCCACCGACATTGTGATGGGACTTGATCGTCACCGACGGCCCGCCCGTGAAGGAGACGCTCTCGATAACATCGGGATAGAGCGTGCCTTGCGCAAGAAACTGCGGCGCGCCGCGGCCGTCCTGTGCGATCTTCTTCGCCTCGGCGTCGAAGGTCTCGATGAAGAGCCTGCCGATCGTTTTGCGTTTCGTTTCGGGATCGTCCACGCCCTCGAGCGCGGTAAGGAAAAGTTCTTCCGCATCGACATGATGCAGCGGAATATTGTAGTGGTCGCGAAAGAGCCGAACGACCTCCTGCGCTTCGCCAAGACGCAGGAGCCCGTGATCGACGAAGACACACGTCAGTCGATCGCCGATCGCCTCATGGATCAGCACGGCGGCCACCGCGCTGTCGACCCCGCCCGAGAGTCCGCAGAGCACGCGTGCGTCGCCGACCTGCTTGCGTATCGCGGTCACGGCCTCGCCCCGAAAGGCGGCCATGGTCCAGTCGGCTCCTAGTCCCGCGACGCGGGTGACGAAGTTCGACAGCAGCTTTGCGCCATCGGGCGTATGCACGACCTCGGGATGGAATTGCAGGCCAAAGTAGCGGCGCGCTTCGTCGGCGATGGCGGCCATGGGCGCGTTTTCGGAGGCGGCGATGACTTTGAAGCCTTCGGGCAGTTTCGTCACGCGGTCGCCGTGGCTCATCCAGACCGTGGCGCTGGCGCCCTTCTCCCAAACGCCGTCAAAGAGCGCGCTGTGTTCGAGCGCGGTGATTTCCGCGCGGCCGAATTCACGGTGATGGCCGCCCTCGACCTTTCCGCCGAGTTGCGTCGCCATCGTCTGTTCGCCATAGCAGATGCCGAGCACGGGGACGCCCGAGTCGAAGATCGCCTGCGGCGCGCGCGGCGCTTCCTTGTCCGTCACCGAGCAGGGGCCGCCCGAAAGGATCACCGCCTTGGGGCGGATCTCGGCGAAGGCGCGGTCGGCGCTCTGGAAGGGCGCGATCTCGCAATAGACCCCCGCCTCACGCACCCGCCGCGCGATGAGCTGCGTGACTTGCGAACCGAAATCGACAATGAGAACCTTGTCGTGTCGGTCGGCGATGTCTTGGTGGAATGTCTGCGCGGCGTCGGTCATGCCTTGCATTACGGGATCGTCCCGCCCCTTTGCAACAGCGCGACGTAAAACCCGTCGGTCCCGCTTGTCGCGGGGGAAAAGCGCAATCCGGCGCCATGCGGCGACGCGAAACGGGCAAGGTCCGCAAGCCCCGCGCGCGTCGCCGTCTCCTGTGCGGACAGCGCCGTGAAATCGGGGTGCGCGGCGAGGAAGGCCACGACCTGCGCCTCGTTTTCGTCGATGAGCAGGGAGCAGGTCACATAAGCAATTCGGCCGCCTGGCTTCACGAAGCGCGCGGCCTGCGCCAGAAGCGCCGCCTGCTCGCCGAGCCGTAGCGTCAGCGCGCCCGGCGCGATCCGCCATTTGGCGTCCGGATGCCGCCGCCAGACCCCCGTCCCTGTGCAGGGTGCGTCGATCAGCACGAGATCGCAGCGTTGCACGAGATCGGCGAGCGTGTCCGCCTTGCCGCGCGGCTGGCGCACCTGAACATTGCGTGCGCCGGCGCGCTCCAGCCGATCATGGATGGGAGCAAGGCGCCGCCCGTCCGCGTCATAGGCGTAGAGCTGCCCGCGATTATGCATCTGCGCGGCGAGCGCGAGCGCCTTGCCGCCGCCGCCCGCGCAAAGGTCGAGAACCTGCTCGCCCGGCGCCGCGGCGCACAGCAGCGCGGCGAGCTGCGACCCTTCGTCCTGCGGTTCCACAAGGCCCTTTACGTAGGCCGTCTCGGCGGGAAGCGCCGGGCCTCTGCCCTGCCCCGCCGAAAAGCGCAATCCGATCGGCGAGAGCGGCGTGGGCGCGGGATCGAGGTGGGAAAGCTTGTCGCGCGCCTGCTCGCGCGAGGTTTTCAGCAGATTGACGCGCAGATCGACGGGCGCCCGGGCGGCGAGCGCCGCCCCTTCCTGCGCCGCCCGCGCGCCGAAGGCGCCGGCGAAGCGATCCCCGAGCCATTCCGGAAAATCGCCTTTGACGTGATCGGGCGCGTCGTCCAGCGTCGCGGTCTCGAGCCTTTCGCGCTCGTCGTCCGCGAGCGGGGCCGGCGCGTGGCCCACGCCAGAGAAGAGGGCGGCGAGCGCCTCGGCGTCGAGCCCGCGCGCCATGCGGAGCGCGCCGAGCATCTGCGCGCGGGCGGTGTCGCTCCCCATGATCCAGGCGGCCGACGCCTTCTTGCGCAGCGCGTCGAAGACCAGGCTGGCGATGGCGGCGCGATCCTTGGAGCCCGCGAAGCGGTGGGAGACGCCCCAATCCTTGAGCGCCTCCGCGGCAGGGCGGCGACGCTGGGACAGATCGCCGAGAATCTCGATCGCGGCGGCAACATGGGCGGCGGGTGTCATGAGGTTTCCTGCACCGTCGCGTCGGCGAAAGCAAACTAAAGGCGCGGCTGCGCCCGCCGGCGGGCGCCGATGCGCCGCACCGTGCCCGTCCCCGAGCGGTAGACGAGCGTCTGGGTCTCGACGCCGTCCTTGTGGAAGAGACGCCATCGACGAGCGGGCCGTCGGTGACCCCGGTGACGCAAACGACAACGTTTCCCGTCACCATGTCGGCGACGCCGTATTTGCGGCGCGGATCGGCGAGGCCGTAGCGCAGGGCGCGCGCCCGCTGCTCGGCCGTTTCGAGCACGAGCCGCCCTTGCATCTGTCCGCCGGCGCAACGCAGCGCCGCGGCCGCGAGCACGCCCTCCGGCGCGCCGCCGCGGCCGAGATACATGTCGACGCCGGTTCCGAGCGGATCGGTGACGAAGATGACGCCGGCGACGTCGCCGTCCGCGATCAGCCGAACGGAGGCGCCCGCCTTGCGGCATCTGGAGACAATCTCCGCATGGCGCGGCCGGTCGAGCACGCAGACCGTGATGTCGCCCGTCGGCACGCCTTTCGCGTGCGCCAGGGCGCGGACATTGTCGGCCGGATCGTGGTCGAGATCCACGACGCCCTCGGGATAGCCGGGGCCGATGGCGATCTTGTCCATATAGGCGTCGGCGCATGCAGGAAGGCGCCCGTGGTCGCGGCCGCCGCGATGGCGATGCAGCCGGATTGGTCGCGCGCGCACAGCGTCGCCCCTTCGAGCGGCGCCACGGCGAACTCGACGCGGGGGGGCCCGCCGAGCGCCGATCTCTTCGCCCACATGCAATTTAGCCGACTCGGCGTCGACGTCCTCGCCGATGACGACGCGGCCGCGAATGGGCAAGCGCGCAAGTTCCTCATGCATGGCCGCGACCGCCGCGCGATCCGCCGCCATTTCGTCGCCGCACCCCCTCAGCCGCGCGGCCGCGATCGCGGCGCGCTCCGTCGCGCGGGCCAGCTCGATTGTGAGCAGTCGGTCGGCGGAGGCCGCGTCAAACTGGGGCTGTGGGGGCATTGGGTTTCCCGAAAGCTTCTATTCGCGTTCGATGCGGATGACTTGCGCCCGCGTGACGATCGTGCCGTCCTGGAAGATCAGCTCCAGCGCTTCGCGCACGAGATGTTCGCTCGTGGCATGCGTGATGAGGACAACGTCGACGCTGGAGCCCGGCGCGCCACGGCGGCCCCGTTGCATGATGCTTTCAAGGGAGATCTGCCGCTCCGCCATGCGCGATGCGATCTTGGCGAAAGCGCCGGCGACGTCGCGCACGGACATGCGGATATAATACCCGCCTTCATGGCGGCGCATCGGCATGCGTTTCATCTCGACGAGCTGCGCGGTAGGGACGCCGAAAGGCGCCGAGCGCACGCCCTTGGCGACGTCGGCGATGTCCGCGACAACCGCCGAGGCGGTGGCGTCGCCACCCGCGCCCGGACCAACGAGCGTCAGCTCATGCACTGCGTCGGCGTCGATGGTGACGGCGTTGAGCACGCCCATGACCTGCGCGATCGCGGAGGTCTTGCTCACCATGGTCGGATGCACGCGCTGCTCGATGCCGTCCGGCGTGCGCTGCGCCACGCCGAGAAGTTTGATGCGAAACCCGAGTTCGTCCGCTGCGTCGATGTCCGCGAGGGAGACGCGCTCAATGCCCTCAATGTCGATGGCCTGCGCGGAGACGCGCACGCCGAACGCGAGAGACGTGAGAATGGCGAGCTTGTGCGCGGTGTCGAAACCGCCGATATCGAAGGTCGGGTCGGCCTCCGCATATCCCAGCCGCTGCGCCTCGGCGAGACAGGCCTCGAAGGTGAGCTGTTCACCCTCCATGCGGGAGAGGATGTAATTGCACGTCCCGTTGAGTATGCCGTAGACGCGCTCGATCGAATTGCCGGCAAGGCCCTCGCGCAAGGTTTTAACGATCGGAATGCCGCCCGCGACCGACGCCTCGAAGGCGAGCGCCGCGCGCCTTTCCTCGGCGAGCGCGCTCAGATGCACGCCATGGGCGGCAAGCAACGCCTTGTTCGCCGTCACGACGGATTTTCCATGCGCCAGGGCCGTCTCGACGCTGGCGCGCGCCGGGCCCTCGGAGCCCCCGATCAATTCGACGAAAAGATCGATTTTTTCCGAGGCTGCAAGCGCGACGGGGTCCTTGAAAAATTCCGCGCCGGAGAAATCCGCGTCGCGCTTCTTGCCCTCGTCGCGCGCCGAGACGCCCGCGACGACGATGCGACGACCGGTTCGGGCCGTGAGCGCGTCCGCCTGGCGATGGAGAAGCCGCGCCACCGCCGCGCCGACTGTGCCGAGCCCCGCGATGCCAACGCGCAAAGTCTCCGACATCTCGACCTTTCCGGGAAAAGCTGCAACCCGCGGTCGCCCCCGGGCCTAGACCCAGAGCCTTGTGCACGATTCCGGCAGGGGGATCAAGAAAAGCGGGGCCGACCGTGCGCGCCAGGCGCAAGGCCGGCAAACGAGTGGACGGGTCGGGGCGACGCCGCCGGAGCCGTGAAAAACTCCAGTAACGCGCTAACTGATTTCCAGGGTTCGACACGCGCGCGCAGAACGGCTTCTCGCCGCCGCTGTTGGGCGCGCGGCGAGGGCGAATGGACGCAAGCGGCGTTGGCGATCTGGCCTCGGCCTTCGTCACTCTTTTCGTGGTCGTGGAGCCGCTCGGACTGGCGCCGATCTTCCTCGCCGCCACCGCGCGCCAAGGTGACGCCGCGCGCGCGAGCGTCGCCAACTGGAGCTGCGTCTATGCCTTCTGCATTCTGATCGGCGTGGCTTTCGGCGGCGGCGCGCTCTTGCGCGCGGTGGGCGTCACCTTGCCGGCGTTCCGCATCGCCGGCGGTCTGCTGCTCTTCTGGATCGCCTCCGAAATGGCGCTCGGCGTCCAGATCGGCCGCGACACGACGACCGCCGCCATGGCGGTCGGCGAGAATGTCAGAAATATCGCCGCCTTTCCGCTTGCCATTCCGCTCATGGCTGGACCCGGCGCGATGACGGCCACAATTCTCATCGCCAGCGAGGCGCGCGGCGATCCGACGCGGCTCGCCGCGCTCGTCGCCGCCATCGCGGCGGTGATCGCGCTCTGCTGGGCGGTCTGCCGACTCGCCGCCCCGGTCGAGCGCGCCCTCGGCGTCTCGGCGCGCATCGTGATGGAAAAGCTCGTTGGAGTCGTGCTGGCCTCGCTCGCCGTCCAATTCGTCATGGACGGCGTGCGAAGCCTCTATGCATGAGCCGTCAGTGCGCGACCTTCGACCAGATCTTGCGCTTGGTGAAGTAGAGCAGAAAGGCAAAGACGGTCAGAAAGGAGATGACGCCGAGGCCAATGCGCTTGCGCGCTTCGAGATGCGGCTCCGCGACCCACATCAGGAATGCGGTGACGTCCTTGGCGTATTGATCGACCGTCTGCGGCGCGCCATCGTCATAGGTCACGGCGCCGTCCGACAGCGGAGGCGGCATGCCGATGCGATTGCCGATCATATAGGCGTTGTAATATTGGCCGTCGGGAATTTTGACGTCATGCGGCGGCTCGCCGTAACCCTTGAGCAAAGACGCAATATAGTCGACGCCATGCTCCTGGTAGGAGAGGCCCGGCACGGCGTCCAGAAGGAAGCGGGGAAAGCCCCGCGAATAGCCGCGCGCCTTGGCGAGCACCGACATGTCCGGCGGATAGGCGCCGGCCATCGCCGCGCGCGCCGCCTGCTCGTTGGCGAAGGGCGGCGGGAAATGGTCGCTCGGTCGCGCGGGCCGATCGAAATAATCGCCTGCTTCGTTCGGGCCGTCCTTGACCTTATAGGTTGCGGCGAGGTCGGCGACCTCCTTCTCTGTGAACGCCGGTCCGCCCGCCTGGCTGAGATTGCGGAAGGCCAGCATTTTGATCGAGTGGCAGGTCGAGCAGACTTCCTTGTACACCTTGAAGCCGCGCCGCAATTGCGCCTTGTCGAACGACCCCAGGGCGCCCGCGAAGCTCCAGGCCTCCACCTCGGGCTTCTTTTCGTGATGGCCCGATTCCGCCGCCGCCGGCCCCATGGCGCCGGCGAGGAGGAACGCGGCGCAAGCGAGTGACGCGACAAAGAGGCTGCGCGTCATCGACGAGTTCCTGTCGGAAAATGCCAAATCTGCGATCACGCATGGGACGCGCTCCCCGTGACGACGGCCGCCTCGATTGATTCCGGCACCACTTCCGCTTTTTCATGCCTGCCGAGCCAGGGCAGGATCACGATGTAATGCAAGAAATAATAGAAGGAGAGGAGCCGCGCGAGCCAGAGATAGACGCCCTCCGCCGGTTGCGCGCCGAGATAGCCGAGCCCGATGCACACCGCGACGAAGACCCAATAAAACTTCCGAAAGAGCGGCCGATATGTGCCGGACTTGACCTTGGACGTGTCCAGCCAGGGCAGCGCCGCCGCGATAAGGATCGACAGGAACAGCGCGATCACGCCGAGAAGCTTGTTGGGAATGGCGCGCAGAATCGCATAGAAGGGCAGGAAATACCATTCCGGCACGATATGTGGCGGCGTGACCAGCGGATTGGCCTCGATGTAATTGTCCGGATGTCCCAGATAATTCGGCACGAAAAAGGTCATCCAGGCATACAGCACCAGAAATACGCCGATCGCGAAGCCGTCCTTCATCGTCGCGTAGGGCGTGAAGGGAACCGTCTCCTTCTCGAGATCCTTCACCTCGACCCCCGTCGGATTGTTCTGACCCGTCACATGCAGCGCCCAGACATGGAGCGCGACGACGGCGACGATGATGAAGGGCAGCAGATAATGCAGGGCGAAGAAGCGGTTGAGGGTCGGATTGTCGACCGAATAGCCGCCGAGCAGCCAGGTTGTGATCGACGTGCCGACGACGGGAATCGCCGAGAAGAGATTGGTGATGACCGTCGCCGCCCAGAAGGACATCTGCCCCCAGGGCAGAACATAGCCCAGGAAGCCCGTCGCCATCATGACCATGAAGATGACGACGCCCAAAATCCACAACACCTCCCGCGGCTCCTTGTAGGAGCCGTAATACATGCCGCGGAAGATGTGGATATAAACGGCGAGGAAGAACATGGAGGCGCCGTTGGCGTGCGCGTAGCGCAGCACCCACCCCCAGTTGACGTCACGCATGACTTTCTCGACCGAGTCGAAGGCGAGCGTCGTCTCCGGCGTGTAATGCATGGCGAGCACGACGCCGGTGACGATCTGCGCCACCAGCATGAAGCTGAGAATGGCCCCGAACGTCCACATGTAGTTGAGGTTTTTCGGCGTCGGGTAAGACACGAAGGAGTTGTGGAAGAAACTGATGATGGGAAGCCGGCGCTCCAGCCAACGGGCGAAGCCGCTCTTGGGCGTGTATTGGGAATGTCCGCTCATGGAACTTTCTCGTAGCCTCGATTTGGCGTGGGGTCGCGTGAACGACGGACAGGCCGCGAGGCCTAACCGATCTTGATTTTCTTGTCGTTGAGGAAAGCGTATTTCGGAACTTCGAGATTTGACGGCGCCGGGCCGCTGCGAATACGGCCCGAAACGTCATAGGTCGACCCGTGGCATGGGCAGAACCATCCGTCATAGTCTCCGGATTTGCCGGTGGGGATGCAGCCGAGATGGGTGCATACGCCGATGACGACGAGCCATTCGGGCTTTTGAACGCGTTTGGAGTCGGCCTCCGGGTCGGGGAGTTCGGCGAGTGGCGCGTTCTGGGCCGCCTTGATCTCATCGGGGGTTCGATGGCGCACGAAAACCGGCTTGCCGCGCCATTTGACGGTCACGATCTGGCCGAGCGGTATGGCCGACAGGTCGACCTCGGTCGACGCGAGCGCCAGTGTCGAGGCGTCCGGGTTCATCTGCGCGATCAATGGCCAGACGACGCCCGCGGCGACGGTGGCCGCAGCGGCGCCGGTCGCGATGTAGAGAATATCTCGACGGTTCGGCGCCGCCGGCGTATCTTCTGCGATGATCTTGGTGCTCACGCCTGACCTCTCCCCGTCGCTCGAGTAAAGTGCGCCTGACACGTCAGCGCAAGCTCCACGCGGAGCGATCGTTCCACTTTGTCGCGCCGCGCTCCGGCTGGCAACCGGCGAACGTTGGCCCGCTAACGCCTACCACGCTTTAGGACGCGAGTTATCTGGCGCCATTCGGCAGACAAGTCCACAAGTGCGAACCTCGTTTCCTCGCCTTTTCGGCCCGGTTTTCCGCCGCCGCGCAACATCGCGGCGATTTGCCGCAAAGACTTTGAGTTATCGACAGGATCGCCTCCCATGACCCGGCTCCTTCTTGCCCTGTATCAACCCGACATCCCCCAGAACGCCGGAACGATGCTTCGGACCTGCGCCTGCCTGGGCGTCGCCGCGGCGATCATCGGGCCGGCCGGGTTTCCGGTGTCGGACAGCGGCTTCCGTCGGGCCGGAATGGACTATCTCGATCTCGTGCAACTGCAACGATACAGCTCCTTCGACGCTTTTGACGACTGGCGGCGCGCGGCTGCCGTCGGCGCGCCCCGGCGGCTCATTTTGCTCTCGACCCGCGCCCCGCACGCCTATACGGCCTGCAAATATCAGTCCGGAGACATTCTCCTCGTCGGCCGCGAATCCGCCGGCGTTCCGGACCGGGTCGCCGCCGCCGCCGACCTCGCCGTGCGCATTCCCATGCAATCGTCGGCGCGATCGCTCAATGTCGCGGTTGCGGCGGCGATGGCGCTCGGCGAAGCCTTACGGCAATTGCAGGACGCCTGAGACGCCGCCCGCCGCGCGACCTGCCCGCCGGACGGGCGATCGCCTGTCAAAATTTGAGCGTCTTGCGGCGCCCTTGATCGCGCCGATTGACAGGCCTCGGGTCGCTGCGTTTGAACTTGTCCGATCAGAAGGAGACGCACATGACCGCCGCGCCGGACCAGCTCGAAACCCGCAAGGCCAACGCGCGCGACTGGTTCGAGGCGCTGCAATTGCGGATCATCGCGGCCTTCGAAGCGCTCGAAGCGGAAGCGGCGGGGCCTTTCGCGGAAAAGGCGGATCCCGGCCGCTTCAGCCTCACCTCCTGGACTCGCCAAAATCACGACGGCGCGCCCGGCGGCGGCGGGCGCATGGGGATGCTTCACGGCCGCGTGTTCGAAAAGGCGGGGGTCCATTGCTCGACCGTCTTCGGAACCTTCCAGCCGGAATTCGCCAGGCAGATCCCCGGCGCCGCCGAAGACCCGCGCTTTTTCGCCACGGGCATTTCGCTCATCGCCCATCCCTGGAACCCGAACGTTCCGGCCGTTCACATGAACACGCGCTTCGTCGTGACCACCAAGGCGTGGTTTGGCGGCGGCGCCGATCTGACGCCGGTCCTCGAGGCGCGACGCACGCAGGAGGACCCCGACACGCGCGCCTTCCACGCGGCCATGCAGCGGGCCTGCGCGCGTCACCCGGTCGCGGATTATGCGCGCTTCAAAGCCTGGTGCGATGAGTATTTTTTTCTGCCCCACCGCAACGAACCGCGGGGGATCGGCGGCATTTTCTACGACTATCTGAACAGCGCCGGCGATGCGAATAACAGCGCCTGGGATCAGGATTTCGCCTTTACCCGCGACGTCGGGGAAAGCTTCCTTGCGATCTATCCGCAATTGGTCGACGGCAATCTCGCGACGCCCTGGACGGCGGCGCAGCGCGAGGAGCAGCTCATCCGGCGTGGCCGATATGTCGAGTATAATCTGCTCTATGACCGTGGCACGATCTTCGGGCTGAAGACGGGGGGCAATGTCGATTCGATCCTCTCGTCGATGCCGCCCGCGGTGAAATGGCCATGAGCCGCGCCTGTGCGGGTCGCGGTGGCCCTCAGCGAAAGGTCCACGCGCGATTGAAGGCGAAAGTCACGAACATGGCGACCACGGTCGTCGCCATCTGCGCGGGTAGGTAAGGCGCGCCGAGCCGGTCGACGAAAAGGGTCATCAACGCGGCCGTGACGCAAAAGCCCGCGACGGCGACGAGCGCGAAGCGCCAGCCGGTCTCGGCATGCGGCCGCGAACTGTCGAAAACGTGACGGCGGTTGAGGAGATAGGCGACGATTCCGCCCGCGACATAGCCGCAGAGCGTCGCCCGCACAGGCGGCAATCCGCCGCCTTCCACCAGCCCTATCAACACAGCGTAATGCACGAGCGTGGCGACGGCGCCCACCGAGGCATAGGCGGCAAGCTGCGTCAGGAGCGGCATGTCAGGAGCGGCATTGTCAGCAGCGGCATGTCAGCGGGGCAGCTCGGAGTAATAGCGCGCGAGCGTCCGCATTTCGTCATCCGAAAGATGACGGCTCTCGTAGCGCATCTCCTTGTGCGGACGTCGGCCCGACTTGAAGTGCTGAAGCTGCGTGTAGAGATAATTTTCATGCTGTCCGGCGATGTTGGGGATTTCGACGTCCTTGCCGATCCCGTCGGCGCCGTGACAGGCCGCGCATTCGGCCACAATGCCGGGCAAGGGCGAATTGTCCGCAAGAGCCTCCGCCCCTGCGAGCATGAACCCCGCCGCCAAGGCCAAGATCGCCGCTTGCCGCATAAATTCCCCTCCGCCTGAAAAAACTGGCCCCCTATAACACGACCCTGGCCCTTCACACTCGCGTCATTCTCGTCTAGACAGGCGACGACTTTCGAGCCGGGCGCGCCCGCTCGCCGCCTGCAAGACGGGCATCACGGGACGCGTTCCGGTCCAAAAGGCCGGGATCGCGGCCTTTTTTTATGCGCGCACTCAAACGGCGCGCGCGCAGACGGGCGCGAAACAGCGTGCGTCGGCCGCGCGAAAAGAAGCGACATGCCGAAAAGAACCGACATATCGACAATTCTGATCATCGGCGCCGGGCCCATCGTCATCGGGCAGGCCTGCGAGTTCGACTATTCCGGAACCCAGGCCTGCAAGGCCTTGAAGGCCGAGGGCTACCGGATCGTTCTCGTGAACTCCAATCCGGCGACGATCATGACCGATCCGGATCTGGCGCACCGCACCTATGTCGAGCCCATAACGCCGGAATTCGTCGCCAAGATCATCGAGAAGGAGCGCTACGCCGTCCCCGGCGGCTTCGCCCTGCTCCCGACCATGGGCGGACAGACCGCGCTCAACTGCGCCCTGTCGCTCGAGAAAATGGGCGTGCTGAAGCAATTCGACGTCGAGATGATCGGCGCGACGGCCCATGCGATCGACAAGGCGGAAGATCGCGAACTGTTCCGCGAGGCGATGACCAAGATCGGTCTCGACACGCCGCGCTCGCATCACGTCAAGACTTTGACCTCGGCGCTGGACGCGCTGGACGACATCGGCCTGCCCGCCATCATCCGTCCCTCCTTCACGCTCGGCGGCACGGGCGGCGGCATCGCCTACAACAAGGCGGAGTTCATCGAGATCGTCGAGCGCGGCATCGACGCCTCGCCGACCAACGAGGTGCTGATCGAAGAGAGCGTGCTCGGCTGGAAAGAATACGAGATGGAGGTCGTCCGCGACAAGGCGGACAATTGCATCATCGTCTGCTCCATCGAAAACATCGACCCGATGGGCGTGCATACGGGCGACTCGATCACCGTGGCGCCGGCGCTGACGCTGACCGACAAGGAATATCAGCTCATGCGCGACGCCTCGCTCGCCGTTCTGCGCGAGATCGGCGTCGAGACCGGCGGCTCCAACGTGCAATTCGCCGTCGATCCGCGCACCGGCCGCATGATCGTCATCGAGATGAATCCGCGCGTCTCGCGCTCCTCGGCGCTGGCTTCGAAGGCCACGGGCTTTCCGATCGCCAAAGTCGCCGCGCGGCTCGCCGTCGGCTATACGCTCGACGAGATCGCCAACGACATCACCGGCGGCGCGACGCCGGCCTCCTTCGAGCCGACGATCGATTACGTCGTCACGAAAATTCCGCGCTTCGCCTTCGAGAAATTCCCCGGCGCCGAACCGACGCTGACGACGGCGATGAAATCCGTCGGCGAAGCCATGGCGATCGGCCGCAATTTCGCCGAAGTCGCTGCAAAAGGCGCTGCGTTCGCTGGAGACGGGCCTCTCCGGCCTCGACGAGATCGAGATCGAGGGGCTCGGCAAGGGCGACGACATGAATGTGCTGCGCGGCGCGCTCGGCACGCCGACGCCGGACCGCCTCCTCGTCATCGGCCAGGCGCTGAGGCTCGGCATGAGCCAGCTCGAGGTTCACGAGGCGAGCAAGATCGATCCCTGGTTCATCGCCCGCATCGGCGAGATCATCGCGATCGAAAACAAGGTGCGCAAATTCGGCCTGCCGACGGACGCGCGAGAATTTGCGCACGCTGAAATTCGCGGGGTTCTCGGACGCGCGCCTCGCGACGCTCGCGCGGGCTCGAAGAGCCCGCCGTGCGCGCCGCGCGCCATGCGCTGGGCGTTCGCCCGGTCTATAAGCGCATCGACACCTGCGCGGCGGAATTCGCCTCGCCCACCGCCTATATGTATTCGACCTATGAATCGCCCTTCGTCGGCGCGCCGGCGAACGAAGCCGCATCCGACCGACCGCAGGAAAATCGTCATTCTGGGCGGCGGCCCCAACCGCATCGGTCAGGGCATCGAATTCGACTATTGCTGCTGCCACGCCTGTTTCGCGCTCGCCGACGCCGGCTTCGAAACAATCATGATCAACTGCAATCCCGAGACGGTCTCGACCGACTACGACACGTCGGACCGACTCTATTTCGAGCCGCTGACCGATGAGGACGTGGGCGAAATTCTCGACGTCGAAAAATCCAACGGAACGCTCGTCGGCGTCATCGTCCAATATGGCGGGCAGACGCCGCTGAAGCTCGCACATGGGCTGGCCGCCGCGGATTCGCCAATTCTCGGCACGCCCGTCGATTCCATCGATCTCGCGGAGGATCGCGACCGATTCAAGCGCCTGCTCGACAAGCTCGGCCTCAAGCAGCCCAAGAACGGCATCGCTTATTCCGTCGAACAGTCGCGCATCGTCGCGGGCGAACTCGGCCTGCCGCTCGTCGTGCCGCCCATCCTACGTTCTGGGCGGACGCGCCATGGCGATCATTCGCGACGCGAGCGAGCTCGACGATTATCTGCTCGGCACGCTGCCGAGCCTCGTGCCCTCCGAGATCAAGGCGCGCTATCCAAACGACAAGACCGGCCAGATCAATATGGTCCTCGGCAAGAACCCGCTGCTCTTCGACCGCTATCTGACCGATGCGATCGAAGTCGACGTCGATTGCCTGGCCGACGGCGAGACGGCGGCGATCGCCGGCGTCATGGAGCATATCGAGGAGGCCGGCATTCACTCGGGCAACTCGGCCTGCTCGCTGCCGCCGCGCTCGCTCGCGCCCGACACCGTCGCCGCGCTCGAGAAGCAGACCAAGAGCCTCGCCATGGCGCTCGGCGTCGTCGGTCTCATGAATGTGCAATTCGCGCTGAAGGACGGCGTGATCTACGTGCTTGAAGTCAATCCGCGCGCCTCGCGCACGGTGCCCTTCGTCGCCAAGGTCGTCGGCGCGCCCTTCGCCAAGATCGCCGCGCGCGATCATGGCCGGCGAGAAGCTGTCGAGCTTCGCCCTGCCGACGACCCGACCGAGCCATATCGGCGTGAAGGAGGCGGTTTTCCCCTTCGCCCGCTTCCCCGGCGTCGACACGGTGCTCGGCCCGGAGATGCGCTCGACCGGCGAGGTGATCGGCCTCGACACCTCTTTCGAGGCCGCCTTCGTCAAGAGCCAGCTCGGCGGCGGCACCAAGGCGCCGCGCGAGGGCGTCGTCTTCGTCTCCGTGCGCGACGCGGACAAGGCGCGGATCATTCCGGCCGATGCGCCTGCTGAAGGAGATCGGGTTCAGCGTGGTCGCGACCGGCGGCACCGCGCGCTTCCTCCAGGAGCAGGGCATACCGGCGCAGAAAATCAACAAGGTCTCGGAAGGCCGGCCGCATATTGTCGACGCCATCAAGAACGGCGCGATTCAGCTCGTCTTCAACACGACCGAAGGGGCGCAGGCGCCTGGCCGATTCGCGTTCCTTGCGCCGCGCGGCGCTTCTGCATAAGGTTCCCTATTACACGACCCTGGCCGGCGCGATCGCGGCGGCGCAGGGCATTCGGGCTTATGTGTCGGGAGACTTGGAAGCGCGGGCGCTGCAGGATTATTTCGCTGCCCGCAACCGATTGAGAACAGGACAGTTTCAAGGCGGACGCCGCGACTCGCCGCGCGCATGCGCTGGATGCGCCGGGCGCACTGTCGCCGGCGCCGCTTTCGCGGCGAAAACATCGGACATATGATTCGGGGATTCCCTGCGCCGGCGAAGCCGCCCGCGGGCATGACAGTGATTCCCCGTCGAACCATTCGGAAAGGCGAAGAGCGAGACACATGGTGGAGAAGGTGCCGATGACCGCCGCCGGCTACGCCGCGCTCGCAGAGGAGTTGCGTCGCCGTCAGCAGGAAGAGCGCCCGCGCATCATCCAGCAGATCTCGGAGGCGCGCGCCCATGGCGATCTCTCGGAGAACGCCGAATATCACGCCGCGAAAGAAGCCCAGTCGCTGAACGAGGGCCGCATCGCCGAGCTCGAGGACAAGCTCTCGCGCGCCGAGGTCATCGACGTCTCCAAGCTCTCCGGGTCGACCATCAAATTCGGCGCGACGGTGACCGTGGTCGACGAGGACACCGAGGAAGAGAAGGCCTATCAGATCGTCGGCGAAGTCGGAAGCCGACGTGAAGAGCGGCCGCGTCTCCATCACGAGCCCGATCGCCCGGGCGCTCATCGGCAAGAAGGTCGGCGACACGGTCGAGGTCAAGACGCCCGGCGGCGGCAAGAGCTACGAGATCCTGAAGGTCGCCTTCGTGTGAGCCGCGCCCGGAGCGCGGCTCTCGCTGTCCCGCCGCCGCGCCAGCGCTCCGCATCCTCTCGGACGGCCGCGCCGGCCATGAGCGCGCAGACGCTGGGAATAGCCGAGGCGCTCGGCGCGATCCCCGACGTCCGCCGCGTCGCGCCCGCGCGGCCTCTACGCGCTGCTGGCGCCCTTCGGCCCTCCCGACCCGCGGCGACGCTCGCGGCCTTCGCGCCGCCCTTACCCCGACATCGCGCTCGCCGCCGGACGGCGGACCATCCCGGCTCTGCGACGGCTGAAACGCGCCTCCGGCGGCCGGACCTTCACGGTCTATGTCAACGCGCCGGCCACGGGCCTGCGAAACCGCCGATCTCATCGTCGCGCCGCTGCCATGACGGATTGACGGGCGACAATGTCGTCTCGCCGCGTCACGCCGCCCAATCGCGTCACCGCCGAGCGCCTCGCCAGGCGCGCGCGCCGCGCCGGATCCGCGCATTGCCGCCCTGCCCGACCCGCGCGTCGCCATGCTCATCGGCGGCGCCGAGGGGATCGCTCCACGACCTCGACGACATCGCCGCCACGCTGTCTCGCTGGCCGGCAAGTTCGGCGTCATGGCGACGCCCTCGCGGCGCACGCCGCAGCGCGCGTGCGCGCGCTGCGCGAGCGCTGGCGGCCGCCGGCGGCTTTCTCTGGGACGGCGCGGGCGAGAACCCCTATTTCGCGTTGCTCGCCAACGCCGACCGCATCCTCGTCACCGGCGACAGCGTCAATATGGTCGGTGAGGCGGTGCGCGACCGGCGCGCCGGTGCATGTCCTCGAGCCGCTCGCGCCGCCGCGCAAGTTCAGCGGACTATCTCGCAGGGCTCGAGGCGGCGGGCGCCATCCGCCTCTGGCGCGGTCCGTTTGACGACTGGCGCTATGCGCCGATCAATTCGACCGCCCCGATCGCGCGGCGGATCGCGGCGGCCTACGCGGCCTTTCGGGAACGCAGTTGCAGCGCGAGCGCATAATCGCTAGATTGCGGCCTCCCCCTCCCCTGGCGACCAGGAAGGGGACTCGCCTTCGAACCGCCGACGAGGCCCAATGTCCGCCCCCCAACATGCGCGCGTCATCATCATCGGCTCGGACCGGCCGGCTATACGGCGGCGATCTACGCCGCGCGCGCCATGCTGGAGCCGGTGTTGATCGCCGGATTCGAACAGGGCGGCCAGCTCATGATCACCACCGAGGTCGAGAATTATCCGGGCTTCGCCGAGCCGATCCAGGGCCCCTGGCTCATGGAGCAGATGCGCCAGCAGGCCGAACATGTCGGCGCGAAGCTCGTCTCCGACCATATTGTCGAGGCGCGGCTGGACAAGCGGCCCTTCACGCTCGTCGGCGACAGCGGCAAGATTTACACCTGCGACGCGCTCATCGTCGCGACGGGCGCCAAGGCGAAATGGCTGGGCCTGCCGAGCGAGGAGAAATTCAAGGGCTTCGGCGTCTCGGCCTGCGCGACCTGCGACGGATTTTTCTTCCGCGGCAAGAAGGTGCTCGTCGTCGGCGGCGGCAATACGGCGGTCGAGGAAGCGCTTTATCTCTCCAATCTCGCCTCGCATGTGACGATCGTCCATCGCCGCGACGCGCTGCGTTCCGAACGCGTCCTGCAGGAGCGCCTGCGCCATCGGCCCAATGTAACCGTGCTTTTCGACCATGTGATTGATGAAATCCTCGGCTCGGAAGGGCCGCCGGCCGTCACCGGCGCGCGCGTGAAGAATGTCGACGACGGGCGCGACTCGCACGCTCGACGCCGAGGGCGTCTTCATCGCCATCGGCCATGCGCCGGCGTCTGATCTTTTCAAGGATCAGCTCACGATCAAGCCTTCGGGCTATATCGCTGTGGAAACGGGCACGACCCGCACGAATATCCCCGGCGTCTTTGCGGCGGGTGACGTGGCCGACGAAGTCTATCGCCAGGCGGTGACCGCCGCGGGGCTCGGCTGCATGGCGGCGCTGGAAGTCGAAAAATATCTGTTCGACGCGCCGGCGCTGGCGAGCGAGCCGGTTTAGGGAGAAGTTCAATGGTCGAACGCGTCGTTTTCCAGAAGAAATCCATGCCCGTCGAGGTCGAGGAGGGGAAAACCTATTATTGGTGCGCCTGCGGCCGGAGCGCGAAGCAGCCCTTCTGCGACGGCGCCCATCAGGGCACGGGCATCGAGCCCCTCGCCTATACGGCGCGAGGCGACTGGCAAGGCCTTTTTCTGCGGCTGCAAGGCGACCAAGAACGAGCCGCTCTGCGACGGCTCGCACAAGAAGCTGTGACGCGGGGCGCGAGGGCCTGTTCGACGCGCATCATCGGAACGCCACTCGCAAAAGGACGACGAGCCTGCCGCGCCCGGCTCCAAACGGGGCGTCTCTGACCCAAAGCGACTCATGCCCGACCTTCTCCTCGAACTCTTCTCCGAAGAAATACCCGCCCGCATGCAGCCGCAGGCGGCGGAAGATCTGCAGCAAGCTCGTCACCAACGCGCTGGTCGAGCGCGGCCTGACCTATGAAGGCGCAGCCGCCTACGCCACGCCGCGCCGGCTGGCGCTGCAATCGCCGGGCTGCCGGGGCGCCAGCCCGATGTGCGCGAGGAGCAGAAGGGCCCGCGCGTCGGCGCGCCCGAAGCGGCGATCGCCGGGCTTTCTGAAAAGCGCCGGCCTCGCCTCGCTGGATCAGGCGACGATCGAGAAAGACAAGAAGGGCGCGGAGTTCTACGTCGCGGTCATCGAGCGCGCCGGCGCCGCAGACCATCGACCTGCTCGCCGAGATCCTGCCGGCGATCGTGAAGAGCTTCCCCTGGCCGAAGTCCATGCGCTGGGGCGCGGCCTCCGACGCGCCCGACGCCTGCGCTGGGTGCGTCCGCTCCATTCGATCGTCGCGACCTTCGGCCCGGAGACTGAAACGCCCGACGTCGTGCCCTTCGAGATCGACGGGATCGCCGCGGGCAATGTGACGCGCGGCCATCGCTTTCTGGCGCCGGCGCGAAATCCGCGTGAAGCGCTTCGAGGATTATGCGCTCGCGCTGGAGCGCGCCAAAGTCGTGATCGACGCCGGCGCGCCGGCGCGACATCATCCTGCACGACGCCAAGGACCTCGCCTTCGCGCAGGGGCTCGAGCTGGTCGAGGACGCGGGGCTGCTGGAGGAGGTCGCCGGTCTCGTCGAATGGCCGGTGACGCTGATGGGCGCTTTCGACGAGAGCTTTCTTGTCGATCCCGCCGGAAGTCATTCGCGCGACGATCCGCGTCAATCAGAAATGCTTCGTGCTGCGCGGCAGGACGGCAAGCTCGCCAACCGCTTCATTCTCGTCTCCAACATCGAGGCGAGCGGACGGCGGCGACGACGATCGTCGCCGGCAATGAGCGCGTCATCGCCGCGCGTCTGTCGGACGCCAAGTTCTTCTACGAAACCGATCTGAAGACGCGGCTCGAAGACCGCCTGCCGAAGCTCGATCAGATCGTCTTCCATGAGAAGCTCGGCACGCAGGGCGAACGCGTGAAGCGCATCGACGACGCTGGCGCCGCGAACTGGCGCCGCTCGTCGGCGCGGACCCTGACACAGGCCGCGCGCGCCGCGACGCTCTGCAAGGCCGATCTCGTCACCGAGATGGTCGGCGAATTTCCCGAGCTGCAGGGCCTCATGGGCCGCTATTACGCGCAGGCGCAGGGCGAGGACGCCGCTGTCGCCGCCGCGATCGAGGACCATTACAAGCCCCAGGGCCCGAGCGACCGCATCCCGACCGATCCGGTGTCGATCGCCGTGGCGCTGGCCGACAAGCTCGACACGCTCGTCGGCTTCTGGGCGATCGACGAGAAGCCGACGGGGAGCAAGGACCCTTATGCGCTGCGCCGCGCCGCGCTTGGCGTGATCCGGATCATGCTCGAGAATGAGTTGCGGCTGCCCTGTCGGCCATCGTCGAGCGCCATGACAATGCTTTCGCGTTCGACGCCAAGGCGACAAAGAAAGGCGACGGCGCGATTGCGGGCCTTAGCGCCCTCGATCTCCTCGAATTTTTCCTCGACCGGCTGAAAGTCTACTTGCGCGACAAGGGCGCCCGATACGATCTTATCGATGCGGCGATGGGCGCCGTGGCGTTCGCCGACTCCGACGAGGAGCAGATTGCGGGCGCGCCGCTACAGGACGATCTGCTCATGGTGACGAAGAAAGTCGAGGCGCTCGACAAATTTCTCGCAACCGACGACGGCAAGAATCTGCTTGCGGGCTACAAGCGCGCCAGCAACATTTTGAAAGCGGAGGAGAAGAAGGACGGCCCCGGCGCCTATTCCCACCGCCACGCGCCCAACCTGCGCATCGAGCCGCAGGAGCATAAGCTCGCCGCCGCCATCGCCCGCGCCCGCGAGGAAACGGCGGAGAAGCTGGAGAAGGAGGATTTCGCCGGCGCGATGCACTCGCTCTCGAAATTGCGCGAGCCGGTCGACGCCTTCTTCGAACATGTGACCGTCAACGCGGCGAACGCCGATCTCCGGCTCAATCGGCTGCGGCTGCTTTCGGAACTGCGCCGGGTGATGTCGGCGTCGCGGATTTCGGGAAGATCGCGGGCGAGGCGACGGCCTGACCGCCGCCCGCCGTTTCAGGCGCCGTTGCCGGTGAAGTTCCGCGGCGCGGGCGAGATGATCTTCGCCGCGCCGCCGCCGACCTCGAGCACCGACAGGCCGCGCTCGTTGGTGCCGTCCGGCCTGAAGCGGAACACGCCGTCGGCGCCGTTGAAGCCTGACGGATTGGTCAGCACACTCTCGGAATAGCGCTGCGAGCCCTGCGAGCGCGAGAGCGCGATGGCGAGCGACACCGCGTCATAGGCGAGCGTCGCGATGCGCGCCGGCTCCGAGCCGAATTTCGCCCGATAGCGCTGCGCGAAAGCGTTGAAGCCGGCGTTCTCCGGCGCCGTGAACCAGGCGCCCTGCAACGCCGGCAGATTGAGCGCGCGCTGGTCGTTCCAAAGGCCGGTGCCGATGATCTGCACCTTTTTGGAGTTGAGGCCTGCCGCGACGAGCTCCTTCGGCACGCCGCCCATCGCGTCGGCCTGCTCGGGAATGAACAGCGTGTCGAATTGGTCGCGCGCGGCGGCGAGGCGCTGGATCGATTCGCCCGGGGCGCCCGGCTTGTAGCGCTCGATCAGCGGCACGCGCAGGCCATCATTGGCGGCGCTCTGCTGGAACTGCGCCAGCGCGAGCGTGCCGTAGTCGTTCTCGGGCACCAGCGCGGCGACGGATTTCTTGCCGCGCTGGGCGGCGAAGCCGAGGCCGCGGTCGACATGGCCCTCGACGAGGAACGACAGCAGATAGACGCCGTTGCCCGCGGCCGACGTGTCGGTCGAAAAGGCGATGACCGGCTTGCCGGCGGCACGCGCGACGCGGCCCGCCTCTTTGACGTCGGCGGCGAAGACCGGACCAGAATGATCTCGGCGCCCTCGTTGATCGCGTCCTGCGTCGCCGCAGCGGCGCCCCGCAGGCGTCGATTGGTCGTCCTTGACGAGAATGGTGACATCGCTCGCGCCGCTGTCGGCATAGGCGAGTTTCGCGGCGTTGCGCAGCGACGCGCCGACCGACGATGGGCCGTGGCGACCGGTCAGCGGGACGACCAGGCCGACCTTGACCGCGCCCTCGCCGATCGTCTCGCCGTCTCGACGGCCGCCGACCTGCCCGGCCGGCGCCCTCGGCGCGCCGACGTTGAGATCTTTCACGCCCGGAATGCCGGGGCCCGATGCCGGATTGCAGGCGGCGAGGGCCAGCGCCGCGCCGCCGCAAAAGAGCCAGGGCGCGCAGCGCCGGAACGGCGCCGGCGAAAACCCGCTCGGAAATCGAAGTTCATAGAGAATTCAACCCCCTGCGCCTAGAGTACCGGCGTGCTCGGCGCGCGTTAAGTCGCCGCATAGCGTCCGGTCCATGGCCGAAAGTCAATAGACGAGATGTGCCTGTCAAATGGGGCCTTGCCGGGACCGCCCGATCGTTCCATATTCCGAACAAACGGAGCGACATAACGAACGGCCGGAGTCTCAACCCATGGCCCAGGAGCCTTGACGAATGAGTAAGACGACACGTCTCGATCCGCCCCGGCTACACCGCCTTCGGTCTGCGCGCCGAGGCCGAGACGGATCGAGCCCGGCCTGCATGTCGTCGCGACGCCGATCGGCAATCTGAAGGACATTTCCTTCCGCGCCTTGTCGACGCTGGCGGCCGCCGATGCGGTGATCGCCGAGGATACGCGCGTCACGAAGACGCTCCTCGCCCATTACGGCATCTCGACGCCGCTCATCGCCTATCACGAGCATAACGCGCAGGTGATGCGTCCGCATCTGCTCGCGCGACTGGAAGCCGGGCGCGGCGCTGGCGCTGGTCTCCGACGCGGCACGCCGCTCGTCTCCGACCCGGGCTTCAAGCTGGTGCAGGAGGCGCTGGAGAAGGGCGTCCATATCACCTCGGTGCCCGGCCCTTCCGCCGTGCTGGCGGCGCTGGTCGTCGCCGGTCTGCCGACAGACCGCTTCTTCTTCGAGGGCTTTCTGCCGCAAAAGAGCGGCCCGCGCGCGCGCGGCTCGCCGAACTGGCCAGGTGCCGGGCACGCTGGTCTTTTTCGAAAGCCCGCGCCGGATCGCCGAGACGCTCGCCGACTGCGCCGCCGCGCTCGGCCCGCGCCACGCCGCCATCGCCCGCGAACTGACGAAGCTCTATGAATCCGTGCGGCGCGGAACGCTCGACGAACTCGCCGCGCAGCTCGCGCAGGAAGAGCCGCCGAAGGGCGAGATCGTGCTGCTCGTCGCGCCGCCGCTGGAAGGCGACGCGGCGATGGCCGAGGCCGATCTCGACGCGCAGAATCGGCGAAGCGCTCGGCTCCTATTCGGTCAAGGACGCCGCGAGCGTCGTCTCCGCGGCGACCGGCCAGCCCCGCCGGCAGGTTTACGCCCGCGCGCTGCAACTCGCCGCCGAGAGAACAAGGAAAGCACTTAGGCTAAGCTGGGCGCATGACGATGTCAGCGCGACCCGCCCGCCGCCTACGCCTTTGGCCTGCGCGCCGAAACCGTCGCCGCGCTGTGGCTGCGGGCGCAGCTCTACCCCGTTCTCGCGGAAATTATCGCATCCAGGGCGGCGAAATCGACATCGTCGCCAGGCGCGGGCGCGCCGTCGTCTTTGTCGAAGTGAAGGCGCGCGCCGACCTCGAGGCCGCCGCCAACGCCATTACCGCGCAGAAGCGCCGGCGCTTCCGCCGCGCCGCCGATCGCTGGCGCGCCGCCCACCCCTGGGCCGCCGCATGAACGCTGCGCGCCGATGCGATCTTCATCGCGCCCGGCCATTGGCCCCGCCATGTTGAAAACGCTTTCGAGCTGGAGACCGGCTGATCCGCGCGAACGCTTTGTCAACCCTCGCAGCGTTACGCTTTTCCCCAGTGATTTCGACCCCCGCGCGAGATCTGATGACCCTTCCCCGGAAAGACGACACGGTTGCGCTGGCCCGGCGCATACGCCTCGACGTCGTGCGCATGACCAATCGCGGCAAGAGCTCGCATGTCGGCTCGGCGCTCTCCATCGCCGACATTGTCGCGACGCTCTATGGCGCCGTGCTGCGCGTCTTCCCGTCAGATCCGCAGCGCCCCGATCGCGATCGCTTCCTGCTTTCGAAGGGCCATGCGGGCGCGGCCGTCTACGCCGCGCTTGCGGAGACGGGTTTCTTCGATCCAGCGCTTCTCGCGCAACATTATCAAAACGGCTCGGTCTTCTCGGGCCATGTCTCGCACAAGGGCGTGCCCGGCGTGGAGCTTTCAACCGGCGCGCTGGGACATGGGCTGAATGTCGCCACCGGCATGGCGCTGGCGGCAAAACGCGCGGGCGAGAGCTGGCGCGCCTACGTCCTGCTCGGCGACGGCGAATGCAGGAAGGCGAGGTCTGGGAGGCTGCCATGTGCGCCGCCCATCACAAGCTCGACAATCTCTGCGCCATCGTCGACTACAACAAACTGCAAAGCGACGCGAAGAGTCATCATACGGGCTCGAGCCGCTCGCGGACAAATGGCGCGCCTTCGGCTGGACGATCGAGGTCGAGGGCCACAATCATGCGCAGCTTCTCGCCGCCTTTGCGCGCGCGCCCTTCAACGCAAGGCCGGCCAAGCTGTCGTGATCGCCCATACGACAAAGGGCAAGGGCGTCTTCTTTCATGGAAAACCAGGTCGCCTGGCACTATCGGACGCCGCTCGGCGCGGATTTCGACGCCGGCGATCGCGGAGCTGGAGGCTGCCCATGCGTGACGCCTTCATCGAAACGCTGACGGAACTCGCCGCCGAAGATCCCCGTGTCGCTGTCGTGACCGGCGATCTCGGCTACGGCGTCATAACCGCCTTCGCCCAGCGATTCCCCAATCATTTCAATGCCGGAGTCGCCGAGCAGAACATGACCGCGTCGCCGCCGGAATGGCGATCTCCGGAAGGCGGGTACACCTATTCCATCGCCAATTTCCCGACGTTGCGCTGCCTGGAGCAGGTCCGCAACGACATCTGCTACCACGTGCAACGTCATGATGGTCGCCATCGGCGGCGGCTTTCCTACGGCAACCTGGGCATGTCCCACCTTGCCACCGAAGACATCGCGGTCATGCGCGCGCTGCCCAACATGCGAGTTGTCGCGCCGACCGAGAAATGGGAGGCGCAGGATCTGGTGCGCGATCTCGCGGCGCAAAAGGCCCCGCTTATCTTCGCATCGACAAGGATCATGGCGGCGTTGCGCGGCGCGACGGCGAGCGGGCGAGGCTCGGCAAGGCGCGGCGCGTGCGCGAGGGCGCCGACGCGACGATCATCGCGACGGGCGCAATCCTGCGCGAGGCGCTGATCGCGGCGGAGCGTCTGGCGGCGCAGGGCGTCTCATGCCGAATTGACGCGATGCATACGCTCAAACCGCTTGACGAGGAGGCGATCGTCGCCGCGGCGCGTGAGACAGGCGGCGTGGTGACATTGGAAGAACACAGCCGCATTGGCGGCCTCGCCGGCGCCGTTGCGCAGACGCTGCTCACCCACGGCGCACGCGCCGGCTTCTTCAAGAGCGTCGCGCTTGACGACGTGTTCCCCGCCATCGTCGGCGACCAGCCCTATCTGCGCGCGCGCTACGGGATGGACGCGGCGGCCGTCGAAGCGGCCATCGTGTCGTCGCTGTCCGCCGGTGCGCCGCTCTCGAAACTCGCCGCTTCGGGTTAGTCCGCCGTCTCGAGAAAGCGGCGCGTCTCCCCTCCAGCACAACCGCGCGGAGAGAGTGGCGAAAAAGCGTCGCTCGCTCGATTTTGACGCCTACGCAGTGGTTCTTTCGCCGCACGCCGGCGCCATTTATACGGTAACGCGGTGATAGGCAGCGGGGGGAAAATGCCGAGAAACGAAACGCTTCTTCGCCGCTTGCGCATCGGAGTTCTCGCGCTTTTCGCCGCCCTCGTGGCGACGCTCCAGCCGCTCCGCGCGGCGCCCCCCGATGAGACTGTACACGGCGCTCGGAATTTCCAGCAAGGCGACGCCCAGAGGAACTCTATGACGCGCTGATGAAGCGCTATCACGACGAAGCCCAGGGCGCCGGAAAGGGTTCGCCTCCTAGTATTGGGGGCTCGATCTCCGATTTCCAGATATCTCAATCCGACGAGCTTCTAAACGCCGCCCCAGACGGTCGACGTCGACGCCTCCCGGGCGCAATGCGTCGAATGCCACCAGCAGGCCACGCCCGGATTTGCGCATAGCTGGGAAAGAAGCGTGCATGGCGCGCTCGAGGCCGTCCGCAACCTCCCGGACAGCGACCCCCGCGCCTATAAGAAAGGGCTGATCACGGAAGTCGAGAACAATCTGCGCGCGCTCGGCAAGCTGAAGGCGGGCGAGACGCTGAAGGATGTTTCCTGCATCGACTGTCACATCGGCGTCGGCCGCGACCACGGCCAGCACAAGACGGAACTGCGAATGCCCGACGCTGGCGCCTGCGGGGAGTGCCACCTGCGGCAGTTCGCCGAAAGAGATATTGGAGCGTGACACGTTCACCTGGCCTCAGGATCAATGGAAGCCCGGCCATCCATCGCATGCGCTTTCCTACAGCGCCAATGTCGAGAATGCGATCTGGGCGGCGATGGAGCAGCGGGATGTTGCCGAAGGCTGCACTTTCTGTTATATGCCTGGATAATGAACGCGTAAAACAGTTGCCACACGCGACATGAATTTTCAGCCGTCGAGGCGCGAAAGCCGCAGGCCTGCGCGCAATGCCACAACGGCGTCGACCACAATGAGTTCGAAGCCTACATGCTTTCCAAGCATGGCGCGGTCTATGAAACGCGCGGCGATCAATGGGAACTGGAACGTTCCGCTTGCCGATGCGCTCGACAAAGGCGGGATGAGCGCGCCGACCTGCCAATTTTGCCACATGGAGTATCAGGGCCAATTCACGCACAACATGGTGCGCAAATCCCGCTGGGC
>CAVQNJ010000011.1:0-38305 GCA_963713845.1 uncultured Alphaproteobacteria bacterium
GCGTGATGAGGATCAGTTTCCAACGCATGTCACTCAACTCCTTAACGCGACGCCAGATGCAAAGACATTGACCGCACGGCGCATGAACAACAATGTAAATAGACGGGTAAGGTTGACCCGCAAGTAATCGGGACGACAATGGTTTCATGATGATGCGACGCATGCGTGGATCAGGTTTCGCGGGCGCGATGGCGTTCGCCGCCTTTTGCGGCGCGGCCGGCGCGCAGGATAAAGGGACGCTCGACCCCAAGCCGCTGCCGCCGCTCGCCAATCCGTCCGCCCCGGGAACGCCGGCGAAGGAACTTTTCGGCCGGGCGCAGGCGGCGGCGGCGCTGGAGCCCGATCCGATCGGCTTCTATTCGCGCGGCTGTCTCGCCGGCGGCGCGCCGCTTCCCGTCAATGGCCCGAACTGGCAGGTCATGCGCCTCTCCCGCAACCGCAACTGGGGCCATCCGGCCCTGGTGGCGTTTCTCGAATCATTTTCCGCGACTGCCGCGCGCGCCTCGGGCTGGCCGGGACTTCTCATCGGCGACATGTCGCAGCCGCGCGGCGGCCCGATGCTGACCGGTCACGCGTCACACCAGATCGGCCTCGACGCCGATATCTGGCTGACGCCCATGCCCAACCGCGAACTGACCCGCGCCGAGCGCGAGGAGATGTCGGCGACGGATGTGGTTCGTGAGGATCTCCTCGACATTCGTCCGGACGTCTGGAGCGCGGGGCATCTCGCCGTGATCCGCGCCGCGGCGATGGAGCCGAAGGTTCAGCGGATCTTCGTCAACCCCGCGATCAAGCGGGCGCTGTGCCGGGCCGCGGAGGGCGAGCCCTGGATGCGCAAGGTGCGCCCCATGTGGGGGCACAACTATCACTTCCACGTGCGGCTGTTTTGTCCGGACGGCTCAAGTTGCAAGGATCAGGACCCGACGCCCGCGGGCGATGGCTGCGATCAGTCGCTCGCCTGGTGGTTCACGGATGAAGCGCTGCATCCGAAAAAATCAACGAAGACGTGGCCGCCGATGACCATGGCGGCGCTGCCCGACGCCTGCAAAGACGTTTTGAAGGCGCGCTAGGCCATCACGCCGCGCCCACGCCAATCGGACAGGAAATCCCTGTGCCGCCGAGCCCGCAATAGCCGCCCGGATTCCTGGCGAGATATTGCTGATGACCTTCCTCGGCGTAAAAGAAGGGTGGGGCCGCCTTGATCTCCGTCGTGATCGCCCCCAGTCCGGCCTGTGTCAATACCTGTTGATACGCCGCGCGCGAGGCTTCGGCGGCGGCGAGAAGCGCCGGCGTCGGCGCATAGATGGCCGAGCGATATTGCGTGCCGACGTCATTGCCCTGCCGCATTCCTTGCGTTGGATCATGGCTTTCCCAGAAGAGGCGCAGCAGCCTCTCGAAAGGGATCATCGCGGGGAAAAAGACCACACGGACGACTTCCGCATGCCCCGTCCGGCCCGAGCAGACGTCTTCGTATGTCGCGTTGCGGGTCGTCCCGCCGGCATAGCCCACGGCGGTGACATAGACGCCCTCCCCCGCCTGCCAGAACTTACGCTCGGCCCCCCAAAAACAGCCCATGCCAAAGAACGCCTCTTCGGTTCCCGCCGGAAACGGCGGGTCGAGAGGATGTCCGTTGACGACGTGGCGATTCCCGTGGGGCGACGGGGGCCTCCCGATCGGGGAGGGGGGCAAGACGGCCGGCGAGGTTCAGTTTTTCGAAGATCGACATGGACCTAAAGATAAGCCGCGTTTCAGCGGCGCCAAGTGCGGGACGCCGCGTCCTGCCTGTGGCTGAAAAGGATCAACAGCGCACCCACCCCGCCCAGCGCGACGCTGACGGGCAGGAGCAGCAGGGTCGTCGTCACCGGGTCCCAGAGGAAGCCCGATCTGGCCTCGACGCTCGCGCGAAGGGACGCGTAAAGCGCGGGAAAGGAGTCGGAGAGGCCCCTTCGCAGGGTCGTCACCAGCAGTTCGCCCCCCGCGATCGAGCGCGTGCCGTCGACAATGAGCGCAATAAAGCCGCCGGCAAGGAGCAACAAACCGAGGAATCGCGTGAGAAGTCGCAACATTGGGCCAACATAAGCGGGCGGTCCCGGCCTGTCCACGCGTTGCGCAAACCTTGTCCAACTCTGGGGCGCCGCATTCATGGGCGCTTTTCGAAACCATTAACCTTAATGGGTTCTGATCCCGGTTAAGGCCTCACGCGGGTTTGCAGAAATCGCTTTTGGCCGAGTTTGTAAGGGGCGCAGGCGCCCCGCCGGAAGCGACAATGCGCCATCGTGATCAGTCCTATCGATTTACCGCCGCGGGCGGGGACTACACTGTTCAGCTTTCCCGCGGCAATCGCACGCGCAGCTATCGTTTGTCGTCCGCCGCGATCATCGCGGGCGGCCTTGCGCTTGGCCTTCTTGGGACAAGCGTCGTCGGCGCCGCCGGCTATCTGATGTTTCGCGACGAGCTACTCGCCCGACTGATCGACCGCCAGACGCAGATGCAATACGCCTATGAGGATCGGATCGCCGGGCTGCGGCTGCGCCTTGACCAGCTCGCGAGCCGGCATGTCATCGATCAGGATGGCGTCGAAGGCCGCGTGCAGCGGCTCGTCATGCGGCAGGCGCAGCTCGAAACCCGCGCCGCCGTCGTTGCGCAACTGGTCGAACGCACCTTCGCGCGGGGCGTCGACCTCGCCTTCGGCGCCGCTTCGACCCGCCACACTCCGCAAGCGGCAAAGGCCCCGGCGCCACAGGGCCAGGCCCTCGGCGCGCTCGACAAGGCGGCGAGGGGCGCCGTCGTCGACGCCCCGCTGGGCGGCGCCGGCAAGCCCGAGCCCGAGGGTCTCGATCTGCGGCTCGGCGACGAAACCGCAAAGCCGTTGCCGCTCCTGCCGCCCAACAGCGCCCCCAGACAGCAGGAGCTCACGCCGGTCGATACGTCCTTCGTTCCGCGCACGGCGCCGTCCCTCGTCCACGCCGCCGACCCGGGCGCGCCGCTTCCGGCGCGTCTCGAAACGCTCGCCCTCTCGCTCGATCACATCGAAAAGGAGCAGTCCCGCCGCCTGTCGGGCATCGTGCGCCCGGCGGTCGAAGCGGCGACCCGGCTGCGTCATGCGTTCGACGTCGCCGGCGTTCCGGTCGACCGCTTCCTGCCGAAAAACCGGCGCAAGGACGCCGACCTCGGCGTTGGCGGCCCCTTTGTCGCGGCGCCGGCAAAAGGCGCCGACGGGCTGTTCGAGCGCGATCTCGCCGCGGCGCAGACCGCCGTCGCCACGCTCGACGGCCTGCGTCGGGCGTTGCCCGCAACGCCGCTGCGCAAGCCGCTCGCGGGCGAACTGCAGCTTACCTCCGTCTTCGGCTATCGCACCGACCCCTTCTTCGGGCGCCCGGCGCTACACAGCGGCGTCGATCTGCGCGAGGACTATGGCGCGCCGGTGCAGGCGACGGCGGCGGGCGTCGTCGCCGTCGCCGGTCCGCAGGGGGGCTATGGCAATCTGGTCGAGATCGACCATGGCGGCGGACTGTCGACGCGCTATGGCCACCTCTCCGCGATCCAGGTTGCGCCGGGCCAGCAGATCGCGCCGGGAGCCGTGATCGGACGGGTCGGCTCGACGGGACGCTCGACCGGCCCGCACCTCCATTACGAAGTGCGCATGGACGGCGAGGCGGTCGATCCCTCCCGCTTCCTGAAGGCGGCCTCGGCGCTCGGTAGCGAAGCCGAGTAGACATCGCAGAAGTACATACGCAGATTGACATCGGCCGCGCCCGGCGCCACGCTCGCGTCCATGGCGACAACGAAAGTCTTTCGATCCGGAAATAGTCTCGCGGTCCGGCTGCCGCGCGAGATCGCCCTTCCCGAAGGGACGGAAGTGGTTGTTTCGCGTCTCGGCGACAGCCTGATCGTCGCCCCCGCCCGCCTCGAGATGAAGGCCCTCGTCGCGCGTCTCGCCTTGCCGCCGACGCCCGCGCATCTGGCCCGGCCCCGGTTCAAGGC
Source organism: uncultured Alphaproteobacteria bacterium (assembly GCA_963713845.1). Classification (GTDB taxonomy): domain Bacteria; phylum Pseudomonadota; class Alphaproteobacteria; order Rhizobiales; family Beijerinckiaceae; genus Methylocystis. The sequence continues at coordinate 3,985 of CAVQNJ010000011.1, forward strand.
GCCTAAACGCGACTGGACGGCGGAGGAATGACGCCACGCTTCCTGCTCGACGCGTCCGTGACCTTCGCAGCCGCGAGCGGCGAAATCGCGACGCTCGCGCGCCTTTCCAGAAAAGCGGTCGGCGAGGTCGCCACCTCGTCCATCGTATATGCCGAACTGCTCGCCGCGGCGTCCATCGACGTCGCCAATGCGCGTTTTGCGGAGAATTTGGCGCTGCTCGCACAAAATATCGAGATTTTGCCTTTCGACCGCGCGGCCGCGTCGCGCTACGGGGCTTTGATGCGCGAACTCGCGCCGAAGCGGCGACGAATGCTCGACCGCCTCGTCGCCGCGCAAGCCCTCGCGTCGGGGCTGACGCTCGTTACCCTCGCGCCCCAGGAGGTCGAGGATATTCGAGGTCTTGAGATGGAGAGCTGGGCGCCCGGCGCGCCCTGACGCCTCCGCCCTACTCCACGTCCTCGACCTTCTCCGGGCCGCCGCCAAAGATGCGCTGAGCGAGCGAGGCCTGCATGAAGTCGTCGAGGTCGCCGTCGAGAACCTCGGCCGGCGTGCCCGAGGCGACGCCGGTGCGGAGGTCCTTCACGAGCTGATAGGGCTGCAGAACATAGGAGCGGATTTGATGGCCCCAGCCAATGTCCGTCTTGCTCGCGGCCGCCTTGCTCGCCTCGGCCTCGCGCTTCTCGATTTCCAGCTCATAGAGGCGGGCGCGCAGCATGTTCCACGCCGTGGCGCGGTTCTTGTGCTGGGAGCGCTCGGCCTGACAGGCGACGACGATGCCGGTCGGAAGGTGGGTGATGCGGATCGCCGAGTCGGTGGTGTTGACGTGCTGGCCGCCCGCGCCGGATGATCTATACGTGTCTATACGGCAATCGGACTCATTGATCTGGACATCGATTCGGTCGTCGACAACCGGATAGACCCAGACGGACGCGAAACTCGTATGGCGTCGTGCATTGGAGTCGAATGGCGAGATGCGCACGAGCCGGTGCACGCCCGATTCCGTCTTGGCCCAGCCATGGGCGTTATGGCCCTTGACCAGCAGCGTGCCTGATTTGATGCCCGCCTCTTCGCCGGCCGTCTCCTCGATGACCTCGACCTTGAATTTTTTTCGCTCGGCCCAGCGGGCGTACATGCGAAAAAGCATGCGCGCCCAGTCCTGGCTCTCGGTGCCGCCCGCGCCGGAGTGAATTTCGATGAATGTGTCGTTGCCGTCGGCCTCGCCCGAAAAAAGCGCTTCGATCTGGCGGCGCTGCGCCTCTTTCAGCAGCGCTTTGAGGGCCTCGACGCCTTCCTTTTCCGTGTCCGCGTCACCGGCTTCCTCGCCAAGCTCGACGAGCGTGAGCGCATCCTCGAGCTCGCGAGAAAACGTCGCGATCGCCCCCATCTGCTCCTCGAGCTGGGTGCGCTCGCGCATGAGTTTCTGCGCGTCGTCGGGATCGTTCCAGAAATTCGGGTCTTCGGCCTTGACGTTCAGCTCGGCGAGACGGCGTGTCGCAGTCTCGACGTCAAAGATGCCTCCTCAGCAGTCCCATGGACTGCTCGATCTGTTCTTTGAGCGCAAGCGGCTCGGCGCGCATGGATATCTCTCTCGATCTTTGAGCGGAGGCGGAAACTATGCGTCCCCGGCCCGCGTGTAAAGCGCCGAAACGGGCCGCGCCGACTCAGGTCATCACCACATTGACGGCGCTTTCGGGCAATTCCCTGCCGAAGCAGCGCTGATAGAATTCGGCCACCAGCGGACGCTCCAATTCGTCGCATTTATTGAGGAAGGTGAGCCGGAAGGCGAATCCCACGTCGCCGAAGATCTCGGCATTTTCCGCCCAGGTGATCACCGTGCGCGGGACTCATGACGGTGGAGAGATCGCCGGCCATGAAGGCGTTGCGGGTGAGATCGGCGACGCGCACCATCTTATTGACGAGGTCGCGGCCCTCCTTGCTCGAAGCGAAGACTTTTACCTTGGCGAGGACGATGTTGGTCTTCGCGTCATGCGGCAGGTAATTAAGCGTGGTGACGATCGACCAGCGATCCATCTGCCCCTGATTGATCTGCTGCGTGCCGTGATAAAGACCCGACGTGTCGCCGAGCCCGACCGTATTGGCCGTGGCGAAAAGGCGAAAGGCCGGATGCGGGCGTATGACGCGGTTTTGATCGAGCAAGCGTCAGCCTGCCCGAAACCTCCAGCACGCGCTGGATGACAAACATCACGTCCGGCCGGCCGGCGTCATATTCGTCGAAACAGAGCGCCACATTGTGCTGAAGCGCCCAGGGCAGGATGCCGTCGCGAAACTCGGTGACCTGCTTGCCGTCCTTGAGGACGATCGCGTCCTTGCCGACGAGATCGATACGGGAGACGTGGCTGTCGAGATTGACGCGCACACAGGGCCAATTGAGCCGCGCCGCGACCTGTTCGATATGCGTCGATTTGCCCGTGCCGTGATAGCCGGTGACCATCACGCGGCGATTATGGGCGAAGCCGGCGAGAATGGCGAGCGTCGTCTGGCGATCGAAGAGATAATCCGGGTCGTAATCGGGCACATGTTCACTGCGGGCCGAATAGGCGGGAACCGCGAGATTGGAGTCGATCTTGAAGACCTCGCGCACGGAAATCTCAATGTCCGGCATGCCCTCGAGGCCCGCGCCTGCTTTTGCTGCTTCGACCAAAACTTTCCTCCGTGGGCGAGGGTCGGCGGGCGGATGGCGCGTCAAACCAGCCGCGCCGCCCTCAGCGTCTTATAGGCATGGATGATTTCCCGCAATTTTTCCTCGCGGGAACGATCGCCGCCGTTGGCGTCGGGGTGGTGACGCTTGACGAGATCCTTGTAGCGGGTCCGAATCGCCTCGGGGCCCGCCGTCTCGTCGAGGTCGAGCGCGGCAAGCGCCCGCATCGACACCGGCGAATAACGCGGCGCGCGCTTGGGGGCGGGGCGACGATGGCGCTGGGCGCGGTTCATCCCGAGCGGGTCCGCCGTCGGGGCGCCCTTCCTCGCGGAACCCCGATTCGCCCCGGCGCGTGCCCATCGACCAGGTGGGGCGATGACCGACGGTCGCGTCCTTCATGTACCGGGCGACGTCCGCGTCGTTCATACCATTGAAATAATTGTAGGTCGCGTTGTATTCGCGGACGTGGTCGAGGCAGAAACAGAAATATTGCCCCTCGCGCAGCCGACCCATGGGCGCGCGATAGGCCCCTTCGGCCACGCAGCCGGGAAAATCGCATTTAGTCGTCGCCTCGCGCTTCTCCTCTCGCGGTTCGCGGCGCGTCCGGATACGGTCGAAAAGAGGCGAATTGAGATTCATGTCATTCCATTATGATGGCGGGGCGGGCCGCCGCAAGCGCGGACCGCCTCTATTTTACATCTCACCGGATCAGGCGAGCGATCTTGCATGCGCGGCGCCGCCGAAGGAAGCAGGAGAAGGGCGACGATGACGGATCAGAGTAAAGGCGCGGTCAAGGGGCCCGTGGCCGCCCGTATCGAGCGTAAGCTCGCCGAGGCGCTCGCGCCACTCGCGCTCAATGTCATCGACGAGTTGCACCACCATGCGGGCCATGGCCATGCTGGCGACAAGCGTCACGGCAATGAGAGCCATTTCCGTGTCGAGGTGGTGAGCGCCGCCTTCGACGGCAAGAGCCGCGTCGACCGGCACCGCCTCGTCAACGCCCTGCTCGCCGAAGAGCTGGCCCAGGGCCTCCATGCGCTGGCGGTGACAGCCCGCGCGCCGGGGGAGCCGCTCTAGCGAGGAAGGCGCGACGCCGCTGCGCCCCATCGCATCCCGGTCAGGCTCGCATCGGCGCGCCGCCCGCGTCGCAATCGACCTCCGTCACATCGTCGCCTAGCGCGACGCGCGCATGGGCGAGCGAGCCGTCGTCACGATAGGCGTAGACGTGGCTGAGTTCGACCTCGCCATAGACAAGCTTCTCGCATGTCGTCATACGGCCTGCTTCGTCATAGGTGGCGCGGAAATAGGTGTTGCGATTGTCGAGGTCCCCGGGCGCGAGCGGCCGCACGAGACTGAGCGGCAGCCGCACCCCGCTGTAGGTGAGAAAATATCGGTAGTCCTTCGCCTGCGTCATCGCGCACTCCAAGCCAGCGTCCGACCGCCTCTTGAAAAAATCGCGCCAGCGCGAAAGCGGCATGCGGCTTGCGCACAACGGGCCCGGCGGCCCTTCCGAGGGCTGATTTTGTCGCATCCGCGACAATGATCTTCATAGGGAGTGCGAGAAATGAGACTGGCCGAAGCTTTTGCGAACGCGACCTTCGAGGAGATCGCAGCGGCGCTCGCGGGGGGAAAACTGGCTCTACTTCCGTCGGCCGCCCGCCGACCCCGGATCACCCCGTCACCCGCAGCGCGCGCCTCGCCGAATATATTTTTGCGCGCCCCGCCTTCGATGGCGACGCCACGCCGGTCTTCGCCGAAATCCCGTGCCGGCCATCGCCGTCGGAACCCCTGGCTGGGCGCGGGCGCTTTCGGCCGACGGCGCGGCGGTCGCGGATTTTTCGATCGGCGCCGGCGCGGCGGAAATCAAGCTCGGCAGCCTCGCCGCGACCCCCGGCTTTCCGCTCGAGGTTCTCTCTATCCATTTGTCGCCGCTGCCCGCCAAAACCGTCACCTGGGACAAAGCGCCTTTGGCCATGTCTCCGTCACGGGCTCAAACGAGCCGCATCGAAAGGTCTCGGTGCGCGGTTGAGGCGCGGCCGGCCCGGCTTGAGGAATCATGGTGAACGCGTAGCGCGGGGCGTTTTCAAAGCGTCCCGCCACGCTCATCAGGACATGACCCGCATGACAACACCAAAGCCCGGCTCGAAACCGGCCAATCCCCGCTTTTCCTCGGGCCCCTGCGCCAAGCGCCCGGGCTGGTCGCTCCCGGCCCTCGCCGGCGCGGCGCTCGGCCGCTCACATCGCTCCAAGGCGGGCAAGGAAAAGCTCGCCAGGGCGATCCGCTCACGCGCGAGGTTCTGCGGGTGCCGGCCAACTATCGCATCGGCATCGTGCCGGCTTCCGACACGGGCGCCGTGGAGATGGCGCTCTGGTCGCTTCTTGGCGCGCGCGGGGTCGACGTCGCGGCCTGGGAGAGTTTCTCGTCCGACTCGGTGAGCGCGGTACAAGCAACTGAAGATCGACAACGCGCGCGTCTTCACGGCGCCTTTCGGCGACTTGCCCGATCTCTCCCAGATCAACTTCGACAATGACTTTGTCTTCGCCTGGAACGGCACGACCTCCGGCGTGCGCGTGCCCAACGCGGACTTCATCCCCGCCGACCACAAGGGGTTGACCATCTGCGACGCGACCTCGGCGGCCTTCGCCCAGGATCTCGATTTCTCCAAGCTCGACGTGACCACCTTTAGCTGGCAGAAAGTCATGGGCGGCGAAGCGCGCATGGCGTGCTCATTCTCTCGCCACGCGCCGTGGCAAGGCTCGAAACCTACGCGCCGCCCTGGCCGCTCCCAAGATTTTCCGCCTGACAAACAAGGGGAAATTGATCGAGGGGATTTTTAAGGGGGAGACGATCAATACCCCCTCGCTGCTCGCCGTCGAGGACTATCTCGACACGCTCGAGTGGGGCCGCTGGATCGGCGGACTGGACGGCCTGCGCGCGCGCTGCGACGCCAACGCCGCAGCCGCCCTGACCGAGTGGTCGCCGCACGCCCCGTGGGTCGAATTCCTGGCGAAGAACCCGGCCACGCGCTCCAACACCGGCGTCTGCCTGACCCTATCTTCAGCGAGCGCGGCCAGGACCGAGGACGCCAAAGCCGCGCTGGCGAAAACCATCGTCGGGCTGATCGAGACGGAGGGCGCGGGCTATGATTTCGGCGCCTATCGCGACGCTCCCCCAGGTTTTCGCGTCTGGTGCGGCGCGACGGTCGAGGCGGCGGATGCGCGCTTTTGACGCAATGGCTCGACTGGGCCTATGCCGAGGCGACCGCGACGCTCGAGGCGGCGTAGCCACATAACAGAGAGAGCACTCATGGCGCCGCGCGTCCTTATCTCCAATTCCCTGTCCCCGGCGGCGGTGGAGATCTTCCGCGCCCGCGGGATCGACGTCGATTTCGAGCCCGCGCTCGGCAAGGACAAGGAAAAACTCGCCGCCGTGATCGGCGGCTATGACGGGCTCGCGATCCGCTCGGCCACGAAGGTGTCGCCGGACATTCTCGCGCGCGCCGAGCGGCTGCGGGTCATCGGCCGGGCGGGCATCGGCGTTGACAATGTCGACGTTTCCACCGCAACCGCGAAAGGCGTGATCGTGATGAACACGCCCTTCGGCAATTCCATCACGACGGCCGAACACGCCATTGCGCTGATGTTGCCCTCGCCCGCGAAATCCCCGCCGCCGACGCCTCGACCCAGGCCGGCAAATGGGAGAAGAACCGTTTCATGGGCGTCGAGATCGCCGGGAAGACGCTGGGAATCATCGGCTGCGGCAATATCGGCGCGATCGTCGCCGACAGGGCGCTCGAACTCAAGATGCGGGTTCTCGCCTTCGATCCGTTTCTCACCGAGGAACGCGCGCTGACGCTGGCGTCGAAAAGTCGATCTCGACACCCTTCTCGCGCGCGCGGATTTCATCACGCTGCACACGCCGCTCAACGCCCAGACGCGCAATATCCTTTCCGCCGAAGCGCTGGCGAAGACCCGCAAAGGGGTCCGTATCATCAATTGCGCGCGCGGCGGGCTCGTCGACGAGGCGGCGCTCCAAGGCGCGCTTGAAGTCGGGCCAGGTCGCGGGCGCGGCGCTCGACGTTTTCGCGGTCGAACCCGCGACCGACAATCCGCTCTTTGGCCATCCCCATGTCGTCTGCACGCCGCATCTGGGCGCTTCGACCGCCGAGGCGCAGGAGAAGGTCGCCTTGCAGATCGCCGAGCAAATGTCGGATTATCTGACGCGCGGCGCGATCGCCAATGCGGTGAATTTTCCGTCCATCACGCCCGAGGAAGCGCCGCGGCTTCGGCCCTTCGTCGAACTGGCGCAGAAGCTCGGCCTGTTCGTCGGCGAGATCGCGCGCTCGGGCGTCGTCACGTTTTCCGTCGTCTTCGAGGGCGCGGTGGCGAAGCAAAAGACCAAAGCCGTCACGGCCGCGGCCCTGTCCGGCTTGCTGCGGCCAATCCTCGAGGACGTCAATCCGGTCTCGGCGCCGGTGATCGCGAAAGCGCGCGGCCTTGCGGTCGAGGAGGTGACCCGCGAGTCGCAAGGCGATTATAAGTCGCTCCTCACGCTTGTCGCCCGCACGGCGGACGGCGAGATCAGGATCGCGGGCACGGTTTTCCATGACGGCAAGCCGCGCATCGTGCAAATCGGCGACATCGCCGTCGACGCCGAATTCGCGCCGTTCATGATCTATACGCAGAACGAAGACCGGCCGGGTTTCATCGGCCGGTTTGCGAGCCTTCTTGGCGCGGCCGACGTCAATATTGCGACTTTCGCGCTCGGTCGAGACCGGGCCGGCGGCTGCGCCATCGCGCTCGTCGCCGTCGACGGCGCGCTCGCGCCGCAAACGCTCGCAGCGATTCGCGCCACTGAGGGCGTCAAACACGCGGCGACGCTCGCCTTCCCCCCATGAAGGCGACTAAACTGTTGCAAAGATGCAACTATTGTCGCTTAAACCATCGCCGCGCGCAGGCGCGCCGGCGCTTCACGCTTGCGAAGCCAGGCCGCCTGCGAGACTAATCGTCGCAAGCGGCGCCACGGGAGCGCCATAATTCGATTCGCACGCAACCATTGCAACAAAGGAACATCATGCGACGGCTGGTCCTTGCATCGCTTTGCATTTTCGCCGCATCAGGCGCACTCCTGTCGCCAACCTCCGCCGCGCAGGATCCTCTGACGGAGCTTTTCGGCGGGGCGCCGGCAGCCGCGCCGAACGGCCCGGACGGGCGCCCGCAAGCGGTCGCCATCCCGCGCGAGACAGTGTCTTTTGGCGGCAGTTATGCGCCGGGCACGGTGGTCATCAACACGAGCGAGCGGCGCCTTTACTACGTGCTCGGCAACGGCCAGGCGATACGCTACGGCGTCGGCGTCGGCCGTCCGGGTTTCGAATGGTCGGGCACCCGCTACGTCTCCAGCAAGCGGGAATGGCCGGACTGGACTCCGCCGGCCCAGATGTTGCGGCGCCGACCCGACCTGCCCCGACACATGGAGGGCGGCCTCAACAATCCGCTCGGCGCGCGCGCCATGTATCTGTCGGGCACGCTTTACCGCATCCACGGCTCCAATGAGCCCGAGACCATCGGCCAGGCCGTGTCCTCCGGCTGCATCCGCATGACCAATGACGACGTGACCGATCTCTACAATCGCGTGGAAGTCGGCACGCGCGTGGTCGTGCACGCGTTAAAGCGCCGGCTCGGACTCCGCGCGCAGCGGCCGGCGGACGCCGGCCGTTTCTATTTGCCTCACGCGTCGCCCAAGTGGTCCCTGTCGAGCCCCTTGGCGGCCAATTCGCCAAGATAGGCGTCGAAACTCTCCCGCGCGTTGACGCCAAGCTCCCGCAGATAGCGCCAGGTATAAATGCCGGTGCGGTGAAGATCGTCGAAGTCCAGCCGGACAGCATAATTTCCCACCGGCGCGACGGCGATGATCGCGACATTGCGCTTGCCGCCCACCGTTTTCTGCTCCGCCGCCGAATGGCCCTGCACCTCGGCGCTGGGACTGCGCACGCGCAAAAGCTCGGCGCTCAATGCATAGGCCGCGCCGTCGTCGAAAGCGACGCGCAGCGTGCGCCCGTCGTCGAGCAGGCGGATTTCCGTGGGCCAGGGTTCGGCGATCAAGGCGGGCTCCTCTGAGATCGGGGGTCCGGGGGTAAACTTTCTTACACCCGAAATCGCCTCGGCGCGCGATCATCGAGAAAGCCGATAACCGCATCGAAAGGAACGGGCTTCACGCGCCTTGCTTGCGGCAATATATGAGAGTTCGGGCGGATGCGTCCGTCCGCAGGAAAAGCAGAGATGAACGCCCCTTGTAGCTCGCCGGCGGTCGCCGCGCCCGCGCCTCTCGTCGATCCTTTCGGCCGCGCGGTCTCCTACGTGCGCGTTTCGGTGACGGATCGCTGCGATTTCCGCTGCGTCTACTGCATGTCGGAGCAGATGGCCTTTCTGCCGCGCAAGGACTTGCTCACGCTCGAGGAGCTGGACCGGCTCTGCGCCGCCTTCATCGCGCGCGGCACGCGGAAGCTGCGAATAACGGGCGGCGAGCCGCTGGTTCGGCACGACGTGATGAAACTGTTTCGCGCCCTCTCGCGCCATCTGGCCTCGGGAGCCCTGGAGGAGCTGACGCTCACGACGAACGGCTCGCAGCTCGCCCGCTACGCGGCGGAGCTCGCCGATTGCGGCGTGAGGCGGGTCAACGTCTCCCTCGACACGCTCGATCCCGAGCGCTTTCGCGCCTTGACGCGAACCGGCGATCACGCCCGCGTCCTTGCGGGGGTCGCCGCGGCGCGCGCCGCGGGCCTTAAGGTGAAACTTAACGTCGTTGCGTTGAAAAACGCCAATGAAGACGAATTCCTGCCGCTCGTGCGCTTCGCCCATGACCGCGGGATGGAGGTCACGTTCATCGAGGTGATGCCGCTCGGCGACCTCGACGGTCCGGCGCGCATCGATCAATATTTGCCCATGCGCGCCGTCCGCGAGCGGCTGGAAGCGGCGCTGACCCTCGACGAGATCGACGATCGCACCGGCGGCCCGGCAAGATATGTGCGCGCGCGTGAGACCGGCGGCCGCATCGGCTTCATCACGCCGCTGACCCATAATTTCTGCGAGAGCTGCAACCGTGTTCGCGTGACCTGCACGGGCACGCTTTATATGTGCCTCGGGCAAGAGGACGCGGCCGATTTGCGTGCGCCGCTTCGCGCCGGTCCCGACAACGCGCTGCTCGGCGCGGCGATCGAAGCGGCTATTTTGCGCAAGCCCAAGGGGCACGACTTCGTCATAGATCGCGCCGCGCAGGCCCCGGCCCTCGCCCGTCACATGAGCATGACGGGCGGATAGGGATGAGCGAGGCTAAAACTGTCGCCTTTCTCGGATTGGGCGTCATGGGATTATCCCATGGCCGGCCATCTCGTGCGCAAGGGCCATCGCGTCACGGTCTATAACCGCACCGCCGCCAAGGCCGAGAGATTTGCTGCATTGCAGCATGGCGCAGCAAAATGGGCTCCGAGCCCTCGCGCAGCGGCCGCGGACGCCGACGTCGTCTTCGCCTGCGTGGGCAATGACGATGATCTGCGCGACGTAACGCTGTCCCCTGACGGCGCCTTCGCCGGAATGGCGGCGGACGCAATTTTCGTCGATCACACGACGGCTTCCGCAGAAGTCGCGCGCGAGCTTCACGCGGCGGCGGCGCGGCGCGGCCTCGGCTTCATGGACGCGCCGATCTCGGGAGGACAGGCTGGCGCAGAGAATGGCGCGCTGACGGTGATGTGCGGCGCCGAGCCGGAAATTTTCGCGAAAGCGGCGCCGGTGATCGCCGCTTACGCCCGCGCCTGCCGGCTGATGGGCCCGCCCGGCGCCGGCCAGCTCACGAAAATGGTCAATCAGATCGCCATCGCCGGGCTGGTCCAGAGCCTTTCCGAAGCGCTCCATTTCGCAACAGCCGCCGGATTGGACGCCGCCGCCGTGGTCGATCTTATCAAGAATGGCGCGGCGCAGTCCTGGCAGATGGAAAACCGCACCAAAACAATGCTCGCGGGCGAATTCGACCATGGTTTCGCGGTCGAGTGGATGCGCAAGGATCTGGCCATCTGCCTGGCCGAAGCCCGCCGCAACGGCGCAAGACTTCCGGTTGCCGCGCTGATCGACCAGTTTTACGCCGAGGTCGAAGCCATGGGCGGCAAGCGCTGGGACACATCGAGCCTGATCGCCCGTCTGACGCGGTAAGGCGAAAATATGGCGGCGCGCCGCCAGTTCGCGAGAAAAAATTTTTGTGTCCGGGATGCAACCAATTCAGGAGCTCGGCGTTTTCCCCCAACGACAAGAGGAACACCCAAGGCCTCGTCGAGTATGCGTTTTTGTAGGTTTGGGACAAGTCCTGGTTAACCCGATATGGGAGGGGCCCTATGGCCGTTGCGCGCGAAAGCTCATTTGCGAGCCGGTACGTCAAGGATTGTTCTGGGTTTCACCGTCGCGTTCGGGATCTGCGCCGCCGTTGCCGCGTCGCCATCCACGCCCACGGTGAAGGGACCATCCGCTGCTGCCGTCCAAGCGGCGGTCAGCGTCAATGACGACGGCCTGCGTCCGCTCGCGCGCGGACCCGCGATCAGGGTGGGACGCGCCTATGGCGCGGAGGATGAAGATTGCACGCTCGTTCTGAAGCCAAGCACGGACGAGCGCGGTCGAGTCCGGGTACATGCGTAGCGTAACTTGCGCTAACTGACGGTTAAGCGCAGCGTTCCCCGACCGCAAGGTCAAAGGCCACCTGGAGGCGAAGGCGGTTCGAAAGAACCCCTCCGCCTTCTGTTTTTGCCACTGACGCTTGCGTGCGCGCGCGCGCTGCGGACGGGCGGCGTTGACGCCCCGCGCACGGCTACCTACTGTGCGCCGCGCCTCTAAATGTCGAACCGCCAATGCCCGCTCAAACCGATTTTTCGCCCGAACTTCTGGACGCTGCGCGCGTCTCGCCGGCCTGGCCCTTCGAAGAGGCGAAGAAGCTCGTCAAACGGATTGAGTCGACAGGGCAGACGTCCGTCCTGTTCGAGACCGGCTATGGCCCTTCGGGCCTGCCCCATATCGGCACTTTCGGCGAGGTGGCGCGCACGAGCATGGTGCGGCGGGCCTTCGAGATCCTTACCGAAGGCAGGATTGCGACGCGGCTTCTCGCCTTCTCGGACGATCTCGACGGGCTGCGCAAGGTCCCCGACAATATCCCCAACAAGGCGCTGGTCGCGGCGCATCTCGGCAAGCCGCTCACGCAGGTGCCGGACCCTTTCGGCACACACGACAGTTTCGGCGCGCACAATAACGCCCGCCTGTGCGCCTTTCTCGACGCTTTCGGCTTCGATTATGAATTCGCGTCCGCGACCGCGTATTACACGAGCGGGCGTTTCGACGCCGCCCTGACGCTGATGCTCGCGCGCTACGACGCCGTGATGCAGATCATGCTGCCGAGCTTTCGCGCCGAGCGCGCGGCCAGCTACTCGCCGTTCCTGCCCATCCATCCGCGCACCGGCGTGGTCATGCAGGCGCCGCTCACCGGCTATGACGTTGAGGCGAAAACGATCGATTGGACCGATCCCGAAACCGCCGAGACGTTCACCACCCCCGTCACCGGCGGCCATTGCAAATTGCAATGGAAGCCCGACTGGGCAATGCGCTGGTATGCGCTCGGCGTTGACTATGAAATGGCTGGCAAGGACCTCATCGATTCGGTGAAGCTTTCGGGCGCGATCGTCCGCGCCCTCGGCGGCCGGGCGCCGGAGGGTTTCAACTACGAACTCTTTCTCGATGAAAAGGGCCAGAAGATCTCGAAGTCGAAGGGCAATGGCCTGACCATCGAGGAATGGTTGACCTATGCCAGTCCCGAGAGCCTCGCCCAATTCATGTTCCAGAAGCCGACGGCCGCGAAGCGACTCTATTTCGACGTGATCCCGCGCGCGGTCGACGATTATCTCTCCTTCCTCGACGCCTATCCGCGCCAGGACTGGCGCCAGCGTCTCGGCAATCCGGTCTGGCATATCCACGCCGGACATCCGCCGCCGCCGGAGACGCTCAACCATGCCGGGGAGGCCAAGGAAACAAGCGTTTCCTTCGCCATGCTGCTCAATCTGGCCGCGGTCGCCAACGCCGAGGACCCGGCCGTGCTCTGGGGCTTCCTGCAGCGTTACGCGCCAAACGCCTCGCCTCAGAATCATCCGCGCCTCGACAAACTCGTCGGCTACGCCGTCGCCTATTTCCGTGACTTCGTGAAGCCTGCCAAGCGCTACCGCGCCGCCGACGCCGTGGAGCGCGACGTGCTCGAAAGAATCGACGCGACGCTCGGCGCGCTGCCGCCGGGCGCCAGCGGCGAGGAGATTCAGGCGGCGCTTTACGATGTCGGCCGCACGGTCCCGCGCTATCAGGATCTCGCGGCCAAAGGCGCGAGCGCGGAGCGGCCGGGCGTCTCCACCGATTTCTTCAACATGCTCTACGAGGTTCTGCTCGGCGAAAAGAAGGGGCCGCGCTTTGGCTCCTTCATCGCGCTCTATGGCGTCGCCGAAACCCGCACGCTGATCGGAGACGCCCTCGCCGGGGCATTTCTCGGCGCGACGGCGTGATGCGCGGCGCCGACGCCGATATTTTCATCGTGCCGGGTTATCTCGACTCCGGCCCCGATCATTGGCAAAGCCGCTGGGAAAGAAAGCTCTCCACCGCGCGACGCGTCCGCCAGCGCGATTTTGCGGCGCCAAGGCGCGACGAATGGGTCGCGACTCTCAGCCGCGACGTTCGGGCCGCGACGCGGCCGGCTGTGGTGGTCGCGCATTCCCTTGGGGTCGTGACCATGCTGCATGCTGCGCAACAATTGCGCGACAAGATCGCCGGCGCCTTTCTCGTCTCGCCCCCTTCCGACGCGGCGCTGCGCGGTCTGCCGGGAGTCGATCCGGCGTTCCTTCCGATTCCGCGTGCGCCCCTCCCTTTCCCCGCGATCATCGTCGCGAGCGACAACGACCCCTACGCCGATCCGCCATTCGCGCGCGGTCTCGCTGGCGACGTCGGCGCGACATTTATCGACGCGGGCGCGGCGGGCCATATCAATGTCGAGAGCGGCCATGGGCCGTGGCCCGAGGGCCTGCTCGCCTTCGCCCATTTCGTCGCGAAGCTCTAGGCGCGGCGCGAAAAGGTTGCGGAAGACGCAGCCGTCTTTTCTGCTGCGCCGTCGCGAGGAAAGCGATAAGCGGGAGAGATGCGCGCGCTGCCCTCGCCCTCTCTCCCTCGCCCAGAACGCGGCCGCGGCATGGTGAGCTGGCGCCCGATGATCCGCCGTCCGGTGATCTGCCGCCGCCCCCTTGACGTTCTGCGCCTTTGCCTCCTGAGCGTTTACGCGCTGGCCGGGCCGGCGCGCGGCGAAATTGAAAGCGTCGAGACGACCGCGACGGGCCTGCAAGCGCGGATGAAGATCGCTGGCGCAATTTATCGGCTCAGCGCCAGGGTCGAGCGGCCGCAGGGAAACGCGGTCGCGCTTTTGCTCGACACGGCGCCCGGGGATGACCTCGCGCCGCTCGCGCGCGCGCGCGGCATGACGGTCGTCTCGCTCGATATCTCGGCCTTGCCGGCCTCGGCGCGGGCGCAGGCGCTGCGGGAACTGGTCCCGCGCCTGCGTGAGGGGACAAAACGCTTGCTTGCGCATGGAAGAGGCGAGATCGGCGCGGCACTTTCCGAGGCGGGGCTTTTCGACGGCCTCCTGCTCCAGGACTCTGACCCTCCCGGCGCAACGCCCCCGGGCGCGCGCGAACCGCGCGTGATCGAGAGCTGGGGCTCCGACGCCTATTGGCGCGCCGCGCCGCGCCCCCTCCCGGCCCCTGAGACGGAGAACCGGCGGCGCTACTTCATCGCCGGCGTCGCGTCGCCGGCCCCGCCCGAGAATTGCGCCGCGCCGGTCAATCCGCGCAATGGCGGGCCGGCCGCACGGGCGCTTTTCGCCGCGCTCGACGATTGGACGCGGGGCGTCAAGCCGCCCCCTTCGCGCGCGCCTGCGCCCGCGGACCTCGTCGCCGCCTCCGCGCTGCAATGGCCGAAAATCCATGGCTTTCCTGCGCCCCCGGGCGGGGCGCGCTTTGCGCCAAGGATCGACCCGGACGGCAATGAACTTGCTGGCCTGCGCCTGCCCGATCAGGCCCTGCCGATCGCGACCTTTACCGGCTTCAATGCGGCAAAAGAGGAAAAGGACAAGAAGGCGCCCGACTGCGCGGCCGGCGCGGCGGCTCCTTTCGCGTCGAGCAAGACGGAGCGCGAGAAAACGGGCGACCCGCGCCTCTCCCTTGTCGAACGCTATGGCTCGCGGGCCTATTTCGTCGCGACCATGCGCGTCATCGCCGACAAGCTCGTCAGGGAGCGTCTGTTGTTGAAAGAAGACGCGGACGCCTATGTGGCGGCGGCGAAAACGGCGCCCTTTTGATCAGCCGCCATTCAGCAGCCAGACGCCGCCGTTGAGATAGGTGGCGAAGACGACCCAAAGCGCATAGGGGACGAGGCAGAGCCCGGCGACGCGATCGAGCCGGCTGAAGGCGATGATCGTCAAGACGATCAAAACTTCCATCGGCACGATGACGGCAAGGCCCAGCGGGGCGCTTTGCGCGGCGAAAAAGGCGAATGACCAACCGGCGTTGAGCAGGAGTTGCGCATAAAAGAGGGCGAGGGCGCGCGAACGCCCCGGCGTGGCGGCGTTGAGCCGCAGCACGCGATAAAGCGCGATGCCCATCAGAACATATAAAAAGGTCCAGGCGGGGCCAAAAACCCAGTTCGGCGGCGTAAACGGCGGCTTGACGAGCTTGTCGTACCAGCCGGCAATATTCGGAAGCGTCGCGGCGTTTCCAAGCGCCCCGGCCAAAAAAATAGGGCCTGCCGACAAAGCCGCCGCATAGAGCGGCGAAAGCGCAACCCGTTCTGACGTCGACACGCTCACGCGCCCCTCCTCATGATTTGCCCGTGCAGAAATCGGGCGGCGTCTTCCGGATTCAAGGCCTCCCCGACGGCAGGACGGTTGCGCCGGTTTCAAACGTGTCGCCGACCCGGGAGCCGACATCCTCCAAACGATCGCCCAGACTCTCGCGCGTGCGCGGATCGACGATGGCGAAAGGCGCCGCCACCGCAACCCCCGCCGCCGCGCCGACCGTCGAGGCGGCGCCGACGGCGACCATGCCGAGCTTCTCGCCGACGCCCGCCTGACCGTCGCCGAGCGACTGGCCCGTCGCAAGGCGCGCGCCAATCGGCGCGAACAACCTGTGGCGCCTCCGCAAACTTGGTATGGCCGAGCGAATCGCCGCCGCCCGAGGCGATTTCGGTGAGGTCGACGACCTGAATGTGGTCGCGGTCGAGCGTATCGCGATAGGGCTCGGCGTGCGGATCGATCGCGCCGAGTCTCGAGCTTGTCGCCCCAGACGCGGCGGGAGACGGCGAGCGCCTCGTCGTCGCGCGACACAAAGACGGTGAAGAGGGACGGCCGCACGCCCATATCGGCGATTTGCCGCCGGAACACGTCAAAATCCACGTCCGGGGCCGCGAGCATGATGTTCCTGATCTTCGGGGGCAGCCCCCGGTCGCGAATGGCCATCTGGCGCAAGGCTTCCAGCGTCACCCAATTGCCCATCGAATGCGCCAGGATCGACACTTCGCCGACATTGGGATCACGCGCCAGCGCCTGCAACACCGCCTCGAGCGCGTCACGCGAATAACTCGCGCTTTCGTGGTCGTATCCGTAGGCGAGCAGCTTGCCGCGCGAGGGCCAGGTAAACAGCACGGGGACGACGTCCGCGGCCGAGTCGTGCGAGATTTGCGCAAAGCGATAGACGGCTTCCTCGAAGCGCGTGTTGAAGCCATGCACGAAAACGAGAACCTGGCGCTTGGGCGTTTTCAGGATGCGCCGGTCGAATTCGGCGATGGCCGCCTCCTTGGTGAGAATGCGCGCCTCGACCGTCGTAAATTCGCGGCTCGGATCGGGCGTCGCGCTCTGCGGCCATTGCACCTCGCCGACCTTGCGGTTTGCGTCCGGAGGAAGGGAGACGACAATGTCGGCGAAGGAGACGCCCCTGCCGCGCTCGCCTGAGAACATCGTCCCCGGCTCCGTTTGATCGGGCGCGCGGGTGGTCGCCACCATGACGTTGACGAGATTGGCGCCTGGCGGCTCATAATGTGTGGGGACGAGAACGCCGTGCGCCCGTCCCGCACAGGCGGCGACGGCGAGCGCGAGCGCCACGACGAAAAGGCCACGCAGGGCCTGCTGGCGAATAGACATAGCGGTTAACGCCACAAGCGAGAGGTCAACGCGAAGCTTCTCGCCGACTTCGGCGTCACATTTATGGCGGAAATAGGTTTGTGCGCCGGCGCACGGACGGCGGGGCGCGAGGGGCGCGAGCCTTTCGACGCCCGCATTGGAACTTGAGCGCCGCAGCGGCGGGCGTGTTGCGGCGGGGCGGGAGGAAGTCGTCCCCAGCGCCTCCTCCCGCCTTTTTTCCAGCTCAGTCGTTCGGAGCGAGCATTTTCTCGGGACGCACGATGGCGTCGAACTCCGCCGCCGTCACCTTGCCGGAGGCCAGGGCCTCCTCCTTGAGGCTTGTGCCGTTCTTGTGCGCCGCGCGCGCGATCTTCGAGGCGGCGTCATAGCCGATCTTGGGCGCGAGCGCGGTCACCAGCATGAGCGAACGCTCGAGGAACCGGGTGATGTTGGCCTCGTCGGCCTCGATCCCGTCGATGCAGCGCAGGACGAAACTATCGAGGCCCGAGGCGAGAAGATCGATCGATTCGAGCAGCGCGAAGGCGATCACCGGCTTCATGACGTTCAGCTCGAGATGGCCCTGCGACGCGGCGAAGGTGATCGTCTGGTTATTGCCGAAGACGCGCGCGCATACCATCGTGATCGCCTCGACCTGGGTCGGATTGACCTTGCCCGGCATGATCGACGAGCCGGGCTCGTTTTCGGGCAGTCGCAATTCCGCGAGGCCGGCGCGCGGGCCGGCGCCGAGGAGGCGTATGTCGCAGGCGATCTTGTAGACGCCCGCGGCAAGCGTATTGATCGCGCCATGGGCGAAGACGATGGCGTCATGGGCGGCGAGCGCTTCGAATTTATTCTCCGCGGTGATGAAGGGCAGGCCCGTCTGAGCCGCAATATTCGCGGCGACGTCCTCGGCGAATCCCTTCGCCGTATTGACGCCGGTGCCCACCGCCGTGCCGCCCTGCGCGAGCGCGAAAAGATCGGGCAGCGCGGCGCGAATGCGCGCCGCCCCATATTTCGCCTGCGCGGCATACCCCGAAAACTCCTGACCGAGCGTCACCGGCGTCGCGTCCTGCAGATGGGTTCGGCCGATCTTGACGATACGCGAAAATTGCGAGGACTTGCGCTCGAGCGCGGCGTGCAGCCGCTCGACCGCGGGCAGAAGCTTGCCGGACACGGCGAGCGCGCCGGCGACATGAATGGCGGTCGGGAAACTGTCGTTCGAGGACTGGCCGAAATTGACGTGATCGTTGGGATGGACCGGCTCCTTGGACCCGCGCGCCGCGCCCAGACGCTCATTGGCGCGATTCGCGATCACCTCGTTGACGTTCATGTTGGTTTGCGTGCCGGAGCCCGTCTGCCAGACGACGAGCGGAAAATGATCGTCGAACTTGCCGTCGATCACCTCCTGCGCGGCCTCGACGATCGCCTCGGCGACCTCCGGCGCGATGAGGCCCTTCGCCGCGTTCACTTGTGCCGCGGCGCGTTTGACGCGCGCGAGGGCGTGCACGACCTCGATCGGCATGCGTTGGCCGCCGATGGGGAAATTCTCGCGCGAGCGTTGCGTCTGCGCGCCCCAATAGGCCCAGGACGGAACGGCGATGTCGCCAAAGGAATTGCGTTCGATGCGGCTGTCGTCAGTCATCGGTCTCGCTCGGAAAGGGGCGTTTCAGGGAGCCCGTCCGCGCCGAAACCGGGGGATGGGCGCAAGCGGCTTTTCACGCGCTCCCTATGCGGCATTTCCTGCCGGGGTTCAATCTCGGCCGGCTTGCGTCAACGGCGCGGCGTGACGCGAACTCGCCGGCCTCGCGCGTCGGCACGGCGGGTTGCGACATGAGTTCGGCCAGGCGGTTGCGCGCGCGATTGACCCGGCTTTTCATCGTGCCGGCCGCGCAGCCGCAGATTTCCGCCGCCTCCTCATAGGACATGCCGGACGCGGCGACGAGGATCAGCGCCTCGCGCTGATCGAGCGGCAATTTCTGCAGGGCCTCGCGAAAATCAAGGAAATCCATATGCGCGTTCTGCGATTCGGGCGCGACGAGGCGCGCCGCGATGGCGCCGTCAGGATCTGGCGTCTCGCGACGGCGCTTGCGGAATTCGCTGTAATAGATGTTGCGCAGGATCGTGAATAACCACGCGGTGAGATTGGTGCCCTCGGAAAAGGAGCCGAGGCTTCCCCACGCCTTCACCAGCGTTTCCTGAACGAGGTCGTCTGCGCGATCCGAATTGCCGCAGATGGAGACGGCGAAGGCGCGCAAGTTCGGGATGGCCGCAATGAGATCGGTCTTCAGGCTCTGTCCGTCGCTGAGACTTGATCCCTCCGATGTCACTCTCTCTCCCCGGGCGCTCTGCTCGACACGCCCGACGATACCATATTTTTTTCCAGCTGGTTCAGGAGATTGAGAAAGCGGTCAGGAACAGGCTGCGCCACGAGGTCGTCATAGAGATTTTGAAGCTCCTTGCCGATCGCGTCGCCAAAATCGACGTTCCGCATTTTTCGACTTGTCCTTTCGGATGAGCAAAGGCTGTCGCCGTCCGTATCGCGCGGGCTGACGTTTTGCAGCGGCGCCGCGAGGTTTCCGCCCAGGCCCGCCGCGAAAGCCGCGATGCTGCGGGGAAGGGTTCCCGGAAATCGCCCAGTGTCGGCGCACAATTGATCCTCGTCGGATTTTGCGCGCGCGGCGGCAGTTTCCGGATTAATTTTCACCATGGAGGCCTCGATTTGCAAACACATGATTTTCTGTAGCGGACCTTGATCGCCGCGATATAGTGCGATGCACGAAAGGCAAAACGCCGCGCTCTGGGATTGGTTCCCATAAAATCTGCGTGTTGTTTTGACGCATGTGCAAAGTCCTTGTTTCAAAACGGTTCCACAGTCGCCTCTGGAGGGGCGCCACATGTCGGTTTCACGAGAGATTGCCACGCATCTTCCCTATTTGCGCCGCTTCGCGCGGGCGCTCGTCGGCACTCGTGAAGGCGGGGACGCCTATGTTCTGGCTACGCTCGAGGCGGCGGTCGCGGAACCGCGAAAACTGGGCGAATACGAGGATCTGCGCGTCTCCTTGTATAAATTGTTCCTCGCCGTCTGGTCCGCCGCGCCGATTAACGTTCATACGGAGCCTGAGCCGTCAGGGATAGAGGACCATGGCGCGCGCCGCAACCTTGACGCAATCTCGCTCAGACCGCGCATCGCCTTTCTGTTGCACGCGCTGGAGGGGTTCGATCTCGAGCAGGTCGGTGACGCGCTTGGTGTTTCGGAACGGGACGCCAATCAGCTCGTCGAGCTCGCCAACGCGGAGATTGCGGAACAAATCGCGACCGACGTGCTCATCATCGAGGACGAGCCGCTGATCGCCCACGACCTTCGCAGCATCGTCGAAGAACTGGGGCATCGCGTCGTCGGCATGGCGCGCACGCATCGCGAGGCGGTGGCGGCGATCGAAACCGCCAAACCCGGGCTGATTTTGGCCGATATTCAGCTTGCGGACGGGAGCTCCGGGCTCGACGCCGTGAATGAGATTCTCAACGCTCTGTCGACGCCGGTCATCTTCGTCACGGCCTATCCTGAACGCTTTCTGACCGGCGCGCCCCCCGAGCCGGCCTTCCTCGTGACCAAGCCCTTCAGTGTCGAAAGTCTCAAGGCGGTGATCAGCCAGGCGCTGTTCTTCAATCGCAGGTCGCAAAAAACCGGCGCCTGAACGTGGCTTTCAAAGGCTTGAAAATCCTAGCTTAAGTATATTCCCGTATAGGTTTTTTGTCCTCTGCAAGCTTGGCTACGTATATTCCACGATTGCGGAAACCTTGGCCGATTAGGCAAGTTATACGCGTGGCGCTGGGGGCAGGAGTAGCGACCATGCAGGAAGTGGTGAAAAAGTCGAATCGGGGCTTTGCCTCGATGGATCCGGAGAAACAACGCGCCATCGCGCGTAAAGGGGGACAGAGCGTTCCGGACGAGAAGCGCAGCTTCTCACAAAATCCGGACCTCGCGGCGCGCGCTGGCCGTAAAGGCGGGCAAAGCGTCAATCCGGCGAAACGCAGTTTCTCTCGCGATCATACACTCGCCTCGGAAGCGGGCCGCAAGGGCGGACACGCATCGCATGGCGGTGGACAGAAGAGGGTGTCGGCCTAAGGGCCGACGCCGGAGAGCGACGCGGAGCCCGGGTTGGCGCTCCGCGCGAGGAAATGCTTAGAGCAATTCTTTGTCTGGCGTGGCGCGGGCGTTCGCAGGCGACTGAGCGAATGGCTCGTGCCGCGCAAGCTTTTACGGGGCGAGAGCGGCCGCCTTACGCGGCGAACGGCTTCGAGCGCTGGGCAATGAGGGAATAAAGCGCGTCGTGATCACGCGTGGCGCGAATCGTCGCCACCAGTCCGGGATCCCGAAGCATCCGGGCGGCGCAAGCCAGAGCCTTCAGGTGGTCGGCCCCCGACGTTTCCGGCGCAATCAACAGAAAAACCAGATCGACAGGCGCGCCGTCGAGCGATTCGAAATCCACCGCGCGCTCGAGGCGCGCGAAAATCCCAAAAAGCGACTTCACCTTGGCGAGTTTGCCATGGGGAATGGCGATGCCCTCGCCAATGCCTGTCGAGCCGAGGCGCTCGCGATGCAGCAGCGCGTCGAAAATTTCCCGCGACGGCAATCCGGAGAGCTTCGCCGCGCGCTCGCTCAGCTCGAGAAGCAATTGTTTTTTCGTGGTCGCCCGCAAATTGGCGACGACCGCTTCGGGCGTGACAAGATCCGTGAGCCGCATGCGACGCCCTATTCGTTAAAGCGTTGGAGTTTCCGCCTTCATCGGGGCGCTCCGTCCCGGTGAAGGAAATCGCAAGATACATGCCGAGGAGGCCGCGAATATGACCGCGCCCCCCGATGCCTCCCCTGCCGGTTGCGCCTGGCTGGACGCCAGCCTACTCGCCCCCCGGCGTGTCTATCCAACCGATATTGTTGTCGGTACGCCGGTAGACAATGTTGACGCGCCCGGTATTTGCGTGACGAAACACCAGCACCGGCGCCCCGCTCAAGTCGAGGTCGAGGACGGCCGCGGAAACAGAAAGCCGCCGAAGACTGGTCGTCGTTTCCGCAACGACCGCCGGGCTGAATTCGGGCGACGCCTCATGCTCCTGATCCGGCGCTTCCAGCACCTGGTAGGAGACGACCTCCGGCGCTGAGTCATGGCCGTGGCCGTCGTGATGGCTCTTGAGGCGCTCCTTGTAGCGGCGCAGGCGTTTTTCCAATCGCTCGGCGGCCTGCTCGAAGGTGGCGTAAGGCTCCTGGCCCCGCCCGTCGGCCTGAAGCACAATGCCCGAGGTCAGATGAAGACTGCAATCGGCGCGATAACCGGAGCCCTCGGGCGTAATCGTGACATGGCCGCTGACCCCGCCGTCGAAATATTTGGCGGTCGCCTGCTCGAGACGCTGAACCACGTGATTGCGCAGCGCTTCGCCGATATTGATATTCTTGCCCGAAACTCTCAGGGACATGTCGCCTTGCCTTTGTCGAGCGGCCGACTGCCGCGAGCGAGAGGCGTCGAACTCTCCGCGCTGAAGCCGCTCATCGATTTTTTTTATCGTCCGAGCCCGGCCCGCCTCAAGCGCGAGGGCTCAGCCGTCGCGGAACTCCGCTGCGGCAAAATTGCCGGGATGGGTTAGAAGGCTCCGCTCGGGAAGTCAATGGGCGCCCGGATTTCTCGCGCTGCGCCGCAACGCCCGCGCTCAGTGCGCCGCGTGATACGCCTGTTCGCGCGCCAGCGCTATTTTTGCCCGCCGCCGGTCCACCGACGAGGGAATGCGCAGGCTGTCGCGATATTTCGCGACGGTGCGACGCGCAATGTCGATGTCCGCCGCCTTGAGCTTGGCCACGATGGCGTCGTCGGAGAGAACATCCTCCGCGCTCTCCCGGTCGATCATCTGTTTGATGCGGAAACGCACCGATTCGGCCGAGTGGGCTTCGCCGCCGCTCGTCGTCGCGATCGAGGCGGAGAAGAAATATTTCAGTTCGAAAATCCCGCGCGGCGTCATCATATATTTGTTCGACGTGACGCGGGAGACGGTCGATTCATGCATGCCGATGGCGTCGGCGATCGTGCGCAGATTGAGCGGGCGCAAATGTTCGACGCCCTTGGCGAGGAAGGCGTCCTGCAGGCGCACGATCTCGGAGGACACCTTGAGAATGGTGCGGCTGCGCTGCTCCAGGCTTTTCGTCAGCCAGTTTGCGTTTTGCAGACAGGTGGAAATGAAAGTCTTGTCGGCGTCGCGCGCGCCGGCGCTGATCTTCGCCGCATAGGTGTGATTGACGAGAACCCGCGGCAAAGCGTCCGAATTCAGTTCGACGCGCCAGGAGCCGTCGGCCGCGGCGCGCACGATGACGTCGGGAACGAGGGGCTGAATCGGCGCGTCGCCGAAGGCGCGGCCGGGCTTGGGATCCAGGCTGCGCAATTCGCTCGCCATGTCCGCGACGTCCTCCGCATCCACGCCGCAGAGCTGTGCGAGCTGCGCAAAATCGCGCTTGGCGACAAGCGGCAGATTGGCGACGAAAAGCTGCATGGCGGGATCGTAGCGGTCGCGCTCCTTGAGTTGTATCGCAAGACATTCGGCAAGGTCACGAGCGCCGACGCCGGACGGGTCGAAGGTCTGAATGGTGGCGAGCACCTCCGCCGCCTCGCGCGGGTCGGCCTCGAGCCGCTGCGCAATTTCGTCGAGGTCTTCGCGCAAATAGCCGGTCTCGTCGATCCCGTCGATGATCGATTGGCCGATCAGGCGCCGGCGCGCGTCGGGACAGGCGAGGGCGAGCTGCGCGGCGAGATGCTCGTGCAGGCTCGGGCGCGCGGCGACATAGGCTTCGAGATTGGGCGCCTCGCCATCGTCGCCGCCCGCCGCCCGCGGCGCCGCTCCAGGACGTCGCGGAAAGGCCCGCGCCCTCGAGCGCCTCGCGCGGCGCCTCCGCCGTCACGGCCGGGCCCTCGGGCTCGAAGGCGTTGCTCATGTCGGCGCCCAGATCGGCGGATAGCGTCGCCGCGTCGGCGGTGAGCGAGTCGCGCGCCCAGTCGCCCTCATGCGGCTCGCCGTCGAAGCCGCGCTCGTGTCGCCGGCGGCGAATTCCTGCTCCGCCCGCGCCTCGCGCTGTCGCCGCCCGGCGCCCTCGGCGGCGTAATCCGCTTCCTGCGCCTCCAGAAGCGGATTGCGCTCCAGTTCGTCGTGCAGAAAGGCGGAGAGCTCCAGATTGGAGAATTGCAGAAGCTTGATCGCCTGCAGCAGCTGCGGGGTCATGACCAGGGCCTGGCCCTGTCGCATCATCAGCTTGGTCGAAATCGCCATCTGCGCCAACTCGCACGCTTGCCGACCGCGCTTAGCGGCCTATTTCTTGCTTATAGCACGGCAGGGGAAGCGGGCAGGGCCAAATAGTCGGCGCCGGTTACGGCGAAACGCCCAAGGGTTAATCAGCAGTTATGCGCTCTCAAAAGGCGAAAAGATGGTGACGTCGAGACGCTAATTGGCGCCAGGAATCCGGCCCAACAGCGAGGCGCGCCGCGCCTACATTTTGAAATCTTCGCCGAGATAGATGCGGCGCACATCCGGATTGGCGACGATCTCCTCGGGCGGCCCCTCCGTCAAAACATGGCCGTTATAGATGATATAGGCGCGGTCGGTGAGGCCGAGCGTCTCGCGCACGCTGTGGTCGGTGATGAGAACGCCGATGCCGCGCGCCTTCAGATGCCGCACGAGATCCTGAATGCCGCCGACCGCGATCGGGTCGATGCCCGCGAAGGGTTCGTCGAGCAGCATGAAGGAGGGATGTCCCGCCAGAGCGCGGGCGATTTCGCAGCGCCGCCGTTCGCCGCCCGACAGCGCGACCGCCGGCGTATGGCGCATGCGGGTGAGGCGGAACTCCTCGAGAAGCCCCTCCAGTTCGTCCCTGCGCTTCTTCTCGTCGGGCTGGGTGATTTCCAGCACGGCGCGAATATTGTCCTCGACCGACAGACCTCGAAAACCGAGGCTTCCTGCGGCAGATAGCCGATGCCGAGCCGCGCCCGCCGATACATGGGCAACGGCGTGACGTCATAGCCGTCGAGCGAGATGACGCCCGTTGTCGGGCTTCACGAGCCCGGTAATCATGTAGAAGACAGTGGTTTTGCCGGCGCCGTTGGGGCCGAGCAGGCCCACGGCCTCGCCGCGCCGCACATGCAGGCTGACATCCTCCACGACCCGCCGCGCCTTGTAGGACTTGGCGAGATTTGGACGGAAAGCAGGCCCTCGCCGTCGAATCCCGAGCGCTTCGAGATGGAGCCGCCCTGAAGCGCCCCGGCCCCTCGTCGCGCGCGACCTCGGCCTGCGCCCCGACCGGGGCGTCCTCGGGCGGGGCGCCTAAATTTTCGGCGCCGCGTCGCCGCGCCACTCGGCCTCGGCCAGATCGTCCTTCTTATGCGACCGGCGTCCGACGCGACCGCGCGGCCGAATCGCCCCGAATCGCCACAGAGGGACTGCGCGGCGGCGCGAAAGCGGGTCGAGAAGGCGGCGAATGGCTCAAGGGGCACCGTCGCGAAGGAAGAGAGCAAATCCGGCGGCGCGCGTCCCTAACGCATGCCCTGGCGCCGCCGTCTTCCTGACCTGGAGCGGCGCGCGCCGCCACGTCCGAGCAACGTGGCGTCAGGCCCAGGGGCGGGATTGCGCCGCGGCCTTTTCGAAAGCGTCGATCTTGTCCGCCTTTTGCAAGGTGAGGCCGATATCGTCGAGCCGTTGAGCAGGCAATGTTTGCGGAACGGGTCGATGTCGAATGTGACGACGCCGCCGTCGGGTCCGCGGATCTCCTGCGTCTCGAGATCGACCGTCAGCGTCGGCGTTGGCGCCGCGCTCGGCGTCGTCCATCAGCTTGTCGAGATCGGCCTGCGGCACCTTGATCGGCAGAATGCCGTTCTTGAAGCAGTTGTTGTAGAAAATATCGGCGAAGCTCGTGGAGATCACGCAGCGCATGCCGAAATCGAGCAGCGCCCAGGGCGCATGCTCGCGCGACGAGCCGCAGCCGAAATTGTCGCCGGCGATCAGGATGCGTCGCGTTCGCGATAGGCCGGCTTGTTGAGCACGAAGTCGGGATTCTCCGAGCCGTCCTCGCGATAGCGCATTTCGGAGAAAAGACCCTTGCCGAGCCCGGTGCGCGCGATGGTTTTCAAATATTGCTTCGGGATGATCATGTCGGTGTCGACATTCATGATCGGCAGCGGCGCGGCGACGCCCGTCAGCGTAGTGAATTTATCCATATCTTTGGCCTGGCGCGTTGTGATGATTGATGCGCCCTTTAGCAAATTGCCCGGTTAAGGCAAAGGGCGGCGCCGGCTTTAATCGGCCGAGGCTGGGCAGAGCTTCGCGGCGCGCGCGGCGTCAAGCCTATCGCGCGCGCCGCGGCCGAATTCCTGCGGGTGCGAAAAAGTGGATCCGGGCCTGCGAATGATCCCGCAGAACCTGTTCGTCGAAGCAATCGGCTATCTCGCCGCCGCAGCGAATATTTTCGTCTTCGTATCGAACACGATGATTCCGTTGCGCATCGCGGCCATCGCGGCAAATGCGCTTTTCGCGGCCTATTTCTTCCTCAAGGGCTATTATCCGCTTTTCGCGCTCAACGTGTTCATGGCGCCGATAAACGCCTTCCGGCTGCATCAGATGCGGCGACTCATCTTGGACGTGCGCCAGGCGACCCGGCAGGCGGATGGCGGCGCGTTCGATTATGAGTGGCTGCGCCCCTATATGAAGCAGCTGAAGATTCCCCAAAGACGTCACGCTCCACCGCAAAGGCGACATTTCGGAGGAGGCTTATATTATCGTGAAGGGCGAGATTTCCCTGCTCGAGCCCGGCGTGACGCTCAAAGCGGGCGCTTTTTCGGCGAGATGGGCTTGTTCACGGAGGAGAACCGCCGTACTGCCACGGTTATCGCGGCGACCGACGTGGAGCTGCTCTGCGTGCGCTATGACGAATTGCTGCAGCTTGCGGCGCAAAATCCGCGGATTCGGCTTCTATCTGATGAAGCTGATGATGCGGCGCATGCAGCATAATGTCGCGCTCGCGCGGGAAGCGGCGGCGAGACGCCGGAACACGGCGGACTGCGATGACGAGCCGTCCGCGAGGGCAAGGGAAGACATGTCCGAAAAGCTCTATCCCGTTCCCGAGGAATGGAAGAAGAACGCCCGCATCGACGATGAGGCCTATCGGGCGCTCTACGAAGATTCCCGGAGCGACCCGCAAGGCTTCTGGGCGGAGCAGGCGCAGCGCGTCGACTGGATCACGCCCTTCACCAAGGTGAAGAACACCAGCTTCGATCTGCATAATGTCTCGATCAAATGGTTCGAGGACGGCGACGACCAATGTCGCCATGAACTGCATCGACCGGCATCTGCCGAGCGCGCCGATCAGACCGCGATCATCTGGGAAGGCGACGATCCGTCCGATCTAGCAAGCACATCACCTATGCGCGAACTGCACGAGCAGGTGTGCCGCTTCGCCAATGTGCTCAAGAAGCATGGCGTCAAGAAGGGCGACCGCGTCACCATCTATCTGCCGATGATCCCCGAGGCCGCCTACGCCATGCTGGCCTGCGCGCGCATCGGCGCGATCCATTCGGTCGTGTTCGGCGGCTTTTCGCCGGAGGCCTCGCCGGACGCATCGAGGACGCGCAATCGGAGGTCGTCATCACCGCCGACGAAGGCCTGCGCGGCGGCCGCGAAGTGCCGCTCAAGGCCAATGTCGACGCGGCGCTGGAGAAGGTCGACGTGCGAAGAACGTGATCGTCGTCACGCGCACCGGCGGCGCGATCGACATGGTCCGGGCCGCGATTATCGCTACGAGGACGAGGCGGCGCAGCGTTCACGCCGACTGCCCCATGCCGAGATGGGCGCGGAGGACCCGCTGTTCATTCTCTACACCTCCGGCTCGACCGGCAAGCCCAAGGGCGTGCTGCATACGACCGGCGGCTATCTGGTCTACGCGTCGCTGACCCATGAGCTGGTCTTCGACTATCGCGACGGCGAGATCTACTGGTGCACGGCCGATGTCGGCTGGGTGACGGGCCACAGCTATATCGTCTACGGCCCGCTCGCCAATGGCGCGACCACGCTGATGTTCGAGGGCGTGCCGAATTATCCCGACCGTCTCCCGCTTCTGGGAGGTCGTCGACAAGCACGAGGTCAATATCTTCTACACGGCGCCGACCGCGATCCGCGCCCTGATGGCGGAGGGCGAGGAGCCGGTGAAGAAGACCAGCCGCAAATCGCTGCGCCTGCTCGGCTCGGTGGGCGAGCCGATCAATCCGGAAGCCTGGGAATGGTATCACCGCGTCGTCGGCGAAGGCCGCTGCCCGATCGTCGACACCTGGTGGCAGACCGAGACCGGCGGCATGCTGATCACGCCGCTGCCGGGCGCGACGCCGCTCAAGCCCGGCTCGGCGACGCTGCCGTTTTTCGGCGTCATGCCCGAGATCGTCGACGCCGCAGGGCAAGGTGCTGGAGGGCGCCTGCGAAGGCAATCTGGTCATCGCCGATTCCTGGCCCGGACAGATGCGCACGGTCTTCGGCGATCACGAACGCTTCGCGCAGACCTATTTCTCGACCTATCCCGGCAAATATTTCACCGGCGACGGCGCCCGGCGCGACGCCGACGGCTATTACTGGATCACCGGCCGCGTCGACGACGTCATCAATGTCTCCGGCCACCGCCTCGGCACGGCCGAAATCGAAAGCGCGCTCGTCGCGCATGACGAAAGTGTCGCGAGGCCGCGGTCGTCGGCTATCCGCACGACATCAAGGGACAGGGCATCTACGCCTATGTCACGCTGATGGACGGCGCGCAGCCGACCGAGCATCTGCGCAAGGAGCTCGTCAAATGGGTGCGCAAGGAGATCGGCCCGATCGCCACGCCCGACGTGATCCAGTTCGCGCCGGGCCTGCCGAAGACCCGCTCCGGCAAGATCATGCGGCGCATCTTGCGCAAGATCGCGGAAGGCGAGTTCGGCGCGCTGGGCGACACGTCGACGCTCGCCGATCCCGGCGTGGTGGATGAGCTCGTGACGGAGCGCCCCCCCGTCTAAGGCTGGCGAAAATCCTCGCCCCTTTGGCGGGCCCGCGCGTGTCGGAATTCTTTCATGGCAGGCATTTATATTCTGATGGGCGCGGTTCATCGCGCCCCTGCGAAAGTGGTCCCATGAAGCGTCTCGTCGCCCTCCTTGCCGGAATGCTCGCCGCGACCCCCGCGCGCGGCGGATTCCGACGTGGAACATGCGCGCTACGTGGTGGTCGGCTCTGCGGGCGCGATCGAGTTGCGCGATTATGCGCCGCAGATTGTCGCGCAGACGACGGTCGCCGGCGCCCGCGAAGCGGCGATCGGCGAGGGTTTTCGTCGCCTCGCGGGCTATATTTTCGGCGACAACGCCCCGAAGAAGAAAATCGCCATGACGGCGCCGGTGACGCAGCAGAGCAGCGGCGCGGGCGAAAAAATCGACATGACCGCTCCCGTGCGGCAAAGCGGCGCGGGCGGGCGTTGGACCGTCAGCTTCACCATGCCGGCCGAGCAAACGATGGAAAGCCTGCCTCGACCCAACAACGCCGCCGTAACGCTGGCGCGCGAACCTGGAAAGCGCCTCGCGGCCATACGCTTTTCCGGACTCGCGAGCGAGGCGGACCTCGCCGAGAACGAAAGCCGGCTGCTCGATTACGTGAAGCAGAAGGGATTGTCCGCAAAGAGCGCGCCGCAATACGCCTTCTACGATCCGCCCTGGACCCTTCCCTGGAACAGGCGCAACGAAGTCTTGGTCGAGGTCGGCCGCTAGCCGGCGCGACCGGGAACGCCCGCCCTCGCTGGAATGGCCGGCAAGAGCGCGAAGCGGGGGCGGGTCGTCTTTCTGTCATGCCCATCGCCGCGCCCGCGACTTCCCGAGGCGGCCGACCGCAACGCGCCGTCTCCGGCCTGCGTGAGAGGGCGTCGCGTGACGTCCGCGACCGCAAGAGCGCCACGAGGTGCTTCCCGCTCGACCGCGCCGCGACCATTCTCGAACTTGACACCGAGCTGGCGCCAATGTCACTCGCGGCGCGCAATGGACAATAAAAAGGGAGGGCGCTCGCTGGCCAAGGCATTCGTATTTCCCGGACAGGGCGCGCAGGCCGTCGGCATGGGCAGGGCGCTCGCCGAAGCCTTCCCGCCGCGCGCGCCTGTTCGACGAGGTCGATTCGGCGCTCGGCGAAAGAGCTTTCCACGCTGATGTTCGAAGGCCCCGAGGCCGAGCTGACGCTGACCGCCAACGCCCAGCCGGCGCTGATGGCGGTCTCCATCGCCGCGCTGCGCGTTCTGGAGGCCGAAGCCGGCCTCGATCTCGCGCGCGACGCGGAATTCGTCGCCGGCCATTCGCTGGGCGAATATTCCGCGCTCGCCGCGGCCGGGGCCTTCTCCTCGCCGACACCGCGCGTCTGCTGCGCCTGCGCGGACAGGCGATGCAGCGGGCCGTTCCGGTCGGGCGAGGGCGCCATGGCGGCGCTGCTCGGCCCCGAACTCGACGCGGCCCGGCGACGTCGCCGCGGCGGCAGGCGCAGGCGCACCGGCGTCATGCTGTCAGTCGCCAACGACAATGGCGGCGGGCAGGTCGTGGTTTCCGGCTCCAAGGCGGCGGTCGACAAGGCGATCGAGAACGCCAAGGAACTGGGCGCAGGCGCGCAATGCTGCTGACCGTGTCCGCGCCCTTCCATTGCGCCTTGATGCAGCCGGCCGCCGACGCGATGGCGGAGGCGCTGGCGGAGACGCAGATCGAAGCCACCGAAGGTCCCGCTCGTCGCCAACGTCGCGGCGGCGCCGTGACCGATCCCGCGGAAATCCGCGGGCTTCTCGTCGAGCAGGTCACCGGCAGCGTGCGCTGGCGCGAAAGCGTGGCCAATGGCCGGCAGCGGCGTGACCGCTTCGCGAAGGCCGGCGCCGGCAAGGTGCTGACCGGCATGTTCAAGCGCATCGCCCTGAGGGCGAGGCATGGCGTTGGGACGCCGGCCGACCTGGAGGCTTACGAGAAATCGGTGAACTTGAAGCCCTCATGAACGGAGAGCTCGTCGCGAGGCGGTCGCCTCGACAGTAGCTGATGGAGGCCTTTGCCGAGGCCTCGCATTCGAGACGCGCGCTGACGGTGGCGGGAAAGCTCCTGCTTGGGATGCGGGTAAGGAGACCATGCATGTTCGATCTTTCCGGCAAGACCGCCCTGGTGACCGGCGCCACCGGCGGCATCGGCGGCGCGATCGCCCGCGCGCTGCATGCGCCAGGGCGCGACCGTGGCGCTCTCGGGCACCCGCGCCGAGGCGCTGGAGCGCTCGCCGGCGAGCTCGGCGAGCGGGCCCACTCATCGCCTGCGATCTCTCCGACAAGGACGCCGACGGAAGCTGGTCGGCGGCCGAGGCCGGCGCCGGCCAGGTCGACATCCTCGTCGCCAACGCCGGGATCACCCGCGACGGCCTGCTCATGCGGATGAAGGACGAGGACTGGGAGACCGTGCTGGAGGTCAACCTCACCTCGGCCTTCCGCCTCTCCCGCGCGGCGCTGCGCGGGATGATGAAGCGCGATGCGGGCGAATCATCGGCATCACCTCGGTCGTCGGTGTCACCGGCAATCCCGGTCAGGCCAACTACGCCGCCTCCAAGGCCGGCATGATCGGCTTTTCCAAATCGCTCGCCCAGGAGGTCGCCGCGCGCAGCATCACCGTCAATTGCGTCGCGCCCGGATTCATCGAGAGCCCCATGACCGACGCGCTGAACGACAGCAGAAAGAAGCCATTCTGCGCCGGTTCCGGCGGGCCGGCTCGGTACTGGGGGTGACGTGGCCGCCGCCTGTCGTCTATCTCGCCAGCGACGAGGCCGCCTACGTCACGGGCCAGACGTTGCACGTCAACGGCGGCATGGCCATGATCTGACGCGGCGCCGCGACTAGTCTGGCGGGAGTGCAGGCGCGGCGGTGCCTCGCGACGGAGCGCGTCGGCAGGAATGTTACCGACGCAGCCAGGCGTCGCGGCTTTTGGCGAAGGACGACGACGTGTGTTAAGCGACCGACGCCGCGAGAGGGGGGATGACACTGCACTTAAGCGGAGAAGGCTTGAACGTGACTTCGCAGCGCCGCTTCGTGACTGGGCCGGCGCGCAAAAAGTATTCGAGTCGAAACGGCGGCAGGCGTGGCCTCGCTTGCCGCCAGCGGCGTAGCAACGAAACAACAAGGATTTACTGCATATGTGCGATCTCGCCGAACGCGTGAATAAGATCGTGATCGAGCACCTGGACGCCGATCCCGAGAAGGTCACTGAAAAGGCCTACTTCATCGACGACCTGGGCGCCGACATCCTCGACATGTCGAGCTGGTCATGGCCTTCGAGGAAGAGTTCGGCATCGAGATCCCCGACGACGCCGCCGAACATATAGACGGTGGGCGACGCGGTGAAGTTCATCGAGAAGGCGAAGGGCGCCTGATCCGCCGGCAGGCGCGGCGGCCGTCTGTCGCAGTCTCTATCTAGGCCGCTGCGCCGCGTGCATCTGCGCGGCTGGCGGCCTGCTTTTTGTGGCGGGCTGAGGAGTAATGTCATGCGCCGGGTCGTCATTACCGGTCTTGGCATGGTCACGCCCCTCGGATGGGGCGTGGACACGACTTGGCGGCGCTGCTGGCCGGCAAAACCGGCGGCAACCGGATCACGGCCTTTGATACCCCCGACTCGCCTGCCAGATCGCTGCGCCGTCGTGCCGCGCGGCGGCGGTCCGACGGGCTCGTTCAATCCCGACGACTGATGACCCCAAGGAGCAGCGCAAGGTCGACGACTTCATCCTCTACGCCATGGCCGCCGCCGACGAGGCGGTCGCGACGCGGGCTGGAAGCCCGACACGGCCGAGAGCAGAAGCACCGGAGTGATGATCGGCTCGGGCATCGGCGGGCTCGACGGCATCGCCGACACCGCCATCGACTGCACGAAAAGGGCCCGCGCCGCGGCTCGCCCTTCTTCATCTCCGGCCCTGATCAATCTGGCCTCGGGCCAAGTCTCGATCCGCTACCGCTTCAAGGGCCCGAACCACGCCGTGGTCACCGCCTGCGCCACCGGCGCCCACGCCATCGGCGACGCCTCGCGGCTGATCCGGTACGGCGATGCGGACGTGATGATCGCCGGCGGGGCGGAAGCCTCGGTCTGAAGATCGGCATCGCGGGCTTCATCGCCTGCAGCGCCATGTCGACCCATTTCAACGACGCCCCGACCAAGGGCTCGCGTCCCTACGACAAGGGACCGCGACGGCTTCGTCATGGGCGAAGGCGCCGGCTGCTGGTGCTCGAGGAACTGGAGCACGCCAAGGCGCGTGGGGCCAAGATCTACGCCGAGGTGATCGGCTACGGCCTGGCCGGCGACGCCTATCATATCACCGCGCCGCGCCGGACGGCGACGGCGGCTTCCGCGCCATGAAGTGGCGTTCGGACGCGCCGGGCTCTCCGTCGGACATCGACTATATCAACGCCCACGGCACCTCGACGCCGCTCGGTGACGAGATCGAGCTGGGCGCGGTCGAGCGCTTGCTTGGGCAGGCGGCGGGCAAGGCTCCATGTCCTCGACCAAATCGGCGATCGGCCATCTCCTGGGCGCGGCCGGCGCGGTCGAGGCGGCCTTCACGGTGCTCGCGATCCGCGACCAGATCGCCCCGCCGACGATCAACCTGGACAACCCCTCGGTGGAGACGGCGATCGACCTGGTCCCGCACAAGGCGCGGGAAGCCGATCGACCTGGCCTGTCCAACAGCTTCGGTTTCGGCGGCACCAACGCCTCGCTGCTCTTCGCCAGCTCTAAAGCATAGTTATCGCAGTTTATTTTGGGGGATGGCGGCGCGCGCGGACGTTTCACGACGCCGCCGCGTCTGCTAACCATTCAGCTTTCCTGAATTCGCCACAATGAGCACGCATTGAGGCCAGTTGGCGAGAGGCCTCGTTTGCCGGCCCCAGGGTTCCACTGGATTGGCGTGATGATGATTATGAGCGACGAGACAGGCGAAAAGGCGACTGCGCCGGGCGGCGAACCGACAGTCCCCGAAAGCAAGCCACATGGACTCGGCCAAGCTCGCCGACGCGGGCGAGGCTCCCGCAAAACCGGCAGAAACACACGTGGAATTCTGTCAGTTCCGAGGTATCCGCGCCGCCAGTCGAGACACGGACGCAGCCGGAAGCCGTCGACGCCCCGCCGCCTGTCAAACGCGCGCCCGCCGTGGAGTCGGCCCCCTCCCCGTCACGCCTGCGAGCGGCCCCGCGCCAACCGTCGCCGCGCCCGAGCCAAAAGCCGCCGACGCCGGAGAGAATGAATCCGCCGGCGTTTCCTTGTTCCGGCGCCGGGCCTCCCTGCAAAGCGCCAAAACGACCCTCCAGACGGCCGCTCCGCCGGCGCCGCCGCCCAAGCGCAAGAAGCGGCGCGACGGCACGCTCT
>CAVQNJ010000012.1:0-46710 GCA_963713845.1 uncultured Alphaproteobacteria bacterium
TTGATCTCTCCGTCGTCGAGGGGCGACTTCGCGCCATGCGTGCGGCGGAGCATTGCACGCAGCCGCTCGCGCATCTGCGTCGACATTGCGGAGGCCCGGCGGCAAGGGGACGAGCGTCGCGCCTCCGATAAACGAAAGGCGCCATCTGTCCTCCACCACCACATCGCCGGACTGAAGCGTCGGATCGGTGCGGGCCGCACTTCTCGAAATAGGCCTGCGACGTTGCGCGGATCGTTGCAGGAACATTTCGATTTCGCCGGATCTCTCGGGAAGGCGAAGGCGGCCGGCAGCGCGGAATAGCGCTGTCCCCTGCGATTGCGCGCCGACTCGAT
The DNA here is from genome assembly GCA_963713845.1 of uncultured Alphaproteobacteria bacterium. Lineage (GTDB taxonomy): Bacteria > Pseudomonadota > Alphaproteobacteria > Rhizobiales > Beijerinckiaceae > Methylocystis. Next base: position 333 of record CAVQNJ010000012.1, read on the forward strand.
GGTACGAGCCGTCATAGATCTCCATCGGCGCCGAGGGACACGCCATTTCGCAGGACTGCTGGCGACTTGCGCGCGTCGACTTGATGAGTGGAAAAAAAACCCGTCGCAAATAAGACGCACGCAGAAGCCGCCGGCCGACCGCCTCCGTCGCAAAGCCGCTGCCCGAGGCCGCGCCCTCCCGGGCTTCGCAAAGCGCAAACTGGCCGCTCGCCCTCTCCCTGGCTCTTTTCGCTCGAGTCCGGGATCACTGCCGCGCGGCCGGCGCCGGATCGGGATCGGAGCCAAAAAGAAATTCGAGGAGTCCGCCCTCGGCCCGACCCGGGACGGAAGACAGCAAGAGAGCCGCGAGCACAAGCGACGCCTGCAAGCCCGGTCAGCAAGGGTCGTTTCAGCCGCATTCTCGCCGTTCCCATTCCCTTACTGCCAGCCGCGCTGGCGACCCCGGCAGGACTCGAACCTGCGACCTACTGCTTCGAAGGCAGTTGCTCTATCCAGCTGAGCTACGGAGCAATGTAGGCTTCTTTCATTCCCGAACGAGCGCATTGGCTACATCCTGAAAATCTCTGCAGAGCTCGCTCGAAAACAAGCTGCAACGGAAATTATGTCAATTCTGGCGACCCCGGTTGGAGTTCGAACCTACGACCTACCGCTTAGAAGGCGGTTGCTCTATCCAGCTGAGCTACGGGGCCAGCAGCGGGGGCCGCGGGGCGCTCAATGCGTCCAAAGCCGATGCGGCTCGTCTTGAAATTATCGGAATAGGAGACCGTGCGCCGCGCCGCCGTGTCGGGTCGGCTCCTCGACGCGATAGGGAACGCCCTCGCGCTCGGCATAGGCCACCGCCTCCTCCTTGGTCGGGAAACGCAGCCGGATCTGCTGCTTCATGTCGCCGGAGCTGGTCCAGCCCATCAGCGGGTCGATCGAGCGCGGCTGTTCCGGATCGAACACCAGACGCCAGGGCTTGTCAGATCCCGGTCCGGACTGGGTCACGCTCGGCGATTGACGAAAAATGCGAGCCGTCATGTCAACCTCTTGCCTCACTTGAGCGCGGCCCCTCGTGCCGCCTCTTGTCCCCGGTCCCGCGGCCGCCGGCCGCCAAAGCAACCCGCCGCCCGTCCAGGGACGTGCCGACGCATGAACCCCTTGCCCGCCGCCGACGAGCGGGCGAAGCGACTGGTCGGGGCAGCAGGATTCGAACCTGCGACCTGAAGTACCCAAAACTTCCGCGCTACCAGGCTGCGCTATACCCCGACGAACCCTTCGACCGAAGACCCTTGGACCGAACGACCTCCTGGACCCTCGCGTCGCGCCTCATCATGCGGCGCCGCGACGGGATCAATGCCTGAACGCCGGATGGCGCACCCGATCGCCCGCCTTGAGGCCGATCTTCTCGGCGACCCCGCATTCAGCTCGATCACCGCTAGGCCGCGCCGCCGACGAAATCGTCTGTTCCGACAACGGCACGGCGTTTGGCGCGACGCGTCACGCGCCGTCGCGCGAGACGAACACCATGTCGAGCGGGATATAGGTGTTCTTCATCCACATCATGACAGGCACTTCGTCGTGGAAATCGAACAGCATTCCCGTGATCTTCCGGCATGGCGCGCCGAAACATCAGGCCCTGGCGCGCTCGGCCGGCGTGTCCGCCAGCTCGACCCGAAAGGCATGCGCGCCCGTCGCCGTGACGAACTCGAGGGGTTGCAGCGGACTCCGCGCGCGCGGCGGCGGAAAAAGCGGCGATAAGCAGCGCCAGCGCCGATCAAGCGACGACGAGCCGGCGACGGCGCGCACAAACCGCGAATTCTCATGCTGGACGAATCAGACCAGCGCAGCGCCCCGTATCGATGAAAGCGCCGGAACGCCGCAAGCGTCAATGAGACGGATTTGGGGTCAGTGCGACGGGTTCTTGCCTCGAGCGGACGCACTTCGGCGGCCATCAGCCCCTTCGGGCCGTCGCCATAGCGCACCAGCACGCTGTCGCCAGGCTTGAGCTCGGCCATGCCGAAGCGGCGCACCGTCTCCATGTGCAGGAAGATGTCCTCGGTGCCCTCGCCGCGCGTGAGAAAGCCGAATCCCTTCACGCGGTTGAACCATTTCACGATGGCGATCTCATAGCCGCTGGTCGGCGTGACCTGCACATGGGTGCGGCCCGGCGGCGACTGCGCCGGATGCACGGCCGTTGTCTCGTCCATCGCGACGACGCGGAAAACCTGCATGCCCTTGGTGCGCTTCTGCGCCTCGCAGACGACGCGCGCGCCTTCGAAAGCGGTTTGCAGAGCCGCTGCGGCGCAGAATGGTGACATGCAGGAGAATGTCCGGCGACACCGTCGTCGGGAACGACGAAGCCATAGCCTTTGGCGACGTCGAACCATTTGATGCGGCCGGCGATCTCGACGAGATCGGAGCCTCTTCGCCATCGCGGCCGAGGCGCGGCCGCGGCCTCGTCCTGAAAATTCACCTTCGCTCCCAACCGACCAACTCCCCCAGTGCTGATCCAGAGCATTCGACCGGCGCAGCAGCGGCACCTGAAATTCTCGAATCGCTGCATGGCAAATGAATCACTGACCGGAAGATAGCATCGACCGCCGTCCATCCAACCACTGATTTTGCGGCCTCGGGCGCGAATCGCTGTGGATACGACGCGGACGAAAACGCTGAATGTCCCCGCGATCGAATTCAAAATCGATTGAAAACTAGGCCCGCGCCGTGGCGGCGTGAATCTCGCGCATCGCCGCTGTCGGCGCAAGGCCGAGCTACGGAGCCTCTCGCGCCGCTGCGAACATGCCGGCCGCCGCCTAGTTCCTGCGGAATTGACAAAGCCGCGCCGCACGCGCAATCGAGACAGAACCGGCCGGACTGCGCGAGCGACCCGCACGCAATCGCGAACCACCGTGGAGCCGCCGCATGACCGATCTGTCGACTGCGCAATCGAGCGCTGCCGCTGCGAAGTCGGGCGCCGCCTCTCCCTACGACCTCGCCCGCCATGGCGCGGCGCGCGAGGACGAACGTTTTTCGCTGCATTCGAAATATCTCAACGAAATGTGGGTGCGCGTCCTGAAGACGATCGGCTACGACGTCGGCTTCACGCGCGGGCTCGGCGCTTATCTCTGGGATCGCAAGGGCGATCGCTATCTCGATCTCCTCAGCGGCTGGGGCGTCTTCGCGATCGGCCGCAATCATCCCGCCGTGCGCGAGGCGCTGGTGAGCGTGCTCGATGGGGAACTTGCGAATCTGGTGCAGCTCGACGTTTCGACGCTCGCCGGCATTCTCGCCGAGAAGCTGATCGAGCGCGCGCCCTATCTCGACAAGGTGTTCTTCGCCAATTCCGGCGCCGAGTCGATCGAGGCCGCGATCAAGTTCGCGCGCGCCGCGACAGGGCGCGCCGGCATCTGCATTGCGCGCACTCCTTCCACGGCCTCACCTATGGCTCGCTGTCGATGAACGGCGACGCGATCTTCAAGAAGGGCTTCGGCCCGCTGCTGCCGAATGCGCAGGAGATTCCTTTCGACGATCTGCCCGCGCTGGAGAGCGCGCTCGCCTCGCGCGAGATCGCGGCCTTCTTCGTCGAACCGATTCAGGGCAAGGGCGTCAACATCCCCGCCGACGATTATCTCTTCGGCGCGCAAGCGCTTTGCCGCAAATACGGCACGCTGTTCGTCGCCGACGAGATTCAGACCGGCCTCGGCCGCACCGGCAAATTTTTCGCGATCGATCACGATCCGCGGCGTCGAGCCCGACATGATCGTCGTCGCCAAGGCGCTCTCCGGCGGCCATGTGCCGGTCGGCGCCGTGCTGACGCGCAAATGGGTTTTCGACAAGGTCTTCGATCGCATGGATCGCGCCGTCGTGCATGGCTCGACCTTCAGCAAGAACGATCTCGCCATGGCGGCGGGCATCGCGACCCTTGCTGTGATCAAGAACGAGCGCGTCATCGAGAACGCCGCCGCCAAGGGCGAGCGTCTGCTCGCCTTCTTCCGCAAGATGGCGGATCGGTATGAGCTCGTCTGTGACGTGCGCGGCAGGGGCCTGATGATTGGCGTCGAATTCGGTCCGCCGAAGTCGCTTATGCTGAAGGCGCGTGGAACCTGTTTGGAAACAGGCGAACTCCGGTCTCTTCGGCCAGCTCATTTGCATTCCGCTGTTCAAGGACCACAAAGTGCTCACGCAGGTCGCCGGACACGGCAATCCCACCATCAAGCTGCTGCCGCCGCTCACACTTTAGCGACGCCGATTGCGACTGGATCGAAAACTCTTTCGACGCCGTCATCGCGGACGCCCATGAGCGCCTTCGGCCGTCTGGTCGCTCGGCAAGACGCTCGCCGAACACGCGATCAAGGCGCGGATGAGCGGCTGACGGCCCCGGCCGGACCGCGCGCGGAACGCTAATTGCCCTTGACGATCGGGCGCGCACAGTCGGCGCGCCAGAATGCGGACAACAGCGCCCCGCATTGGCGCGCGAATGTCCCAAAGGGATACGAAAGGGCGTCGTGCATGCGGTTCATTTCGGGATTGGCGACGGCGATCCTCCACGGCGCGCTTTCGCTGCCGCGCCGGTGAGTGGCCGCGCGGCGCCGGCGGCGGCCACGGGGGTGGCGGCGGCGGCGGCGAGCCGTCGGCGGTCATCCGGGCGGCCCGGGCTCGCGGCCCGTCCGGGCATCGGCGTCGGCGCCTTGCGCCCGGTCAGGGCCCGGTCGGCGCGGCCGGCTGGGACGGCGGAAGCGGCATGGCTTCACCAACGCCTTTGCCGTCTGGGGCGGCGGGTATGGATATGGCGGCGGCTAGGCGGGTATGGCGGCGGCGCGCGATGGCGGATCAGCCAGCATCTACACCTACAATCACTATGACAATCGACGCCGGGACGGCGGCTTTTACGGCGGCGGCGGCGTTTTCTATGGCGACGACGGCTACAGCCGGCTTTATGGGCAGCGATCGCCCTATGACGACGCCAACGACCCGACGGTCGGGCTATGCGCCGCAAAGCGTTTACCGTCCTTCGCAGCACATCATTTACCTGCACGACAACAATCCCCGCGCCACGTCAAAAGACGCTCGCCAGGAACGGCGCGATTGAGTTTCAATAGGAGCAATCCGCTCTTAGTCGAGGATACCGCCGTTATGCGTCTCTTTACGCCCGTTCGAACGCTCGTGCTTGCCGCCGCCGCGGCCCTGGTCGCGGGAGGCGCCAGCGCCCAGGATTTCGCCGCGCCGTTCTTCGGCGGCGCCTATGGCCGCGCGCCGAGCGCCGCCTATGCCGGTTATGGCGGCCCCGCCCGACCGGTGGCCTACGATCAGGGGTATCTACTTCGGCGGATACCAATATCAGGCTGGGGGCTATGGCGGCGGCGACTATCGTCGCGCGGCCTACAGCGCCGCGGACGTCTATGTCGAGCCGTCGTCCGCGTGCCCGCCTATGTCGTCGTGGAGAGGGTCTATCAGCCTTACGTCCAGACGCAATACGTGCCGGTGACGACCTATCGCGCCTACAACACGGTCGCCTATCGACCCGTCACGCAATATCGATGACGCGCAGACCCGCTGCGGCAAGCGGGCTATTGAGGTCGTTCAGCGCGGCAGCGGTCCCGCCGCCGCGGTTTCGTGACCGGCCCGGCGGCGCTCAGGCGTTGACTTCCTGATCATAGTCTTCGACCAGCGCCCGCGAGAGCGCGCGCCCGGCGTGAATTTGTAGGGCCCGATCTGCGAGACCGGCGTGACCTCGGCGCCCGTTCCGCAAATGAAACATTCGTCAAAGCTCGCCAATCTCCTCGGGCAGGATGCGGCGCTCGACCACCGCGATGCGCGCCGCCTTGGCGAGTTCGATCACCGTGCGTCGCGTGATGCCGTCGAGGAAGCAGTCGGCGATCGGCGTGTGCAAGGCGCCATCCTTCACGAAGAAAACATTGGCGCCGGTGCATTCGGCCACCCTGCCCTGCCAGTCAAACATCAGCGCGTCGGCATAGCCCCGGCGTTCGGCGCGATGCTTGGAGATCGTGCAGATCATGTAGAGACCGGCCGCCTTGGCCATGCGACGGCGCGGTGAGCGGATCGGGTCGGCGATATTCAGCGATGTCGAGCCTGCACGCCCTTCATCTTGGTGGCGATGTCGAACATGCTCGGCCAGTCCCATATGGCGATGGCGACATGGATCGTCGGATTGTTGCGCGGCGACCGCCATCATCTCGCTGCCGCGCCAGGCGACAGGGCGAACGTAGGAGTTGACGAGGCTGTTGGCCTTGAGCGTCGCCGCCTTGGCGGCGTCCAGCTCCTCGACCGTATAGGGAATCTCGAAGTCGAGAATTTCCGCCGAGCGTCTGAAGCGCTCGGAATGCTCGCGCGACTTGAAGATCTTGCCGCCATAGGCGCGCTCGCCCTCGAAGACGCAGGAGCCATAGTGGAGACCATGTGACAGAACGTGCAGCTTGGCGTCGCGCCAGGGAACCAGCGCGCCGTTCTGCCAAATGAATCCGTCGCGCTGATCGAAGGGCGGGACAATCATTTCAAGCTCCGGGAAAGCGGCGTCTCGATGGGGGCCGACGGGGCCGCCTGCGACGCTGGGCGCCAGCACTAGCCATCGCCCAGAAATATGTCAATATAGCTGACATAAAGAGTGGTCGCGCGGTTGGCGCGAGGGGATGCATGACAGCCGGGAAACCTTCGTCTTGAGCGAGCTTCTCCAGCGAAAGACCGCCGAGCGCGCGCCCCTCCCGCCGGTGCGCGCGGCGCGAGGAAGACGACGCCGCCGCGCTCGATCTCGTCGAACTCTTTTTCTTCGCCTATCGCGACTTCGTCGGCGACGCCGATCGCCTGCTCGAGAATTACGGATTTCGGCCGCGCGCACCATCGCGTGCTGCATTTCGTGCATCGGCGGCCTGGCCTTGCGATCGCCGAACTGCTCGATATCCTCAAGATCACGAAGCAGAGTCTCAACCGCGTGCTCAAGCAGTTGCTCGACGGCGGCTTTGTCGACGCGCGCGCCGGGGCCGCTCGATCGGCGCCAGCGCCTGCTTTATTCGACCGCGAAAGGCGCGCGCCTCGCCCGCGAACTCGCCGCGCTGCAATCGGCGCGGTTCTGCCGGGTCCTGGAGGAGCTCGATCCCGCCGCGCGCGACGCCGCGGCGGCCTTCCTCTTCGCCATGGTCAATGTCGAGGAGCGCGTGCGCGTGCGCGCGCATTTCGGGCGGCGCGAGCTCGACCGCGCGAAAGGATATGAAGGGCCATGAGCTTGACGACGACGCGCCCGCAGGCGTCGCAAAAATCCGGCGTCGCCTCGAACGGCGCGCATCTTCTGGTCGTCGACGACGACAAGCGAATCCGCACGCTTCTGGCGCGCTTTCTGCTGCGCGAGGGCTATTTTGTCAGCACGGCCGCCAATGTCGCCGAGGCGACGGCGCGGCTGCGCGATCTGGCCTTCGATCTCATCATTCTCGACGTCATGATGCCTGGCGAGAGCGGCACCGCCTTCGCGGCGCGGCTGCGCGGCGGGCGCGGAACCTTTGCGTTCGACGCCAATCCTGATGCTGACCGCGCGTCGCGAAACGCAGAACCGAGTCGACGGGCTCGAGGCCGGCGTCGACGACTACCTCGCCAAGCCCTTCGATCCGCGCGAATTATCGTTGCGCATCGCCAGCATTCTGCGCCGCGCCGAGCCGTTTCGAGCCCTCTGATCCGCCCACGCGCTTCGGCGCGCTCGCTTTCGATCCGGCGCGCGGCGAGTTAACGCGGGCCGGAGAAGCCGTTCGGCTGACGACGCGGGAGCGCGCCTTGTTGCAGACCCTCGTTGAACATGCGGGCGCCATCGTGTCGCGCCACACTCTTTCCGCGCGCGCCTCGACCAGAAGGCGGCGGAACGAACGGTCGATGTCGAAATCGCGCGCCTGCGGCGCAAAATCGAATCCGACCCTAACGCGCCGCGCTATTTGCAAACCGTGCGCGGCCAAGGTTATCGACTTCTCGTCGAGCCGCGTCACGTCAAGATGCAAAGCTAGAGGCGAACATGTCGCTGGTCATCCATGAAGTCCTTTCCGCGCCGCGTCACGTCTGGCGGCGATTCGCCGACTGGCTGCACGCGCGCATGCCGAAAGGGCTTTACGCGCGCTCCCTGCTCATCGTGATCCTCCCGGTCGTGCTGCTGCAATCGGCCGTGGCCTACGTCTTCATGGAGCGTCATTGGGAAGTCGTGACCTATCGACTGTCGGCGGCGGTCGCCCGCCAGGTGGCCACCATCGTCGACGTCTACCAGACCTTCCCCGACGATCCCGGCCATAATCAATTGCGACGCATTGCGGCGCTGGACCTCAATATGGAGCTCTCGATCCTTCCCAAGGAGCCGCTGCCGCCGCCGGTCTCGAAACCGTCGCTGTTCTCGCTCCTCGACAAAGCGCTCGCCATAGAATTATCGCGCAAGCTCATGCAGCCCTACTGGATCAATACGGGCGTGCCGGGCAATCTGATCGAGATTCGCGTCGCGCTGAATGACGCCACGCTCCGGACGCTCGTCACGCGCACCCACGCCTATGCCTCGAATTCCTATATTTTCTTCATGTGGATGGCGATCGCCTCGGTCATCATTCTCGCCATCGCCACCTCCTTCCTGCGCAACCAAATCCGTCCGATCGTGCGCCTTGCGCGCGCCGCCGAGGAGTTCGGAAAAGGTCGCGACGTCAGTTCAGCCCGCGCGGCGCGCGCGAGGTGCGGCAGGCCGGCGCCGCCTTTCTGGAGATGAAGCGGCGCGTCGAGCGCGCGATCGAGCAGCGCACGACCATGCTCAACGGCGTCTCGCATGATCTGCGCACCATCATCACGCGCTTCAAACTCTCGCTCGCGCTCATGCGCGACACGGGTGAAGCGACGGAGATGCGCAGGGACGTCGACGAGATGGAGCGCATGGTCGAGGCCTATCTCGCCTTCGCCCGCGGCGACGGCGGCGAAAGCTCCGCGCCGACCGATTTGCGCGCGATCTTCGAGGAGCTTAAGGGCGACACGCGAACGCCGGGGGGTCGCGGCGAGCCTGAAGGTCGACGGCGATCCCGTGCTCATCGCCCGGCCGGCGGCGATCAAGCGGCTGATGGCCAATCTCGTTGGAAACGCGCAGCGCTACGGGAAGACGCTCGCTTTCTCCCTCGTCAATGACGGCGAGTCTCTTGTCGTTCATATCGACGACGACGGACCGGGAATTCCGGTCGAGCGGCGCGAGGACGCGTTCCGCCCGTTCTACACGCTCGACAAGTCGCGCAATCAGGACAATGGCAATTCCGGACTCGGCCTCGCCATCGCCCGCGACATCGCCCGCTCGCATGGCGGCGACATCGACCTCGACCGCAGCCCGCTTGGCGGGCTGCGGGCGACCGTGACTCTGCCGATCTGATCAGGCGCCCGCGATGGATGCGGGTAATCGTCGTCGCCGGCCGAACGCCTGCGGCGCGCGCGCACGCCGCCCCATTCGAAGATCCGGTTCGCGATGTCGGCGAAGGGTCGGGTGAGACGCGCAAAATCTTCGACATGCTCGACATATCGTTCGCCGCGCGCGATCTCTCGATCGAGCGTCTCGAGCGCGACGGAAAAGCCGTTTTCGAACCACGCGTCGAGAACGCGGCCCCAGGCGAGCGCGAGGCCCTGGAGCTTGACCGAGCCAACGGGACCGTCGCAATCGATGTCGGCCGCCTCCAGCATGAAGCGCATGGAGTTCACTGTTTCACGATTGAGCGCCGTCCCCGTCAGAGGATCCCTTCCCGCCCAGCGGGCGACGCTGGCGAGCGCGTCGCGATGCGGCTCCAGCGTTTCGAGTCGCTTTCGCAGCACCTCATAGAGACGATCGCGGGCCGGATCATGTGAGTCCTTCGCGGCGACGGCGTCGAGCACCTCCCGGTCGATGCGGCGGCTGAATCCGCCGATGATCGCGCCCTTGGAGGGGAAGAGGTCACGCAAATCGGCGAGCGAAATATCCGCCTCATGGGCGATGTCGGCGAGGCTTACATCGCCGAAGTCACGGCGGGCCGCCAATGCCAAAGCGGCGTCGATCACCCTGTTCCGGACGCTCATATCTCTCTCCGATCCTGGAATGGCGTTCCTGCTAATCTATGATCGCGCGCGTGCGCGGCAAGGCGCGTCGCGACGCGCCTTGGCGATCGACGCACTCAGCCCGAAAGTTCGCCGGCGCGCTTCTTGGCCGCCGCCACGGCGCGCGTCAAGAGCGAGGTGAGCCCATCGGCGCTCATGAGCACGTCCAGCGCCGCGGCCGTCGTGCCGCCGGGCGAGGTCACGCGCTGGCGCAGCGTGGCCGCGCTTTCCTCCGGCTGACGATGCAGGAGTTCGCCGGCGCCTTCGACGGTGGCTCGGGCCAACCGGGAGGCCAGGTCGGCGGGGAGCCCGGCCGCGACGCCCGCTTCGGCAAGGGACTCCACGAGGTAGAAGACGTAAGCGGGACCCGAGCCGGAGACCGCCGTGACGACGTCGATCAGCGCTTCGCTCTCGACCCATTCAACCCGTCCGGCCGCCGACAGCAGCGCATGCGCCAGATCGCGCTGGGCCGGGCGCGTCGCGGCGTTGGCGAAAGCGCCCGTCACGCCGCGCCCGATTGCAGCGGGCGTGTTGGGCATGGCGCGCACGATCGCCCCGGCGTCCGGCAGACGGGCGGAAATATCGGCCAGCCGCTTGCCAGCCAGGATCGAGACGATCAGCGTATCCGGTCCAACGAAAGGCGTGGCGGCTTCGGCGCCCGCGGCGAGCGCCTGGGGCTTGATCGCGAGGACGACCGCTTCGCGCGCAGCCGCCCTAGGGCCAGGGGAGAGCGAAAAGCCTGCCTCGCCGCAGAGCGCCGTCAGGCGCGGCGAGGGATTGGGCTCAACGACGACGACCTGGTCGTCCTTGAGCCCCTGGCGGGCCCAGCCTTCCAGCAAAGCGAGACCCATGTTGCCGGCCCCGATCAGCGCGACGCGCGCGCCGTCCAGGGTCGCGGTCACGCCTCGCCCTTCGTGTCGAAATTGGCGGCCTCGAGCGCCTCCTTCGCGCATTTTCCCGCCCACAACACAAATTGGAAGGCTTGATAATAGCGCTCGCAGGAGACCAGCGCATTGTCGAGAAGGGCCGCGCATTGGGGCGCGGAGGGTTGCGCGCCGCCGGAGAGGATGAGCCCATGGCGATGCATGGCGACGCCTTCCTGCGGCCAGAAGTCGAAATGGCCGATCCACATCTGCTCATTGATCGCGCTGACGAGCGCCATCACCTCGCCGCGCCGCCGCTCCGGCGCCTTGAGATCGAAGGCGCAGCTTACATGAAGGGTTTCCAGATGCGGAAGCCAGGTGAAGGCGACTGAATATTCCGTCCAGACGCCCGCGACCGTGATGGAAATCTCGTCTTCGTCCTCACGGTCGAAGGACCAGTCATTGGTCGCGGCCAGTTGCTCCACGATATCGACCGGGTGTTCGGCGCGTTCCGTTTCTTTTTCTGTAGCGATTAGCATGAGCCAACCTTCATCGAGGTGTCAGCAGGACGCGGCGACGTACCAGACCCAAGACGTACGCGACCCAAGAGATACGCGACCCAAGAGAGACGAAACACACGGCGTGCGAAACCGATATGGCCACGCATCACGAGCAGAATGGGCGCCTCCCTTCGAGCCGTATGAACGGACGAATTGTCCGCACTGGCCACTATACCCCACATGTCCGAAAACACGTGACGTCTCAAATGCGAAGCACGCTTCAACCTGGGCGCAGACTGATGGATTCGCGCCCTTGCGTCTATGGGCGCCTGTCGACCTTCCACAGGTAGACGATGTCGGGGCGGCTCGACATTCTTTGGGGAAAACGGCGCATGAACTCAAGCGTCCAGCGCGCGATAGACGCGCCGGACGGGTTAACGGGCCTCTTTGGTCACGGCTGCATCACGACGGGCGAGCCGACGCTGACGCGCGAGTAAAGATCGGAGACGTCTTCATTCAACATGCGGATGCAACCATAAGAAGCGGCCGTGCCGATCGAGGCGCGCATCCTTGGCGAGGTGCCGTGAATGGCGATCTCGCCGCGATCGAGCGTCAGCGCGGCGACGCCCATCGGATTGCGCGACGACCCGCCGGGGATGAAGTTCGGAAGCTCGGGATGGTCGGCGCGCACCACCGCCGGCGGCGTCCAGTCCGGATGGAAATACTTGCCGTCGACGGCAGTGTAGCCGGACCATTCCTTCCCGCGCTTTGGCACGGCGACCGGATAGCGGATGGCGACTCCCGGGCTCACCACATAGAAAAGCTTGCGCTGGCTCGCGCTGATCACGATGGTGCCGGGCTCCACATTGGGCGAATAGGAGACGATGTCGCGCGCCGATGCGACGGACGCGGCGGCGACGACGCCGAGCGCGGCGGCGGCGAAAACGACGGCTTGACGCCGCAAGGACCAGATACGCATGAGACTCACCTTTTACTGACGCCGGACACGGAAACCTTGGACCAAAGCATTTTATCTTTCGCGAAAGGCTTGTCGAAGCGTTCCGCATCTTGCGGTTAGGGCTTAACCTTAAATATTTCTGTATGTTGCGTGCGTTGATCGGCAGACGCCGCCGGCTCCTTCGCCTATAATCCGCCCTTGCGCCCGGAGTTCCGCCCGGGTGTGCGCTTGCCGTCGGCGACCCCGGAGGCGATAGAAAAAATCAATGATGAATCGCACGGCTCCGCCGCAGATCTTTGACCGCCTCCTTCAGCAGGCGCGGGTGCGGCGGGCGCTCGCCAAAGGCGCGCCGGACTTTCTGCTGGCGCGGGCGGCGGACGATCTCCTCGACAGGCTGCTCACCGTGAAGCGCCCCTTTCCGCGCGCGCTCGATCTCGGCGCGCCGACCGCGCATTTCGCACACGCCATTGTCGCCAGCGGCCGCGCGGCCCCGCTGCGCGCAAGCCGTTTCGGCGGCGAGGCTGTCGCCGACGAAGAGGCTCTGCCGTTCGCCCCCGCCAGCTTCGACCTGGTCGTCTGCGGCATGGCGTTGCAATGGGTCAATGATCTGCCCGGCGTCCTCGCGCAGGTCCGGCGGATGCTTGCGCCCGATGGCCTCTTTCTGGCCTGCCTGCCGGGGGGCGCGAGCCTCGTCGAGCTTCGCGTCGCGCTCGCTCAGGCCGAGGAAGAGATCACGGGGGGCGCGAGTCCGCGAAGTCTCGCCTTTCGTCGATGTGCGGGACATGGGCGCCCTCCTGCAGCGCGCCGGCTTCGCCCTGCCCGTCGCCGATGTGGATAGTTTCACGCTGCGCTATAACTCGGCGCTCGCGCTCATGGCCGATTTGCGCGCCATGGGTGCGACAAATGTGCTGACAACGCGCGCCACGCGCCCGCTGCGCCGCGACGTTCTCGCCCGCGCCGCGCAAATTTACGCCGAGCGCTTCTCGGACCCGGACGGGCGGGTGCGGGCGAGCTTTGAAATCGTGTGGATATCGGGCTGGGCGCCGCATGACAGCCAGCAGAAGCCGGCCAAGCGCGGTTCGGCCACGCTGCGGCTCGAGGATGCGATGAAAGGCGCGCGCAGATGACACAGCGTTGCCCGACGCCGCCACGGCTCGCGGCGCTCCGGCGGCTCGCGGCGCTACGACGACTATTCATCTCGTCAAAGCGCCTATATACATTAAATGCGTACAGCCGCGCGAGAGGCGTCAGGCTGAAGTTTTCTCCCAACCCTCATCGCCTGCGCGCCGAGAGCTGGTCGCATGCGGCTCGACGCGCAGCTCCGATTAACCTGCAAAGAGGCGTCGAATGACCAATCAGCAGACAAGCCGCCAACGCTACGCAAACGCAAGGACCCGCGTTGTGGCCTCCCATAAATTCGACCTTGGCGCCAATGTCGCCTGCAAGCTCGGCTTTGGCGGCGAACGCGGCGTCTTCCGCGTGACGCGCCACCTGCCCGACGGCGGCCAGGGACTTCAGTATCGCATCCAGTCGGAAAAGGACGGACAGGAGCGCGTTGTCGTCGAGACCGCCCTGGAGCGCGTCTCCGTGGCGCAGCTATAGCGCTCAGGGGGTGACGACGACGTTGACGCGCCGCACCTCGATCGGCTGTTTCTCCCAGGGCCGCATCAGCGTGAACTGAAGCGAGGCTGCGCCCGCCGCTCGGGCGCGTATGGTCCAGCGATGCACGCCCGGCTCTCCCGGTCGTCGGACGCCGCTCGGCGCCTGATAGGCTTCATCTTCGACAGCGATCCGTTCGAGGCCGCGGCTGGAGTTTGCGTCAAGCTTCCAGGAATAGCCGGTCGAGGGATTTTCGATCAGTGCGATCGTGGTCGAGTCGCCAAGCTTGAGGCGGAGGACATCCTCGGCCCACGCGCTCGCAGGCGTCAAAAGGGCCACGGCAAAAAGAAAGCAGGCCTTCACAATAATGCGCCCTCTCGGACCAATTCGTATCTCGTGACCAGCGCGGCGATGCGGAGCGCCGCGGCCGTCGCGCCGTCCTCATGCCGCACGCTCTCGGCGACGGCCGCGGCGCGCGCGTCGTCGAGCGGTCCAAGTTCCGCGAGTTCTTGCGCAAGCGCGGCTTTTGTCGCCGTCTTGCCGTCGACCACCCGGGCGACCCCCAACCGTCGCAAGCGCTCGGCATTATCGAACTGATCGCCGAGGAACGGCGTGACGAGTTGCGGCCGGCCCGCCCTCAGCGCCTGGCCCGTGGTGCCAATCCCGCCATGATGCACGATCGCGCGGGCGCGCGGAAAGATCTTCGAATGCGGGGCATAAGGGGCGACATGAACCTCGGGGGGCATGTCCATCCGCAGCGCGTCGACGTCGTCCTCGTCAACGAGCAGCAGGGCGCGGCGTCCGAGTTGACGCGCGGCCGCGACGCCGTCTTTGTAGAAGTCGAGCCCCGCGCGGGCGACGAAACTGCCGAGCGTAAAGACGATGGGCGGATCGCCCGCGTCGAGGAAGGCGTTAAGCGCAGGCGTGACGGCGCCGCCGAGATAGCGGTCGTGGAACGTATGGCCGGCGATGAAGGTCCGCGCATGATCCGGCTGGCGGGGTGCGAGAACCGGACTGAACAGACCGACGAGCAAGGCGCTGGACCCGACGCCGAGCAGAAGATCGAGTCCGTAGCGCGGCCGCAGGCCCAGCTCCCCACGAAGGCGGCGCAAGGGCTCGGCCCAAAGCGCGAGCACATGCGACAGGGACCAGAGCAAAAAGCGATTATAGGCGATTTCCATCGGCCAGGCGGGCGCGCGGCGGAAGGGCGCGCGCGAGCCCAGCGGCGGATCGTAGGCGGAGTAAAGCATCATCGGCGAGAGCAGCGCCGTTACCAGCGGCAGGCCGAGCGTCTCGGCGACGAGACGGGCGGAAAAGGCGAGACTGTGCGACACGATGGCGACGGCGTCCGCGCTTGCGGCGAGAAGATCGTCATAGCTTTCCCGCAAATGCGGAAAAATCAGCGTGTCGAAAAGGAATTTGTCATCGACCGCCATTTTGCGCGCCATTTCGCCGAGTTCGAGTCCGACGCGCGCGATCAGATCGTCAGCGTCGGGCCGGATCGGGGCAAAATCGAGCCCCTCCCCCCGGATATAATCGGCATAGGCGGCGCTCGTCGCGATCACAGGCCGGAATCCTTCCGCCGCCAAGGCATGGGCGAGGGCGACGAAAGGATGCAGGTCTCCAAGCGAGCCGAAAGTCGCGATCAGTATTTTGCGCGCCGACAGGGGTCTTCTCTCCCGTTGCCTGAAAAAACAAATTGGATTAGCGCATGTCACAGTTTCGATGAGAAGCTTCGTGCGCCCGGCGCCCGGCGATGTGCTAAGATGGCCGCCTGCGCCCGAACCAGGAGTTGATTGTGTCACAAACCGCCGCGGCGGCAAAGCACGCGCCTTCGATCGCGGGCATGACTCGCGCCCAGATCGCCGACGCGCTGCGGGGCATGGGCCTGCCCGAGCGCGACATTCGCATGCGCGTTTCGCAGCTCTGGCACTGGATTTATTTCCGCGGCGCGCGTGATTTCGGCGACATGCTCAACGTCTCGAAGGCGCTGCGCCAAACGCTCGCCGAGAACTTCGCGCTACGCCTGCCCGAAATCGTCGACGAGCAGATTTCGGTCGACGGCACGCGCAAATGGCTCTTTCGCCTCGAGCCGGTCGACGCGCAAGACAAGGGAGCCGAAATCGAGTGCGTCTATATCCCCGAGAGCGACCGCGGAACGCTTTGCGTCTCCTCGCAGGTTGGTTGCACGCTGAATTGCAGTTTCTGCCACACGGGAACGCAGAAGCTCGTGCGCAATCTCACGAGCGCCGAGATCGTCGGCCAGCTTCTCGCCGCGCGCCAGCGGCTTGGCGACTTCCCCGACCGTGAGCGCCCTGTCGACGGTCTCGTGCCGTCGGGCGAGGGCGTGCGCGCCGTCTCCAACATTGTGTTCATGGGCATGGGCGAGCCGCTCTACAACACCGACGCGGTCATGGCGGCGATCGACGTGATGGCGGACGGCGACGGACTTTCGCTCAGCAAACGGCGCATCACCGTTTCGACGTCGGGCGTCGTTCCGCAGATCGAGCGGCTCGGCAAGTCCTGCGGCCCGGCCCTGGCCATTTCTCTGCACGCCGTGCGCGACGACTTGCGCAACGAACTCGTGCCGCTCAACAAGAAATATCCGATCAAGGAGCTCTTGTCGGCCTGCCGCGGCTATCCGGGCCTGAGCAACGCGCGGCGGATCACCTTCGAATATGTCATGCTCAAGGGCGTCAACGACAGCCCGGCCGAGGCGCGAGAATTGGTGCGCCTCCTAAAGGGATTGCCGGCCAAGATCAATCTCATCCCCTTCAATCCCTGGCCCGGCGCGCCCTATGAATGTTCCGACTGGGAGACGATCGAGCGTTTCTCGGACATCGTCTTCAACGCCGGCTATGCGAGTCCGGTGCGCACGCCGCGCGGCCGCGACATTCTCGCCGCCTGCGGGCAATTGAAAAGCGAAACGGAAAAGCTTCGGGCGCGGGCGCGCCTCGCCGCGCAGGACGTGGACTAGATACGTCGAGGCGTGGATTGCGCTAGCGCGACAGCCGCGCGCCCGCGCTCGCGACGAAGACGAGCGCGGCTGATATCGCGACGTTCCAATTGGCGAGCGTCAATCCGAGGACCCAGAGCGCGGGTTCGTCGCAACGCACGACCTTCACGCGCTGCAGCTGCTTCATGAAATCCTCCATGGAGGCCTGCCGTGGTCACGGCGCCCGAGCAGTCGGAAGGCCCGGCGAAAATCTTCCATTCGACGCCGGAATGATAGATCGACAGCGCGGCGTTTCCGGCAAAGAGCAGCGCCATGAGCAGAAAGGCGCCGCGCGCGAGCCCTGCCCTGCCCGTCTGCGCCGCCCATCCGGCGAGCGGCGCGAGCGCGATCGCGGCGTAATAGGGAACGCGTTCCTTGTAGCAAAGCTCGCACGGCAGATAACCGAGTTTCTCATAGGCCCAGGCGCCGGCGATCGTCGTGAGCGACGACGCAAGAAGGAGCGCGGCGATTGCCCGCGGCTCGGAGGTCAGCGATCTCAGACTCAATCCTTGCGCTCCTGCCGATCGCCTCAAAACATCTTCGCCGCAAGGGCAAATCCGGCCACGACGATGACCGCGAGCGAACCGATGAAGAGACCAAAGTGGTTCTCGAGCTTCTCGCGGATCGGATCGCCAAAATGGTTGATCGCCGCCGCGAGGACGAAAAAGCGCGCCCCGCGAGTGATGAGGGAGAGCAGGATGAACAGCGGAAAATTATAGGCAAGCAGCCCCGAGACGATGGTCACGAGCTTGTAAGGAATGGGAGTGAAGCCTTTCACAAGGATGAAGATCGCCCCCCATTGGGCATAGAAGGCGCGCAACGCGTCCATCTTGGGGCCATAGCCATAGAGATTGATGAGCCATTGGCCGATCGTGTCGTAAAAGAGCGCGCCGAACGCGTAGCCAAGCGCGCCGCCCGCGACCGAGGCAATCGTGCAGAGCGTGGCATAGTACCAGGCTTTCCGGGGCTCGGCGAGCGTCATCGGAACGAGAAGCACATCAGGCGGCACCGGAAAAAAGGCGCTTTCCGCGAACGCGATCGCGCCGAGCGCGAGCGGCGCGCGCTTGCTCGAGGCCAGAGAGATGGTCCAGTCGTAAAGCTTCTTCATTTTCCCTCGTTCGGGCGCGCGGCGGGCCAGCGGCGGCGCCCATTGCCGATAGCACAAAAACTTTAACTGAAAGAGGGCGACGGCCGGGTTGACGGGGCCAGGAGCCTCGCTAATATCCGCGCCGCTCGCTATGGAGGATCCCTTGATCCTTTACGCGCGCCCCTGTGGCGGAATTGGTAGACGCGCTCGACTCAAAATCGAGTTCCGCAAGGAGTGCTGGTTCGACTCCGGCCAGGGGCACCAACGACTTGACGTTTTGATATAAAAATCAATCCTTTATTCAAGGACATTTTCCTATCCGTCGTTCCGGATTTCGCCAGAAACTCACGTTTTGGACCCAACCGGCTGGTTCAGTCAGTGTTGAACGCCCTTGACGCGCTGTGGCGTCGCAGCGCATGGCCGGACGCCAACGCCCCGACGCCTGTTACGCCCGCGACGCCCCAGATCGCAGATTGCGAGGCGCGCTCCACATTGGCGACCAGGGAAACGGGATGCGCGCCCTTGTCGCCGCAGGTGACGTCGCGCCCCTGGCCGCCGGAGAAAATTTATTGGCTGTCGCGCCGGTCCCCAGTGTTCGCCCAAAGCGACGCGGTCGATGCGATGTTTACGCCTGGGACGGGTATCCGCTGACGCAGTTCGTCCGTGAACGTCCCGTCCACACGGAGACTGACAGACAGTCCCGGCGCTCCGTCGGCCCCGTGGAACTGATTTACGGTGTCAAACCACGCGCTGTAGGATTTGACGTAACTCCGCTCGCCGGTCTGCTTGTTCATCATATAAAATGGCTTGGCAAGATTGGGACGGAACCAGATAAACTCGTGAGCGACGTCGATGTCCGCATGGTCCCGATGCGCGGTCACCGGACCGCCGCTATAGTCATAAAAAATGAGTGTTCGGCCGATCGCCTTGAATGGCAATGTGCGGATAAAATCCATGACCTCGGGGAATTCGCGCGCATGCTCGGTGGGTTCCCATAAGTCCGAATTGTTCAGCTCGTAGTAGTCATATGTGGCGTTCTTGTTCCTTTGCAGTTCAATCATTTTTGACCCCGGAACCCGGTTGTCAAAAAGATTTAACGTAAATGGCCCCGTCCAGAATGGTTTGTGGCCATCGGCGCGGCGCGCCAGGCGCTCTTTCAGATATCCATCCAGCTTCTTCAAGCGATCGATGTCGATGTAGTCGTCAAATGACTTGTAGGAGGGATATGTGACGCGCGGGTCCACCGGGGCGTTTTCGACTCTGTGATGAGCCTCATCCAACTCCTTCTTCTCGCGGAGAGCCTGCACCCTCGCCTTCAATCTGACCGCGCTACGAAGTTGAGTTCAGAAATTCCGACATAATTGACGCCTCTGAAATAGCTAAATGACGAGTTTAAGTCTTTGAGGCGATGCGCGCGGAGATGTCAACGCAAAGCCGATCGTTACTCCTGCGACAATGCCACGCACCGGTGCGAGGCCGCGGCTGCTGGGTAGAACCTCCGCTGGACCTCGGACGCTTCGCTTCATTGCCCGGCTCAACAGGCGCTGTTCATTCTTTTCGTGGAACGAGGGCCGAACCTGGCGAACGGCGGCACTATCGACGCCGGCGCAAAAAGTTCCCGCGCCCGCGGCGTGTTTGATTCCGCTCTTCTTCCAGTCTCCAGCGGCCAATAGGTAATTTCCACAGGTAGAGAAGCCAAACAGCGGCCGGTTAAACCAGAGAGGTTCCTCAACTGATTTTAAGGTGCATGATTGCTGTTCGGTGCGGACTTGTCTCATTCATTGGACCGAGTTCGGCCCGTATAACTTGGGCGAGGCGGCGTAACAGTCGCCTCGCCCTCTTTTTTGGCGGGTGGCGCGTCAAGTATAGGCTCCTGCCGTCGACCAACGTCGCCAGTATAGCCCTCCGATCGCAGCGTGACGCGCGCCATAGGTTTTCGAAAAGAATTTTGCGCCCTGCCCGGTCTTGCTCCGATGTTGGCTTGGCATTTCGAGAGGTCGTCGAAAAAAGCCTCGACTTTTGCGCGCGAAGCCTCGAATTGCTGCGGCGCAAGAGCATTGGCCAAGCGACCGCTTGATTGGGCGTCTCGAAAAATTGGAAACGACGAAAATTTTCAGCAATTCCTGTGTCAAAACGGGGATGAGCGGCGATCAGATTTTCTTGTTGCAGCGCAAATGATTATGAGTTTCAATGCAAGTTGCGGATAGAGCCGTCGCCATCCTGTCTGGCGCGTTTTAGAGATTTTAATTGGGAGTTGCACGCATGAGTGATCGTCGAATTTGGGTGGCTGGTCACCGGGGCATGGTTGGATCGGCAGTGACGCGATATCTCGAAAGCCGCGGCGATCACGTGATTAAAGCTGACCGTTCGGTCGTCGATTTGAGAAACCAGATCGCGGTCGAAGTTTGGCTGAAACAAAACCGCCCCGACGCCATTGTTTTCGCGGCGGCGAAAGTCGGCGGAATTTATGCGAATGACACTTATCCCGCGGATTTCATCTACGACAATCTCGCCATTGAATCGAATATCATACATTCCGCGCATATGGCGGACATCGATCGACTGGTGTTCCTCGGCTCATCATGCATCTACCCCAAATTTGCCGAGCAGCCGCTAAAAGAAGAATCCTTGCTGATCTGGCGCGCTTGAACCGACGAATGAGTGGTATGCGATCGCCAAGATCGCCGGCATCAAACTCTGCCAAGCCTATAGGAAGCAATATGGTCGCCGCTATGTTTCGGTGATGCCCTGCAACCTTTATGGACCAAATGATAATTTCGATCGGCTGAACAGCCACGTTCTCCCCGCGCTGATCCGCAAATTTCACGAGGCGAAAGTCGAAGGACGCGACGTCGTCGTCGTCTGGGGCACTGGAACGCCGCTGCGTGAATTCCTCCATGTCGACGATCTCGCGCGCGGCGTTGTGTTCTGCCTCGATCATTACAACGAATATGACCACATCAACTGCGGCGCCGGGTCGGAGATTTCGATTGCGGAACTGGCCGGGACCGTGCAGCGAGCCGTCGGCTTCGAGGGTCGGCTTGTTTTCGACCCGACGAAGCCCGATGGCACGCCGAGAAAGCTGATGGATTCGGGCCGCATTCGCGCGCTCGGTTGGAAGCCCGAGATTTTGCTCGATGAAGGGCTTCGCGACGCCTATCAGTGGTTTCTGGAAGAATGTCGAACGCAAAGAACTCCAGGCGGCGTAATTGGCCACCGAGCTCGAACTTACGTGCGCTCGGTCCTCTTCCTTCGAGACGCCCCTGCTGCGGCTACTCAGGAAGGGGACGTCCGCGCGGCCCGATTGCCTGATTTTTGTGTCGTCGCCCGCGTGATGAAGCTCGGCTATAAAGCCAGTCTTTCACCGATTGGGAAAATGCAGGACGGTGCAGCGCTGAATTGCCGCGAGACGTCCAAATATAAAAAGGCGCTCACCATCGAGCGCCTTTTTATTCGAACTGGAGCCGCGTTTCGGAAAACCCGCGCGGCTCGCCTTACCAGTGGTGATGCGGGCTGACTTCGCAGCGCTGATGCCGGTGACCGTCGCAATCATTGTCCGGGCGGCAGTTCTGCCGCCGTGGTCGTGGTCGCGGTCGTGTCCGAACCAACCATAATCCTTCTTGCCCTGATCATCGCGACCATGCTCTTCACGACCACGTTCCTCGTGGCCACGATCATTGCGCGCGCCAAATTCCTGTCGACCCCGATCATCGCGACCATGGTCCTCCTGCTTTCCGACAGCGAACGCCTGACCAGCGACAACCGACGAAAAAACGAGAGCTGCAGTAATGAAAAGGAAGCGTTTCATCTGAAATCCTCCAAGCGAAATCGATTAGAACAGCACCCAATTTCCACCTCGGATCATGGATGCGCCGATACGAAAATCTACCAGCGGTGCGCCGCAGAAGCAACGAAATATTTCTCCTCTCGACGATGATTTTTTTGGCATTTGTCCCCTCGGCGCTGGGAAAAACTTGAGTAAATTTGCGCAAATATGTCGCGTCGCCACAAATGGTTAACACATGCCGGAGTCTCGGCGTTATTTTTGATTGTCGAACAATGGCTTCGTGGCCGAATCCACGCCCCGACACCGCATTCTCCGCGGCCCGCTAAAAAGAGGCCGCCGACGGAGGAGCGCGGGCGGCCCTGGCGGAGACGCCATCTGCGCGGCGCTGTGCGGGCGCCCGACGGCCGTCCTGCTCAAGGAAAGGACGCCCGTCGGAACCCCCGACGTCTCCCAAGTTTTTAGCAGGAGCGCCGTCGTGGCGTCCCCCACCCGGCATTCGAATGGTCACCGAGGCGCAGATTAAAAAGATCAATAGGCCTTCTCGTCGCGCGCCAGAAGCAGCATCGTGCGCAGGATGATTTTGATGTCGAGCCACGTCGTCCAGTCTGTTGATATAGTCGAGATCGCAGTCGACGCGGCGCTGGAGCTTTTCCAGCGTATCCAATTCGCCTCTGAAACCGTGGATCTGCGCGAGGCCGGTGAGGCCGGGCTTCACGCGGTGTCGGACCGCGTAATAATCGACGAGCTCCTCGAGATTGCGCCCTTCAGTCCGTGTGTGAAGCGCGTGCGGACGCGGCCCCACGACCGACATCGAGCCTTCGAGAACATTGAACAATTGCGGCAGCTCGTCGATGCTCAGTCGACGAATGATCCGGCCGACCCGGGTCACGCGAGGGTCGTTTCGCGAGGTTTGTTGCGCGGCATGGGCGTCCGACTGCTCGACATACATCGAGCGGAATTTGCGCAACAGGAACAGTCGCCCATTGAATCCGGTGCGCTGCTGATAAAAAGAACGGGACCGGGACTGTCCAATTTGATCGCGAGCGCGACCAGGAGCAGCAGCGGCGAAACGAGGGCGATGCCCACTGACGCGATGATCAAATCCTCGGCGCGCTTGACCCAGAGATCCCATCCATGAATGGGCCGTTCAAGCGCCTTGATGGAGAGACGATCGCCGAAAAACGAACACATGCGAGATATCGGCGATCGATCGATCGCCCGGGAGAACGAGCACTTCCGTCGAGAGGTGCCGAAGCAGATCGAGTTCTCGCAAGACGGCGGGAATCGCCTCCCATGGCGCTGTGATATAGACGCGGTCGATCCCCTGCATCCGCGATCATCTCGGAGAGGTTTGCGAGCTCCGCCAAGCTTTCCCTGCGCTGCTCGGACACGACGAAGACTTCGTGGTTCGATCTCTGCGCGATATCTCGCCTTCTTGAGCGGCGCGCAGGCGAGCCGAGGGAAATTGCCTTGAACACATAGGCGCGATGACGAAGCGCCACGCGCAAGCGGTCGATGATGATGGCGCGCGAGAGGATCATCGCGCCCGCACAGATCATGAACCAACTGAAAAACCACAGCCGCGAATAGGCCTCGACCGATTTGGCCGCCGCGCCAATCATCGCCATGAGAGAAAATGTCACAAACAGCGAGAGCAGCAGATGGCGCCGTTGTCGGGACGAATCAAGAATGCGATCCACTTGATACAGGCGGAAGGTCGTCGAAACAAAGGGAAAGAGGCAAACAGCGAAGGCAACGACCGCGAACTTCGTTTGCGACCAGCCGCATCTGGCCATCGCCACATATGCAACGTCATATCGGTGATGGCGCCCGATGCAATGAGCACCACGAACGTCGAGCGGCAATCAGTCCCGCCACCACGTTGAAGAGGCAGATTTGCCGACGGCGCGCGCCATCGAGAAAGCGCATGTTGTTCTGCGCCGACCGGCGAATGCCTCCAGCCGATCGAAAATCTCGCGTCGCCGCTCGCTGACGTCTGTGGATTGATCGAAGGCGGCGCGCGCTTGGGTTTGATTACGCATAATCACGTCACTCGCGAAAAATTATTCAAACCATTCATTTTAAGGATAATCGGTGATTTACTGCATTGCAATAAAAAATTGGACCCGTATCCTGCCGGATCTTCTAGGCGGCATGTCAGTATTCGTCACGCGGACTACGCACCGAGCATTGCCATTTGATTACTAAGCGCATACCCAATTACGACCTGCGGTGGAGAGCATCCAGGCAAATTCATCGTAAGATGCGCTGCACCAATCAGGCAATTCGTGTCGATTAAACAGTCACAAACCCGCGTCGAAACCTTCGGCGATGCTCCCGTTGACCTCACCCATTCAAGCGCCCGCTGTTTCCGATTGTCGAGGAGATGTCCCCACACGAATGCGACAAAAATGAGAAGCGCGGCGGCGGCATACGTCATCCTCCGCAGGACGAGATCGAGGCCTTTACATTGAAGCGCGGCAGTGGAATTCTTCCCCGTCATGGGGATCTTTTCGCGTTTTCGCGAGACATTGCGCGAGGACAAGCGAGAGGCCCGCGCGCCAGCGGGCGTGCGCCTCTACGCCGTCGGCGACATTCATGGTCGTGACGATCTTCTTCAGTCGCTTGCCGCCCTGATCGCGAACGACGAAGAGTCGGACGCGAACGCACGGTGACGATATTTCTCGGCGATTACGTCGATCGCGGCGAGCAGTCGGCAGCGGTCATCGAGCGCTTGTCGACAAAAAATTTCCCGACGCCCCTTTGTCGCGTTGCGCGGCAATCACGAAGCGACGCTTCTCGATTTCTTGACGACGCAAATGTTCTCGACGAATGGCGCCATTGGGGCGGGCTCGAGACGTTGATGTCCTATGGCGTCGATGTGAGCGACGTTCGGCGCGGCCGCAATTTCGACGGCGCGCAGGAGGCGTTCGCGGCCGCCCTGCCCGCGCATCACCTTGCTTTCCTCCGCGGAACGACGCTCTCATTTCGCGCGGGAGATTATTTTTTCTGTCACGCCGGCGTTCGCCCGCGCGTGTCGCTCGATGCGCAAGCGCCGCAGGATCTCCTCTGGATCCGTGAGGAGTTTCTCGTCGCATGCGGGCGCCTTTGAGAAAGTCATTGTTCATGGGCATTCGCCCGTCGAGACGGCGGAGCTCCTGCCGCATAGGATCAATGTCGATACGGGCGCCTATGCGAGCGACAAGCTAAGTTGCGTCGCGCTCGAAGGCGCAACGCGTCGCCTGCTCACGACGTAACATGAAACGCGAATTCGCTGTCCCGCCGTCCAAGTGGCTTGAGCAGGACGTCAGTGGAGAGGAGTCAGCAGGGAGGACGAAGAGGCGAAAAGACGGTATATGGTTTCAAAGTCATAAACGACGCACTTTAGAGTTTTTACATAGTTATTGCGTGACATGTCGACTTGAATTGCGTTTATTTTCTGCTGGCAAAGCTACGCGTAACCACTGAGGTCAACGATGTTGAGTGTGTCGCCCGCTTCGATGCGCAAGATTTTCCTTTCTCTGATTTTCCTTACGCTTCTCTGCGGGGTGCGATTCCGTCGGACAGCCGACGGAAGATTACTCGACCCGCAGCGCCCAGCCAGTGCGCGTGCAGGCGGGCGACAAGCTCCGCGTGACGGTCTATGGCGAAGATAAGCTCTCGGGCGACTACGTCGTTGATCCCGGCGGCAGCCTCTCGCTTCCGCTGACCGGAACCGTTCAGGCCGCTGGCCTGACAAAGCCCGAACTCGAGCGCCTGCTCGCCAAGAAGCTCGCCGCACAAAAATATCTCGTCGACCCAAAGGTGACCGTCGACATCGCCGAATTCCGGCCCTTTTACGTGCTGGGCGAAGTCGAGAAGCCGGGCGAATACGCCTATAAGAGCGGCTTGAATCTCTCGCGCGCGATCGCCATCGCCGGGGGCGCTACCTATCGCGCCAGCGAAGGCAAGGTGCTGCTCCAAAGGGACGGCGAAAGAGAATTTGCCGAAGTGCCCTTCTCGCCCTCGATCCCGATTTTTCCGGGAGATGTGGTTAAAATCCCGGAGCGCTACTTTTTAACGGCACTTCTGCGTCGCGCCGCAAAGCTTTGGTCAAATGCCAGCGCCCCAATCGCGCGCGGCGGAGAGACAAAGTCGTGTCCTACGTCTTAAAGCGGCATTCGATTAAGCGGTATTGGATCAAAGGAGTTCACTTCTGCCTTTTGACGGCCAGACTTTTGCCATTAATGGCGTTTACGTCGTAAGGTCGCGCGTTGTCAGGCGCAGCGCAAATTGGGACGCGCAAAGCGTGTCATCTGATGACCTATGTGATGACATCGCCGGCGAGATGCATAACGACACAGCTTTTCAGAAACTTATGCGCTGTGTTCGCAACGCCACATCGATAAAATAACTGCGAATTTCGACACGCTCTCGTCATTGTCGACAGCCCATGCTGGTCTTAAAGATAGTGCGCCAAACTTCGGGGCGCGTATCGTTGCGTAATTTTTGATGTTGCAAAGGCTGAAATTTTCCCCGCGAGCCGTTAGGTCGCAGCGTGAAGGCGCTGCTTCATTTTTCCCTCATAGGGCTCATTGTGGCGGCTGAGCCCGCCGACGCCCAATCAGTGTCTGAGGGATTGCCGGCTTTTCGACTGCCGCAAAATACCGCCGATCTCGTTCTGGAGCATTTCGCAAAAAAAAATGGCGCGCAAGACCCTCCGGTCGACAAGCCGCGTCGCTTACGCGACGATTATCACGGCCTCGACCTTGAACGGCTGGATGTTCTATCCCAGCCTGCTGATGGGCGGCATTTACAACGACAATCTGTTCCGCACGACCCTCGACCGGCAGAGCGGGTTTGGCCTGCGCGCGCGTCCGAGCCTCGTCGCCGATCGCGACGAAGGCGTGCATCACACCACCGTCTATGCGCACCGGCGACTTCTCCCTCTATGCGAAAGAACCGCTCGCAGATCTGATCAATGCGCAGGTGGGCTTTAACCATAATTGGCGGCCGACCAACGACACCCAGTTCAAAGTCTTTGCCGCCGCCGCACACGTCGAGAGTCCGTTTAACAACGGCATCCTCGTCGCGCCCTTGGGTCAGACGACGTCGACGTCCACGTCGAACGCCCAGCGTAATTCTCGGCTATCAGCGTGGCGCAACCAAATATAATCAATTCTCCAGCGCGATCTCCGGCCTGCACTCCTTCGATCGTCTGTTTGTGAGCGGCGGCGTCATGACGGCCGGCGCGCTTATATGGTCTCGCTCAATACGAGTAGCGGCTCCGTATCGCAAAGCTCCCGCAACAATGTTCAGACAACGGCTTTCGCCAATGTCGGCTATATGATTACGCCTTTGATCTACGCCTTTTCTGAAGTGGCGGGAAACGTCCGAAACTTCTTCGAGGGATCCTACTATAATTCGCAAGGCTACCGCTTGATTGCCGGCTTGGGCTCCGACCGCATCAGCCTCTTTCGCGGTGAGATTTATGGTGGCTATCAGCGTCAGATCTACGATACGCCGACCTTCGGCGCGCCCGCGAGGCCCGTCTTTGGCGGACGAATCTTGTGGTATCCGACCCGCGCCTGGACGCTGACGGCCTCGCTCGACGAAACCTTCGTGGACTTGGCGCAGCCAACGCTCGGCAATATCACCGGCAGCGCCGCCCTTGCCACGGCTGCGAAGGTCGTCGCGAGTTATGCGTTCTCAAGAAACTGGACCGCGGCGCTCCAGGGGGGCTACACCGATTACGCCTATATTAAAGGCACGCGCAACGACCACTACTGGAACGCCGGCATGGCGTTGAATTATCAACTCCTGCACAATCTGGGCGCGACGTTTGAATATACCTTCGTGCGCGTTTTTTCGAACGCGCCAGCCTCAAGCTATGCCAACAATATCTTCATGCTCGGCGGAACATACAAATACTAGCCCCCCAGGACGATCCGGGGAAAAACGGCGAAGCGCGCTGACTGGCGTTATCGCGCTCAACAGGGGGAAGTCACTCGAAGATCATAAGATTTCAATAGGATGCGGCGAATTGGCTTCGTTCCGCCAAAAGCGGGAAAAGACGATAATAGGAATAATTTCCTGCACCTATCGTCGACAAGAAAGCGCGCCATCTAAGTTGAGGTGGAATGAAAATCGCAACGCGTTCCCCCGTTCGGCGCGCGTAGAATTCAGCGACGGCTGCGTAACGATGCCGCAGGCGCTCGTGTTCAGCTTGAACACAACCTCCGCGACATGGACTATTCCCCATTACTGGGAGTGATTCGCCATGAAAGCCGCTTATCAAAGCGTCAAACGGGAAATCAAATTTCGTCGCTACTTTAACATGCTTGTATTTCTTGTCGCATGCCAAATTGGGACGGCAGAAGCGTCGCCGAACTGGACGATTTATAAGGACGTCCAATACGGCCTGACCAGCCAGGAAAAGGCTGATCTGTATTTGCTCAAAAAAGGCGTCAATCCCGTTGTTGTGTTCATTCATGGAGGCGGCTGGAGCGCGGGGGACAAATCTCAGTTTCCCTATGGCGCGCCGAACGCCAATTACTATGCGAATCTTATGCCCTTGCGGGGTTCCATGTGGTTTCGATCAAATATCGATTGGCAACGTACAGTGACCCGACGCGCAGTGGAACGCGCAGTTGCAGGACACGCGACTGGCGATCCGCTGGCTCCGCCAAAACGCGAGCCAATACCGGATACGCAATCGGCATTGGGGTCAACGGGCGATTCTGCAGGCGGCCATCTTGCGCTCTTCCTCGGGTCGTTGAGCGCCTCGGCTCCGGATCTCGCCGGAGGAACCGACCGCTCCACGCTTTACGCCAATCAGTCGCCTAAAGTTTCTGCGGTCGTCGATATGTTCGGCCCCACCGATTTGACGCAACCCTATGAGTATCCTGGATTTGCATCTCTGGCACTCTTTGTCGCCGACCCTCATTCCGAGGTCTCAGCGCTTTACAAAAATGCATCGCCCATATTCGCAGTGGGCGCGCAGGTCGCGCCGATCTGCATCGTGCAAGGCTTACAGGATTACATTGTGCCGCCATATCAATCCTACGAGCTTCTCGAACAAGGTCAGACAATTGAGAGTTCCGTATGGTTGGTTTCCATTCAATGGCGGCCATGAGTTCTCCGGGCTGACCTCGTCGCAAAAAAGTTCCATCGATCAGCAAGTTTTGCAATGCATAAGCAAATATTTGCACCCGAACCCATCGAACGCGCGATGAGCCGGTGATCGGACCGCGTTCAGGATCGCGTGACGCCAGACCCGGGTAAAACGGTAGAGGCGGACAATAATCAGATAAGTGGCGCTTCGACGGAGCGTCAGAGGAAAGCGACCTGCGGCAGGGGAGACCGACGATGTGTCTTTATAAATTTTCTGGCGCCGTGAAGGTGACCGGTTATGGTTTCAGCGCTGTTTGCACTGCTCATTGGATCGCTGACGTTTGTCGGTCCCGCTGCCCGGGCGCAGACCAGCCCCGTGACGACGATTACGGGCTTGCAAATAATCGACACTAGAGTTGGCTCCGGAGCGTCGCAAAAAACCGGTCAGACCTGCGTCGTCGATTATACAGGCTGGCTTTACGTGAATAACGAGAAAGGCAAAAAATTCGACAGTTCGGTTGATCGCGGGAAGCCCTTTGAATTTGTGATCGGTAAAGGGCACGTCATCATGGGATGGGATGAAGGGATCGCGACGATGAAGGTCGGAGGCAAGCGCACGTTGATTGTACCGCTCTGATCTTGCCTATGGCGCGCGTGGCGCCGGTCACTTCATTCCGCCAAATGCGACGTTGATCTTCGACGTCGAACTGCTGAGCGTAAAATGATGGGACGCTGGACAAGATGATCCTGGCGGAGGCCGCCAAGTCAACTACCTGAGCCCCGCGCGTCGCTCGGCCGGCGTCACTCACGTCCGATCCCTGTTCGGGGAGTGTCCGAGCGCTGGGTTGCCGCGCGCTCGGACAGATCGAACCCATGACGGGAGACAGTAATCGACATTTGAATTTAGAGGCAAAGATCGTCATCGAAAGCTGACGACGCCGTGCAACACCAAACGCGCTCATTGATCGCTGGGCGATAAACCGCCAAGTCTAAGAGGTCGTCGTGCCGGCGCTGACCGCACGGGCGGCTCCCCGATTCCCGCCAGCTCCCGCCGCCCGCGCTAGATCCGGCAACGACTTTCCACTAACATTGCAAATAGACCCGTCCTCGGTAGCCCGATCAGCACCGCCCCATAAAAATGGCGTGACAACGTTTGCGCTTTCGAGCGACCGCCGCTTCTTGGGAGATTAATATGCAAGTAATCTTTGCGACGAACGCAGAGGGCCAGCACATTCCAGTCATCGACGTCACAAATCCAGCGTTTTTCGTTACGGTAAGCGATGAGGAACTGTCAAAAATCGCGGCGCGAACCCTAAAAATTGCAGAAACCGCGATCAAAATGAGAAAAAGCAATATCAGTGACGTCCAACCCTCCTCCAGCTTGTCGTATGATGAGAAGAGCGCCTATTACGGAGGAATGATAACATATTTCAACAAGCTTGGCGTCGAAAACTTACACGACGCGTTTGCTGCTGCACATGACAGAAACATGGCCGGCACAATTGCGCCAATCGCGATGCGCTTACGCCTTCGCGCAATTGCGCAATACCTCGCCGATAATCTCGAGATATTGCTGGCGCCGCCGCCACTACGAGGACCTCCACCTTTTGAATATCGGTGGCGGCACCGGGAGTACGACTCCTGGAACGGACTGATTTACTCAACCAAAAGAAACCGGAACTGCTTTGCGCGCGAAAAACGGTTATTGAACTCCTTGATATCGACCCGGTCGCGCCTGCCTTTGGGATTCGGGCGGTCAAAGCGCTCACGGCTGAGAACGCGCCGCTGGCAAACCTTCCTGTAACATTGAACTATACCCGATATGATTGGAATGATGTGTCAACCCTAAAAAGGTTATTGATTTAAATTTGATGCGCGCAATAAAGTTGTTGTGGCTTCTTCAGAAGGTGGTCTTTTTGAATACGGATCGGACGAAGTGATTGCAGAAAATCTGACGATCCTTCGGGAAGCGAACGGGAGAGACGTTTTCTTCTTCGTATGTTCCGTTTTTCGGGATGAACAAAGCGTCGATCCGAGCGTAAAGCTCGCGAAAGCAAACAGTCAACTCGCAATTCGATTTTTGGGAAGGCAAGCGTTCACCGAACTCAGTCAGCAATGTGGTTGGGTGGCAAGGTGGGCGGAAGACAATAATCCCTTTTTCAAAATCGCTGTCTTGAGCAAGCGGGGATGACT
Source organism: uncultured Alphaproteobacteria bacterium (assembly GCA_963713845.1). GTDB lineage: Bacteria > Pseudomonadota > Alphaproteobacteria > Rhizobiales > Beijerinckiaceae > Methylocystis. The sequence continues at coordinate 31,457 of CAVQNJ010000012.1, forward strand.
CACTCAAGGAGTCTAAAGACCAGGGTGATGTCGTGTGCGCTGGCGATAAAGCCGGCGCTGAACTGAGCCGGGCAAGCGATCCCCATTGCGCGCTCATGTGGGGTTATGGAGATCAATCGAACTGGCGCTTACGCCCTGTTAACGGAGACGATCGCGATTCGTGAAGCGGTTCTGATTGTAGGGATACCTAGATGGACAGACGTTAGAAGAGGATGGATGACGATGTCGGCTGAAAACCGCCGGGCGCTGTGCAGCGTTTTTGCCCAAACGCTTGGTTTGAGTGAAGATCAGATTGTCGATGCGCTATCCTACAACCAAATTCCGCAATGGGATTGGTGGCGCATATGTTTTTGATTGCGGCTCTGGAGGAGAAATTCGGCTTACGCTGGAACCTCATACGTAGATGACTCGGTCGCCAAGGCACAGGAAATCCTGACCAATCAAGGCGTTTCTTTCGGGGCGGAAAAATGAAGCTGGACGGGAAAGCCGCGGTCGTCACTGGCGCGGCAAGCGGCACAGGGTAACTCGTGACCGGACAGACGATTGGCGACGATGGCGGGATGGTCATTTGACATCATTGTTCGATCTCGAAAGGTTTGGTTCAAATATTGCGATTGTCCAGAAGGACAGCGAGCTGAGCTACGTCGATCTGGCGCGTATGGCCGATCAGCTTTGTGAAACTGTTGGGCGCCGCGAACTTGCGGCCATCGAATGCGACAATCATTTATCGGCGCTCGCCGCCTTCATCGGCTGTCAGCGCAAACACGTTCCCACTCTCTTGGTCGACGCAGGCCTCGGCACGGAATTGCGCAGAGGCCTTTATGAAAAGTTCCAGGTATCGCTGGTTTTCGAGGCTCACTCTGGCGCCTGGCTCCGCCTCCGCAAGCCAGTCATAAACCTCCACGCCGATCTCGCGTTGTTGTTGTCGACATCCGGCAGCACCGGTTCATCGAAGCTCGTGCGCTTAAGCCATCGCAACCTGGCCGCCAATGCCGCATCCATCGCGCAATATCTGGAGATTGGCGTCGAGGATCGGGCAATAACCTCATTGCCGGTCCACTATTCCTACGGGCTTTCGGTCGTGAATTCCCACCTGCTCCGGGGGGCGTCGCTGGCGCTCACCGATCTGGCGGTGACGCAACGCGACTTTTGGACGTTTATGACCTCTCGCCGCGTCTCCAGTCTGGCTGGCCTTCCTGTCATGTACGACTGGTTGCGGCGCCTGAGGCTTGATCGGATGAATTGCCCTGATCTGAAAACCCTGACCCAGGCCGGAGGACGATTGTCGCCGGATCTTGTTGAATGGATGGCGGATTTAGCTGACCAGAAGCATTGGCGGTTTTTCGTCATGTATGGCCAGACCGAAGCGACCGCACGCATGGCTTACCTGCAGCCCGAGCTGGCGCGCGCGCATCGAGAGAGCATCGGGACGGCCGATCCCCGGCGGTCGGTTTGAAATAATTGACGCTGCGGGGCAAACGGTGACAAAGCCGGGCGTCGAGGGCGATCTGATTTATTGCGGCGACAATGTCATGATGGGCTATGCGCAGACAGCGCGCGATCTCGCCAGTGGCGATCTATGCAACGGCCATTTAGAGACCGGCGACATTGCGACGGTCGATGAAAACAACCTTTATTATATTCGTGGACGTAAGGCGCGATTCATCAAAGTCTTCGGGAATCGCATCGGTCTCGATGATCTGGAGGCGTTGCTGGAAGATCGCCATTGTCCGGCTGTTGCGACCGGACGCGACGATAAACTGGTTCTGGCGGCGGCTGATGCGGATTCGCTTGAAGCAGCGAGCGAGATCGTGAAGTCCGTCCTGCGAATTCATCACAGCGCCATCGGCGTTGTGATCATGGACAAATTGCCGAGATCGTCCGCAGGAAAAATTCTGTACAGCGAGGTGATGGCGGCGTATGACGCGCAACTCGCGGCAACCGCCAAGCCCTGACACCTTGTTTCGAGCCGAATTACTGGAGCCAATGTCCACCCTGGATGTTTCGTTCCGCCATGCGGTCGCCTATCCGATCGGCCGTAGACATAGTCGGAGTGCGCACGGCCGAAGGCAAGCGATCACTTCTCAGGCGTGTCGCAGAATATATCGGGCCAAGCCGGGAAAGGCTCCCCCATAGAAGTCCGAACCGAAGCGGCTATGCTCACGGAACCCTAATTTCAACAGCGCCAGTGTCACCGCGTCATTGCCGAATATGGCGGTGCCGCCGAGCGTCTTCTTGCCAAGCTCTCTGGCGCGCCCTGCATGCGCTGCGATGAGGCGCGCGTAGGAGAAGGGCTTGAGAAGGCCGCGTCCGCGGAACTCCGGATGCACGGCGGCATATTCCATCACATATTCGGCGGGCTGGGCGAGTTGCGGGGCGTTGCCGAAGAGGCCAAAAAAAGAAATATACTTCCTCCAGAAATCTCTGGCGGCGACTTTGTCCCAACCCAGATGCTCAGAGACGTTCTTAAATCCCTCCGCTGTCAGCGGGCGTAAGTCCGGCATATCGGAAAAAAACGCGCCCATCGCGGCGACTGGCCCCGCACCCTCAACTTCAATGACGAAAAAACTGTCGAGCTGGCCCCAATTGTTCGAACCCATACGAATCAAGGCTTCGTGAAAATCGATCGGGGCGAGGCCGACGCTCTCCAGGGGCGCGTCGAAGACACCATGGCCGACGCCGGGCAGCATCGATTCATACATCACTTCCGCGAGGAAGCGGATATCTCTGGGCTCCGCTGGACGGAGGATCTCCTCCGGCGAGGGGTCCTTCGGATTAACGTGCGTGTCATTCATGGGGCGCTCTTTTTTCTCCCGGTGCGAAAAAGTAACGTGGACCGTCGCGCCGCGCGAGCTCGTCAACCTGCACAGGAAATTACCATGAACACGGATCGCACGCGGTCGACCTGAGCGTGGCCATTTGGAGTTCGCTAGGGCGCCGGCGGTTGACGACGACGTCCCAGGAACAGAAACGGCGCTCGCTCCACAGCGTTCAACAGCTTTATAATCAGGCGCGCAACCTTGCTGCCGCCCCGCGCCCGATGCACAAGCTTAGCTTTGCCACAGAACGCCGGGACGCGCGACAGGGGGATTACCCTGGATTGAACAGGACTATGGAGCGACCCAACTGTGGGTTACCCGCGCATGGCCGCAATTGTGCGTTCCTTCGACAAACAGCCTTCCGAACGTTTGACCACGACGATATGGATCAATTCGCCGAGCATATAAATTTGTTTGAGGGGCTATTTGAATGTCAAACATTGCAGACTTCACGCGAACGGCGAGCGCGTCGGCGAATCAAATCCTGAATTTCGTTAGCGGAGCGAGATCCATGAGCGATGAACGTCGATCGTTATCGATGCAAGGCAATTTTGTTCTCCCGACTGAAAATCCCGATTTTGTCACTGGCGCTCGCATTGGCGAGCCCTGCGCACGCGGATTTCTGGACAACGCCAATTCCGAGCGCCGCGACATATACCCCGGTGAACGTCGCTATCCTGTCGGGATGGATACGTGGAATTATTCCTGCGCCTATTGTATCCCCGTTTACACGGCGTCTGGCACAAGCAGCGTTCAGGTTCTCTACAATGCGAATGCATGGTGGAATGTTTATACGGGAAAGTGGAAGCGCTCCGGAAACTCTTCAAGAGTCGAGGCGCAAATCCTCGCGTCATCGTCAAACAATTTCCACTTTATAATAACATCTATATCGGGAATGCTTTTTCCTCCACCTCGGCGACAGCATCGGGTATTGCCAAGCGCGACCGCAGGCGCAAAAAATCCTGCCAAATGGCGCGGCGGCGCTGGCGTATCTCGATGCAGGGATGACGCCCGCCAAAGGAGCCCAGACGGGCGCCTGACCGTGGCTCAACCGAATGGATCGGTATTCGAGGCTTATGCCGCCATTGCCCTGTCAACTGGGCAAGTAGTTTGTCTCTCATATACATTTTCCAATCCGAATTCGAGAGGACGGCTATGCGAACGGTCAGACCGCGTCGATGATCCCCGCCTATGCCGGCTGCTTTGGGATAATGAAGTCTCAGCGGCACGATTAATCATGCGTTGGCGATTAGCGTCCCTCCTGCCATGCTCACGACGCAGATCGCGTATCCTGCCTATGCGTTCGACCGGAGCGCGCTGACATCGAAGCCGCCTTACAGCGGCACGGTGCCGATGGGCGGGAAGCTGGCGATCCCGTCGTCGGTCAGCATAGCCTCGCTTGGTCTATCGACGACTGAAGGGACAGCCATCGCGACAGCTGTCCAGCAATATGGCGCGGTCATCGATGATCGGGGCGGGGGAAGCGTCACATCCGAGTTGTCGCAAATCCCCCTTCGCAGGACACGTTGATCCGCACATATGTTTCCAGCTCACGCAGACTTCAGCAATTCTGGCTGCTCTGCAAAAGGTCGTTAGAGCGCGTTCGTCATTTTCCGATTCTTGGGATTCCCGAATCGTGCGGGTATGATTCCTTTATCGCGACAGCGATGGAGGCGGATATGGCGCGCGCTTACAGCCAGGATTTGCGTGATCGCGTGATTGACGCCGCGTTGGCGGGTTGCCGGCGCGCCATGCGGCGGCGCGGTTTGGGGTCGGCGACGCAACGGCGATTGTCTGGGTGCGGCGGGCGCGAGAGACGGGAGAACGCAAGGCGCGCAAGCAAGGAAAGCCGCGACGCTCGAAGCTCGATCCACACCGCGATTATCTGCTGGGGTTGATCGAGGCGACGCCGGATTTGACGATCAGCGAGTTTTGGAGCGGCTGCTGGCGAGCGCGGCGTGAAGGCCAGTCGCGCGACACTGTGGACGTTTCTCGACCGCTGCGGTCTGACATTCAAAAAAAGACCGCCCATGCGAGCGAGCAAAACCGCCCGGACATCGTAAAGCGACGCGAAGAGTGGTTCGATAACCAGCTCGACCTCGATCCCGAAAAGCTTGTCTTCATCGATGAGACGTGGGCGACGACGAACATGGCGCGCAAGAGCGGGCGCGCCCCGAGTGGCGAGAGGTTGCGTGCAAGCATCCCGCATGGCCATTGGAAAACGACAACCTTCGTCGCCGGCCTGCGCCGCACGGGCTTACCGCGCCGATGGTGCTCGACGGCCCGATCAACGGCCTCTGGTTCCAGGCCTATGTCGATCAGGTTCTCGTTCCCACGCTCGCGCCCGGCGACATCGTCGATGATGGACAATCTCGGCAGCCACAAAGGCGCTGGCGTGCCAAGGCTATCGAGGCGGCGGGCGCACGCTGCTTTATCTCCCGCCCTACAGTCCGGACTTCAACCCGATCGAGAAGGCCTTCTCCAAACTCAAGGCGCTGCTGCGAAAAGCCGCCGAGCGAACCGTCGACGCCCTTTGGGACAGGATTGGCGCCTTACTTCTGGAGTTCTCGCCAAGGGAATGCGCAAACTTCTTCGCCGCCGCTGGATATGAGCCGGTTTAAGGCGAATCCGCTCTAGTGGACCAGGCCGCTGCGGACGTTCACACTTGGAGCCCTGTTCGACGGCTTTCAGCGAAAACGATGTCGAGGTCAGACGAGAATAGCCTGAGGACAGGCGGGGGAGAGAGCGAGTTTGATGCGGCTTACAGCTCCTCGAGGAGTGTCGCGCGCCTATCTATGCGACGTTTTTCGCGCCAAAAAGCAAATTCATCGAAGGTGATCGGGTGCATTTGGCGTCACGCAATCGAAAATCAGCCAATATTCGATCCCTCCTCACACGAGCATAGAACGGAGGAAGGCAGTCGGATTTCGCTTTTTCGCGCCCGACGCAAACTATGCTTTGTTACGGAGAGCGACAGGCCTGCGACGCCTTAGATTCGAGAAACCGTAAATCACCGACAGCCCCCCGGCCAATCGTCTTTATAATGCCTATAAAAAGATAACTTATGCGAAATTGGCTGAAAGGCTGCATCGGTCGGAATTCGCCTGGTACGGTTTCGCTTTATATGAGCGGTACCGGCCGGTAAGCGTATGCCAGGATCCCGCAGGCGACGGCCACGATCAGCTGTACAACGTACCTTCCCCAATTGCGCGCAACTCTACCAGGTTTTCCGGCGCCGAATGCGCGGCTGCAGACGGACAATGACAAATACGTCGCCGTGACCACCCAGAACGCGCTGTGTGCCGGGGCGTCCTCCTGTGAGCTGGCGCGGTTACGGGAAAAACCGAATTGCCGCCCGAGCGAAGCCCGGCTTTTGCACTGGGCCGAGTTTCCTGCGCGCCTCGAACGGTGAAAGGGACCGTACCTTCCTTTGCTGACGGGCTGGTATGGCAACGATAATTATTTTCACTGGTTGACCGCGGTCCTTTCGCGCATCCGTTTGGCGAAAAAGCGGGGCTGAGAGCGAACGTCGATTTCTATCTGCATTCCTTGACAACTATCTTCCTTTCATGGTCGAAACACTGGACCTGCTCAAAATTCCGCGTGACGCGCGCATCACGAGCAGGCAAACGCCGCACATCGCGGCTGACGCCATTATCGCGACGACGCATCCTCGACCCATCGTCCAGGAGGTTCCCGAGTGGATCGTCGAATGGCTTCGCGACGCGTTTGGGACCGGCTCATCACAGGAAGAATTCAGCCGTTTCGTTTATATCGATCGTGGGGATGCGACCAAGAGACGCTTGCTCAACGAGGACGCGTGCTTCACCGATATACTTCAGCCGATGGGGTTTGAAGCCTACCATCTCGCCAAAATGCCGTTTGCCAGCCAGATCCGGCTCTTCGCAGGCGCCGATGTCATCGTCGGCGTACACGGGGCGGCCCTCACAAATCTCTCCTTCTGCAAAAGCGGCGCGAGTGTGGTGGAGCTGTTCGCGCCGTCGTGGCGACTGCGCATGTTTGAGACGATCGCGCATTCGCGGGGCCTTAACTACCAAGCTATTGTTTGCACAGACGATCAAACCGATCGCGCATCAAATGATCCGGACTTCTCGGTGTCAGTCGATGAATTGGCGACGAAGTTGCAGGCTGCTATGGTCGGAAAAATATAAGGGTTCGACGGCTCCAGCCCCGGGGATGCAACGCCAATGAGCAAGCGCATTTTGGTGACGGGCGGAGGGGGCTTCCTCGGGTCGCATTTATGCGAGCGGCTGCTCGACGCCCGCCATGAAGTGCTTTGCGTCGATAATTTTTTCACGGGAGCACGACGCAACATCGCATCATTTGCTCGACAACCCCTGTTTTGAGCTATTGCGACACGACGTAACCTTCCCGCTCTATGTCGAAGTGGATGAAATTTACAATCTCGCGTGCCCCGCCTCGCCTATTTATTACCAGTGCGATCCGGTTCAAACCACCAAGACAAGCGTGCATGGGCGCCATCAACATGCTTGGCCTCGCCAAGCGCGTCAAGGCGAAGATACTGCAAGCGTCGACGTCAGCGAGGTCTACGGCGATCCCCGTCCATCCCCAGACCGAAGAATATTGGGGCAACGTCAATCCGATCGGCTTGCGTTCCTGTTACGACGAGGGAAAGCGTTGCGCCGAAACATTGTTCTTCGATTATATTCGTCAGCACGCCTGCGCATCAAGGTCGTCCGCATCTTCAATACTTACGGCCCGCGCATGCACCCCAAGGACGGACGCGTGGTGTCCAACTTCATCGTGCAGGCGCTCACCGGAAAAGACATCACGCTTTACGGTGACGGCAGCCAGACCCGATCATTCTGTTACGTCGACGACCTCGTCGAGGCGATAATTCGCATGATGGCAACGAGCGATGAAATCACGGGACCGGTAAATGTCGGCAATCCGGATGAATTCACGATCCGCCAGCTTGCGGAACTGGTGTTGGAACTGACCGGCTCCAGCGCGAAGCTCGTCTACGAGCCCCTGCCCTCAGACGATCCGAAACAACGGCAGCCCAATATAACGAAAGCGGAAATGGAGCTGAATTGGAAACCCGCCACCGCTCTGCGCGATGGACTCGTTAAGACGATCGACTACTTCAACGTTCTCTTGCGCCGCCCTGATGGCCTGTCCGTGTGACCAATGCGCGCTCAAAGTTTTCTCGATCGCACATCCGGCGCGCGCGGCGCAAAGTTGTTGCGCGGGCCCCATGAGGGCTTTCATCGAATGGCGTCTTCGAACGCCTTACCGCTGGGGACAACGACTTCCAGGACGTCGATCGCGGGCCGCTGATCGAAGAGAATGGACACGAGACGTCCATAGGTAATCTGGCCGATCGGGCAAGCGCAGGACCGGGCGAACGCAGGTCCGGCCGTGATCCGCAGGATTGCTTGCAGATTGATGTGCAAGGCAGGTTGAAGTTGATCAGGATCCGTCCCAGCGGGGTCTTCTCGCGCAGGATCTCCTCACGAACCGCCGTGGGCGCAACGCTCAAATCGATGCGGATCAAGGCGAGCTGAACCGCGCGGCCATCGTTGCTTCGTCGTAGAAAATCTTGCGGCTGTAGAGGTCTCCGTCAAGCCTCCGATCGAGAACTTCCACCACGACCGGAGAATGGTGAAATTTCTCCATTGTCGTGGTCATGTGATGCGCGTGAACCAACAGCCCTTTGTAGGGTTCGGGGGTGAGCTCCGGCCGGAATTCTTCAAGTCGCTCGAAGAGAATCTCGCCTTCGGCGAAGGCTGACGTGAGGCTCGTAAGTTGATCCGCAGAGGTCATGAAAGGGGCCTTTTGAGGTTCCAACAGCAATCGAGGGATGCGGCGCAGCCTTAGTATGAACAATTCAAAAGCGAGCCGACGCATTTTGCGAGCGCGTCCACCTCAGTGGTGATGCAGCCCAAATGTGTGCCGGGAACCCTCTCTTGCAGGACAACTCGGCGCATGACTCCCATAAGTCTGGACGCACTGAACGATCCGAGGTCTTGTCTTCAGCAGTGACCGCAATGATCGTGCTGTCGAGCTTCGGCGGGACATAATTCGCCATCACCCGAAGATAGGCGCGTTCTTCCAATTCGCGCGGTTCCGGGAACCCAGAGTCCTCGCGACCAAATTGCCTCCATTTGGCCCGGACGGGGTCGAACCCATAATGGAGGCGGCTCCAGACGAAAGGCATCACGAGCTCATCGAGACGCCGCCGGAATTTGCCTGATGGGACGACCGCGCCGAGTCCCTGCATCAATCGGTTCAACAGCCGAAGCGACGAGCGGCAATTGAGCGAGAAGGCCTCAATCAGCAAAACCAGTTCGACCTTCCGCCCCAATTTCGTCAGCTGATGTGCGATCTCAAGGGCGAGAAGACCGCCGTTGCAGTGGCCGCCGAGCCGAAAAGAGCCCTCCGGCCGCTCGGCAAGCAAAAGCGGGACATAGAGGCGCGCCATATCCTCAAGGGTCAGATCCGTTTTGCGTTCGGCGAGGTCCGGCAGCGGATGCACGAGATACAGGGATTGTGGAGGATCGATGAGGCGGGCGAGCTTCAACGCATAGAAACCACGACCGCCAAAGTCGCCGTGACAGAAAAAGAACGGCGTCCCGGGCGCGTCCCGCGCCTTTGTCAGCAGTTCTTGGCCTCGGTTGCCTTTGGATGCCGCGATGGCGATGCCGGTAAGCCCGCAAATCGTGGAGGCTTCCGAGAGCCGCGACGTCGGGACCTCACGGTCGAGAACGCCTTCGACTTCAAGCAGCATCTGCTCCGCAAGCAGCGAGTCGCCTCCGGCTTCGAAAAAGTCGTCGTCGACCCCGATTTGATCGCTGTTGAGCAAGCGTCGCCAGATTTCGGCGAATCGGAATCTGATCGTCGAATGAGGCAACGTCCTTGCGTGCGCCGCACCTGTGCCCGCATTGCTCAGCACACCCTCACGCAGGGCGTTCCTCAAGACCTTGCCTGGGCGCCCTTCGGCAGGGCGTCGACGATGTCGATGCGCGGAGGCGCCTTGAACGCTGGCAGATGTTGACGCATGAAAGTGCGAAGCTCAAGCGCAGTTGCGGCCGAGCCCGGCGTGAGGACCACCGCCATGGCGACGTTTTCGCCCAGCCGGGGATGGGGAACGCCGAACGCGGCCGCCTCTCTGACGTCAGGATGGAGGACATCGCGTTCTCGACTTCGATCGGTGAAATCTTTTCGCCGCCGCGATTGATGATCTCCTTCAGGCGCCCGCGAACCGTGAGGAACCCGTCTGCGTCGACCGAGCCAAGATCTCCGGTGGGGAGCCAACCGCGCTGCAAGCCCTGGTGGACGCGCCCATCGTCGAACAGATAGCCGGGCGTGACGCTATTCCCCCTGATGAAGATTTCTCCCACCTCGCCCATGGGCGCAACGTTACCGGCGTAATCCCGAACGGCCAGTTCGCCTTCATTGAAGCGGCCGACGGTTCCGGGCTTGCGTCGATGCGGCGGCGGCGGATTGGCCGCCATCATGCCGCCTTCACTAAGCCCATAGAATTCGAGGACGGAACGCCCAGCGCGGCCTCGACGCCCTCGCGCACGTGTTGAGGAAGATGAGCGGAACTCGAGAGAATGAAACGGAGTTATGGCGCAACGGCGCGGCGCCGCGCATCGCGAGCGCGTCGAGGAGGCCGAGGAGAAACGTCGGGCCAGCCGAGAACCAGGTCGGCCCCAGATCGCTGATCCAGCGCCCCTGATTATGAAGGAACTGCCCTCCACGATCGCGACGCTTCCGCCGAGCAGCAGCGGGATGAGAACGCCGGTTTGGCAGCCCTGGGCGTAGTATGTCGGCAGAATGCACGCCGCGCGATCAGACTCCGAAACGCCGAGCCAGCGGTTCATTTTATGTGCTTGTTCGAGCATGTTTGCATGCGTGACCGGCACCAGCTTTGGTTGACCGGTCGTCGCCGACGTCCGAAGCACGAGCGCCTCGCAGTCCCGAACCAGCGAATTTGGAGGGTGAGACAAGGTTGCGCGAAGACAGCGGACATCAAACTGTTCAAAACGATCTGTTGCAATCTTTTGCGCCGAAAACACTGCGCTCGGATAGTCTTCCAGGGCTTTCGAGCAGAAAACTCACACCAGCTTGGCAGGACGACCGCGTCGATATGGAACCTATTGAGTTCGCGCACAAATTCGTCGCTTGAAATCCCGGGATTGAAAGGAACGCACGTCGCATGGCAGGACGCCGCGATCGTCGCGACAATCGACTCGATCCCGCTGGGGAGCGCCAAACCGATGCGGGCGTTGGACCCAATCCCTGCGTTTCGAAACGCATCGCGCACCGTCGATACCTGATTGCCAAGCTCCCGATATGAAATCTCTCCGATTCGGTCCCCAGGATCGCGGTTCGGTCAGGGCTTCGCCTGACATGGCCCTCGATGAGCGCGCCCATGCTCATTTCGGCGAGCGCGCCCGTTGTGTCCCGTGCGTCTTCCGATGGATCTACAGCCTTCAATGGTTTCGACATCGGTATACTCCCGGCACAATCCACTCAATTAACTCCAAGCGCAGCGCCCAAGGGCGCCGCGCATTGAAACCGACGTTGCTCCGTTCCCGTTTCAAACCGCCCGTTCGATAAGCCTCAAGACCCGCTCACGGTCTTCCAGCACATTTCACGCCAGTTTACTTAAACCGCGAAGCTCATTCTGCCAACGTCGCTTTTTACTGCGAAGCGGCCCTTTAATCCAGCTTCGCCGTTTGGCAACCTCGGACGCCGGACATCTCCTCCACCGCAAACGTAATGATAGGGTCGATGTGAGCGTCGTGGCAGGCAAGATCGCCGACGCCGTACGGGCGGGACCGCCCTTCGAACTCAGCGCACGCGTGGCCCAAGCAGAGCCTAAACAGGCCCAATAACAAACACATGTGCCCAAGTGGACGTCAAAATCAACTTGGTGTTATGATGAACACCGGGCGTGATCAACCTGGAACGTCCAGGAGTGCATTCAATGCTCACAGCAGTGACGCCAGACCCAGACGAATTGGCCGTCGCGGAACAATCGATCCTGGCCGACATCAGCGCGCGCATAAGTGGCGCTGAAGACCAGGGAACCCACGCCGCGCTCTGCCGGCTGAACGAAATTTTTCAGCGGCTTCGGCTGGAGCACGAAGCGCTCAGCGGGCCGCGCCAGGAGACGGATGATGGTGGGATCATGAGGCGGTCCTTTGGTGTTGCAAGCGTCGATTTTGAATTGTGAGACGCTTAGGCTGTCGCGTTCGCGCATAATTCCTCGGCGTGCGTCCGACGTAAACATCAACAGGCGCGAGATTGCTCAGGCTCTTGTGTCGGCTCTCCCGATCGCGGCGACGATCGCAATGCTCGACGAAGGCCGCGATTTTCGCCCACCCGCGCGCTCCGGAAAATAATATTTTCCGCGCAGGATGAAAAAGCACGAGCGAATATCCACGCGGAGTTAGAAAATGTTCGGTGAGGTCTGCGGTTGACCGATCGCACTTTACGCGCGTCGTTAGCCAACCTGGTTCAGGCCGACCAGCGACGATATTGCGCGTCCAATTCCGGGCGGGTTTTTCGATGCCGTAATAGGCGGCTGCCGCGACGGAGAACACCAGCAAAATTAACAACAACCGGCCAGCCATGGCCGCGAATGGCACATCGAGAGAACCCAGCGACATCGCCAAAGGTTGGTTAAGCAGGAGCAGGGGAAAATGTGTCAGGTAAATTGAATAGGAGATCAGACCGAGCCAGTACACAGGTCGGCTGCCCATCACTCTGCTGGCCGCCGACCGCTCGGCTGCCAACACGACGATGAGCGGAACGAACAGGATAACCAACGCAACATCGCTGTTTGGGATCGCCAGCAAAACGATGAAGCAAATCGGAATGAGGGCGCCGCGACGCTGCCGCCCATGATGCGCTTTACCGAGGCGGTCTTGAAGATGCGGAAGCTAACCAGGCCAAGAATAAAACCTGCCAGGCAACGCAGGAGCGGATAGGCGGCGCCCGATCCGAATACGTCCAAGGGACCGTAGCGATACAACCGGCCCTCGTAAACTTGGTTGAGATCCACATCTTGGCGAGACGCAACATATAGCAACAGGGCGACAGCCGCGGATGCGGCTATCGTGATCGCGACAAACCCGCGATCACGGTTTAAGTAAACCAACAGAGGGAATATGAGATAAACGAAAAATTCGGTGCTTATTGACCAGGTCGGTCCGCCGATGCTGTCCGCAAAGCCCCACGCCTGAACAAGAAAAACATTGCTTACGAGAGTTTGTCGGTCAATCGCGACTGGAGCGAAGCTCAGAAACCCGCGCGCAGCCATGAGCAAAGTGACAAACAGGTACAGCGGGTAGATCCGACCAAGGCGCTTATATAAGAAGCCGATATAGTCACCAATCCCAAATTTTCCCTGGAATACGGGACCGTATGTCAACGCCATGACAAAGCCGCTGAGCACAAAAAACAAGTCAATATATATATATCCATGCGAAACAATATTCCGGAGAAGATGTGGTCCGGACTCGCCGGGGAAAAAGTGGTGCAGCATCACAAGGCAAGCGGCGACCCCGCGGATGCCTGTAAGAGCCCTGATTTCCTTCTGGTCGCGGGGTGACATTGCTGTTTTGTGCCTCGTGCGCCTGTAATCCCAAGGGCCCCGCGCGCGAGCGTGACCTTGACGACGATCGCCGGCGCGCCGCATTTTCCCGCAAACCCCCGACTAATGATGCTGCCGCGAAAACATTTATGGCCTGCCCCGGGCGCGCCGTAAAATCATCTCTTCGGAGACATCTCAAGCGCCAAACATCTCCCAGATTGACCGGCCTAATGACCATCAAGCGAATCGGTTTGCGCGACGCGCGACGCTGATTTTTTTAACGCCGATGGCGAGATCGTAAGGGCCGACGCCCATCGATCGATCCGCACGCAAGAGGATTCGATGGCCGAAACCATTCTTAGAAAAATGAGAAGGAATGCGCTTCCGCTCGCTGCTCTAATGTCGATGATCGCATCTGCGCATGAGGCGACCGCGCAATCGGTCTCCTACCCCGCCGCTTATGTGCGAAACGCCTATAGCCCGTGGAACAAGCAAATTGCCGGCAACGCCAGCTATTCCTCGGTTCCCAATCTCGCGAATACCTCGATCGGTCTGAGCACCTGGCTCAGCGCCGGCTGGTCGATACCCTTCTACGTCGCCAATCCCAGCGCATCGCAAAATCCCGCTCGTCTGAGGCCACTGCTGTTCAGTCCCTTGGCCTGGAAGAATGTTTACAGCGGCGCCTGGAAGCGATACGGCAATTCATCGGCGGTCGAAAAGCAAATCCTCTCGACGGCCTCAACGAATTTCACCCTCTATCAAAGTAGATACACCGGGAATCCCTATTCCTCGCTCTCGACAACCTCCTGGGTTTTACCGACGAGCTACAATGGCCAGGTCAATCCGCCCGGCGGCGCGCAATTCTATTTCTCGACCAACATGCAACCCGCGAGCGCCGCCGACGGCCATATGGCGGTCCTGCAGCCGAACGGCAAGATTGTGGAGCTTTACGGCGCGATCATGTTGAGCACGGGCCAGGTCGTCGCCCTCTCCTACGGCGTCACCGACCCCAGCAGTCTCACCGACGGCAGTCAGAACGGTCAGACCGCGTCGATGTTGCCGTGTTACGGCGGGCTCGTAGATGACTTCGAGGCGAGCGCCGGCGTCATCAATCACGCCATGGCGATCACGGTTCCGCCGGCCTTGCTGAAGCCGGCGGCCGCTTATCCCGCCTACGCCTTCGATCGCGACGCGACCACCAACGGCAATCCCTATCGCGGCGTCTTGCCAATGGGCTCGCGCTTGGCGCTCCCCTATTCCGTCAGCATTTCGTCGCTCGGCCTCCAGACCAAGGAAGGCGCCGCCATTGCGACCGCCGCGCAAAAATACGGCTTCTTTGTCGCCGATCGAGGCGGCGGCGGCGTCACCATCAGGACGAACGCCAATCCGACCACAAGCAACGCGGCCATCCGCGCCTATAGTGCGCCCTTGCAGTCCGACCTGAACAAAATCATCAAGCGTCTCCAACGCGTCAGTTGACCGGCCGGACGGCGCCCGCAGTCGCGCAACGTCAAGCGCCGAGTGTGGGCGCAGCTGCAGGCAGGATCGGCTCTCTGCTCGAGCGTGCGGTTGGACGGCCATCAAAGCATCGCGGAACGTCGGATCCCGTTAATCGTATCAACGGCGTCGTGCGTTTCAGTGTGAGGAGTCCCGTTAATGAGAGAGAAGAACTGCGTCTCAATGACGTAAAATCCACGCGTATCCCTTCCCGGAGCCGCGTCGGTGCGCTCGGAAGCCCATCGGCGCGGCGATTCCATCCCGCCAACTTGTCGAAATCCGAAAGTCGGGACGGATCTGGCCTCGTATTGGCTACGATCTGGAGAATAATAGCCAATTCCGCGCCA
>CAVQNJ010000013.1:0-37477 GCA_963713845.1 uncultured Alphaproteobacteria bacterium
CGGGCACATTCTATCTGGAGATCTTCGGCGAGGGCCTGCACGTCGACGACCTTGTCGGGCGTGACGCCGAAGTAATCGACGACTTCGGCTTGCGAAATCAAGCGCTCTTCGCGCCAACCCTTGGCGACCGCCGGTGCCGGAGGCTCGAATTCGACGTACATCGTCACGCCCGGCCCGAATCGCAGCTGCATCAGGTCCTTGTCGGCCGAGACGATGAGGACGTCCGCGCCCTTCGCACGCGCCTGCGTCGCATAGGTCGCGATGAGGTCGTCGGCTTCATAGCCGTCCTGTTCGATCGGGGTGAGGCCGAAGGCGCGGACCGCGGCGCGCATGAGGGGGAATTGCGGCACGAGATCTTCAGGCGGCTCGCTGCGGTTGGCCTTGTAGGGCGGGTAGAATTCCTTGCGGAACGAGTTCTCGGACTTGTCGAAGATGATGGCGAGATGGGTGGGCTTCACGCCGGCCGCCCCCTCGCGCACGAATTGCAGCATCTTTGTGCAGAAAGCCGCACGGCGCCCGTCGGCAGCCGGTCGGAGCGGTAATTGTATTTCGCATCCTGCCGGATCGACTGGAAATAGGCGCGAAAGACGAAGGACGAGCCGTCGACCAGAAAGACATGGTCGCCGGGGCCGACGGGTTCGTGCGTGAGGGTCATGGAGCCCATTGTAACGCCGACTTCGCCCCGCGTCATGGCCGCGCGGGCGTCGGAGAGCGCGCCGCCTGAGGGAAGACCTAGCCCAATCGTCCGAGCGCCGCGGCCAGCTTCTCGATTCGCGCCAGCGCGTCCTCCCGCCGCTCGCGATGTTCGTCGATCACCTCCTCGTCCGCTTTGGCGAGAAAACCCGGATTGGCGAGCTTGGCGTCGACCTTCTTCACCTCGCCGTCGAGCTTGGCGATTTCCTTCCCGAGGCGAGCCCGCTCGGCGGCGAAATCGATCACCCCTTCGAGCGGAACGGCGACAACTCCGCCGCGCACGATGATCTGCGCCGAGGACTTCGGCGGCGCCTCCGCGAAGCCGATGCGTGATATTCGCGCGAGCCTGCGGATCGTCTCCTCCCAATGCGTCGCGCGCGTCTGCAAGGCGGCGTCGGCTCCGACGAGAACAAGCTCCGTTTCGCTCGTCAAATTCATTTCCGCGCGAAGCGAACGAATGTCGGAGACGAGATCGACCAGCCAGCCGATTTCGCTTTCGGCTTCGGGGTCCTGCAGCCCTTCGAGCGTCGGCCACTGGGCAAGGGCCAGAAGGCTTTCCCGCTTCGGGCCTTCCGCGCCCTTGATCGCCCACAGCTCTTCGGTGAGGAAGGGCATGAAGGGATGCAGCAGCGCGTAGATCTGGTCGAGCGCGAAAGCGGTCGTCCCGCGGGTTTCGTCCTTTTCCGCGCCGTCGGGGCCGATAGTAGCGGCTTGGAAAGCTCCACATACCAGTCGCAGAAGACGTTCCAGACGAAGCGATAGGCGATGCCGGCGGCGTCGTTGAAGCGATAGGCGTCGATCGCGGCGCTCACTTCCGCAAGCGTGCGTGCGGCTTCGCCCACGATCCATCGGTTGAGGGCGATCTTATTGGCGTGCGGATCATAGCCCGCGACCCGCGCGCAGCCGTTCATCTCGGCAAAGCGCGAGGCGTTCCAGATTTTGGTCGCGAAATTGCGATAGCCCTCGACGCGCTGGGTCGAGAGCTTGATGTCGCGCCCCTGCGCGGCCATGGCGGCGAGGGTGAAACGCAAGGCGTCCGCGCCATAGTCGTCGATGAGATGCAGGGGATCGATGACATTGCCCTTCGATTTCGACATCTTCGCGCCCTTCTCGTCGCGGACGAGGGCGTGGATATAGACGTCGCGGAAGGGAATCTCCTTCCTGAAGTGCAGACCCATCATCATCATGCGGGCGACCCAGAAGAAGATGATGTCGAAGCCCGTGACAAGAACGTTGGTTGGATAGAAGCGGTCAAGCTCCGGCGTCTCGTCCGGCCAGCCGAGCGTGGAGAAAGGCCAGAGCGCGGAGGAGAACCACGTGTCGAGAACGTCGTCGTCGCGGGTGAGCGTGACATCCGCGCCGCGCTCAGCGCGCGCGGCGACGTAGGCGGCCGCTTCTGTCTCCTCGACATAGACTTTGCCGTCGTCGTCATACCAGGCCGGGATGCGATGGCCCCACCAGAGCTGGCGCGACACGCACCAGGGCTGGATATTCTCGAGCCAGTCGAAATAGGTCTTTTCCCAGTTCTTCGGCACGAAGTTCGTGCGGCCCTCGCGCACGGCCGCGAGCGCCGGCTGCGCGAGGGTCTTCGCATCCACATACCATTGATCGGTCAGGCGCGGCTCGAGCACGGCATGCGAACGGTCGCCGTGCGGGACCATGTGCTTGTGGTCGTCCACGCCGTCGAGAAGGTCGCGCGCCGTCATCATCGCGACGACACGGTTGCGCGCCTCGAATCGATCCAACCCGTCGAGCGCGTCGAGCGTCGCGGCGAGTTCCGGCGAGGGCGGGACTCCCTCAAGAAAATCGGCGTTGGCGGCGAGAGTCGTCTGGGCCTGCGAATCCAAGACGTTCACGAGTCGAAGTCCGTGGCGTTTGCCGACCTCGAAATCGTTGAAGTCATGCGCCGGGGTGATCTTCACCGCGCCCGTGCCCTTCTCGGGATCGGAGTATTCGTCCGCGACGACCGGAATCAAGCGCCCGACGAGCGGCAGGCGCAGGCGTTTGCCGACGAGCGACCGATAGCGTTCGTCTTCGGGGTGAACGGCCACGGCCGTGTCGCCGAGCATGGTCTCGGGACGCGTCGTCGCGACGACGATATAATCGCCCGTTTCGCGTCCCGCCTCATCGACGACGGGATATTTGAAGCGCCACAGATGGCCCTTCACCTCGATCTGCTGCACTTCGAGATCGGAGATCGCCGTGTGCAGGACCGGGTCCCAATTGACGAGGCGCTTGTCCTTGTAGAGCAGTTTGTCGCGGTAGAGCTGGACGAACACCTTCGCTACCGCGCGCGACAAGCCTTCGTCGAGCGTGAAACGCTCGCGCGACCAGTCACAGGAGGCGCCGAGGCGCTTCAACTGCTCGACGATGGCGCCGCCCGACTCCGCCTTCCAGGCCCAGACGCGCTCCAGAAATTTTTCGCGGCCGAGCGCACGGCGGCCCGGCTCCTGCCGTTCCATGAGCTGACGCTCGACGACCATCTGGGTCGCAATGCCGGCGTGGTCCGTGCCAGGCTGCCAGAGAACATCCTCGCCCTTCATGCGATGGTAGCGCACAAGAATGTCCTGCAATGTATTGTTGAGCGCATGGCCCATATGCAGGCTGCCGGTGACGTTGGGCGGCGGAATGACGATGGAATAGGGCGCCGCGGCGGCGCGTTCGGGGCGGCCGGCGCGGAAGGCCTGCGCGTCCTCCCATGTGCGGCGGATGCGGCTCTCGATGGAGCGGGGATCGAAGGTTTTTTCCATGGTCATCGAAACGTCGCGGCATTGCCGCCGTCCCCGCTGAATACGGGAAGGGCGGGGGTGAGCGGCCAGGGCCCGGCCGAGGATAGATGCGGGGCGCGCCGCTCGAACAGGCGGCGCGCGCGCCGACGCCCCAGCCCTCGGCCTGAGTCTCTCCCCGCATGCGGGGAGAGAGAGAACGCGTCGCGTTACGCCAGCGCCTTCAGCGCGCTCCTGCCCGCATAGACAGCGGCGTCGCCCAGCTCCTCCTCGATCCGGATGAGCTGGTTGTATTTGGCGGTGCGGTCGGAGCGGGCGAGCGAGCCGGTTTTGATCTGGCCGCAATTCAGCGCGACGGCGAGATCGGCGATGGTGGAGTCCTCGGTTTCGCCGGAGCGATGCGACATGACGCTCGTATAGCCGGCGCGATGCGCCGCATCGACCGCGGAGATCGTTTCCGTGAGCGTGCCGATCTGATTGACCTTCACGAGGATCGAATTGGCCGTGCCGGTCTTGATGCCGCGCGTGAGGCGCGTGACATTGGTGACGAAGAGATCGTCGCCCACGAGCTGAATCTTCTTGCCAATGGCGTCGGTGAGTTTCTTCCAGCCTTCCCAGTCGTCTTCCGCCATGCCGTCCTCGATGGAGACGATGGGATAGGACGCCGCCAGCTTCGCGAGATAGGCCACCTGCTCGTCGATCGAACGCGTCACGCCTTCGCCTTCATAGACATATTTGCCGTCCTTGAAGAATTCGGTCGCGGCGCAGTCGGCGCCCAGAAGCACGTCCACTCCAGGCTTGAAGCCCGCCGTCTCGATCGCCTTCACGATGAAATCGAGCGCCGCTTCGGCGGAGGGAAGATTGGGCGCGAAACCGCCTTCATCGCCCACCGAGGTCGACAGCCCGGCTTTTTTCAAAGCGCTCTTCAGCGTGTGGAAAATCTCCGCGCCCCAGCGAATGGCGTCGCGGACGTTTTCCGCGCCGGTCGGGAAAATCATGAACTCCTGGAAGTCGATGGGGTTGTCGGCATGCACGCCGCCATTGACGATGTTCATCATCGGCGTCGGGAGGACGCGCGCCTGGGTCCCGCCGACATAGCGGTAGAGCGGCAACGCGCTCGCTTCGGCCGCCGCCTTGGCGAGCGCGAGCGAGACGCCGAGAATGGCGTTGGCGCCCAGGCGCGCTTTGTTCGGCGTTCCGTCGAGCTTGATCATCGTCTGGTCGATGCCGACCTGATCCTCGGCCTCGAGGCCAAGCAGCGCGCCGGCGATTTCGTCGTTCACATTGTCGACCGCCTGCAGCACGCCTTTGCCCAGATAGCGCGCCGGGTCGCCGTCGCGCTTTTCGACCGCCTCATGCGCGCCAGTCGAGGCGCCGGAGGGGACCGCGGCGCGGCCGGACGAGCCATCCTCCAGGGTGACGTCGACCTCGACGGTCGGATTCCCGCGCGAGTCCAGAATTTCGCGGGCGTGAATGTCGATGATCTCAGTCATTTATGGGGCCTCTTTTTTTGCGGCGCGGGGCAGCGCCGCCTTTTAGCCTTAATAACCGGCGCGGAAAAGCCTCGCGGCGGCGATAAGCCCGGCCTTGACGCCTCGCGCCCGCCGGCGCGCGAGAGCGCGCCGCGCGGAAGGGTCCCTGCGACGCGGTTGACTGGCGCCGAAGGGCCGCTACCTTGAGCTTTATCAAACATAAAGCGCGAGCTGTCGGTCGCTTTCGGATTTTCAGCAATAACCGGCGCGCAGAGCGGAAAAGATGTCGCGGGGAGAAAAAATGGCGTTCGGCACAAAAAAAATCGCGCCCCTCGGCGCGCTCGTCCAGCCGGCCGCGGTCGCAGCCGCCATCCTGTTCCCACCCCAGAACGCGCTGGCGCAGACGGCGGAACACGCGGCCGGCGTGCGCGCCGCGTTCGAAAAGTCCCCGGTCCGCGCCGGCGCGTGCGCGCCTGTCGCGGCCGATTTCCAGGGGTGGCCCGCCGCGCTCGTTCAGCGCTGCGACTATCGCCAGGGCGAAGCGCAAGGACTCGCTTATGTCCTGGACGTGAAGCCGGAGGTCATGGCGACCTGGATCGAGACGGCTTGCGCCAAGCAAATGGCGGGGGTCGCAGCCTGTTTCGATCGCATGTTGAAATGCGCCATGGAGAAATCCAAGGCAACCTTCGTGATCGGCGGCAATCTGCTCGCCGAGCGCAAGGGGGTCGTGCAAAATCTCTTCTATCGAAATGGCGTCGTCATCGCCACGCCGCATAACGGCAAGGCGGAGCCCGTGCCGCTCGACGCGCAGGAGAAGCTCGCCGCGACGCCCGAATCCGGCGTGGAGGCCATGCAGGGCGGGGGCGCCGTCGCCTTCTGGCATACGATGCCCTATCAATTCGCCGTGAAAGCGATCGACCTCGGCGTGCCGGCCGAGATGAATACGCCGGAGCGCCGGCAGAAATGGCTCGAAGTGGTCCGCGCCGAAATGCAGGCGGCGCTCACCGCAGAGAGCAATCGCTTTCTTTCCGGCTGGATGACCGCGCATCCGATCACCCTTCGCACGGGCGAATGCGCGGACGATCACGACCCCTGACGACTTGACGCCGGCGGCGCGGCGTTATCTCTAGCCGTCATGACGAAGACTCACGACGGCGCGCATCTTCTCGGCGAAAAGGCCGCGCTGCCCGCGTCTCCCGACGAGGCCGAACTCGACCTTGTGCCAAATCCGCATAGGGACGCGACTTATCTCGTTCGGTTCACGGCGCCGGAATTCACCTCGCTCTGCCCCGTGACGGGCCAGCCCGATTTCGCGCACATCGTCATCGATTACGTTCCCGCCGAGCGTCTGGTCGAGTCGAAGTCGCTGAAGCTCTACCTCGGAAGCTTCCGCAACCATGGCGCCTTTCACGAGGATTGCACCCTGCGGATCGCGCGCGACCTCGTTGCGGCGATGACGCCCAAATGGCTGCGGATCGGCGGCTACTGGTATCCGCGCGGCGGCATCCCGATCGACGTTTTCTGGCAGACCGGCGTCCCGCCGGAGGGACTTTGGCTGCCCGATCAGGGCGTGCCTCCTTACCGCGGGCGCGGCTGAGGACGGCCCAACCAGGTCATCTCACAAGGCGCGCGACCTCGACGCGAAGCGCCGGAAGCGCCTCGGCCTCGAACCACGGATTTTTCTTCAGCCAGCCGGTGTTGCGCCAGGAGGGGTGCGGGAGAGGGAAGATGCAGCGGCCGGCCGCCCTGAAACGTCCGCCATGACGCCACGACCTCAGACACGGTGGCGTTTTTCGGCAATTCATGGCCCAGCCGGGCGAAGTGATAGGCTTGGGCATAGCGGCCGATCGCCAGCACTGTCTCGATCTGTGGCATCTGCGGCGAAAAGCGCGTCATGCCAATGGGTTCGGCATTCGATGCGGGGCGGCAGATCGCCGCCCGACGCGTCATATCCCGGAAAGCAGAAACCCATCGGCACGATCGCTATGCGCGAGACGTCATAAAAGATGTCGCGATCGACTCCCATCCAGCCGCGCAGCCGCTCGCCGGACGGATCGTTGAAGGGAATCCCCGTCTGATTGACGAGATTTCCGGGCGCCTGGCTCGCGACGAGCAGTCGCGCGTGCGCCGAAACCCGGAACACGGGTCGGGGCGCGTGCGGCAGGGGCGGCGGCGCAGTCGGCGCAGCGCCGGCAGGCCCGGATTTCGGCGCAGAGCGCGTCGAGCCGTTCTCTCGCCGCGCGTGTCATTCAGGCCGCCGCGCTGGGCCGCCGCCGACACCTCCGCCCGCCAGCGCGCCAGATGCGCCAGATCCTCGGGGACGTCGACGCGGGCGAGCGGGGTCAACGCCATCGCGACGAAGGCGGTGATGTCGGCGATGGTGAACGCCTCCCCCGCGACGAACCGGCGAGCGGACGAATTCGGCGTCAAGAAAGCGCATGGCCTCGATTGCGCGCGAGCCGCTGCGTTTCCGCGAAGCAGCGGGGATTTGCGGTTTTTCGAGCGCGGCAAGCCGCGGATGGCTGTGACGGAACGCGAGCGCGACGGGCAAAAAGAGCTGAAACTCCATGCGCCGCTGCCACATGTCGACAAAGGCGCGTTCGCGAGGGTCTTCGACCGAAAAGCGGCGGTTCGGGGTGAAGATCATCGATGAAGCGACAGATGGCGACGGATTCGGTCAGCACCGCGCCATCGTCGAGGACCAGAGCGCGGGACGCTCGCCATAGGGTTAATGCGCCGGTAAGCCTCGCTCTTGTGCTCGAGCCCGATGAGATCGACCTGGCGGGTTTCGACCACAACGCCCTTTTCCGCGAGGAACATGCGCACCCGCTTGGGATTGGGCGCGAGAGCGGTGTCGAAGAGAAGCATTGTTAACCTTCGCCAGCGCTATGAGTTGTGTCGCAAATAGGTCCAAAACGCCCCGCTTTGTGAGGGGGCTGTTAAGATTTCCGGGGAATTATCAAAAACGTGGGCATCTGCATATTCTCCCCCGTGCGCGCGTGAAGAATGAGTGAAGTCACCGCCGAAATGATCGAGCGCGGACGCGGTCTCGACCCGCAAACCGCGACGCAGAAGCGTCGGCTGGGCGCGCGGGTGCGTCAGGCGCGCGAGCGGCTCACCACTTCCGATACGGGCCACCGGGGCGCCGATCTCGAATTGCTGCGCGCCTATGCGCAAACCCGTATGAATTCTGCGATCGCGGCGGTCGCCCTCATCATGATGACGTCGCTGCTCGCGCTCTACTGGGTTTCCGCTCAGCGGGTCGTGATCTGGCTCGTGCTCGCCTTTTCGAGTCTGATCCTTTGTTACGGCATGGCGAAGAATCTGAGCGCGCTCGAGGACTCGAAGATCACCGTCAAGCGCTGGCGCACGAAATTCGTCGCGACGGAGCTCGTTCAGGGCTTCGTCTGGGCCGGGGTCGCGGCGATGCTGCTCAACGGAAAGGACCCGGACGCCCGCACTTTCGTCGTCGGAATGCTGCTGCTCTCCTCCGCATTCAACGCCATGGTGACGGCCACGATACCGGCCGCCGTCTATGCGGCCATCGCGCCGACGTCTCTCGCCGTCCTCATATGCATCTATCTCAATCGCGGTCCCGGCGAGACATTTCTTGCGCTGCTCGCGCTCGTCGTCGCGGCGCAGGTGTTCTTCTTCGTTCTGGCCAGGCGTTTTCATCAACTCGCCTCGGAAAGCCTTTTCTTCCGCGCGGAAAAGAGCGATCTCATCGCCGAGCTCGAGCAGGCCAACGCCAATTCCGACGAAGCCCGCCGCCGCGCGGAGGAGGCCAATCTCGCCAAGTCTCGCTTTCTGGCGACGATGAGTCACGAACTGCGAACGCCGTTGAACGCCATCCTTGGTTTTTCCGAGGTGCTGAAGGGCGAGCTTTTTGGCCCGCACGCCACGCCGGCCTACCGCGACTATTCGAGCGACATCCATTCCAGCGGCCAGCATCTGTTGATGCTCATCAATGAAATTCTCGATCTCTCGCGCGTCGAGGCCGGCCGATACGAACTCAAGGAGGAGAGCGTCTCGCTCGTCGGCGTCGCGCAGGAATGCCGGCATCTCCTGACGATCCGGGCGAAGAAGCGCGAGATCACCCTGATCGAGTTCGACGGAACCGAGCCTGCCGCGCATTTGGGCGGATGAGCGCGCCGTGCGTCAGGTCGTCCTCAATCTCCTTACCAACGCGATCAAATTCACGCCACAGGGCGGCCAGGTGACGCTGAAGGTCGGCTGGACGAGCAAGGGCGGGCAGTACATCGCCATCAAGGACACGGGACCCGGCATTCCCGAGGATGAGATCGCCGTCGTCATGTCCTCCTTCGGCCGCGGCACCCTCGCGCAGAAAAACGCCGATGAAGGCACTGGCCTCGGCTTGCCGATCGTGAAAGGACTCGTGGAGCTTCATGGCGGCCAATTCGTGCTCAAGAGCAAGTTGCGCGAAGGCACCGAGGCGATCGTTGTCTTCCCGCCGCAGCGGGTCATGAACGCCTTGCCGAAGTTCGACACGCCCGCACAGCGCAAGGCGGCCAATCGCCCGGCCGCGTGACGGATTCGAATGCGCCCGACGCGCGCCGTCTGGCAAGTGACGGCAGAGCGCGCTAGGGTTTCATGCGATGAGTGTCCGAGACGCAAAACCGCCGGAAAGTTCAGCCGCGCTAGTGCTTTTTTCCGGGGGGCAGGATTCGACGACCTGCCTCGCCTGGGCGCTTGCGCATTTCGCGCGCGTCGAAACCATCGGTTTCGACTATGGCCAGCGACATCGCGTCGAATTGGAGCGACGCGCAAATTCTGCGCGACGGCTTGACCCGCATTTCCCCGGTGTGGGGCGCGCGTCTGGGCGAAGACCATACGATCCCTCTGGCCGCGCTGGGCGAGATCTCGGACACCGCCTTGACGCGCGAAGCGGAAATCGCCCTCGACGAGGGTGGCCTGCCCAACACCTTCGTGCCGGGCCGCAACCTTCTCTTTCTCGACTTTCGCCGGCGCGCTCGCCTATCGCCGCGCCATCACCGATCTCGTCGGCGGCATGTGCGAGACCGATTACTCGGGCTATCCCGATTGCCGGCATGAAACCATTCGCGTTATGTCGCGTGCGCTCAGCCTCGGCATGGGGACCGACTTCGAGGTTCACACGCCGCTGATGTGGATCGACAAGGCGGCCACCTGGCGCATGGCCCGAGAGCTTGGCGGCGACGCCCTCGTCGATCTCATCATCGAGGAGACCCATACCTGCTACCTCGGTGAGCGCGGCCGGCGTTTCGACTGGGGCTATGGTTGCGGGGAATGCCCCGCGTGCAAGCTGCGCGCAAAGGGTTTCGAGACTTTCGTTGCGGCGCCATGTTGACGCACGGAAGAGATCCCGCATCGCCGGACGGGCGAAAAGGCGGTTTTGACTTGCTTGGCGCGCTGAAATTTGGCATAGCCCTCCCAACACGAGGCGCTGGGCGTTATCCCGGCCGTTTTTCCATTTCCGGGGTAGACCAATGAAAGTCCGCAACTCTCTGAAATCACTGCGTTCGCGCCATCGCGACAATCAGATCGTGCGCCGCAAGGGCCGCGTTTACGTCATCAACAAGGTCCAGAAGCGTTACAAGGCGCGTCAGGGCTGATCGAACGCTTCTCTGCTGATTTTGCGCCGCGTCCCGAAAGCTCGGGGCGCGGCTTTTTCATGCGCTCTGGGCCGCGCGAAAGCCCGGGGACCCCATCAAGGCGCGGACATGTGCCGCGACGCTGCGGCTCAGACCCTCGAGGTCATAACCGCCTTCCAGAAGGGACACGACGCGGCCGCCGCAGTGTTTGTCGGCGATCTCCATGAGCCGCGTGGTCGCCTCGCTGAAATCCGCCTCGACGAGATTGAGCCCGCCGAGCGGGTCGCGCCGATGGGCGTCGAACCCTGCCGAGACGAGGATGAGATCGGGCGCAAAATTGCGCAGCCGCGGCAGAATGCAATCGGTGAGCGCTTCCTGGAAGGCGTCGCCCGTGGAGCCCGCGAGCAGGGGCGCATTGACGATCGTGTCATGCGGGCCGGTCTCGTTGCGGCCGCCAGTGCCCGGGTAAAACGGCGCCTGATGGGTCGAACAGAACAGGACGTTCTGGGTCCGACCAGAAGATGTCCTGCGTCCCATTGCCGTGGTGCACGTCGAAATCCACGATGGCGACGCGCTCCGCGCCATGCGCGGCCTGGGCGTGGCGCGCGGCGACCGCGACATTGTTGACGAAGCAGAAACCCATGGGCGTTTGCGCGCCGGCGTGATGGCCCGGCGGCCGCGTCGCGACGAACGCCGTATTGGCGTCCCCGCGCATGACCGCGTCCACGGCGGCGACGGCCCCGCCCGCGGCGCGCCAGATCGCCTCCACGGTTTTCGCGCACATGACCGTATCGCTGTCGAGCGCGGCGTAGCCCTCTTTCGGCTGCGCCTCTTCGAGCGCCGAAAGGTAACGTTCGGGATGGACGCGCAGCAGCGCCTCGCGCGGGGCGCTCGGGGCCGCAGCGCGCAAGAGAGTTTGGAAGCCATCCGCGTCCAGCTCTCGTTCAATCGCGCGTAGTCGGTCTGGCCGTTCGGGATGTCCCGGGCCCATCTCGTGATCGAGACCGCTCGAATGCGTGAAGAGAAGGGTTTTCAAGTGTTCGCCGCTTCTGCCGTCACCGGCCCGCATGCCCATTTTATCGCTTTTGGCCCATGTCTGTGAAAAATGGAAGACGTCAAGCGTGCGCCGCACATCTCCCGGAATTCACGCCCGTGGCGCCGAGGCCACACTGAGGGAATATTGGCGCAATCGAGGCAATGGGGCGGATTGTCTCAGGCAAGTTCGTGGTAAGGCTTTATCAACATCACGTTTTTTATCCCTTCGCGCGCGGCGGAAAGGAGCGCTTGCATGAATTCGAGGCTCATTACTCTTACGGCGCTTTCCGCGCTCCTTCTGGCGGGATGCTATGGCTCACGCCTGCCGGACCCCAAATTGTCGGGCCGCGATGCGGAATTCATGGCGCTTGCCCCGAAGGCCGAGGTCGGCGCCGAATTTGATCGGTATCTTGTCGACTACAAGACGAGCGAACCTGTCGGCTCGATCGTCGTCGATTCGCGGGCGCATCTTCTCTATTACATCATGCCGGGCGGTAAGGCCGTGCGTTACGGCGTTGCGACCGGCCAGGACGCCATGGGATGGACGGGGCGCGCCTATGTCGGCGCGATGCAGGAGTGGCCGCGCTGGATCCCGCCCAAGGATATGCTCGAGCGCTGGCCGCATCTTCAGCCCACCGCCGACGCCGGCGGACTTCCCGGCGGCCCGGATAATCCGCTCGGTTCGCGCGCTCTATATCTCTATCAGGACGGCAAGGACTCGCTCTATCGAATCCACGGCACCAATGAGCCGGAGAAAATCGGACAGGGCGTTTCCTCTGGCTGCATCCGCATGCGTGATATCGACGCGATCGATCTCTACAATCGCGTGAAGGTCGGGACGAAGGTTCTCGTCATCTAAAATTCATCGACGACTGATTCGCCGAGCCCCTTCCCCTCGCGGGAAGGGGCTTTTTGCGTTCTGCTCCAGGATTGTCGCAAGAATTTGAAAACTGTTATTGGCGCCGGCGTCGATTCTCATGGAACGCGGCGCAGCGTTTGGCGTTAACCGCACCAGAGAGTCGACGACGACCCGCAGGGCGAGTTGAGCGTCGCTCGAGATTTACCGCCGACGCAATGTTTTGAGGCGCGCGGGGCGGAGGAGGAAACAATGAATAAATCAGCTGTGATCGGAATGGTCATCTGTCTGCTCGCCGCGAGCTTCGCGAGCGCGGCGTCGGTCATCAAATCCGTCGCTGATGCAGATGCGGACTTCTGTTTCGGCTACGCTATCTGCCAATAGGCGCTAGGCGGAGCGCTTTGCCTTCGCCAGTTCGCGCAGCCGCGCCAGACGTCGCGCGAACGCGCCGTTTTCGCCAAGCGCCGTCGCGGCGACTCGACGCAGTTGCGCTGTGAATTCATGAAGTCGCGCCCTGTAAGGGCGAACCAGGATGCTCGCCCAGGCGCGCGCGTCGAGAACGAGTGAATAGAGACGCCCGAACCACGCCATTTCGAGCAGCTTGTCGCGGCAGAGGTCGAACAGGAAAGCCTCGACGCCGAGCGCGAGCGTCTTGACGAGGAAGATGAATCCGATTCCCAGAACGACATGCCCGGAAGCGAGGAGCGCGAGCGCCCCAAGCTTGAAGGGAAAGACCGCCAGCATCGGCACAAGGAAAAGCGCGAGCGTCGCCTGCGGCGACGAACGCGTGACGATCCCTTCAAGCCACGGTTCGAACCGTTCGAGGCCAAGCGCCTGCTCGAGGCGGCGCAGCCACTCCTTTACGTTATCCCACAGCCAGCTCTCAACGAGGAACAGGACGGCGATCGCGAACCAGAAGGTCTCGACGAACCGCGGCTTCGCGGCCTCGATCATCGCTTTGAGCCGTTCCATATGACGCTCCGTCGCCTGGTCCGTCGCTTGGGAGAGAAGGGCGAGGCCTTCCTCGGGACCGTCCCTAGATGTGGATAGCGCGTTTGGCGACCGCAAGCGCGGCTTCCTTCATGGCTTCGGACATCGTGGGATGGGCATGGCAGGTGCGCGCGAGATCCTCCGATGAGCCCGAGAATTCCATCAGCACGGCCGCCTCCGCAATCAAGTCGCCGGCGTCGGCGCCCAGTATATGAACGCCGAGCACGCGGTCGGTCGCGGCGTCGGCGATGATCTTCACGAAACCATCCGTCTCGCGATTGGCGCGCGCGCGGCCGTTCGCCGAGAATGGGAACTTCCCGATCGCGACCGCAATTCCCCTGGTCTTCGCCTCTTCCTCCGTGACGCCAATCGACGCCACTTCCGGCGAGGTGTAGACGACGCTGGGAATGACGCCGTAATTCACATGGCCTGCCTGGCCTGCGAGGATCTCCGCGACGGCGACGCCCTCGTCCTCCGCCTTATGGGCGAGCATCGGGCCGCGCACGACGTCGCCGATGGCGTAAACTCCGGGCACATTCGTCGCGAAATGATCGTCGATGACGATTCGCCCCCGGTCCGTTACAACCCCCGCCTCCTCGAGGCCAAGGCCCTGCGTATAAGGAACCCGCCCCGTCGCGATCAGGACCGCATCGGCTGGCATCTTGTCCGCGCCGGCGCCGTCGACGGCGGCGAAGGAGACGACGAGCCCGTCCTTTTCCCGCGCAACGCCCGTTACTTTCGAGGACAGTTTGAAGGCGAAGCCCTGCTTCTCCATCACCTTCTGAAACCGCGTAGCGATTTCGAGGTCGAAGCCCGGAAGCACGCGATCGAGATATTCGATCGCCGTGACCTGCGCGCCAAGGCGACGCCAGACCGACCCGAGTTCGAGGCCGATCACGCCCGCGCCGACGACGACAAGCCGCCTGGGGGTCTTTTCGAGCGACAACGCGCCGGTCGACGAGAGAACCGTCTTCTCGTCTATTGCGATCTCTGCGCCCGACGCGTCGCGCAGCGCCGCCACCGCGGAGCCGGTCGCGATCACGATATTCTTCGTCTCGAGCGTCTGCGCGGCGCCGTCGGGCCCCATGACGGAAAGTTTTCCGTGGCCCGCAAGGCGCGCGACGCCGCGATAGCCGTCGACCTTGTTCTTCTTGAACAGAAAGCCGACGCCCGCGACATTGGCGGCGACCGTATCGGTCTTGTGCTTCATCATCGCCGTGAGATCGAGCCGCGGCGGATCGACGATCACGCCAAGCGGGGCGAGGCCATGGACGGCCTCGTCGAACATATGCGAGGCGTAAAGCAGCGCCTTTGACGGGATGCAGCCGACATTGAGGCAGACGCCGCCATAGGTGGCGTCCTTTTCCACGACGGCGGTTTTGAGGCCAAGCTGCGCGGCGCGTATCGCGCAGACATAGCCGCCCGGCCCGGAGCCGATCACCACGAGATCATAGGTCATGAATGCTGCTTTTCAAAAATGGCGCCGACGTCTCAGCCCGCCGCCCAAATGAAGACCGAAAGGGCCGCCGCCCCGATCGCCGTCAACCCCAGCTCGAGTCGGCCCCATAAATGGATGACCTTTCGCGCCTCGTGCGCCGCATCGGCTCCGATGAGCGCCAGGATACGGTTGTTGAGCGGCACGATCGCCAGATAGGTGTATGGCCAGGTCGCAAGAACCAGCAGCGCCCCGAGCGCCCAGCGAACGTCGTCGAGCTCGCGAAAGGCGACAAAGCCGAAAAAAGCGGCAATGGCCGCAAGGCCAGCGAGCACGATGAAGCCGCGATGATCGGAGGGCTCCCATTCCTTGATCAGCGCCTCGTCCGTCAAGGCGAGCCGCGCCGGTTGCTCGACGAAGTTCACGTAAGCGGACGCGCCGGTAAAGGCGCCCGCGGCGGCGAGCGCTAGCGAACCAATGATCATCCTTCAATCCTTTGTCATGTTCTTTCGGCGCTCACGCCGATTCGATGGCTTCCTCGTCGCAGACGACGCGGGCGTTCGCTTCCGCCTCCGCGGCGACATCGACCTTCAGGGCCTGGATCGCCTGCTCGTCGCGCGCGCGGTCGGTGAAATGGTCGAAGAACATCCGCATGGTGCGATCGATGCCAAATGCATTGATCCGACGCGTGTCCTCACGATAAAAGCGGCCTGCGTTCGGCGAGACGTTGACGAGATCGTACGACGGAAAATACGCGATATTGGGCCGGGCCCGCACGACCTCGTCCGCCGCCGCCCGCAGGATCGACTTGACGGCGTTGTTTGAGACGACGACGTGGCGGTTCTCATAGGTTGCGATGATTCCCACGGGAGATACGCTCAGGACGATCCGCACCTTGGGATTGACCTCGCGTATCCGGTCGACCGCCGCAAGAAAGTCGCGCACGACCTCGCTCACCGTCATGTTGTAGAATTCATAGACCTGATCGTCCCAAACGCCGCCGGCGACGCCCGGCGCGAGTTGCAGGATTGCGCCGTCCGCCTTGTGGCGCCAGGTTTCCGTGTGACCGAAGGTGAAGACGAAAACGTCCATCGTCTCGAGCATGTGGCGGACGGCGGCAAGATGGCTCTCGCGGTCGGCGCGCATTTCTTCGAGGCTCGCGTAACCGTCGGGTTCGATGCGCGGCCTGAAAGGGTCGACGACGCGGCCGTCCTCGGGTCGGTTCCAGACGTCGATCTGGGGCTTGAAGCGGCCGTAGGCGCGTTCGATGAGCTGGAGGAACTGGGCGGTCGTATAGATATTCCCGTAGCGGCAGGAATACATCGAATAATTGCGGCGCAAGGCTTCTTCCGCCGACACGCCCTGCGGCGGCTTCTCGGCCAGAAAATATGTATAGCCGCTCTTTTGAAGCCGGTGGGCGATCTCCTGCGCGAAACAGCTCCCGCCGGTCGCGACGCGGTCCTCCCGCGCGATCTTGAAGGGGGTCGACACCAGCGGATCAATCGCGAAAGGCGGCAGCCCGGTCACAGCCTTGCGCCAGAAGCGATGGTCGGGTAGGGAGCTATAGGGGTTGTCCGCCACGGGCGGCCTCCTCGTCGATTGCAATCGATCTTCGCAAACGGACCTCTGTGGCGCGGTTTCGCGCGCCGTCATGCGTGAGCGGACCATAGACGCGGCGCCGCCGCTTGTCACCAGCCTGCGGGCCGAAGACATCGCGCCGCCGGCGCGAAACCAGTGAATGACCGTATGTTTTCACAAATCGACAAGCAGATCTTCAAAGCCTGGCGGCAGTATGCGATCGAGCCCCGACTCGCCAGACTGACCGGCCGGGTCTTGCGCGCGACCGGCCCGCGAATCGCCGTGATCGGGAATTGCCAAGCCTTCGGCTTGGCCTATTCGATGAAGGTCATGGATCCGAGCGCGACCGTCGATCACTTCTCCGCTGTCGGCCGGGCGCGCGTCGCCGACATGGACCTTCTCGTCAAGACGCTCGACACCTATGATTTCGTCTTCTCGCACGACTTTCTCGCCGGACATCTGCGGGGCGGCGGCAACTCCAAGGAATTGCGCCGGCGCGTGCCGAAGGTGACGCCGACGCCTGCCGTCACTTTCGCCGTTTTTCATCCCGACCTCGTCTATATCGAGGACAAGTCCCAGCCGCTGCACGGGTTCATCTTCGGACCGCTTGGACCCTATCATTCGGCTGTCGGACTCTTCGCCTATCGCGCCGGCCTCACGGTCGAGGAAGCGCGCGCGCTGTTCAACGACAACGTTTTCGAGACGCTCGGCTATCTCGATTTATGGAATGACGCGGCGCGCGATTTCGTTGAGGGCTCGAAACAAAATTACGGAGTCGACCTCTCCACCGATCTCACGAATTGGGCCCGTCGCGGCGCCTTCATGTACAGCACGGTTCATCCAAAGAGCTTCGTCATCTTCGATGTCGCGAAGAAAATGTGGGAGAAGGTCGGCCTCGCCCCGCCTTCGCGCGATTTCAGCTATTATGAAATCCACGATCTTGCCCGCTCCGAAATCTTCCCCATCTATCCGGCTGTCGCCAGGCTGTTCGGCGTTCAGGGCGGCTATCTCTTCAAATTGCAAAATCACCACATCGCCAACACTGTCGGCGATTTCCTCACATTGCCGCAATATTTGTCCGCGTCGTTCAAGACCTTCGCAAAATATAACCCCGCCGCGCTGAGCAATCCGCGCGTCGACACATGGCTCGCCGATGAAAACATCAAGAGTCTTCTTGTCGCGCTCGCGCGCGACAACCTCAAAGCAGGCCTTTTGCCGACGCTCTAGGGGGCAGGCCAGCGCCTGTCGAAACGCGCAAGATTGAAGGGCGGCCGGTAGGGGTGAAGCGGGTTCTCGCCAACGAATGGCTTGACGATCGTCAGCAAACGTTCCCGATGTTTGAGCGGCGCGAAATCCGAGCGGGTCGAGATTGCCGGTGTTTCCCAGAATGTGCTTGGGGTCCACATTCACCGTGAAGGCCGGCGGCCGACGCATCCAGCTTTGCGAGACGACGTCCATATAAGCTGTCTTCAACATGTGATTGAGGCCCCATTGCGTAGGGACAAAGCAGGACTTCGCCGAATCCGACATGTCCCAATAAAATGTGTCGGGCCGCAGATCGAGCGTCGCGTCGCCCTCGAATATGGCGAGCGAATTCTCGTGCATCAGATGGCGCAGTTCGGCAAAACCCGCGAATGGATCGACGAGATGATAATAGACGCCGAGGCAGAAGATGATATCGAACGTCTCGCCGAGCTTCGAGGCTTCGTAGATCGAGACGTTCTGATTGATCTCGATGTTGGATTCAAGAAGCCTCTTGGCGAGCCTCACGCCCGCGCCGCTCGACCAGTTCTGTGAAACGTCGTCGGTCGCCAGCACCCTTTTGGCGCCCCGCCTCTCCGCGTAAAAACTCCAGTAGCCGTCCCAGCAGCCGATCTCCAGAACGCTCTTGTCCACGAAGTCGAGCTTGTCCAGCTCCGTCTGGATGAACCGCCAGATGCGCCGGTGATCGTCGGCTTGTGACGTTGTCACGGCGCGCAGCCCATTGCCAAAATCAAACTCATGGTACCAACGAACGCCGTCAATTTCTTTTTGCAATGCCTCTCGCGAGGTCCGTTCCGTCACCGTCTCCATCTCGCAATCCTAGAAAAATGACGCGCAACGCGCGCACATGCGCGCGCCACGTTCACGACCTCGTCGCGAGTTCGAACTGCGATGTGGAATTTGCATCTGCCAAATATGAAAGGCAAGTGCGCCTTAAGCGTCAAAGGCAAGCGCGCCTCAGGCGTCAAAGGCAAGTGCGTCTCAGGCGTCGAAGGCGTGCGCCTCAGGCGTCGAAGGCAGTGCGCCTCAGGCGTCGACAGGCTCCATCTCGCGCGTGAAGGCGCTGATCCGCGGCGCAATGTCGCGGCGGAAGCGGGACCCGTTGAAGACGCCGTAATGGCCGACGCCTTCCTGGAGATAATGGGCTTTTCGCGCGGGCGGGATGTTGACGCAAAGATTTTGCGCCGCGTAGGTCTGCCCGACGCCTGAAATGTCGTCTTTTTCCCCTTCGACGGTGAGAAGGGCAGTCCGCCGGATGGCCTTGAGGTCGATCATGTCGCCGCGGTGCTGCAAGAGGCCGAGCGGCACTTCATGCTTGATGAAGACCCGCTCCACCGTTTGCAGGTAAAATTCAGCGGTGAGATCCATCACGGCGAGATATTCGTCGTAAAAATCGCGATGCTTCTCCGCCGAATCCCCGTCTCCCTCGATCAGATGGTTGAACATTTCCATATGAGCCGTGACGTGGCGCTCGATGTTCATGGACATGAAGCCGGAAAGTTGCAGAAACCCCGGATAGACGTCACGTCCCATGCCGGCATGGGGGAAGGGAACGGTGTGAATGCAATGGCGACGGAACCAGTCGATTCCGCGCTTTTCCGCGAGCTTGTTTACCGCCGTTGGATTGACGCGCGTATCGATCGGGCCGCCCATGAGAATCATGGTTTCGGGCGCGGCTTTGTCATTGGCCGCCTCCAGCGCGGCGATGGCGCAGATGAGCGGCACCGAGGCCTGGCAGACGCCGAGCGTATGAACCGCCCCGCCTTCCTGCGCGAGGAATTGCAACATCTCCTCAAGGTAGTCGATGTAATCGTCGAGATCGAATTTGCCGTCGATGACGGGAACGGTTCGGGCGTCGGTCCAATCCGTAATATAGACTTCGTGGCTGGGCAAAAAGGCTTCGACCGTTCCGCGCAATAATGTGGCGTAATGGCCGGACATGGGCGCGACGATCAGAAGCTTCGACTGGCGCGGCGCCGCGCCGTCGAACTGCCGCTTGAAGTGCAGGAGACTGCAAAACGGCTTGACCCAGACATTTTCTTCCGTCACCGGCACCTCCGCTCCGTTGACAAACGTCGTGTCGAAGCCAAAAAGCGGCTTGCCATAACGGCGCGTCATACGCTCGAAGAGTTCTGCGGAAGCGGCGATGCTGCGGCCGAACGCGGTGTGATACAGCGGGTTGAGCGGACTTTTAATCGTGTGGAGCAGCGCGTCGGTCGCCGCGCGGGCGGGCGCGAACGCCAAATGCAACATCTCGTAAACGTGGTACGACATTCGGTCCATAGTCCCGCTTCTCCAACATCCTTACGCCAGTCCATGTTGCGCCGCACAATGAGTTATAACATATTCAAAACCCGGAAATAAGGGAAGGCCCTGCGCCGTATGGCCCCGGCGCTGCGACATGTTTTACAAGCTTCTGAAACGAATTGACAAACAGCTATTTAAGGCGCGCGAGCGCGGCGGCGAGCAAAATGAGCCAGAGCAACGCCGCCGACACTTTGTAGATATCGAGCGCGCGGAAAATATCGGCGCGGGAGGCGTCTCGGCGTCCGCGACCCAGAAACGCGCCGGCGAGCGTTGCGCCGCCATAGGAACGCGGCCCGCCCAACGAGAGGCCGAGCGCGCCCGCCATCGCCGCTTCAGGCCAGCCGGCGTTTGGCGAGGCGTGGGCGCGCGCGTCTCTCAGCGCGGTTCGCGTGGCCGCGCGCATCGACGCGCCGGTTTGCGTCCAGGCGGCGGCGGCGATCAGCGCCGCGGCGAGGCGCGCGGGCGCGAGATTGAGCAGGTCGTCACTTCGCGCGGCGGCCCAGCCAAACGCGGCGTATCTTGCGCATTTATGGCCGATCATGCTGTCGGCGGTGTTCACCGCCTTGTAAAGGAGCGCGCCCTTCAGGCCGAAAAAAGCAAGGAAGAGCGCCGGAGCCACGACGGCGTCGGAAAAGTTTTCCGCAAGGCTTTCGATCGCGGCGCGCGCGATTCCCGCTTCATCGAGGTTGCTGACGTCGCGGCCGACGATTTTGGCCACGGCGCGGCGCCCCTCATCTGGCGAGGCGGACAGGCCCTCGGCGACAGCCGCGACATGTTCGCAAAGGCTTCGCTGCGCAATCAGGGTGGAGGCAAGCACGGCGACGACAAGCGCAGCCGAAGGGCAGCGCCTCGGCCCCCGTTTCGATGAGCGCGCCGGCGAGGAGCGCGGCGCCTGCGAGGAGGAGGAGGGCGACGACGCCCTTGGCGCGCCGCGTCGCGAAGGACTCGCGGTCCCGGTTCATCCCGGCGTCGAGCGCCGAGACCAAGGCGCCAAGCCATGTCGCCGGATGCCCGATCCGCGCGAAAAGCCACTCCGGATAGCCGGCGCCGGCGTCGATGGCGAGCGCCACAAGGGCGACGGCGGCGCGGCTCAAGCTGTCGTCACCGCCCGAAAAGACCAGTGATCGACGCCTTGGCGAGCGCATTGGCGTTGAGCGTGAAGCCGGCGATGGCGGTGCGCCCTTTCCCGGCGTCTCCGAGCTTGTCGATCTTGAGCGCATAGACGGTGAAGACATAGCGATGCGGGCGCCCGGCGGCGGGCAGGGTCCGCCATAGGCCTTTTCGCCGAAATCGCGTTTCGAGCTGTTGCGCGCCCGGCGGGAGGTTTTTGCCGGAGCGTCGCCGGCGCCCTGTTCAAGGCCGCGCGCATCGGCGGGAATGTCGACGACGAGCCAGTGCCAGAAGCCGGCGCCGCCCGTCGGCGCGTCGGGATCATGCGCGAGCACGGCGAAGCTCTTCGTGCCGGGCGGCGGATCGCTCCAGACGAGCTCCGGGGGAGAGATTGCCGCCCGTGCAGCCAAAAGAATTGTAGACATGTTTCGAGTTGATCCGCGTCGCCTTCGGCAATGTCGGGGCTCTTCGAGCTCGAAGGCGGCCGCGCCGCCGGCCTCGCCAGGGCGAGACGTCATCAAAGGCGAAAAAAAGTCGTTAGGCTGCGCATGTCCGTCGGGCTCCCTGTGGATGTCGCGTGCAGCCATTTTAGCGGAACGCGGCGTCGGTGTCGCGCCCGGTCCCGACTTGCTAACAGGACGCATGAGCGAGGAGCCGAGACATCGTCAACTTGCGGCGGGGCTGGACGACGGGCGCCTGCGCCACAGCGGCGGCGCGCGCGGCTTTCGAGGCGCTCATGACCGGCGGCGCCGCCGCCGGACCCTGTCGAGATCGCGTTGCCGTCGGGCGGCGCGCCGCCTTCGCCCTTGCCGAATTCGTGCGCGGCCCGGATTTCGCGCGCGCCGGCGTCGTCAAGGACGCCGGCGACGATCCTGACGTGACCCATGGCGCGCTCGATCGCGCGACCCTGCGCCGCGGCGGCGCCGGGCGCCGGCGTGTCGTTCGCGCGGGCGCGGGCGTCGGCACGGTGACGCGGCCCGGCCTGCCGCTGCCGCCGGGCGAGCCGGCGATCAATCCTGTGCCGCGCGCGATGATGCGCGAGACGATCGCCGAGGCCGCGCGAAGCTCGGCGTGGCGCGCCGACGCGGAGATCGAGATTTCCGATTCCCGGCGGCGAGGAGATGGCGAAGCACACGCTCAACGGGCGGCTCGGCATTATCGGCGGCCTGTCGATCCTCGGCACGACGGGCATCGTCGACGCCTTATTCCTGCGCCGCCTGGATCGACAGCATTCATCGCGGCGTCGATGTCGCGCGCGCCATGCGGCCTGCGCGCATATCGCCGGCGCGACCGGCTCGACGTCCGAGGCCGCGGTGCAGAAGCTCTATGATCTGCCCGAAGACCGCGCTGATCGAAATGGGCGATTTCGTCGGCGGGTTTCTGAAATATCTGCGCGCGCATCCGGTCGCGCGCGTCACCCTCGGCGGCGGCTTCGCCAAAATGACCAAGCTCGGCGCAGGGCCGGCTCGATCTGCATTCGAAGCGCTCGCGCGTCGATCTCGAGCAGCTTGGCCGAAACCGCGCGCGCCACGGGCGCGGAGGCGGCGCGGCGGCGGCGCGTCGGCAACGCCAACAGCGCGCTCGACGCCCTGCTCATCGCGCAGGCGGCGGGGGTCGACGTCGCGGCGCCTGTTGCGCAAGCCGCGTGGGAGACCGCGGCGCGCGCGTCGTTCTTGCGAGGTCGCGCTCGAAGTGATCGTTTTCGATCGCGAGGGCGGCTTGCTGCCCGCACGCCGCCGAGACGAATCGATGAGTGAAAAAATTGTCGCGCCCTGGGTCGAACCGGGCGCGCGCAAGCAGGCGGGGCCAGAACATGACGGAGAACCCGCATCTTGACCTTCATCCTCGGCGGCGCGCGCTCCGGCAAGAGCGCCTATGCCGAGCGGCTGGTGACCGCGCATCGCGTCGCCCTGGGCCTATATCGCGACGGCGGAGGCCTGGACGACGAAATGCGCGCGCGCATCGACGCCCATCGCGCGCGGCGCGGCGTGGGCTGGCGAACGATCGAGGCGCCGCAGGACTCTTGCCCGCCGCCATTCACGCGGCGCCGCGCGACGGCGCCGCTGCTGATCGATTGCCTTGCGATCTGGCTCTCGAACCGAATGTTCGCGCAGGCCGATCTCGCGGCGGATCGCGCCGGATTGATAGCCGCGCTTTCCGCCCGCGCCGCGCCGACGGTGGTCGTTTCGCCGGAGGTCGGGTTGTCGATCGTGCCGGAAAACGCGCTCGCGCGCGCCTTCCGCGACGCGGCGGGGGTGCTGCATCAGGAGATCGCCGCGATCTCCGCGCAAGTGGCGCTTGTGGTCGCCGGCTACCCCGTCAAGGTGAAATAAGCGCGGCGACGCAGAGCGCCGCGCTTCTCAGGAGGCTCAGGCGGCGGCGGCGCGCAGGCCCTGCTCGAGATCGGCGAGAATGTCGTCGATATGCTCCAGCCCGATTGAGCAGGCGCACATAGCCGGGCGTCACGCCGCTCGCGAGCTGCGCTTCTTCCTCGAGTTGCGAATGCGTCGTCGTTGCCGGATGTATCGCGAGGCTGCGCGCGTCGCCGATATTGGCGACGTGATAGAAAAGTTCCAGCGCGTCGATGAAGCGGCGTCCCGCGTCGGCCCCGCCCGCAAGTTCGAAGCCCACCAGCGCGCCATAGCCGCCCTTGAGATATGTGTCGGCGCGCCGCCGCGCCTCGCCCGTCTTCTGCGACGGATGGATCACTTTCGTCACTTCCGCTGCGCTTTGCGAGAAAGTCCGCGACCTTCTGCGCATTTTGCACATGGCGCTCAATCCGCAGCGTCAGGGTCTCGATTCCCTGCAATGTCAGAAATGCGTTGAAGGGAGAGATCGCCGAGCCGAGATCGCGCAGGAGCGTGGTGCGCGCCTTGATGATATAGGCGATCGGGCCGAGCGGCTTCACCGCCTCGACCCAGACGGCGCCGTGATAGCTCGGGTCCGGCGTGTTGAGCGCGGGCTGGCGCTCGGGATATTTTTCCCAATCGAAATTACCGCCGTCGATGATCGCGCCGCCGATCGAGGTTCCGTGGCCGCCGAGATATTTCGTCGTCGAATAGACCACGATCGCCGCGCCATGATCGAGCGGCCGCGCGAGGATCGGCGCCGCCGTATTGTCGACGATGAGCGGAACGCCATACGCGCGGCCGATCGCCGCGACTTCCGCGATCGGAAAGACCGTGAGCTTTGGGTTGGGCAGTGTCTCCGCATAGTAGGCGCGCGTGCGTGCGTCCGTCGCGCGACGGAAATTCTCAGGATCCAGGGGATCGACGAAGCGGACCTCGATCCCTTGATCCTTGAGCGTATTGGCGAAAAGATTCCAGGTGCCGCCGTAGAGATCGGTGGAGGAGACGACATTATCGCCAACGCGCGCGAGGTTTTGGATCGCGAAAGCGGACGCTGCCTGCCCGGACGAGAGCGCCAGCGCGGCGACGCCGCCCTCGATCGCGGCGAGGCGGGCTTCGAGCACGCCCGTCGTCGGATTGCCGATTCGCGTGTAGATGTGGCCGAGTTCCTTCAGCGCGAACAGGTTGGCTGCGTGTTCCGTGTCGCGGAACTGATAGGACGTCGTCTGGAAGATCGGGACCGCGACCGCGCCGGTCGCTTCGTCCGCGCGCCAGCCGGCGTGCAGCGCAAGAGTTTCCGCATGTTTCGAGTCGATAGCCATACGCTTTTCCTCCCGCAAAGCTCAGTAAACGAAAAGCCCCCGTGACGCGATAATTTCTTGCCGACGCCGGGCGCGCTCCCATTTAGCGGAAGGGGCTGAGGCTCGGATGCGACAGCCAGGAACGCAAGTCATGAAGAAAATCATCGTGCTCGCCGCAGTAATGTCGGCTTGCGCTTTCGCTCCTGCGCGCGCGCAGGATCAGGGCGACCCCAATCCTCCCAGCCTGCAACCGCCCGCGCCGCCCACCAAGCCGGCGATCGCGCAGCAGTCCACGCCGACTCCGTCAGCGGCGACGCCGTCTCAGTCGGGCGACACGTCGGGCCCCGCCGTCGGGGAGCCAGTCGTTCCCTCGACCGTCGTCGAAAAGGACAATCCAAACATCCCGGACGTCAATAACGCGGATGTTTCCGGGCCGAGCGGAACTTCCGCCGGCGCGCCGGGCATCGAGGGCAAGCGCGGCGCGCAATCCGGCAAGGAATGGCTTCCGCCGGAGGAGATCCGCGGCAAGATGCCTAGGCGGTAAGTCGCGCGGCGCAGGCGAGAGCGAAAGCATATTCCAGCGCGGTGTCCTCGAGCGACTCGAAACGACCCGAGGCGCCGGAGTGTCCAGCGCCCATATGCGTATGGAGCAGAATGGGACCGCCGCCGGTCATCGTCGCGCGCAGTTTCGTAACCCATTTCAGCGGTTCCCAGTAAGTCACGCGCGGGTCGGTGAGACCCGCGATGGACAGGATCGGCGGATAGCTCTGCGGGCGGATATTGTCATAGGGTGAATAGGCGGCGAGCCGGTCGTAGACTGCGGCTCGGCGATCGGATTGCCCCATTCGAGCCATTCCGGCGGGGTCAGCGGCAGGTCGTCGCGTAGCATGGTGTTGAGCACGTCGACGAAGGGCACGCCGGCGATGAAGCCGGCGAAAAGTTTGGCGCCGCGATTCGACGATTGCGCCGATCAACATGCCGCCGGCGCTGACGCGCCTGTCGGCGATGATGGCGCCCTCGCGCGTGTAGCCGGTTTGCGATCAGGTGACGCGCCGCAGGCGATAAAGTCCGTGAACGTGTTGGTCTTGTTCTCGAGCTTGCCGCCCTCATACCACGACCCAGCCCTTGTCGGTTCCGCCGCGCACATGGGCAAGCGCGTAAACGAAGCCGCGGTCGACGAGCGACAGCGCGTTCTCGTTAAAAGCCGGCCGGTAGCGCATGGCCATAGGCGCCGTAGCCGTAAAGCAGCAGCGGCGCCGCCATCGGCGCCTGGCGCGAAATCGGCGCGATGCAGAAGCGAGATGGGGACGCTTTCGCCGTCCGGCGCTGATGGCGAAGAGGCGTCGCGTAACATAGTTCTCGCGGGTCATGGCCGGATGGGAATCTCCTGTCGTTTGCGCAGCCTGCGCTCGCGCGTCGCCATGTCGTAATCATAGGTTTCGTCGGGGCGTCGCATGGAGGAATAGACGAAGCGAAGCGTCGTCGTGTCGAATTCGAGCCCGGGTTCGAGGTCGAGCGCATAAGCCTCTTCGTCGAAGGCGATGGCGTGTTCGTGACCGCCGCTCAAGAGATCGCGCACGACGATGCGCGGCAAGCGAATTCTCGCGCACCATCCAGACGAGATAGCAACGAAAAACCGTGAGGGCGACGATCATCGCGCCGGCGCGAAAGGGGAACGAGGTCGCGCCAATTGGCGCGCTGCGGGGTCGCGAGCGGCGCGCGTCGAGATGCGAAAGTCATCCGCCGCCGTCGGCGTTGTTCAGAATGTAAAGGATGTCGCCATGCGGCTCTATTTCGTAACGCAGCTTCGGCTCGCGCGGGGCAACGAGGCGCGCGGGGGCTTGGGCGTCCCGCAGATCGATGAGCCAGCATTCCGTCGCGTCATGGCCCTGGATCGAAACGACGCCGAAGCGTCGACATCGGCTTTCATCGCAATGCGACAAACCAGGCGCCGTCGGGCTCTTCCACGATCAGCCTGTCCGTTGCCGGGATCGGCGCCGATCTCGTGGCGGAAGACCTGGGCTGGTTCGGTGATTGTCGTCGATGCGCACATAATAGAAGGCCTGTGAATCGGCGCTCCAGACGATTGAGCCGTCCGTGTCGGCGACGGCGTCGTCGCGATCCTGTCCCTCAGCGAGGGCGCGCGTGCGGATGACGTAGAGTTCGGAGCCCTTGTCGTCGACACTCCATGCGAGCTGCCGATGGTCGGGCGCGTGCGCCGTTTCGCCGATGTCGAAGAAATCATGCCCTTCGCGCACGCGTCCGCCGTCCAGCAAGAACGTCTTCCGGCGCCGCCTTCTCGGCGGCGATGCGGCAGTAGAGCGGATGTTCGCCGCCCGTCGCGAAAGCGCCCGTAATAGGCAAAGGGTCCGTCGGGATCGGGGACGTCGGCATCGTCCTCCTTGATCCGCGCCCGCATTTCGGCGACCAGCGTTCTTCGCAACGCAGCAAGCGGGGCGACGACCTGCGCGCAATAGGCGTTTTCGGCCTTCACGACCGCGGCGATGTCCTTGGGCAAGGTCTTGGGATCACGAAGGACGTCGCGCCAGTTTTCGGCAGCCAGCCAGGCGTAGGGATCATCGAGAACACGGCCATGCGTGACTTTTTGGAAGGGGCGCCGCTCTGCGACGGGCGGCGCGGGGCGGTCGTCGAATTGCGCCTTTTGGGTTTTGTTCAGCTCAGCCATGTTTCTCTCATCCGTGCGCCGGCCCCTCGTAATATAAGCAAGCAATCGGAAATGTTTTTGTCGTTAGCCTTTTGCCCAAGGGAAGAAATAGGCGGGCAAAAACGTCATGACATTTTGGAATCTCGACAGGAAGGGCGGCAAGCGCTCTCCGCCCATCTCCGATTGCAGTGCAAAAACGCCGGCGCGAAGCCCCATGCGTTTGCGCATCTTTCTGCGCCTCGCGATGTCCGCGCTCGCGGCGATTCTTCGCGTTCGCCGTCTGGCGGAACGCCCGGCGTCGATAGTCGTCGCAGGGGCCGACAAAGAAAGCGTTGCGCCGATCACGCGGCCACGAAAGGCTGCAAGGACGCGGCGCGGATGCAGTCCAGGGAGGCCGGTTGGCGCGCGCTTCGTAAAGACGCCCCGGTTGCGCCGGCAGAGCGGCCGGCGCCTCGTTGCGTCGCGGCGTCAGTAGACGCGTTCGATACAGAAATCGACCACCTCGAGCAGCGCACTTTTCCAGGGGGAAGCCGGAAAAATCTCCATCGCGTCGCGCGCGATGGCGCCGTAATGCGTCGCCCGCTCGATCGTGTCGTCGAGCGCCTTGTGCTTTTTCATCAGGCCGCAGGCGGTTTCGACGTCGCCGTCGCCGATCTCGCCCTTTTCGAGCGTGCGACGCCAGAAGTCGCGTTCTTTTTCGCTCCCCCGACGGAACGCGAGCACCACGGGCAATGTGATCTTACCCTCGCGGAAATCGTCGCCGACATTCTTGCCGAGCTTGGCGGAGGAGCCGCCATAATCCAATGCGTCGTCGATGAGCTGGAACGCGATGCCGAGGTTCATGCCATAGCTGCGGGCCGCGGCTTCGTCGGCCTTCGGCTTGCCGGCGAGCATCACCCCGACTTCAGCCGCCGCGGCGAAGAGCTCGGCGGTCTTGCGGCGGATCACGCCCATATAGGCGTCTTCGGTCGTCGTCGTGTCCTTGGCGGCGTTGAGCTGCAGGATCTCGCCTTCCGCGATGACGGCGGCGGCTTGCGAGACGACCGAGAGCGGCGGGATCATGCCCGGCTCGACCATCATCTTGAAGGCGTGGCCGAGAAGGAAGTCGCCCACGAGCACACAGGTCTGGTTGCCCCAGAGCATGCGCGCGGCGATCTTGCCGCGCCGCATGGCGGATTCGTCCACAACATCGTCATGCAGCAGCGTGGCCGTATGCATAAACTCGATGCCGGCCGCAAATTTAAGGTGTCCGTCGCCCCGATAGCCGCACATGCCGGCGGTGGCGAGCACGAGCATCGGGCGCAGACGCTTGCCGCCCGCCGAAATCAGGTGGTTCGCGACCTCGGGGATGGTGGTGACGTCCGAGCCCGTGACGCTGGATGATGAGCTGATTGGTTCGCTCGAGGTCCGGACGAATGAGGTCGAGAAGGTTCTCGAGGCCCGCAGTCTTTTTCTCGTCGAGCGGAATTACGATACCCACGGACCCCCCTAGGACCTTATCTCAAGCGCGCAAATTTACGTCCTTGACCTCATATCGGCAAGTCGACGCATTTTCCAGCTTTGGGGGAAAGCTGGCGCGTCGCAGCAAGGTCCTCGGCGGCGGGG
Source organism: uncultured Alphaproteobacteria bacterium (assembly GCA_963713845.1). Classification (GTDB taxonomy): domain Bacteria; phylum Pseudomonadota; class Alphaproteobacteria; order Rhizobiales; family Beijerinckiaceae; genus Methylocystis. Next base: position 28,976 of record CAVQNJ010000013.1, read on the forward strand.
GAAGGGCCGGCGACGACAGGGCGCGGCGTAATGTGGCTGTGACGGGGCTTAGTTGCGGGGCCCCAGCGCCTGCGCCGCGAGCGCGCGTGCGAGCCGCTCGCTCTGTTCAGCCAGGCCCGCGGCGATGCGCGCGAGGGTCTCCGCCCTGACGTCGTCCCCACCGGCGCGCAACTCGTCGATGGCGAACTCGAGTCCTCGGCAACAGAGGGCGAACTGACCCAGTCGCTTGCCGAGCTCGCCGTCTGCGTCGTCCTCGGGGCCCTCGACTGCGCCATAAAGGCAGATCGTCATTGCGATCACCGTTTATTATGTGTTGACCTTAGCTCCGTTCTGACACGGAGCTCCAAGCGCAACTTTAACGGGAAAGATAAAATTGCAGCCATCCCGTGAAGCTTCCGTCCGCCAAGTCGCGCGCCACCATTATTTCAGAGACTTTCCGGCGTCCGCGAAAAATTGAGAAGAATATTGCGCGCTTGTCCGGGTCGGCGCGGCATGGGACTGTTTGGCGGATGAGCGGCGACGAGGCGGATGGTTTTCTCGACGGCAGGGTATGGCTGCGCCAGGGCCAGGGCCACCGCGCGGGGCACGACGCCGCGCTGCTCGCAGCGCTGACTCCGGGGGACCTGGCCGGACTTATCCTCGACATTGGGGCGGGGGCCGGCGCGGTCGGCCTGATGGCGGCGGTTCTCGCGCCGCAGGCGACCGTGGGCCTCGTCGAGATTGATTCGGACGCCTGCGCCCTTGCGCGCGGGAACATTGCGCGCAATGGGCTTGCGGCGCGCGTCGACGTCCATGAGGCCGACGTGACCTCCGCCAGGTCCCGGCGGGCGGCGGGGCTCGTCGACGAGAGCGCGGCGATGGTTCTGACCAATCCGCCTTTCTACGCGGCCGAAAGGGTGCGGGTGACGCCGGATCCCGGCAAGGCGCGGGCCCATGTCGCCTCTGCGCCGCTCGCAGATTGGGTTCGCGGCGCTCTGGCGCTGCTTGCGTCGGGCGGCGTCTTCGCCATGATTCACCGCGCCGAGGCGCTCGCGGAATGTCTCGCCGCCGTCGATGGCCGATTGGGCGCGGTGACAATCGAGCCGATCCACACCCGCGCGGGCATGGCGGCGACGCGCATTCTGTTGCGCGGCGTGAAGGGCTCCAGGGGGCCGCTCACGCTGTTGCCCGGGCGCATGGCGTAAACGGCGGGTCAAGCGCGTCAGGGCGGCCCTTACATTCGCGCGACGACGACCAGACGGCGCACGTAACCGCGCTTGAAAGCCTGAAGAAACGCGTTGTAGTCGCGAAAGGAGACACAGCCGTTCGAATCGCCGTTCGGTCCCAGCATGTACGTGTGGGCAAGAAGGCCGGCGCGGCCGTACAACTCCTGATTTCCCACAGGCGTGAGACGCAACGCCTCGACGCCATGGAAGAGCGCCTCGCGCGGCGACAGCTCGTAAACGCTGGGCGGAGTCGGGCCTTTCATGCGGACATGCACGAAGCGCGGATTGTCGAGATGCTCGCCGAGGCCCGAATGCGCTTCGAGTTTGGTGCCGTCCGGCATGTAGACCGTATGGGCCGAAATGTCGTAGACCGCCGTCCCGGAACCGACGCGCGGGGCAGGCCCCACCGCAGTCGATTGCGTCGGCGCCGAGGGCGTGACGGCGCTGGTGAGGCCGCCGAAGAGACCGCCCGTCAACTCTTGCGCGGCGTAGGCGAGCGCCTGAGTCGGGCCGTTCCCCGGGTTGGCGCGCGCGTTCCGCCCCGCGGGGGCTGGCTGGGGCGCCTGCGACGGCTCAGCGCCGCCAAAAAACCTCTCGAAGACCGAGCGATTGTCCTCAGGCGCGGGCGGCGGCGTGGCCGGCAGCGCCGCCTGACGAACCGGCGCGGGCTCCGCCGCGCGGCTGGCGAGGTTTTTCAATTCGACAGGCCGTCGCGGCGGAAGCGGCGCATCGACTTGCGGATTCGCGTCGTCGATCGACTGGCGAAGATCGCCGGACGCGATCGCGGCCAATTGCTGCTGCGCCGGCGTCGGCGCTGCGGCCGTCTCGGCGGTGCGGGCCCAGGGTCCAAGGCCGACGACCATCGGTCCGTAGGGGTTGATCACTGAAGCGGGCGGCTGCGCCTGCGAAACGGCCACCGGAGGGGCCGCTTGCGGCTGCAGCGTGCGCCAGCCGGCGAACAAGCTCACGGAAAGCGCCCCCGCGCCTAATATCGCATAAGCCAGAAATCGCCCGCGATCATGTGACAAAAAGCCATGTAGCGTGTGTGTATTCTGCACCATTCGCCCCCGAATGATCTTTGCGCTGCGCCGTTTGACTGCGCCGCGGAGCGGTAATGACGAATCACTTGCTCCGATCGACAAAATTGAACGCGCGCAAGAACGCCGCAGCCACACTTTGGAAAAGCATAGCGGCCTTGCTTGGGCTGGAATCGGGCGGATTCTGGGCGGGGAACGGCGATTCCACGCCCATTGGCCACAAAAAGGCGGGGGAATGCGTCCTAAAGATGCGCGACGACGGCGAGTCTGCGAATAGTCCCCGCTTATAGGCTTGGAGGAAAGCGCCATAGTTGCGGAAGGAGACGCAGCCGTTCGAGTCGCCGTTCGGCCCCAACATAAAGGTGTGGGCCAGAAGACCGGCGCGGCCATAGATCGCATTTTCGCCGCCGACGGGGTTCAGGCGGAGCGCCTCGACCCCAAGGAACAGTTTTTCGCGCGGCGTAAGATCATAGACATGTGGCGGCGTCGGGCCGCGCATTCGCAGATGCACATAACGCGGATCGTCGAGATGCTCGCGCAGGCCTGAATGCGCCTCAAGTCGCGTGCCGTCCGGCAGATAAACCACCCGCGCAGAAATGTCGTAGACGGCGGTGAAGCGATCGAATCGCGATGCGGGGTTCGCCGGGGCGACCGCGCTGTGCAGGCCGCCGAAGAGCCCGCCTTCGTCTGCCGCCGCCGCATAGGCCATGGCCTGAGGCGCGCGGTTCTGCGCTTGCGGCGCGGCGCCGAATATGCGCGAAAAAAAAGGAGCCGTGCTCGGCTGGCGGGGCGGGCGCGACGATCGTGCGTTCGAGACGGACGGATTCCGGGGCGCCGCTTGCGGCGCGGCCCCGAAGCGGTCTCTTCGCGCGGCGGTTCGGGGCGCGGCGCGAGCGAAAATTCCGCCGGTCGTCGTGGCGGCGTCGGCGCGTCCACGTCGAAAGGCTCCGCCTCGACGGCGGCGTTTCGCAATTCGGCGGGGCGTTCGGCCGGCGTCGGCGCTTGTGCCGTCGTCATTGCGGGCGTGTTCGCGGTCGCCGCGGCGATGGCCGGCGTCACAAAGATATTGGAAAGCCCGACGCGACGACCGCGCGGCTGAAAGGCGCTCGGCAGGTGCGGCCGATGTCGGCAAGAAAGGAGCCGCGGAGTCCGACGCGTCTTCCTCGTCGGCTGGCGCGTCCGCCGCGTTATCGGCCGGCGGTTGCGCGAATATAAGGCTCAGCGCCAAAGCGCAGATGGCGATCCCGCTCAGAAGAGGGATGATCCGCTGTGCCCGCGAGGGCGGCTCGACGCGGTGACGCGAAAGCTCGTTATTCATGTAACGAGGCTAGCGCCGGCGCTTTTGAAATAGTTGCCTCGCCCTTTTGCGCGACTCGCGAAGATTTAGTCAATCGGAAGAACGATCGCGCCGGGCCTGCCTCATCGACCCCGGCGGGCGGCGACCGCGAACTCCCTCAGAGCGTCGCGCTACAGGAAGCAGACATGACCGCCGATCTTGCCGATCTCTCGCCCACGCGTTCCTTTCAGGGCCTCATTTTGAGCCTTCAGAATTTCTGGGCGGCGCAGGGGTGCGTCATATCGCAGCCTGACGACATGGAAATGGGTGCGGGTACGTCTCGATCCGGCGACGACGCTGCGCGGGGCTCTGCTCGCAACCCCTGGCGCGCCGCCGTTGCCAGCAGCCCCGCCCACGTCCCAAGGACTGGCGTCATGGCGAGAACCCCAACCGCGTGCAGCACGAGCGTCCAATCCAGGTGATCATGTAGCTGTCGCCGCCCGATCTTCAGGGGGAGCTCACCTGGGCCTTGCTTGCCGCGATCGGCCTCGATGCGAGCGTGCATGACGTCCGTTTCGTCGAAGACGATTGGGAGAGTCCCCACTCTTGGCGCCTGGGGTCTCGGCTCGGGATGCTGGTGCGATGGCATGGAGGTCTGGCAATTCACTTATTTCCAGCAGGTGGCGGGATTTGAGCGCGCGCCGGTCCCGGGCGAGCTCACTGATGGGCTCGAGCGCCTTGCGTGTTATCTCCAGGGCGTCGACAGCATCATGGATCTCAATTTCAACGGTCGCGAGGGCGGCTGGTTGGTCACCTATGGCTATGTCTTCCTTTAGGCGGAGCAGGAGTATTCACGCCATAATTTCGAAGCCGCCGACACGTCGAAGCTCTTCGACGACTTCAAGGACGCCGAAGCCGAATGTCACCGCCTGCTCGCTTTCGGCGCGGGCTCGGGGGACGAATTGCATCTCATGGCGCTGCCCGCCTACGACCAGTGCATCAAGGCGAGCCACGCCTTCAACCTGCTCGATGCGCGCGGCGTGATCTCGGTCACGGAACGGCAGAGCTATATTTTGCGCGTGCGCGAACTGGCCAAGGCCTGCGGCGCGGCCTGGCTGCGCACGGCGGGCGGCGGCGCCAGCGGCTGAGCCCGCGTCGTTCTGGCTTCAAAAAGCCCCTGAAAAATCACGATCGACGCGAACAAAAGCCGCACTCGAGGGTTCAAGGTTGCGTCAACGCTTGAAATCGAGCGGATTCGCTCGCCATTTCCCTGTAAGGCCGCGGCCCGCCAAACTCGGGCCCGGCGTGTGTGGGATCGCAGCCTGCCGCGACCCGGTATGGCGCAAAACGATCGCCCGTTGACTTTGTATCGTGTTTGTTCTAATCATGTTCTTGTTTCGCCCGTTGGCGTTCGCCGTCCGAAGGTCGCTTAAGCCATGCAAAGGTTCAGTCCCTCGTCTTCCGTTCTCCGCCGCGCGGCGGCCTCGTCCCGTGGTCAGGAACTTGAGTCGCTTCTCGAGGCAGACGTCTTGCGCGGCCGTTTCTTCTCCTGGCGCGGACTTTCGGGGCGCCGCTTCGTGTGTTCGGTGTTTCAGCGCGGCGAGGAGGGGTTCGTCTCGGACGTCGAGAGCGGCGCGATCATCGGCGTGGCGCGCGAGGGCGCGGCCTTGCGGCCGGTTTGCGTTTTCGCCGCGGGAACGGGCGGCGCCCGGCGCTCGCTGCAGGAACTGGCGCGGGAACTGGGCGTCGCCGAATGGCACGTGCATTTCTCCGCCGAGGCGGAGACGGTCCGCGATCTTGCAGGATCTCTGTTGAGTTGAGTGGCGTCATCCGCGTTTGAGTTCTGTTGCGCGAAGCGTAGCGTGGCGCGTCCCGGTATTCAGTGCGTTCGCGTAGTGGGCGTTCGTGTTGCGTGCGTGCGCGTCGTGTTTGTCTCGTTTTGTGGGTTTTTCCAGTGCGCGTAGGCGTTTGACGGCCGGGGCCAGGTCCCCGGCCTTTTTTCAGATGCGCGTCTTTTCATGTGAGCCTCGACGGCCTCAGATCGCGGCGGGCGCGGGCGCGGGCGAGGCGCGACACGAGCATTGATCCAGGCGGCGCACCACTTCCGCCAGTTCCGCGTCATGAATGTCGAGTTGCAGGAGATGTTCGTATGTGTTGCGAACATAGGCGGGATTGTCGCCGTTTTGTCCGACGCCTTCGGCGATCAGGCGCGCCATCTCATCGAACGGCAGCCGACCGGAGTACTGGCAATGGCTGCGATCGACCACATAGGCGAGGGCATTTGTGCAACCGCCCTCCGCAAATCGCACGCCGACGGTCTTTTCGAGATACACCGACGTCACCAGTTCGCGCTCGCGAAGATAGCGGATTGTTTCTGCGCGATTGCGCGCCTCCACGCGGAAAGCCACCCCTTGGCAGGAGCCCCCGCGATCGAGGCCGAGAACGAGTCCCGGCCGCTCCGGCGTGCCCCTGTGAACATGAGAAAATATGCACAGGGAGCGATGATAGCCATGGACCCAGGCGAGCGCGCTGTCGACGAAGTCGAAGCCCGGCCGCCACATGAGCGAACCATAGCCAAAAACCCAAAGATCGTCGTCGCCGACCGTCGCCGCCAAGGGTGTCCTCGATCTTTGCCGCACGGTCACGAAAGCCGGACCGATTCGCGCGAAGCCATTCCATTTTTCCGGCCTAATTCCTGCGATGCAACAAAAAAAGGCTTGCCGAGGGCGTGCGGGGGTCTCACCGGGCCCGGACGGCGCGCCGCTTCCCACAAGATATTGAGGGTGATTTCTTGATTTCCCCATTCTTTTGTGGCGCTCTTTCGTCATGAAATTCGAGCGCCTGAGACTTCTGGGCTTCAAAAGCTTCTGCGAACCGACTGATTTCCTGATCGAGCCGGGCCTGACCGGCGTGGTCGGTCCCAATGGCTGCGGCAAATCCAATCTTGTCGAGGCCCTGCGCTGGGTCATGGGCGAGAATTCCTATAAAAACATGCGCGCCGTCGGGTATGGACGACGTGATCTTCTCGGGCGGCGGCTCGCGGCCGGCGCGCAACTTCGCCGAGGTCGGCGCTCGTCCTCGACAATGCCGGCCGTCTCGCCCCGGCCGCCTTCAACGACGCCGACTGCATCGAAATCACGCGCCGCATCGAGCGGGAGCAGGGCTCGACCTATCGGGTCAATGGCAAAGAGGTCCGCGCCCGCGACGTGCAATTGCTGTTTGCCGACGCCGCCACCGGCGCGCGCTCGCCCTCGCTCGTGCGCCAGGGGCAAATCGGCGAGATCATCTCGGCGAAGCCGCAGGCCCGCCGGCGTATCCTCGAAGACGCCGCCGGCGTCGCTGGGCTGCATTCGCGCCGCCACGAGGCCGAATTGCGCCTCAACGCCGCCTCCGAGAATTTGACCCGCCTCGAAGACGTGCTCAAGCAGGTCGAGAGTCAGTCCGACAGTCTCAAGCAGGCAGGCGCGCCAGGCGGTCGCGATACCGCGAACTCGCCGCCAGGATCCGCGCAGAACGAGGCGCTCGTCGCGCTCGTGTCCTACCAGATCGCCGCCGATCAATTGCGCGAGGCCGCCGACGCGGCTCGAGGCCGACATCGCCAATGTTCAGACGCGCACGCTGGCGCAGGCGGAGGCCGCCGAAGGCGCAGGCGATCGCCGCGCATGAATTGCCGCGGTTGCGGGAGCGGGAGGCCGAAGCGGGCGCCGCCGTCCATCGCCTCGTCGCCGCACGGCAGGCGCTCGAGGCCGACGAAGCCCGGGCGACGCAGCGGATTGGCGAGCTTGACGCGCCAGATCGAACAATTCATGCGCGACCTCGAGCGCGAGGGCGCGCTGATCGCGGACGCGAGCGCAGGTGGCGCGAGCGGCTCGAAGAAGAGCGCGCCGAGCTCATGGGCGCCGATTCGCAGGACGCCGAGCGGGAGGAAGAGGCCCGCCTCCGACTCTCGCCGAGGTCGAAGCCGATGCTCGCGGAAACGGAATCGGCGCTGGGCGACGCTCAGGAGCAGTTCGCCGGCGTGAACGCCCGCCGCGCCGCCCTCGAATCGGCCCTGCGCGACGAGACAAGCCGGGTCGCCCGCTTCGAGGCCGAGCTGACGCGCCTGGACACGGAATTCGCGCTCATCGCGGGGCAGGGCGGCGGGCGCGGAAGAGGCGGCGCGCCTCGCCGAGGCCTTCGAACTCGCCAGCCGCAGAGGCCCAGGCCGCCGACGAGGCGGCCCAGTGCGGCTGAACGACGCCGCAGCGCGAGGCGCGCGAGGCGGAGGCCGCCGTCCCGTCGACCCCGTCGAGCAGGCGGCGCTGCGGGCGCAGCGGCTCGAGACGGAGGTGCGCACCCTCGAAAACCTGTTGCAGTCGAGTGCCGGCGGCCTGCTGGGCGCCGGTCGTCGAATGCGATGACCGGTCGAGAAGGGCTATGAGACGGCGCTCGGCGCGGCGCTCGGCGACGATCTCGACGCCTCGGCCGAAACCTCGGCGCCCGGCGCATTGGGCGCTCGACCGTCCGAGCGCCGGCGATCCGGCGCTGCCCAATGGCGTGCGCAAGCTCGACGAAATGGTCGATCGCGCCGCCGGCGCTGCGCCGTCGCCTGGCGCAGATCGGCGTCGTGCTGCGCGCCGAGGGCGAAAGTCTGCGCAAGCTGCTGAAGCCCGGCCAGCGGCTCGTCTCGAAGGAAGGCGACCTTTGGCGCTGGGACGGCTTCACCCAGGCGGCTGAGGCGCCGACGCCCGCCGCACGCCGCCTTGCCGAAAAAAATCGCCTCGTCGGATTTGCGCGTCGAGGCGGAACGGTCGCCGCGCGGAGGCGGACGCCCTCGCCGAAGCGCTTGAGAGCCGCGCGCGAAGCGGCGCGGCTCTCGACGTTGGCCGACGCCCAGCCCGCGGGACGCCCAGCGGCGCGCGCGCGCCCGCGGCTCGAGGAGACCCGCGAGCGCCACGCCGCCGCCGAGCGCCGGCCTCGCGCAGATCGGCCAGCGTCTCTCGGC
>CAVQNJ010000014.1:0-7501 GCA_963713845.1 uncultured Alphaproteobacteria bacterium
CGGGTTTGACGGAACTGCGTCCGCCACCAATAAAATCAGGCACTTAGCCAGCATTGCCCGGTGGGCCGTTTCGGGGCGAGCGAGCATATAGCGCGCAAAACTCGCCCCTGCCCTTCGCCACCTGTGCCCGGCACGCCGCCCTGAGACACCATGACCATCACTCGCGCTCAGCGCCGCCCTGCGGGCGTGCCGGCAGCCCGCCCCGCCCGGCTTCACCCTCCCACCACCGCGGCCAGCCGCATTGACTCGTCGAAGCGCTTCGCCATTGATCTTCGAAACGAGTTGCGCGGCATATGAACTACACGACGGTCTTTGACGTCTCACAAAGCGGCTATGCGGCTTGGTGGTTTCCCGCCGCCGGCCTCGCTTTCTTTATTTTTTTCGCGATCTTCGTGAACCGGATGCGCAGACTTGCTCTCGCATTCACCGCGCTTTGGACAATCCTGGTTTTTGCTTCGACCTACGCGGACTACAGGGGCGCCGTGGCGAAATTGCGAGAGGGACGTTACGCCATCGCCGAAGGTCCCGTGACCGAGTTTGCCAAATTACCGAAAGGGGCGTGGCAGATGAATCAAAAGGCCGAAACCTTTGTCGTTGGCGGCCAGCGTTTCACTTACCACGGAGCTGTCGTCACCGCCGGGTTTCATCAGATGGCCTCGCAAGGCGGTCCGATCCATGAGGGGCTCCAGGTCCGTATTACATATTCAGGACCTGACATTCTGCGTCTTGAAATTGCGCAATGACTGCGTTGAAACGGCCACACGATGCGGAACCGCGTGGCGTCGGTCACGTGCGCCAGGGATGCTCGGGCAGATCGCAGACGCCGATGGCGCCTCCGCCAGCTTGCGCGACCGCATGATCGTTCTCCACCGAGCTGCCCGACACGCCGATGGCGCCGATCATCACGCCGTCGGCGTCCACAATTGGAAGGCCGCCCGGGAAGGTGATGAGCCCGTCGTTAGAATGTTCGATGCCGAACAGCGGGCCTCCCGGCTGAGAAAGCCTGCCGATCTGCCCCGTCGGCATGCCGAAAAAGACCGCGGTCCTCGCCTTTTTGATCGCGATGTCGATGCTGCCGACCCAAGCGTCATCCATGCGGTAAAATCCCTTGAGATTCGCCCCTGAATCAACGACGGCGATGCACATCTGAGTCTTGAGTTCGAGCGCGCGCTTCCTTGCCGCCGCAATCGCCTTTTCCGCCTGATCGATCGTTACATGCATCGTCATACTCCTTGTCGGCGCCGAGACGCCCGCAACATGGACTTGGCCTTGACCGGCCCCGCGGGCGGCCGCGCCGCCCTCATACAAATCCATCGCCTCCATCGCCGCCTTTTCGACCTGATGTGTCGCGCTGAAGGTTTCAAGCCCGAGATTGTCAAATCGCGCAGCCTTCGTTATCTGCGGGCCTTTCGGGCGGCGTAGCGGGCGTCTCTGGCGGCCTTGCGTTCCGCCGCAGAAGCAACCTCGCGCTCCGCCTGTTCAGCCGCTTTAGCGTCACGTTCCGCCTGTTCGGCCTTGAGCGAGATTTCGCGGAGTGCTTCAGCTTGCGCCTTGCGTGCTTCGTTGGCCAACCGAGCGGCTTCGCGCTTTTCGGCGCGCGCTTCGCGCGCCGAAATGACTGCTTGCCGGGCAGTCGACCGTTCCGCCGCTCCCTCGTTGATCTGGGCAGTCAAGGCGCGGAATTTTTCCATCGTCGCTTTTTTTGCGGCCGCAGCGGCGTTTCTGCGGTCGTCCAGACTCGTATTCTTGAAAAGTGCCATTCTTATCATCCTCGCTGACTTAGCTTGTTTTTCGTCGTTCGTGAGATTTAGGGCATCCGCGCCGTCGAATAAAGCGCGGTTACATGCGGTGCGTGCAGAAGAGCCGCGCGCACCGGCCCTCTACAGCCTCTCGCGCGAGACGTCCACACGGTATCTCCGACCTAATAAGGGGAATTGGCCTGCTTGCTGCGAAGGGACCGGAGTTCAGAATACGGAGTGATCTCCCCGCATCGACGTCACGTCGCCAGCTATGACCGAAGCATAGTAATCGAACAGCGTCTCAGCGCCTGTCGCGGGCGTCGCGGCTGCGTCATAATGGCCCGTTTCCGGATTCAGCCAAAGCATGGATTCTGTCGCGTAATAGCGACCGATCCGCGCGAGTTCGGCCTTTCCTGCAAGAGCAGGCGCGACACGGGCGAGCGCGCCGAGCGCGCCGACAATGACGTCGAGCGTCGCGAGCGGCACGCGACGAAAGAAAGGGGGACGACGCAGAAGCGCAAAAAGGCGCTCGCCCTGTTGCCTTGGCGTGATCGGATTGCCTGGCCCGCCGATCGGAAGCACACGATTCCAGCGACCCGGGTCCTCCAAACACTCAGCCAGATACACGGCGAGATCGTTGTCGCTGATCGGCTTGCAGGAGGTCAGCAGCCCATCGCCGAAGACCAGAAACGGCTTGCCTCGCCGCACACGCTCAATCTGTCCCGACAGCGATTTGAAGAACGCGGTCGGCCGCACGATCGAATATTTGACGCCGGACTGCATGAGCGCCGTCTCGAACGCCAGTTTGGCGCGCTGAAACTCGAGGAGGGGCTTTTGTACACAGATGGCCGAGAGCTGCACGAAATGGGAGACGCCCTCTTCCCTGGCCGCCGACAGTAAATTCATATGCGCCTGATGGTCGATCGCCCATGCATCCTTCGGCGCGCCCGTCCGGGACGCCATGCAGGATACGACGGCATCGAATTGTGCGCCCTGAAATCCGTCGCTCAGGAGCGACGCCGGATTCGACACATCGACGAATCTCACAGCGGCTCCGTCGAACATCCGCTTTTTGCCGTCGCTCAGGAGTGTCCCGCCACTGCCCGCATACGGTCGCACGAAGCAAACGACGTGATGTCCGCGCGCCACGAGGACACGCAACGTCGCCCGGCCAATCGTTCCCGTGGCGCCAAGAAGACACACCCGCAATGACAAGCTCTGCGACGCGTCGTCACGGTCGGCCTCCGCCATGCATCCATGTCCTTATCGGATAGCGCCGCCCACTGTCAGGCTTAATTATCAGCCGCCGCAGCGAACGCGCAAGACGTGTTTGACCGGCGGCCTGACGCTCCGTCCTTCCCCGAATTTTCCTCCTTCCCCCCCGAAACGGGAGTTTGCTATATTCCCATGTTCTTTCCGTCATCGTGAACCGGTCGCGACATGTTGCTTGAACAGGTGGATCAGCACTGGGTTGTCAGTTGGGCGACAGATCGTGATGGACGTTGCACCGACATCGATCCCAGCTGGCTCGAGATAACTGGACAAAGCGCAGAATTGGCGAAGGGGCTGGGATGGCTCGAGATCGTTCACAATGACGACCGGGATCAAGTAAGGGTCGAGCTGAAGCGGTCGGGAGAATTCGCGCGCGCATTTCAGATCGTCGCAAGGCTCCGGCGCCAAGATGGCCAGTTCCGATGGGCGTTGGCGGTTGGCGCGCCACGGCGCGACGCTCGGGGCGCACTTATCGGCTATATCGGCTCGATCATCGATTTGCATGATCGGATGACGAACGAGCGGGAGCTGGCTGAAACTCGGCTGAGGCTCGAAGCGGTCATGAACGCGGCGCCGATCGGCCTGTGTTATACGGACGGTCCGAATTGCGACCATGTGATTGGCAATAACGCGCTGCTTGCTCAATTCGAGTGGCTGCCATCGAGCGAGATCTCGGCGTCAGCGCAGGACCCGGAGGCCGCCGGCCGCCAGGTTCGCTATGTCAAGGATGGCCGGCAACTGGAGGATGCAGAGCTCCCGCTGCAAAGATCCTTGCACGAGAAGCGCGCCATCGAGCGGGAGGAACTCGAGATCTCTCTGCCAAGCGGCCGCAAATGGTCCCTGGAGGCCTCCGCCGCGCCCGTTTTCTCCGATGAAGGGCGGCTGCTGGGGAGCGTCGCCATCACTGTTGACGTCACCGAACGTAAAAAGAACCTCGAAGCGCTGCAAGCAAGTGAACAGCGCTTTCGATCGCTCGTCGAAACGAGCCGGGACGGAATCGTGACCGTCGACATCAGTGGGCGTATTCTCGACGCCAATGCAGCCTATCAGCAGATGCTCGGCTACACGCTCGAGGAACTGCGCAGACTGACCTATCAGGAGCTGACCCCCGAAATCTGGCATGAGATGGAAGCCGAAATTGTGCGCGACCATACTCTCGCGCGCGGCGAATCCCCCGAATATGAGAAGCAATACATCCGCAAGGACGGCTCTCACTTTCCGGTGAGCCTGCGAAGCTGGACTGTCGTTGACGAAGACGGGCGCATTGTCGCCATGCGCGCATTCGTGCGCGACATCTCGGAGCGCAGGATATCTGAAGCGGCGATGCGCAACAGCGAGCTGCGTCATCGCACGCTCGTTCGCGCGGCGAGTGCGATAACATGGTGCTGTCCCTCGTCCGGGCTGCATGTCGAGCCGCAACCGGAATGGATGGCCTTCACCGGGCAGACCGCGGAGGAAATGCTGGGCGATGGTTGGACCAGGGCCGTGCATCCCGACGATCAACCAGCGGCGACCGCCAAATGGCAGGAGGCGGTGAAGCACGGCGGCCTGTTTGAAAGCGAACACCGCATCCGCCGACACGATGGCGCCTGGCGCTGGATGAGCGTGCAGGCCGCGCCCGTCCGCGACGCCAACGACGAGGTTGTCGAATGGTTCGGCATGAATATCGACATCACGAGGCAAAGAGAGGCGGAAGAGGCGCTGCGAGATCGCAACCGGCAGCTCAAATTGCTCGCGCGAGCGTCGCAACTCCTGCTTCTGGAGTCCGCAAATGAAAAGGAGCTTCTTGAAACGATCTTTTCAGACATTGCCGACGATATCGGCGTTGAATTGTACTATCATTTCCAGCCCATCGAGCCGCGCGTGCTCGGTTTGGCGATTTGTCGCGGAGTCTCCGAGGAAGACCGGCGCTTTTTCGCGACGATGCGATTTGGGGAAGCGTTATGCGGTCGTGTCGCCGAAACGCAGACGCGACTTGTCATCGAAGACCTTCAGCACTCCCGCGAACCCGGAGCCGAATTTTTGAACGCGGCCGGCGCAAAGAGCTATGCTGGCTTCCCTCTCGTCGCCGATCGCAAGCTTTTCGGAACCATCGCTTTCGTCTCTCGCGAGCGCACGCATTTTCGCGACGGCGACATGCAGGTCATACAGTCCATCTGCGATCAAATCGCCATCGTGTTCGAGCGAAAGCAGACGGAACTCGCCTTGCGCGAAAGCCAGCGGCAGCTTGCCATGGCGCTCGAAGCGGGCCAGCTCGGATTTTGGGACTGGGACGTGAGCAACGGCCGCGCTCAATTCGGTGGCCGCTGGGCCTCCATGCTCGGCTATGAGCTCGACACGATCGAGACTCACTATCGAACCTGGGAAGCGCTCATTCATCCGGATGAGAAGCAGGCCGTCGCAGCCATATTGACGGATCATCTTGAGGGTCGCACCGATTTCTACGAATGCGAGCACCGTTTACAGCGCAAGGACGGCTCCTGGTGCTGGATTCTCGCCCGTGGACAGGTGGTTGAGCGAGATGCCGAAGGACGGCCGCTTCGCGCGATCGGGACGCATGCCGACGTGACGGCGCGCCATGAGGCCGAAACCGCGCTGCAAGAAGCCGACCGCCGCAAGGACGAGTTCCTCGCCACCCTGGCGCATGAATTGCGCAACCCGCTCGCTCCGATCCGCAATGCCGTGTATGTGCTCAAACGGAAATTTCGACCCATGAATCCGGAGGCGCGCCTGCTGGATATGGCGGAGCGTCAGGTCGATCATCTCGTTCGCCTTGTCGACGACCTTCTTGAAATCTCCCGGATCAGTCTCGGCAAGGTCGACTTGCACTGGGCGTGTGTCGACGCATCGGATTTTCTCCGCCACGCGCTGGAAACATGCCAGCCGCTCATCGAAAAGAAAGGCCATCGCGTGAGCGTAAAGTTCGCGGACGAGCCGCTGTGGGTTTTCGGCGATCCGGTCCGGCTGGCCCAGATTGCGGCCAACATCATCAATAACGCGGCGAAATATACGCCGCCGGGCGGCCATATCGACATCGAGGGCGCGCGCGAGGGCGACAACTTCATTCTACGCGTTCGCGACAATGGCGTTGGCGTCAGCGCCGATATGATGCCGCGCATCTTCGATCTCTTTGCGCAGACGGACGGTCAAATCCGGTTTTCTGAAGGGGGGTTGGGGATTGGCCTCGCCCTCGTGCGCAAGCTCTTGGAGATGCATGGCGGGCGCATAACGGCGCAGAGCAAGGGCGTCGGGCTCGGAAGCGAGTTCATTGTCCGGTTGCCTCTCGGCACGGCGCCCGCGACCGTGGCGGCGTCGACCGAGGGAGCGGCGACCGCCAACGGCAACGCGGTCCGGGCTCTCGTCATCGACGATGATCACGACGTCGCCGACAGCTTCGGACTGTTGCTCGAAAGCTTGGGGGCAACGGTGCGTACGGCCTACGACGGTCCCCGCGGCGTCGACGTTATCGACGCGTTCGAACCGGATCTGATCTTTGTCGATGTCGGCATGCCGGGCGTCGACGGCTACGAGACGGCGCGGCGCATCCGCGCCCGTGCGCCCGGTCATCCCTTCACGCTCATTGCGCTGACCGGCTGGGGGCAGGACGACGATCGCCGCCGCGCCCAAGACGCGGGCTTTAATGTGCATCTGACGAAACCGGCCTCGATCGAGGCGGTGGAAACCCTGCTCCAACGTATTCGCCCAGCGTAGCGCCGCGCCCGCGGACGCAAGGAACCTCTGCCTCCAGCCGGCCGGCGGCGTGACGACGGGACGCGAGGTCTCTCCCGCGCCTGCGACTTGCCCGCCCCGCGGGACATCCGGCGGCCGCAACCGCGCCGGGACCGGCGGAAAGAAACCCCCGGCGGATTGGACCAAGCCAATCATTTCGCCTAAGGTGCAGCTTGGCGGATTGTTTTCGAGACTTCAGTGAGTAACCAGCGCGTTTCAGTGATGGTGGCGTTTTGCGTCCTTTGCCTCGAAGGGGCGCATCCGGCGCGAGCTTTCGATTTCTTTGGCCTCTTGGGCGCGCCCGAGACGGCGGAGCCGAGACAGAACGCAATCGCCTATGATGTGACCTTCTCGGGACTTCGAGGAGAACAGCTCGCTAGAGCAATCGCTTAAAGATGCATCGCGCACATGGCGGCTGCGGCTCGAACCGCCTTCGGCGGGCATGGGCCTCGCCCGCCGCGTCGTCGCTGACTATCCTGACATAAGCAACGCGCTATGGGCGAGCGGCTATTTCAACGCGTCAGTTCGCGCCAGCGTCGCAGGCGTCTCCGTCTCGCCCGACGGCGCGGGCGTCGACGCGGCGGCGAGGGCCGCGGAACGCGATCGCAACTCGGCGCTGGCGCCGGTCAAATTCGACATCGATCTCGGCCCGCAATTCACGCTGCGTCATGTCGTCGTCTACGACGCGCGCACCAATGCGCCGATTGATCCGGCGCTGATCCCGCAAAAGTCGATCAAACCCGCTCCCGACGCTCCCGCCC
>CAVQNJ010000015.1:0-27837 GCA_963713845.1 uncultured Alphaproteobacteria bacterium
AGCGACATGAGTTGATATCCATCGCCTTGACGGACCGAGCAACTGTCATGTCCTAGCCTATTGCGGCCTAGAAAATCTAGATTAGATAAGATTTCTGCGGAAGCCGGGCTACCAAAACGTAGTACAAAGTCAGGCATGACAAAATATCCCTTATCGAGAAATGATGTTGATTGAATATAGTTGAGTATTAACAGGCCGAATTTTTAAGCAAGCGCAACTCAACTGCTATTTAGCGAAATCATGCGTCATCGATGGAACTCAAAGACGTGCATTAATTCTTCATTCCCGCCGAGCGTCGCTTGACCGTCGTGCGTCGACTTACAAAAAACAGACATGCGCGCGTTCGCAAATCGGAAACGCTCCGGAAAAACTCCAGACATAATACGGAAGTTAATTTAAAGATGTCAACTCTGTGACAGACGAGATGCCTAATGCTTTTGGTTGATACGTTGCAGGGCGATCAAGGACTCGCTGTGCAAGGCGGGGCGTTATCCATCAATCGAGACTAATAAAACGAGCATCGTGGGGTTCCGAGCGGTGCGGCGGCAAATTATCTAATTGGAAAATTCGTCAGGCATTCGTCCCGACGTTTTGACTCCGGGTATCGGGGTTCTCGGCGTCGTGTTGTCGCGGGCGAATTGGACGCGGCTGTTGCGAACTGAGGGTTAGACTTAGGTTGGGGCGGCGGGCCGAATGAGTTTTAACTTAATGAGCTTGATGTTCATACGCTCCGATATCTGGACTGGCGCCAACTGGTCTCGGATTATTTGCGTAATCCTCAATGAACGGAATCGAAAACTCGGCCATTACTTATCGCGGGCGACGACGGTTCAAGCATGTAATCGGTCTCTTCGGAATACTTTCCTGACCCATTGAGAAATTTTGGATCGGATTGAATATGTGTTTTCCTTTGAATAGGAGCCGGTTTTTGGCCCGGAATATCAATGACGTCCGCGCTGCCGTAGATAAGGTTTGATTTGATGGGAAATTCCGTCTCCGACGGCATTGGTTAACGTAACGCCGGTATCGACGTTATCGAATAATATATTATTGTATATAAATATATTATGGAAGGATTCGCCCGTGGATCCGTCAGTGTATAAAGTTATTCCTGAAGAGGGCCTCCCCCATCCGTTATTTGCGGCGACGTTGTTATAGATATGAACATTTTCTATGTTGTTGTAAGCGTATATTTGGAAGCCATTCCCCGCGTTATGTGAGGCTATATTATTGGATACAAGTGTGTTTGAACTCGTAATGTAAAATCCATGACCGGCGTATCCAAGTGGCGCGCCATTGTCGTGTGAGAAGTTACCGCTAATCGTTATGTTTTTAACGCTTCCGTTGCCTGCGCCGTCCAGCCCGACTATAAACCCCCGTGTGACCCGCGGCGTCAGTGGTGACCATTCCGTTATGGTCAATCTCGTTATGCGAGAAAACGACGCCTGTCCCACACATCTGCGACGGACACGATTGTATAAACACGCCTCCCTTGAAGCCTCGCGTAATACGAAATCCGTCGAACACGACGTAGTTCGACGTGATGATAACAGCAGCGCCGTCCGCCGTCGGAACATCTGCCTGATCAATAATCGCTTGGTGATGCTGCTGAGATCTTATGGTAATTGGCTTTGATGGAGCGCCGGACTTTATCCGTGCGGACAACGTAAGATGCCGGGCGCCCGTAGGATCAACCTCCGAGGTATAGATTCCCGGCAAGACGATAATCGTGTCCCCGGCCGTCGCTTTGTTGTTGAATGCGAAAGTGATGGTCTTGCAGGGTTGCGCGGACGCCCCGCAGCTAGGAATGTTTGATCCGCTCGTCGCAACGTAAAATGTAGAGCCGGCGACGTCCCAACTTGTCAAGGCGCTTGCTGCAAAGATTGCCAGAGGCAAAGAAATTCTCGCATTCATTATTGTCCCCATTTAATTCTTCCGTTCCGTCGGGTCGGGGGTAATTGGTTGCCGGTAGCGCCAGCGTAAATGCTGATCCCAGGCGCAATGGATTTTTTAGAGAGGCGGATTTGCGCAATAAAGCATTTCTCTGTACGGCGCGACATTGGTTTTGCGCGGCCTGACGGCCGCTGCGATTTCTTGATTGACGGGCGCTCGCTGACGACGGAACCTTAAAAGCAGTGCGTGACGCAAATGCTGCTCGCAGGATCACATGGCAGCTTGGCCAGAGTCGCTCGAATGTCTGAGCGTTGTCACTCGCTGTTCGCCTGGACAGATAAAACGCTAATTGCAGATAATGGCGTTTCGAACTGAAATACGTGTGCCTTGGCGGTCTCTGAGCGGCGGCTTTTTTTCGGCTGAGCTGGCCTTGCGCTCAAAGGGCCTTGCCGCAGACGGTGTGGATGACCCCGCCGCGCACGCCATAGCCTTCGTCGATCTGCGTCGCGACGTCCCGGCAATTTTGCGCGGGAGCGGCGGCCGCTTGCATCTGCGCGTCTGCGCCGTCTTCGACGGGAAGGATGAACGGGATCGTCGTCGAGACGCTTTCCACGACCGGCGCAGCGGCGGGCGTCGAAAAAAAGTCTTCGGCGGCGGAAACGCTCACGCCGACGCCGAGGATGGCGAGACTCATCTCGAGCGCGACAACGACGCGCAGAGAGCGAGAGGAAAAGCTGGAGCGCGTGGCGGAGAAGCTGTTCATTGTCCTGGTCCCTGACGTTCAATCGTCGATGAGGAGACCATAGGATTCGCGCTGATGGATCGCCGTGCGTCGACGCACGTCTTGGCACTTGAGGCGCCGCCTTTCGCGGCGCGCACGCCCCTAACT
Organism: uncultured Alphaproteobacteria bacterium; assembly: GCA_963713845.1. GTDB lineage: Bacteria > Pseudomonadota > Alphaproteobacteria > Rhizobiales > Beijerinckiaceae > Methylocystis. The sequence goes on from CAVQNJ010000015.1 coordinate 2,783, forward strand.
ATGGGGCGCTCGCGGCCGCATGCTGAGGCGCGCGCGCGGCGCGCGCCTCGAAGGATGCGGGGAACGTTCCGTCAGGAGCGCCGGTTCACACGTCGAAGCCGCCGTCGCCGCCGTCGTCGAAGCCGCCGCCGTCATCGAAACCAGGGTCCGAACTGAAATCGGCGTCGCTCAGGTCGCGATCATCCTGGTCGCCCTGGTCGTAGCCCGCGTCGTATCCGCCGCCGTCCGGGCCGCCGTCTTGCGAATCGCCGTAATAATTATTGATCACGGTGGTGTCGCCCGCGGGCGAAACGCCAGAGCCGATCCCGAGATTAGCCATGCCGCCGTAGCCGCCGCCATGGGTGAAGAGGTTGCGGATGCCGTCAGCCAGCAGAACGCCGCCCGCCACGCCCGCGGCCGTTCCCAGCGCGCCCTTCAGAAAGCCCCCGTCAGATGCGGGCGCCTGCTGCTGACCCCAGCCTTGAGGCGCATAGCCGCCGGCGACCGCGTTGGGGTTGCCCCAGGGGCCGCCCTGCGGGGCCGCCCCCGGCAGGGGACGTTGCGGCGGCGGCGGCGGCGCCTGGCGTTGGCCGCCTCCGAGAAGTCCACCGAGAAATCCGCCGGCGGGCTTCGACTGCAAGTCCTTCACCTGCGCTTCGAGCTGCTCGATCCGGGCGTTGGCGCCCTGCAAGGCCTGATCCTGCACGATGACCGTCTGCGCCAGAAGATAGGGCGCGGCCGGCTGGGCCTTGATCTGCTCGCCGATGAAAGCTTCCGCCTCCTGGTCCCGGGGACCGTTGGCGGCGCTCTTCGTGCGCTCGAACAGCCCGACGAGCAGTTGACGTTCTTCCGGTGACATCCGTCTCTCCCAATAGGAACCCGCCGACACGGCGCGGCGAAAGGGAATATGGGGGGAGGGCGGGAAGGCGCCAAGAGCAGGCGAAGGCGTCGCCGGCGTTAAAGTTTCGACATTTCCTGGTCAGCTCTCCCCGGCGGACGGAGGATCATTCCCCGGCGAGCGCCATGTCGTCGCGATGGATGATTTCGTCGGGACCCTTGAAGCCCAGCAGCGCCTCAATGTCTTTGGTCGAGCGGCCGACGATCTTGGCGGCGTCGACCGCGTCATAGGTCACGAGGCCGCGGCCGATCTCCCCGCCCTGATGGTTGCGGATCACGATGCAGTCGCCACGCGCGAAGGCGCCCTCGACGCGGGTCACGCCGGCGGGGAGCAGGCTCTTTCCCGAACCCAGCGCCCGCGCCGCGCCCGCGTCGATATGCACCGCGCCCTTGGGTTCGAGCGAGCCGGCGATCCACTTCTTGCGGGCGGTTACGGGGTTCGAGGGGGTAAGGAACCAGGTGCAGCGTTCGCCTGCGCCGATACGTTCGATGGGCGCCTCGGCGCGGCCGTCGGCGATGACCATATGCGCCCCGCCGGTCGTGGCGATCTTCGCCGCCTCGATCTTGGTGCGCATGCCGCCGCGCGAATATTGCGAGGCCGCGCCGCCGGCCATCGCCTCGATCTCGGCCGTAATGCGCGGCACCACCGGCAGATGTCTCGCGCTCGGGTCGGTTGCGGGCGGGGCGGTATAGAGTCCGTCGACGTCCGAGAGCAGCACGAGAAGGTCGGCGCTCGCCATGGTCGCGACGCGGGCGGCGAGCCGATCGTTGTCCCCGTAGCGGATCTCGGCCGTGGCCACCGTGTCGTTTTCATTGATGACCGGCACGGCGCGCAGGGAGAGAAGCCGCGTCAGGCATTCGCGCGCATAAAGGTAGCGCCGGCGCTCTTCCGTGTCGCCAAATGTGACGAGCACCTGCCCGGCGATCAGGCCGCGCGCATGCAACGCCTCGGCCCACAGGCGCGCGAGCGCGATCTGCCCGACCGCGGCGGCCGCCTGGCTGTCCTCGAGCGGCAAAGCGCCGTGCGGCAGGCCCAGCACGCTGCGGCCGAGCGCCACGGCCCCCGAGGAGACGACGAGCACGTCGGCGCCGCCGCGATGCAGCGCAGCAATGTCATCCGCCAATCTGGCGAGCCAGCCACGCTTCGCCGTCGCCTCCTGGGGATCAACGAGCAGCGAGGAGCCGACCTTGACCACGATGCGGCGGAAAGAGGCGATGTCAGGGGCGCGCTTGGTCATCTGAGCTTGAGAAAATCGCAGGTCGACGGAGGAGGCGAGACCTAGCCCAGCCGGACCGCGACTGCAAACGCGCATCCAGGCCCCGCTTCGACCCCAATGGATCGCGTCGAGCAGGGAAAATGAAATTCAGCGCATTGAGAGTCGGATGGGGACGGCGAGGATATGCCTGAGGCGCGACCATACCCGTCACCCGCGATGTGACGCGTCTCTCTTCGCTCGACATGCGCGCCGCGCGTTTGCGCTCAGGACCCCTCGGAAGGATGGTCGGGTTGCATCTCCGCCACGAGCTTACCTGTCCGCGCGTCCATCACGACGACGCAGGCGCGTGGGTTGACGCGCTTGGCCAAGCGGGCGGAAGCCGTGGCGTCGCGGACGTCGTAAAACTGATCCCGTCGCGCGCCGTCGACATGGACTTCGAAGGGGCAGGAAACGAGCTTCGACCCGAACGCGCGTTGAGGTCGTGTCACGCCGACTTCCCGAGTTTTGCCTTCATCGCCAAATGTCATGAACCAACCGCAGGTTAGTGGTTAAATTGATTATCGCCTCAGTTCATGTCCTAAACAAGATGCGACGCGCGATTGACGGAGCCCGTTTTCACGAGGTCGCGTCGGCGCCCCTTCGGGACGGCGGACCAGCACGGCGAAATTGTCAGGAATTTGGGCACATCGCACGAAAACGCGTTGACGGCGCCGCCAAAAACGTCGGACTTTCGCCGCGAGCGCGATTTTCGTTGTGCGCCATCGACTTATTTTTGGAGAAATCATGAAAGCGAGATGGATGTCACTGGTCCTCATCCTGGCCATGGGCGGGCTGGGCGCCTGCCGGGACCAGAAGTCCGATGCGGCGCAGGACGCCAAGGGGCAGGCGGAAACCGAGGTGGCCGCCCAGGCGAGGGAGCAGGAGGCGCTTAAGGCGGGCGTCGAGGCCGTCGTTTACGGCCTGCCTCAAATTCTGTTCGATCTTACCAAGGACAAGACCACGAATGTCGTGAAGCCGGAAGGTTTCGCCGCGCCCATCAATCAATTCGTCCATGTGCGCGCCTTTCCCGACGCCTCGTTCAAGGATGTGGTGCGCGCCAATGTCGACACGCTCTATTCCTCGGCCTTTCTCGATCTGACGGCCGAACCGATTGTGCTTTCCGCGCCCGACACGCACGGGAGATATTATCTGCTGCCCATTCTCGACGCCTGGACCAACGTCATCGCGTCGCCCGGCAAACGCACGACCGGCACGAAGCCGGGAAACTTCGCCATTACGGGTCCGGGATGGCGCGGGACATTGCCGAAAGGGGTGACCGAGATCAAATCGTCGACGAATTCGGTTTGGATCATCGGGCGCACGCAGACCAATGGTCCCAAGGACTATCCGGCCGTCCACAAAATTCAGGACGGCTATAAACTCGCGCCACTGTCGGCGTACGGGAAGCCCTACACGCCGCCGCTCGGGAAGATTGATCCACTGGTCGATATGACGACGGCGCCGGTTGAACAATTGCAGAAGCTGAGCGCCGAGGCCTTCTTCAACAAGCTCGCGGCGCTCCTCAAGTCTAATCCGCCGCCGGCGTCGGATGCGCCCATTCTCGAGAAACTCAAGGCCATTGGCGTCGTGCCCGGCGAAAAATTCGAGCTCTCCAAGCTCGACCCTGCAACGGCGAAGGGATTGGACCAATCCGTCAAGGCCGCGCTCGAGAAGCTGCTCGCCGCCTCGAAGGAAGCGGGCGATCCGGTCAACGGTTGGCGCGTGCCGCCGCTGATTCTCGGCAATTTCGGGGACAACTACGCCGTGCGCGCCGTGATCGCGCTGGTGGGCCTCGGCGCGAATCTGCCGCAAGACGCGGTCTATCCTTCCGCCTTTGTCGACGGGGAGGGCAAGGCCCTCGACGGCGCCAACAAATATGTCATCCACTTCGACAAGGGCGCGCTGCCGCCGGTCAAGGCCTTCTGGTCGATAACTTCCTACGACGCGTCGTCCTTTTTCGTCGCCAATCCGATCAATCGCTACGCGATCAGCAGTTGGATGCCGCTGCGCAAGAATGCGGACGGCTCGATCGATCTCTATGTCCAGCATGACTCGCCGGGCAAGGAGAAGGAATTGAACTGGTTGCCTGCCAGCGACAAGGCGTTCAACCTGACGTTGCGGTTGTATTGGCCGGAGGAGAAGCCGCCGTCGATTCTCGACGGAAGCTGGAAGCCGCCGGCGTTGAAGCAGGTTCCCTGAAAACGCGGTCGGCGCTCCCCGTTTCGGGAACGCCGACCCATTCACGTCCTCCCTGTAGCGGAGAAGCTTGCATGCCGATTCGGACAGCGCTTGCCGCTCTTTTTTCTCTCGCGATCTGTTGCGCGTCAGCCCTCGCGCGCGACGTCGCCAATGAGAGCCGCAATCAGAACGGGTCCAGTCACGCCCGGCGCGGCGGCGCCTGGAACGGCCATCATCGCAGCCATCACGGCCAGCCGCACGGCGGCCATTGGCGCGGACATGACCAATTCAGCCCGCGCGGGCAAGGCGGTTATCATTGGGGTTGGTAGGCGTCTCGGCGGGGGTTAGCCTGCTCGCCGCGATTGGAGAACGCGCATGCTTGATGTCGTCGCTCTGGTCGCCGACCAATTCACCCGCACGCTCGTCGAGGAATATCGACGGGCATACAGCGCCAGCGCAGGCGCCTATCTCGAAATAATCGAGACCGCCTCGCGCCTTGCCATCGAACGCATCGGCGCGAGCGACGCGCTTTATCACAATTACGAGCACACGATGCTCGTCACCCAGGTCGGCTGGGACATTCTGAAGGGAAAGAGAGTCCACGCGCGGATCGACGCAAAGGACGCGGCGCATTTTCTGCTCGCGTGCCTGCTCCACGACATCGGTTATGTGCGGGGAATTCTGCGAGGGCGATTCCCATGACCGCATCGTCACGAATGAGGCCGGCGACACGGTTCGACTGCCGAAAGACGGGTCTGACGCGGCGCTCGCGCCCTATCACGTCGATCGCGCGAAGCTCTTCATCAGGCAGCGCGCCGCGCTCAACGATCTTCTCGATGGCGAACGCATCGCGCGCGCGGTCGAGCTGACCCGCTTTCCGGTGCCGCATGGCGCGGATCACGCCGAGACGGACACGGAAGCCGGGCTCGTCAGGGCGGCGGACCTCATCGGTCAGCTCGCCGACCCTTATTATCCGAGGAAATGCGTCGCGCTGTTTTACGAGTTTGAGGAGATCGGCTCAAATCGACAATTCGGCTATGAAAGCCCGGCCGATCTCATGCGCAACTATCCGCGCTTCTTCTGGGACGTCACCTATCCTTACATAAAGGTGGGACTGAAATATCTGGACTGCACCGCCGCCGGGCGCCAGTGGACCGCCCATCTCTTTCGCCACGTCTTCGAGAGCGAGCACATCAACGACCTCTCCGGGTAGATAGATCGTCTCTAAACGGGTTGCAGCGCCTCGATGAGCGAGGGGTCGTCATCGCTCGCGCCAGAGCGATTCACGCGGGTCGAAACGATCCATTCGCGCAGCGCGTCGTCGGGCGGCGGTCGCAACAGCGCGTCGGGACGCTCGCCGCCCATCCAGCTCTCGGCGTCCGCCCAGTCGAGGATTGTGGGCATGCGCGCATGGAAAGGCTCCATCCATCGGTTTGCCGGCCCGACGATGATGGTCGCCGAGTTGACGTTCTCCTGTGTGCGCGGATCGCGCCAACTCTCCCAAAGGCCGGCGAAGGCGAGAGGCCTGCCGTCGCGCGCCGAGAAATATCTCGGCGTCTTCGCGCCGCGTTCTCCAGTCCATTCATAGAAGCCGGAGGCGGGGATGATGCAGCGACGCGCCTTGAAGGCGGCGCGGAACATCGGCTTGTCGGCGACCGTCTCGGCGCGGGCGTTGAAGGTGGCCGGCAGGTCGGAAAGCGCCTTTTTCCACCATCCGGGAATGAGGCCCCAGCGCATCGGGACGCGTTCGCGGCCGTTCGCTCCAACCCGAAGGACATCGATGGAGGTCGTCGGCGCGATGTTATATCTGGGGCGAAGGTTGGGCGCCGGCCCAAGGATGCTGAGCAGCGCGACGACTTCCGCCCACGTATAAGCCTGCGTGAATCTTCCGCACATGAAAGGATGTTAGCGCAGACGCGCGTCGATGTCGCTTTTGCGCGACCGCTCAGCCCAGGCGCGGACGTCTCATGGGGTGAGCTGCGACCGCGTCCACCAGATCCACTCCAGGATGAAGGGGACGATGATCAACGCGCCCAGCACGAGCGCGACGAGGTCGACCTTCCAGTCGTAAGCAGGCAGCTTTCCATTGCTTTTCATCGGCGCTTTTTTCATCTCGCGGCTCCGCGCGGAAGAGGTGATTGTTTTAATCATCCGACAAAGCCGCATAAAGGATCAATACGGATTTCAGATCGCCCAAAGGGGGCCCGCCGGGCTTAAGGCGGCGGGCCTGAAGGCGAAGAGAAGCTTCCATGAAGCCATTGAAGCGTCGCGCCGGGACGCGGGACAATCAAGGCAGAATTAGCGGCGCCTCGTGCTTCTTTGCGCGTCATGTGGCGCGTCGCGCGGCAACGCGCCCCCGGCGGAAAACGGACCGGCGAGCAATCCGACCTTGCAGCCCGGCGAGGTGATGCGGGCAGGCTTTGAAAGCTATGCGATCATTTTCCGCCGTGCGACTGCAACCTTTTATTTGCCGGAGGGGAAAGCGTTGTCGTCCCGACGCATCGCATCGACACGCCAATTGCCACTACGCTGAACGTCGCCGCTTTGCAGATTTGGATAGTCTCCGGGCTCGCCGTAGCGCCCGTCGAGCCGATCAGCCGGCGCTCGCGGCTTTGCCGGCCTCGGCCTTCTCGGCGGCCTTGGCCTTCTCGGAGGCCTTGGCGGTTTCCTCGTATTCTTCAACCGCGAATTCCGCGGTCATCTCGATCAGCTTCAGCATCGCCTCGGCCTTTTCGAGGCTCTCGGGTTTCACATGCTCGGCATATTCCTTGATGATCACAAGCGTCTTGACCAACTTGGACGCTTCTATCAACACACCGCCAACGCCGGCGGCGTCGTGATTTCGCATTGGGAACGGTTGGGATGAGTTTGACCTGCGGCCATAGCGCCGCTTCGCTCCCCTGGAGCGTCAGGCGGCGGCAATTCTTTGCCAGAAGACCAGTCGTTTGAAGTTATAGACGAGATTCGCCATCCCGATTTTTACCCTGGCGCGAGGGATGCCGATTGTTCGAATGAAGAGGCCCATCTTGTCCTTCTGCGCAGCAAAGACGTGCTCGACGCGCGAGCGAACGGTCGATTTGAGGGCGTTGGCGCGACGGATGCCGTCCGGCATCGGCCGCCCCTTGGGCTTCTTGCGATGAATGCGGCTGACGAACCCGTTCTTCGCCATGAAGGCTTCATTCGCAGCGGAGCGATAGGCCGTGTCGGCCCAGACGGACGCCCCCGTATTGGTCCTGTCGAGCAGGCCCTCGCGCAGTCGCGCGCCCTCGTAAGCGGCGGCGTCGGTCGCCATCCATTTGCGGATGAAGCCGAAACCGCGGTCGATCGTGACATGGTTCTGATAGCCGAAGGTCGGGATCGCAATGTCGACTGGCGGCTTCGTTCCGTCCGGCCGTTCCTTCGCCTTGCTGAACTTCACGGTCCAGCGCGCGTCGCGATCTTTCTGCCGTAATTTCGCGGGCTTCTCCGCCCAGCCCTTGGGAATGCGCCCCTCCTTGATCGCCCTCCTTTCTTCCTCGCTGTTGCGTTGCTTGGGCGCGGGAACCAGCGTGGCGTCGACGATCTGGCCGGACATGGCGATATACCCCGAGGCCCGCAGCGCCGCGTCGAAGCGCGCGAGCAGCCCCTCGATCGCGCCCGCCTTGGTGAGCTTCTCGCGAAACAGCCAGATCGTGCGGGCGTCGGGAACCCGGTCGGCGAGCGTCAGGCCGAGGAAGCGCATGAACGACATGCGATCGTTGATGAGAAACTCGGCGCGCTCGTCCGAGAGATTGTCCATTGCCTGGATGACGAGGATTTTGAACATCATCACCGGATCGAAGGGCGGCCTTCCACCCTGCGCGCCATCGGAATAACCGAGCGCCGCGACGAGATCGGCGCGGAACATCTCGAAATCGACCGCCGCCGAAAAGGCCTCCAGATGATCCCCGAGCCCGCTCAGCCGCTTGAGCCTCTCGTCGACGTCGAAAAAGCCAGGCTCCCCGCGCATCGATCTGCCTCCGATCCTCTCTCAACCAGAGAATCAGAAACGCCGCGATTTGGCGAGGTTCTTAGAAGCGTCCAGCTTGGCGATTTGGACGGCGGGAATCATTTTCTCTCCTTTCTTGGGTAGGTGACTTGCATGGGCCCGGCGCGCGCCAGCGGGGCGCGCCTGTGGCGTTCATGGGGCGGGGAGCTACTAGGTAGCGCTTTCGAGCTTCGCTTATCAGGGAGGTTGGCAGGCGGCTCTATCGTGGGAGCGCTCTCGCCCGTCGTGAGTGTCGGCTTGGGCCGATCTTCTCTCGCAACGTTTTCAGTGTCGCACGACTCTCGACGCTTGTCTCGGGTTTTCGAAAGGGCGGCGTTCGAATTGACCGAAATTTGCGACCAAGAACTAATTCACAAAGCGGACATGGCTAAAAAGCCTAGAAAGGCGTCGCTCCAAGTTCAAGCGTTCGTTCGCCTTGGGCGCCGGTTTCCTCTCGCGATAGGGCCATGAGAAGACTCTCGGCTTGAGCGACGGCTACCCCGTCGCCCGCGGCATGCTGTCTCAGGGCTGGGGTTTCCTCAATCCGTTACCCCTGTGTATACCCCGAGAGCTTGGCCGATTTTCGTGATTTCGTAAGTTCTTAATTTTTTGGCAGGAGTGGAGGGGCTCGAACCCCCAACCCCCGGTTTTGGAGACCGGTGCTCTACCAGTTGAGCTACACTCCTGCATGCGCTTGCGTCGCGCGCTTCTCTTGCCGCAACAGCGCCGCCGACGCAAGCGCTGATTGGCGCGGTCTGTTCAGGAATTCCCGCCCGCCAGGAGGGTGACGGCGCGGCGGTTCTGGGACCAGCAGGAGATGTCGTCGCAAACGGCGACGGGCCGCTCCTTGCCGAAGCTCACCGTGCGAATGCGGGAAGCCGCGACGCCGCGCGAAACGAGATAGTTTTTCGTCACCTCCGCGCGGCGCGCGCCGAGCGCGAAATTATATTCGCGTGTGCCGCGCTCGTCGGCGTGGCCCTCGATCGCGAAACTGTAGTGGCCGTAACGGTTCAGCCATTCTGCCTGTCGATCGAGCGTCGCCTGCGCCGCGGTGGTCAGATCGGTCGAGTTGGTCTCGAAAAAGACCCGGTCGCCGACATTGGTCGCAAAATCTTTTGCGCTGCCGGGAACTTGCGACGCCGCTGCGCGCGACGCCCCCGCGTCCGTCCGCGCCCCCCGCGAGGTCCGCGCCGGCCTCGTCCACGGTCTTTGCGCAGGCCGCCATGCCAAGGGCCGCCGCCAGGGCGATGACGCATTTGGCCCAGCGGAGGCGATGCAAAACCAACATGGGTGAACTCCTGTGACGGATGCCGACTGCGGTCAGTCCTAGCCCCGCGAGAGTTAAGCGAAGGTTCCGTCAACCTTGATCGACAGTGTGTCAAACGTGTCGCATTTGAGGGAATTCCTTGTGTCCTTAATAAGGGATTAATTGGTTAACAAAGCGTAAGCGGCGTGGCGCGCCGCGGTTGCGACGGCGCGGACAGGCCGCTCTGGCGCCGTTCCGGCACGCTGATGCGTCGGCCTGCGCGGTCGAGAGCGGCCGGCGTGTTGTTTTTCCGTTCGATCCATCCCCGCCTGGCGAAGGTGTGACAATTGTCAAGAATTGTCGCAAACGCCTTGCCGGCCGCGCGGGGCCGATTATCATGGCGACGCGGCCCGGGTCTGGAGAGATGAGATGAACGAAGGAATTGCGCCGTTTCTGTCGCCGATCACGCTTTTCATTGGCGGCGGCCTGCTGGCGATCGGCCTCCTTTCGCTCCTCGACCTGCATTTCTTCAAGACCAAGACGCAGGGCAAGATCGCGCTCGCCGTCGGCCTCGTCTTCATTCTTGCCACCGAAGCCATGTTCGTCACGAGCGGCGCCAGCGGCCGCTATTTCGAGGGCATGAAGATGGACGTGACGGATTGTGAATATCAGGTCGAGCGCGACTTTCCGCTCGAGCGCCGCGGCAATCCGCTTCTCGTGGAGGAGAAGATCAGGGCGTGCATGGACGCGCTTGGCTATGACTGGAGCGACGCGCACGAGCATTGCAAGGAGGCGCGTCTCTCCACCAACGTCTTCTGCTATATTCCGCGCGCGGTGATGCAACGCAGCATCGTGGCCTTCCAGATGCGCTTTGAATAGTCAGAACAGCGAGCCCTGATCGCCCGGGCCCCTGCGGGCGCGCCGTCCGGGTCGCGCCGCTTGAGGGTCCTCCGGCGGCGCCGTCTCGCCCGCGCGGGCCGCGATACGCCCGTCGAAAAATTCGATGCTGAGGCGCGCGCCGCTCTCGATCCGGGCCGCGCTGCGCAGAAGGGCTTCCCTTTCATCGCGCACCAGAGCGAAGCCGCGCGCCAGGACCGCCTTGTGGCTGAGCGAATCCTCAGCCGCGCCAGCCGCTCGAGCCTTTCCTTCCTGCGCGCGAGCAGGGTCGCCGTCGCATGGATCAGCCGGCCGCCAAGACCTCTCAGCCGAGGGGCCGCGTTCTCGTTTTGCTGGCGAGCAAGGGCAAGTCTGGCGATGAGCCCCTGTCTGAGACGCTCCCTCAGTCCGCGCAGCCTTTCCTTCTCGCGCGCCAGCGCGGCTTGCGGCGAGTGACGGGCGAGAAGATGGGCGCGCTGCGACAGGCGCAGGCGCCGCGGATTCGCCTCGCGCGCTGCAGGGCGCCGCGCAGCTCCTCGCGGCGCGATCGAGACGCTGCCGCGGCGATTGCAGCAATTGCTCGGGCGTCGCCAGAAGCCGGCCGAGCGTTGCGATCTGCGTGGCGTCGCTGCTCGAGCGCGCGGGTCTTGGCCGTCGCCAGCCGCCGTTCGCGCGCGGCGAGATCTTCGCGCAGCTCCGCGCGCACCGGGACCGCCTTTTCCGCGGCGCCGGTCGGCGTCGGCGCGCGCAGATCGGCGACGAAGTCGAGCAGCGTCGTGTCGGTCTCGTGGCCGATGGCGGAGACAAGCGGGATGGCGCTCGCCGGCCGCGGCGCGCACCACGATTTCCTCGTTGAAACTCCAGAGATCCTCGAGCGAGCCGCCGCCGCGCGCGACGATGAGGACGTCGGGCCGCGGAATCGGGCCGTCCACGGGCAGCGCGTTGAAGCCCGCGATCGCCGCGGCGACTTCGGCCGCCGCAGTCTCGCCCTGCACGCGCACCGGCCAGACGAGCACGCGGCGCGGAAAGCGATCGGCGAGGCGGTGGAGAATGTCGCGGATCACGGCGCCGGTCGGCGAGGTGACGACGCCGATCGACCTGCGGCAGAAAGGGCAGGGGATGCTTGCGCGCCTCGTCGAACAGGCCCTCGGCCGCAAGTCGCTTGCGGCGTTCGTCGAGCAGCGCCATCAGCGCGCCGACGCCCGCGGGCTCGATCGCCTCGATGACGATCTGATAGGCGGACTTGCCGGGGAAGGTCGTGATCTTGCCCGTCGCGACGACTTCGAGACCCTTCCTCGGGCCTGTGCGCAGACGCAGGAAGTCGCCCTTCCAGATCACCGCGTCGAGCCGCGCGCTCTGGTCCTTGAGGCAGAAATAGGCGTGGCCGGACGAATGCGGACCGCGATAATTGGAGATTTCGCCGCGCACGCGCACGAGGCCAAAACGGTCCTCGATCGTGCGCTTGAGCGCATTGGCGAGTTCAGTGACGCTGATTTCCGGCGCATTGGTCTGCCGCTCGCGCGCGGAATTGTCGTCGTCCTGTGTCTCCATGGCCAAGATATGCCGGATTTATCGTCCCGCCGCGAGACAAAAAGAAACGGCGCGGGTGGCTCCGCGCCGTCTTTGTCGTCGTCTCTCCGCGCCGTCAATATTTGGCGATGAGCGGCGGGGGAGGCGGCGGCAGGAGCGTCGGAATGATATAGCGGAACCCAAGGCGAATGTCGTTTGACGCAAGATAGAAGTTCTGGACCTCGCGCGCGCAAACCGACGTGTTCTGGCAGAAGATCTGACCGGTCGAATATTTGCCCATGTCGAGATAGCGATAGGAGACTTCCAGGCGCAAATTCGGCGTGACGTGATAGGCGAGGCCGGCGCCGACCTGCCAGGCGAAATTCGTCTGGTTGCGATCAGCCGCGAAGCCGAAACCGCCGCTCGGCTGCGCTGAAAGATCATACCAGTTTTGCAACCAGCTCGAGGCGAAGCCGACGCCGCCGCCGATAAAGGGCGTGATCCCATACCAGGTGCCGAGATCGAAATAGGCGTTCGCCAGGAAGACGGCGGCGCTGTGCTGGCCGTGGTAGAGGTCGTAACAGCGGTTGGTTGGCGCGCAAAGACCCGTGCCGAAGATGTCAGAGTAGCTCTGAATTGCGCTATATTGCGCCGCCGTGCGATACTCGCCGGTGACGTCGAAGCGGAACCAGTTGTTGAACTGATAGCCGACGCCGGCGCCGGCGAAGGCCGAGTTGCCGATCGAATAGCTGTTGAAGGCGGGGGCCGGAACCACGACCGTGGGATCGGCGAAGGTGGAGCGCAAGCCGCTGAGCTGATTGGCTCCCACGCCGACGTCGCCGCGCAGATACCAACCGCCAAATTCGATCGGCGGCGGCGGCGGCGGCGGCGGCGGCGGCGGCAGAAGATCGGCCGCCTGTGCGCCGGCGGTTGCGCCGGCGACGAACACGGCCGCAAGTAGTAGGGCGAAAGAACGGCCCATGGTTACATCCCCTTCGATGAAAGAGGGCCGCTACGCGGACCCGCGGCGCATGGCCAACGGACATAACATGGCCGAGAGGACTTAAAACGAGGTTAACCTTACCGCTTAACCATCGATTGTAATCAAAATCCCGGAGTTTTAAGTATTCGTTAAATCATCGCCGCGTCCCGGCCGCCGCCGGGACGCCGATCACTTTGGCGTTTCAGGCCGCTTCGGCGGATTCTTTCAGAGCGTTGCAGACTTGCGCGACGAGCGTCTCGACAAGGTCGCGATCGTCGCCTTCCGCCATCACGCGAATGACCGGCTCGGTTCCCGACGGGCGCACGATCAGACGGCCGGTTTTGCCGAGCTTCTCGCGCGCGGAATCGATTGCGCCCGCAACCGAAGCCTTTTCGAGCGCGCGGCTTTGCGCGCGCACATTTTTGAGAACCTGCGGCAAGGGCTCGAAGCAATGGCAAACTTCGCTCATGCGCTTGTTTTGACGCTTCACTTCCGCGAGCACCTGCATCGCCGTCACGAGGCCGTCGCCGGTCGTCGAATAATCCGATAGGATGACATGGCCCGACTGCTCGCCGCCGACATTGTAGCCGTCCTGGCGCATGCGTTCGATGACATAGCGGTCGCCGACGGCCGTGCGGATCAAGTTGAGTCCCATGCCGTTCAAATGGCGCTCGAGGCCGAGATTGGACATGACGGTCGCCACGAGGCCCGGTTTTGCAAGAATTCCCTGGTCGCGCCAGCTTGCGGCGACGACCGCCATGACCTGATCGCCGTCGATCACGGCGCCCGCTTCGTCGACAAGAATGACGCGATCGGCGTCGCCATCGAGCGCAATTCCGACGTCGGCGCGAAGTTCGCGTACTTTTGCGCGCAGCGCCTGCGGCGCGGTTGAGCCGACGTCGCGATTGATGTTGAAGCCATCGGGCTCGACGCCGATGGAAATCACTTCCGCGCCCAGCTCCCAAAGCGCTTCGGGCGCAACCTTGTAAGAGGCGCCGTTGGCGCAGTCGACGACAACGCGCAGGCCCTCGAAGCTCAGATTTCGGGGCAGGGTATGTTTGGCGAATTCGATATAGCGCGCGCGCACGTCGTCGACGCGACGGGCGCGGCCGAGCTGTGTCGGCTGCGCCAGCTTGCGGCCGAGGTCGGCGTCGAGCAGACGCTCGATTTCCTTTTCAATGTCGTCCGAGAGCTTGTGGCCATCGGGGCCGAAAAGTTTGATCCCGTTGTCCTCGAATGAGTTATGCGAGGCCGAGATCATCACGCCGACGTCGGCGCGCATGGAGCGCGTGAGCATGGCGACAGCCGGCGTCGGCATCGGGCCGAGCAGCAGGGGATCCATGCCGACGGACGTGAAGCCCGCAACAAGCGCATATTCGATCATATAGCCCGACAGGCGCGTATCCTTGCCAATCACAACCCGGTGACGTCCTTCGCCGCGCTGGAAGATCAAGCCCGCCGCCTGGCCCACCTTCAGGGCGAGCTCAGGCGTGATCTTGACATTGGCGAGGCCGCGAATGCCGTCGGTTCCGAAATAGTTGCGAGCCATCGAAAGTCCTTCTCGTCTCGTAATATCGACGTTTAATGGGAAAGGAGAATTGGGCGCGCCCATGGGATTGAGTATTCCACAAGCGACGAATTTATTTAATCTGGATTCGATGGTACTCCTTAACGGCGAGATGACATGCGTTGCCTTATTTATCACAATCCCGCCTGCGGCACGTCCCGCAAGGTTCTCGCCGCCTTGCGCGAGGCCGGTCTTGCCCCGCAGGTGATCGAGTATCTCAAGACCCCGCCCGATCGCCAAGCCTTGCAGGACCTTCTCGCCCGCATGGGCAAGAGCGTCCGGGACATCCTTCGCGCGCGCGGAACGCCTTATGATTCGCTGGGTCTGGGCAATCAAAACCTGGCCGACGACGCGATATTCGACGCCATTGCGGCGCACCCGATCCTGATCGAGCGGCCGATCGTCGTTCTCGGCGAAAAAGTGGCGCTCTGCCGCCCGGCGGAGACGGTGGAGGCGCTGATTGCGCAGGCGGGGGCGAAGTAAGCCCGAAATGCTCGCGCAAACGAAAAAAGCCCGGCGGACGCGCCGGGCTTTTTCCTTTTGCTTTGCGCACGATCAGACCGGGTTTGGCGAGAGGCCGCCGACGTCGGGTTCGGGTTTTTGGCCTGTCGCGGGGACGGCGGAGCCGCGCGGGGGCTGGGAGGAGGGGGCGCTGGTGTCCTCGCGCACCGGGCGTTTGCCGATGAGCAGCCCCTTCATCTCCTCGCCCGTCAGCGTCTCGAACTCCAGCAGGCCATTGGCCAGCGTGTCGAGATGCGCGCGCTTCTCGGTCAGGATCAGCTTCGCCTTGTCGTAAGCTTCCTGCACCAGACGCCGCACTTCCGCGTCGATCGTCTGCTGCGTCGCCTCCGACAGGCTCTGCTGACGGCCCAGCGAATAGCCCAGGAACTGTTCCTGCTGCGGCTCCGCATAGGCCACCGTCCCGAGCTTGTCCGAAAAGCCGAGCTGCGTGATCATCGCCCGCGCGACACGCGTGCATTGCTGTATGTCCGACGCCGCGCCGGACGTCACCTTGTCATGGCCAAAGATCAGCTCCTCCGCCACCCGGCCGCCCATCGCAATCGCCAGCATCGCCGTCAGTTGCTCATAGGTCTGAGACACCTGATCGCGCTCCGGCAGGCCCTGCACCATGCCCAGCGCACGCCCGCGCGGGATGATCGTCGCCTTGTGGATCGGCATCGCCCCCGGCACCGTCAGTTGCACCAGCGCATGACCGCCCTCGTGATAGGCCGTGAGCTTCTTCTCCTCCTCCGTCATCGACAGCGTCCGACGTTCCGCGCCCATCATGATCTTGTCGCGCGCGTCCTCGAACTCCTGGTTCGTCACGATCCGCTTCGAGCGCCGCGCCGCCAGCAAGGCCGCCTCGTTGACGAGGTTCATCAGATCCGCCCCCGAAAAGCCCGGCGTGCCGCGCGCCACGACCTTCAAATCCACGTCCGGCGCCAAAGGCACCTTGCGGGCGTGAACCTTCAGGATCTTCTCGCGCCCGATGAAGTCGGGGTTGGGAACCTGGATCTGACGGTCAAAGCGGCCCGGACGCATCAGCGCCGGATCGAGAACGTCCGGACGGTTCGTCGCCGCGATGAGGATGATCCCCTCATTGGCCTCGAAACCGTCCATCTCCACCAGCAACTGGTTCAGCGTCTGCTCGCGCTCGTCATTGCCGCCGCCAAGTCCCGCGCCGCGATGACGGCCCACCGCGTCGATCTCGTCGACGAAGATGATGCAGGGCGCGTTCTTCTTCGCCTGATCGAACATGTCGCGCACCCGCGACGCGCCGACGCCCACGAACATTTCGACGAAGTCCGAACCCGAAATCGAGAAGAAGGGAACCCCAGCCTCCCCCGCGATCGCCCGCGCCAAAAGCGTCTTGCCGGTGCCCGGCGGACCAACAAGCAGCACCCCGCGCGGAATGCGTCCGCCAAGACGCTGGAACTTGCCAGGATCGCGCAGGAATTCGACAATCTCCTGCAAATCCTCCTTCGCCTCGTCAACGCCCGCGACGTCCTCAAACGTCACTCGACCCTGAGTCTCCGTCAAAAGCTTCGCCTTCGACTTGCCAAACCCCATCGCGCGGCCCGCGCCCCCTTGCATCTGTCTGGAGAGGAAGATCCAGACGCCGAGAAAGGCGACGAGCGGAAGCGCATTGAGCAGCAGCGTCATGAGCCAGCCCGAGCCGTCGTTGAGCGGCTTTGCGCTGATCGACACATTTTTCGCCTGAAGACGCGGGATGAGGTTCGCGTCATTGGGAATGAAGGTCGTGAAGGGACGGTTGTCGTTGAAATGCCCGACGACTTCATTGCCGGCGATCGTGACGTCGTGAACCCGGCCCTGATCGACTTGCGTGAGCAGTTCGCTGAAAGAAATATCCCGGATCGGCGTGCGTTGGCCCGGCTGCTGGAACAGCATGACGAGCGCCACCACCAGCAGGCCGATGATGGCCCACAAGGCAAGGTTCCTGAAGTTTGCGTTCATCGCTAAATCCGTTCGGAGGGGCGCGCCGTGGAGGATTCCCCAGCGAGCGCTCCGATTTTGAATTAATCTAGGCGCGCCCTGCTTCCTTGCCAAGAGAGCCGCGGCCGAGGTCAAGCGCCGGCGCAAGCTGGGCGAGAGGGTCTGCGGCGCGGGGGGGCGGGGCGCAGCCTCACCTCGCCGCAACTGGTTTCCACCAAGAGATTGGCGATGACGAAGCGCAGCGGCTCGCCGCTTTCCAACGCGTTCGCGAGGCGTCGGGCGCCACGCTCCAGCCGATCCAGACGCAGCGCCGCGCCGGGGGCCAGATCGCTGATCTCGGCGCCGAGCACGCGTTGGAGAATTTCGAGGGGCAGGCCGCGCAGGGCGTCGGCGTCGAGGCGCGCCAGTAGGGGGGCGCCTTCGCGGCGCGCCCGACGTCGCGCGGTCTCGGCGCAGTCAGTCAGGGCGGCGTCGGCGGCGCGGGCGCGGGCGCCAAGTCGCAGCAGCGCCGCGACGTCGAGGCCCTGCGCCGCAAGGAGCGGCATCAGTCGGCGCAGGCGCGCGCGGGCGAAGGCTTCGTCGGCGTTCGAGGGGTCTGTGAAATAATCGTGGCCGGCGCGCTCGCAGATCTCGACGAGCGCCGCCTTGCGCAGGCCCAGCAAGGGCCGCAACAGCGCCGCGTCTCCGCAGCGCGCCGTCGTCGCCATGCCGGCCAGTCCCGAAACGCCGGAGCCCCGGGCGAGCCGGAAAAGAATCGTCTCCGCCTGGTCGTCTGCGTGATGGGCGAGGACGACCGCGCCGGCGCCGATCCTTTGCGCGCAATCGGCGAGAAGCCCGTAGCGGGCGTTGCGGGCGCGCTCCTGGATGCGGGTCGTCGGCTTTTCTCCCTCCCAGCTCAGCAGGTGGTGCGCAAAGCCGAGGGCGCGCGCCCATTCCCCGACTTGCTCGGCCTCCGCCCGGGCGTTCGTGCGCAGGCCGTGGTCGACGGTCGCAACCGCAACCTCATGGTCGCCGCGCTCCGGCCATTGCGCGCAAAGCAGCATCAGCGCGACGAAGTCGGGCCCGCCAGAAACCGCCAGAAGCAGACGAGGATGGGCCGACAGCGGCGCGAGCGCGCAGGCCGCGGCGTTCTCGTCCAGGCTCATCGGCCCCCGGACGGCGTCAGCATTGCAGCTTTTTGCTTTCGCGCTGGGCCGCGTCGCGGATGCGGGGCGCGGAGCCCGGAAATTTCACGCCGATTTCATTGAAGGACGCGCAGGCCTGGTCGCGCGCGCCAATGGCGCCGAGCGATTGGCCAAGACGCAAAAGGGCGTCCGGCGCTTGCGCCGATTGGCCGAATTTCTGCGAGACCTCCAGATATTTCTCCGCCGCCTCGCGATGGCGTCCACGCAGGAAGAAACTCTCGCCGAGGTTGAAGGTCGCGGCCGGCGCATATCTGCTTTTGGGGTTCTTTGCCAGGAAACTCTCGAGCGATTTCTCGGCCGCCTCGAATTTTCCGGCTTTCAGCATGGCGACGGCCCCATCGTATTCCTCTTTCGGACCCGCCGGCGCGACGACGGGCGCCGCCGCGATCTCGGCCGCCGCCGCCGAGGGCTGATCGCCAACGAGGCGTCCATGGGCAATGTCCATTGGTTGGCCGACTTCGCGAACCGGCGGAGCGGTCGTGACCGAGCCGGCGGCGGCGCCGCGAGGCGGGTTCGGGAGCGGCGCGGAGGGCGCGGCGGCGCCCAGCGGCTTTGGCGCGCCGGGGGCGGCGGGGTCCGATGCGGGGTCAAATGCGTCGCGGCGCCGGGAGGACGCGGCAGGGGCAGGGGAGGGCGCTGGCGATGGCGCAGCGGATGGCGTCGCGGTCGAAGCCGAGGGAGCGGGAGGCGGGCTCGTCACGTCCTCCGCACTCGCCGCGGCGGCGCGGCGGACGCGCGCCGGCGGCCGCCCCTTCGCGGGCCGCGCGCAACTGCTCCTCCAGAACCTGCACCTGGTGTTGCAATTCCTCGTTCTGGCCCGTGAGGCGGCGGATGTCGCGCTCAAGCCGATTGATGCGAAGGGCCATAGCCGTGGCTTCGGGGCTCGGTTCGCTCTCGGCCGGCAGGTAATCGATGTCCGCCGGGGGGCGATTGTAGTTCTGGGCCACGACCGCGCCGCGGGGCGCGACGTCCGGGGGATCAAGAGCCTGCGCGGCGCCGGCGCTGAGCAGGAGGGCGGCGGTGAGAGTGAGACGAGCGATCATGAGCGTAGATGTGGGCGTGGAGCGAGCGTGTCGCTAGGGCGGAAGGCGGCGAACGTCGAATGATAGGCGCGCATGGGGCCGAAATACGGCGCCCCGTGTTGTATACAGTCAAGTTTGCGCTATGTTCGCGCGATGACGGCGCCGAATTCTTCTGAGCCCCGCCTGTCGGGCGCTGGCCTTTTCCCTGATTTTCTGGACATCGGCCCGCGCGCTCGGCCCGGCGCCCGACAGCGGCGCCTGTTCGCTCGAGGATACGGCTCCTGCCGTCGTCTCGCGCATCGACGCGTGCTGCGAGCTTCTGCTCGACGACGGGCGGCGCGTGGCGCTTTTTGGGGTCGATGCGCCGCCTCGGCCGGATCTGTCCGACCGCGCCCAGCAATTCCTCGAGGTTTGGCTCAGCGGGCGCGACGTCCTCGTCGGGGCGTCGGTCGGCGCCGACAGGTGGGGCCGTGCGCCTGCGCGCCTCTTCGCGGCAAAGGGCGATGGCCCCGAGGCGCCCTTCATCTCGGTCGCGGCGGCGCTGCTCGAAGAGGGGCTCGGCCGCTTCCGCCCGGATCCGGCGGCAGCAGCCTGCGCGAAGGCGTATCTCGCGGCCGAAGCGCGCGCGCGGGATGCGGCGCGCGGCCTGTGGGCGGATCCGGCGCTGCGCCCGATCGATCCGGCGGCCCTCGATGCCCGCGCCCGCCTTTCCGCCGCAAAGGGATTAACCATCGTCGAAGGAAAAATTCGCGCGATTGGGGAAACCCGCGGCGCGCTCTACCTGAATTTCGGCAAAAATCGCAGCGAAGATTTCTCTGTCGTGATTTCGCGGCGCGATTTGTCTATCTTCGAGGCTTCGGGAATCAACCTAAGAACGCTGAACGGGCGGCAGGCGCGCGTAAGAGGACTGATTGAGACAGGGTCTGGACCGCGCATGCAGATTTCCGCGCCGGCAGAAATCGAGATCGTCGATCGCGCATCACGTTGAATCGCTGCTGCGGGCCGCGCTCGCGATCGGCTTTCTTCTCGGCTTCGCCGGTTGCGCCGAACTCGAGCGGCAAGGCCAGCTCTTCTCGGTTCCGACGCCGCCGACGCGGCCGGCGCTGCCGCGGCCGGAGAACCGCGGCTCCGTGCAGCACAAGGAGCTTCTTGCCCAGTTCGGCGGCGAATATTCGGCGCCCGCGGCCGAGCGCTATCTCGACGCGATCCTCGCCAAGCTCGCGCAGGCGAGCGAGACGCCGGGCGCCACCGCCTATAAGGTCACGATCCTCAATACGCCGGTCGTCAACGCTTTTGCGCTGCCCACCGGCAATCTCTACGTGACGCGCGGGCTCCTGGCGCTCGCCGGGGACGGATCGGAAGCAGCGGCGGTAATGGCGCATGAGATCGCGCACGTCACCCTGCGCCATTCGGCCCTGCGCGCTGAAAAGGAGCGTGAGGCGGCGCTGATCTCGCAGGCCGCCACGGTCATTCAGAACCGGCAGAAGGGCGAGGAGGAACGCTCCAAGCAGCGGCTCTCCGTTGCGAGCTTCTCCCGACAGCAGGAGCTCGACGCGGACGAAGCCGGCGTCAAAGTAATCGCGCGCGCCGGCTACGATCCCTATGGCGCCTCGCGTTTCCTGACAGCGCTCGGCCGTTCCTCGGAACTGCGCGCCTCGCTCTATGGCAAGCGCCGGGATTCCGGCTTCGATATCATGTCGACGCATCCTTCGACGCCCGAGCGCGTCGCGCGCGCCGTCGCCGTCGCGCGCCAGATCGCCGCGCCAGGCATAGGCCAGCGCGATCGCGAGGGCTATCTGAACGCAATTAACGGCGTATCCTTCGGCGACGATCCCATGGAAGGCTATGTGCGCGGACGCAAATTCACGCATCCTCGACTGCGCTTCACCTTCGCCGCGCCCGAGGATTTTCTGCTCGAGAATTCGAGCGAGGCGGTGTTTGGCGTAAGGCAGTCGGACAACGAGGCGCTCCGGCTCGACACGGTTCGTAACCCGCAACTCGAGAGTCTCGAGGCTTATGTCGGCTCCGGCTGGGTCGACGGCCTTTTGCAATCTTCGGTCAGGAAGATCGAGGTCAACGGACTTCCTGCGGTGACCGCCGTGGCGCGCGCCGGAGAATGGAATTTCCGCATAGCGGTCATTCAGGCGGGCGATTATCTCTATCGCTTGATCTTCGCTGCAAAATCGCTGACCGATCAGTCGGAAAAGGAGTTCATGGACTCGATCATGTCGTTTCGGCGGATTACGCCCGAGGAAGCGCGGGAAGCGCACGCACTTAAAATTTCCGTAATCTCGGCTGGTCCAACCGATACGGTTGAGAGCCTCGCCGCACATATGACGACGCCCAATCGGCCGCTTGAGTATTTCAGGCTTCTCAACGGTTTGGATGAGAATGAACAGGTGACTGCGGAGAGCGTTACAAAATCGTAACGGAGTGACTCGTCCGCGCACAGGAACCTTGCCGCCGCTTCGCGGGTTGAATGGTTAGAGCTATTCAAAACGCGCGGATGTCTCCAACCCCTTATTCGAGATAGCGCGCTATGGAGATTTGACCATGGCGTATCTTCCCGGTCTTGGCAGAGAATTGATGAAGGCGGCGGCTGATGCGCCGTTCCTTGAAAGGGATGAAGAAAAGATTTTGGCCGTTGCCTGGCGCGACCATGGCGACCGAGGCGCCCTGCATAAGCTCACGGCGGCGCATATGCGTCTCGTCATCGCCATTTCTGCGAAATTTCGCCATTACGGTCTCCCGATTGCTGATCTGGTGCAGGAGGGCCACGTCGGTCTTCTCGAAGCAGCGGCGCGTTTCGCGCCAGAACGCGACGTGCGTTTTTCCACTTACGCAACTTGGTGGATTCGCGCCTCGATCCAGGATTATGTGCTGCGCAACTGGTCGATCGTTCGCGGCGGAACGAGTTCCACACAGAAGGCTCTGTTCTTCAATCTTCGGCGGTTGCGCGCACGTCTCGCGCGCGAGCCCGGCGCCTTCTCAAATGGCGACGCCTTTGAAAACATCGCTCGGACGCTGGGCGTTTCGCGCGCCGACGTCGAAATGATGGATTCCCGTCTTTCCGGCTCGGACGTTTCACTCGACGCGCAGCTTGTCGACGACGAGTCGACCGGTTCTGCGCAGCGCATGGACTTTCTGGTCGACAATGCGCCTCTCCCGGATGAAGTCGTCGAGCAGACGCTTGATTCAGATCGCCGCGCGCGCTGGCTGAAGGACGCATTGGCCATACTCTCCGAACGCGAACTTCGCATCGTGCAGGAACGACGCTTGACCGAGAATCTGGTTACGCTCGAAACCTTGGGCGTCAAGCTCGGGATTTCCAAGGAGCGCGTGCGCCAGATCGAGAGCCGCGCGCTCACCAAGCTGCGCCGCGCCCTCTCGCGCCTCAAGGACGAAGCGCCCGATGACGCCGCGCCGCCCATGGCATGAAGTGGCGCAAAGCGTCGAGGCATAAAGAAAAGCCCTCCGATGGAGGGCTTTTCAGCATTTGCCAGCTATTTAGGCGCGTGCACCAAGCTCAGGCGGCGCGATCGACATCCTCGTCGTCGCCGTCCTCGGCCGCTTCGGCCTCGGTCTTCTGCCCGCGGCGCGGACCTTTTTGCAGGAAGGAGTCGATGAGCGTCAGCGCTTCGGAATCGATGAGCTTGCGCACGGCTGCAATCTCGCGCGCCATACGATCCAGCGCGGCCTCATAGAGCTGACGCTCCGAATAAGACTGCTCCGGCTGCGTATCGGAACGATAGAGGTCGCGAACCACTTCCGCGATCGTCACCAGGTCGCCCGAATTGATCTTCGCCTCATATTCCTGCGCGCGGCGCGACCACATCGTGCGCTTGATCCGCGCGCGGCCGCTGAGGGTCCCCAACGCCTTTTCGACGGTATTCGTCTCCGCCAGCTTGCGCATGCCGACGTTGACGACTTTGCTCGTCGGCACTTTCAGAATCATCTTGTCCTTGATGAAGCTGACGACAAAAAGCTCCAGGCTGAAGCCGGCGACCTCCTGAATCTCGACGCCGACGATCTGGCCGACGCCATGCGCCGGATACACGATATACTCGTTAAGCTTGAACCCCGTTTTCTGATGGCCGCCGGGCTTCGCCTTGGCGGGCGGCGGCGCCTTCGCCACGGCTCTGGCGTCGGGTGACATATTGTCAGTGGCGGCAGGGGAGGCCGCGGCAACGTTGGGCTCGGGTTTCTTCGCCAATTTTGTTTCTTCGCCAGCTGTCGGGTTGATGGGGGAAGTCTTCCTTGCGCCGCACTCGCCGTTGGGGCGGCGGCCGAAGCGGGGAAGGGGGAAGAAGAAGCGGGCGCGCGCGCCGGCGCCGAAGGCTGCGTCGCAGCAGGTTTAGGCGCGATCGCAACCCCCTTGATCGCAGCCCCCTTGGGGGAATTGCCTTCACGGGAGACGCCGCCGGGGACTTTTCAAGCTTCGTCGGCGCCGCGACAGCCGACGTTTCGTCAGGCGTCGCCGCCTTAATCTCGGAAGCCGAGGGCGTCTTAATCGAGGGCGCCTTAATCGATGCCGTCTTGGTCGGAAGCGTTTTGCCGCCGACGGCAGGCGCCGACGCCGTTTTCGCCGCAACGGCCTTGACGGCTCCCTTCTCATGCGCTGCTGCGCTCGCTTGCGCGGCGGCCGCCGGCGCAGCTTTCACATTGATCGCCGTGGCGGTCGTCGCCTTCGCCGGCGTCACAGACGCTGTCGCGGGTTGCGCGGCTTGCTTGCCCACGCCTGCCGGTCGCGCCGCGGAGTTTTTCGCTGTCGCAGCGGCGCGCGCCGAAGCGGCGACGCCGCGCCCCTTCCCGGATGCGCCGGCGCGTGACGCGTCCGTCTTCGCCTTGGCGGCCGTCGCAGCGCCAGTCCTGGCAACAGCCGCTTTCGCCGTCGTGGCCTTGCTCGTCGTCGATTTATCCATGGTCGCCTTGGCCGCCGTCTTTCTCGCCGCGTTATTGGCGGCCTTCTTCGTCGCCGTCCTGCTCGTCTTTCCGGCCGTCCCGCTCGCGCTTACCGCCGCTCCGCTCGTCCTGGCCGCCGTCGTCTTTGCCGTCGTCGCGGTCGATTTTGCCGACGAGGCGTTCGCTTTTCCCGGCGACTTCGTCACCGCCGAAGCGGCGCGTTTTGCAGCGGTCTTGGTGCGCGCCGCCGTCTTTGTCGCGCTCGCTTTCACCGCCGCTCCGCTTTTGCTCGACCCAGTCTTCGCCGGCGCCTTCGCCGCAACCTTGGCCGCAACCTTGGCCGATGCCTTGCCGCCGCGCGACGGAAGCGCTGAACGGCTCACGTCTTTCGTCCGGGCGGCTTTGGACGCCGTTGTCTTCGAAGAAGCCTGGCTGCGCGCCGACGCCGTTGAAACGCCGGCCCCTTTTCTTTTCTCACTCTTCCTGGCGGACGGCATACGCGGAACACTCCTTCTGCGCCCCGCTGTGGAGACGGGGCGAAAACTGCAGACCTTCCTCTGCGCTGAAAGCACACGCTTTCAGCGTTTTTGTTCAAAGATCTGACACCTTAGCGAGAGGCGCGGACGAGTTCGGCTGTGGACGCGATGGTCAAGCGCGCGCTTTCTCTTGCTTCGAGGCAAATGGGCCATCGCCGCTTGAGCGGCATTTATTAATAACCTCTATATCACGCAATCTGGGAAAAATCAAAGACAACCCCCGCCGGCGACGAACGCGGCGAGACTGCAACGTTTGGTCAAGACACGGAAATTTCAGGGTAAACGCGGGAAATTAAACATATGGAAACGCGCAGGCGGCAGAAGCCGCGAAGATTGGCCACTGACCCGCAAATCGGCGCGTCGCGGCAAAGGGTCAGTCTCCCTGTCCCGGTTCGGACGGAATGAACCTCGAACTTGCCCGACTTGCCGTCCCACTCTTTGGCGTCGGCCGGAGGGTCGCG
>CAVQNJ010000016.1:0-128255 GCA_963713845.1 uncultured Alphaproteobacteria bacterium
AAGGTCAATGTCTTCGGGAACGACGCTTTGATGGCCTTCAAGCACGCGTCGTGCGGCTCCGGTTTCCATATCGACGACGATCAGGGCTGCATTCCCGCCACCCGCCGGATCGGCAATGAATATTTTCTTGTGCCGTGGATCAATCGTGAAGTCATTAACGAAAGCGTCCGGCGGAGCAACAGGCGGCGGCAGGTAAATGACGCGCGAGAGACGACCGTGCATCGTGTCCCAGGCAACGAGCTTCGGCGTCACCCGGCTGCGCATGCCGTTGTCGAGCATCCAGACGACGCCATCGGCGCTTCGGATGCCAAGGACTGAGTCCAGCGACACGCTGGTAACATGGCCCCTGTCGTTCATCTCGTGATTCGGAAACGGCGCCGTCGCGCTGTCGGGGCTTAGCTCGACGACCGAAAATCTAGGCTCGTAGAATTGGTGCTGGCTTATCACTATTTGTCCGGAATTCGTAACCGTCACGTTTCCAGGTCCCTGAGTCAGCGGCGCAAGGACTTTGACATCTCGGTCCATGGCGGCCACTGGGCATCCGGACAACGTCGACAGAATGATTAACAGAGATAGCTTGTTCATCACGGAGCACACACCTCTGTCTTCCCCTCGGAAGGGAAGGTGTAAGGTCATCGGGCGCCCTTGCTAAATGACGAATGCTCATAGCGGTATAATCGACCTTGATGGCGCAAGACCTTATTGACTGCCGATGGACCGCCGTAGGAGAGCTTGATGTTTGGGTCCTGCTTTCACGAACTGATTCCACTCACTCATCGCGCGCGGATTGTCGAACAGTGGAAAAATTTTCTCTGGCGGCGCCGTAATTTCCATCGACCTCGAGAAATGGCACGTATCTGGCTTCCTCCAGACATAAAAAAGGCAAGCGCCGAGAAGAACGGCGATTAATGAGAATATACTCACGATAAGCCTCCTTGCTGAGAGTGTTCGACATATCGAGCGAAGTGGTCGAGAATCGATTGCCAGCCGCCGCGCTGCTGCTCGATCGAGTGCGTCGCCTCCGCATCGAAAGTCACCCGCACATTTACGCTCTCAGAGCTGTCCGTGAATTCGACCCGGGCCATTCGATCGCCAAACGTGTATTCGATGAGCTTTAGTGGAACGATCTTCGTGTAGGTCCCCGCGAAGTCGAAGCCCATACTACCGTCCTTTGCCTCCATTCTGGATGAGAAAGCTCCTCCCACACGCAAATCGACGCTTACCACCGTCGTATGCCAGTCGTCCGATGCGGCGTTCCATTGCCTGATGTCGTCAGGGGTCGTATAGGCGCGCCAGACCTCGTCAATTGGCGCGGCCACCGACGTTTCCACTGTGATTTGCATCGCGCTCCTCCATTTGCTTCCAGAGATGATCACGCGCCGGGCATCGGAAGCACCGTGGGCTGGGGCGCGAAGGAGCGAAGGCGGTCGAGCGCGCCGAAGGCGTTGCACTCGATTATGCAGTGATCGGCCTCTCCTTCAGAAGCTGTTCGATTGCATCAGCGTCTATTGGTTTGACGAAGTGATGGTCGAACCCTGCCTGAAGCGCCCGCTGTCGGTCGGCCTCTTGCCCCCATCCCGTTACCGCGGCAAGCGTGAAATTATGTCCATGAGGGAGTTGTCGAATTCTGCGGGCTGTCTCATAGCCATCCATCCCCGGCATACCAATGTCGAGCAGAACAAGGCTTGGCTCGAAATCTGCGATGACCTCAAGCGCCGCCACTCCGCTATACGCAACGCGGGCATCTGCCCCGAGGCGTTGCAAGAGCATCGTGAGGCTATCGGCGACATCCCGTTCGTCGTCGACGACCAAAACACGGCGGGCAGGAGTAGTCGAGGGCGGCAAGGTCTCGTCCTGAGTGCCGACGCTGCCGCGATCTACGGCGACTAATGGCAATCGGACAATAAATTCGCTGCCTTCGCCCAGACCGGCGCTAAGCGCCTCGATCCGCCCGCCATGCAATTCGACAATACGGCGCGCGAGGGCAAGGCCAACTCCCATCCCCTCACGCAATATCCCTCTCTCGATGTCAAGCTGTGTGAAAAGGTCGAAGATTGACGACAGGTCTGCGGGCGGGATGCCGACGCCATTGTCGCGGACTGACACGACAGCCTCTTCGCCCTCCCGATACAGGTGCAGCTCAATGCGCCCGCCGGGATCAGTATATTTGGCGGCGTTGCTCAGCAAATTGGAAAAGACCTGGACAAGGCGCACCGGGTCAGCGTCAACGATAAACAGCTCCGAAGGCAGGGACACAATCATTCTGTGGCCTGCCGAATGCATTTGCGGCTCCACGGTCTCGATCGACTGGTGCACAATGCTGGTGAGTTTTACCCGCTCTTTCTTCAGCTCGATCTTGCCGCTCGTAATCCGAGAAACATCAAGCAGCTCGTCCACCAGCCGAATAAGATGGCCGACCTGCCGGCCCATCATCGCAATGACGCGCGCGACCTCATGTTCGTTTCTTCCGCTCTTACTTAGCGCATGCAGTCCGTAACGGATCGGCGCGAGCGGATTACGCAGTTCATGGGCAAGCATTGCTAGGAATTCGTCCTTCCGGCGGTCGGCGCTTTGCAGCGCCTCTTGTGTCCGGCGACGCTCGGTGATGTCGACAGTCGCGGCGACGCCCCCGATCACACCGCCATTTTCATCCAAGACGGGGGCCGCTGAAGCCTCGGCCCACCACCGTCGCCCACTAGGCAAAAGCACCTCCAGCTCCACGGGCCCGATTTCACGCCGCTCGGCCACGGCTCGCTGAAGAGGAAGTTCATAATCGGCGACTTCCTGCCCGCGCTTGTAAAAGCGCACATTCCTCCCTGCCGCCTTGGGGTCAGAGGCTGAGGCCGAGATATTTACGCCGGGCTCAATCTCGAACTGAGCATAAAGCGCTGGATTACCCGTAACACTCTCGCAACTGGGACTGTCGGAGTAGCTGATGCCGACCGGGGTGGCGTTCATGACGGCCTGAAGACGCCGCTGAGCCGCGACGAGCTGTTGACGCGCGTGTTTCTCCTTAGTGATGTTGCGACTCACCGTAGCATAACCGTTCGTTCGACCAGACGTCACTTCGGTAAGAGAGAAAACCGAATACTGCATCCAGAGCGGTTCGCCGGTCTTGAAGTCCCGAAAGCGGATGTCGACCTCTCCACATCCCTCACGTAGCACACGGGGAAAGAACTCATTCATGATGTAGGCTTGGTCTTCAGGAAAAAAGAACTCCTTCACCGGGGTGTTCCTCGCCTCGTCGAGGCTGTCGAGCCCGACCATGCGCATGCCCGCTGCATTGACGAAGAACGGATTGAAAGCCGCATCGCACATGCCTATGAAGTCGCGGCTGCTCTGAGCCAAAGACACAAAGAGTTCGCGCTCTTCGTCGGCTTTTTTGCGCGCGGTAATATCTTCGGAGAAAATGATAATTCCTCCAACCTCTCCGCCGTTGGCCTCCGTCCAGGGCTGCGCTCCCCAACGTTCCCAATGAACTGAGCTGTCGGCGCAATCAAAACGGTCTTCGTGCTGGTTGATTGTTTCGCCCGCGAGGGCTCGGCGATGAAGCTCCTTCCAGCTTTCTGGCGTTTCTGGAAAGACCTCGTAATGGCAGCGGCCTAGCACTGAGCCGTCAATGCAATAGTCGCTTAGCCAACGACCGCTGGCGACGAGATAACGCATGTCGCGATCAAACGCGGCGACAGGCACAGGGGCCTGCTCGATTAGCAGCTTTAACTGCCTCTCAGTTACGCCCTCCCAATGGTCTGAAGGCAGTGTCGTCACTCCAAGAAGCGCCTTCGTCCTAGAACGCCGCCGCGAGAACTACCGAAAATTCACAACGGCCAATCAGGCTCGATTTTCGAAAAAAAACCCACACACAAACTGTTGTCCACAGATCGAGAGCAAAGCAAGCTCCGCTGTTTGGGCCATGCCTTAGCCTCGACGCTTAGTAGGTTCGAACTCCCACGGGCCTAGGTCGAGGACCACGTCAACGAATATAGCCGGCGCCTAAGCGACGATGTCGCCTCTCTCCATTAGGAGAGCTACCCCACCCATCGGGCCAAAGACCGTCCCTTTTAGTGGACGGCCTTGCGTTAATCGTCCGGCGTTAGCGGTTACTCGCCATGCTCGGCGTCTCCATGGTCGTCCGGATGTCCGCCAACGTGCTCCATCGGACCCATGCGTCCCATCATGTGCCCCATGTTGCCCTGCATTCGCGCCATCGCGTGAAAGAGCATACCGAAGCGGCGCTTTTGGGCGTCGTCTAAGCTGTCATAGAGCGGCTTCGCTGCGTCGGCGATCTTCTCCATTTCTCCGGCACGCGCCGTCATGGCTTTAGCCCCTTCCCGAAGCCCCTCGATGAAGTTGGCGTGTTCATGGCGTTCCTTGGCCTTCTCATGCCATTCAGCCATGCGAGCGGCCCGAGCCTTGGCCACGTCACGCAGAGCGGCTTCCACCGCCGGCCAGTTCTTTTCCTGCGCGGCAGTCAGTTTCAGCCCTGCTTTTAGCGCCGCAATATGCGCGTCTGTGAAAGCCGCTGTGTCCTCAGCCGAAAGTTGATGATGGTCGCCGGCATGCTCAGGCGGTGCGGCCAAGCTGCCAGAAGAAATCCCAAACAACAAAAGCGATGCCGTTGCTGCAGCGAGCATTAGATTTTTTTTCATGGTGAGGCTCATCTCGACTTGAGGAAAATTAGAAGCACGAGCCAGAGATGTGTCTCGCCCTTATCTTGCGCAAGAGGACTTTGTTTCGCTTCCTACTCGCACCGATTGCTCAATCGCATCACAATGCCTCTGCTTGATGGCCAAAAGCTTGGCATATTTTGTCCGCCGCGCACCCGTCGCTTAACCGCCGCGGGTGATTAATAGTGGCGGCTCTGGTGGGAAGTTGCCGCGACACGAGACGGCGTCATCGACGCGACAATCTGACCCCTTAAATAAGGCCTAGGGCAGGCCCAACTCTGTGATTGCATGCAGATACATGGAGGGCACAATGAAATTACCGAGCCTTTGGTCCCGTCAGGACATCGACCCGTTTCGTTCGCTTCGACGTGAAATGGAGGACGCGTTTCGCATTTTCGATAGCGGTCTTCCAACCTTGAGTGTCGGAGCGAAAGTTCCGGCAGTTAACGTCGCCGAGACGGCTAATGCGATCGAGGTGACGGCTGAGCTTCCGGGCGTCGAAGAGAAGGACATCAAAGTCGACTTGGACGGCAATCGGCTCATCATCTCCGGCGAGAAAAAGGAGGAGACGAAGAAAGAGGAGAAGGACTGGCACGTCGAGGAGCGCAGCTACGGCTCGTTTTATCGCTCCATGTCCTTACCTTTCAACCCGCCGGACCACGCAGTCGAGGCGCATTTGGATAAAGGCGTTCTCCACGTCATCGTCAAAAAGCCCGCCGAGGTCGCAAAGAGCGCCAAGAGCGTAGAAATCAAAACTGGCGCGCCTCCGAAAGCGGCCGGGTAAAGACATCCCTCTCATGAAGGAAGGACACGCGCGCAGAGTTCAGCTTCGCGGGCGTGTCGCCGCCGGGGCGACCGCGAGAGCGATAGCGATGAAACGCCGGTCGTATCATCGAGGGACGGGAAAAAGAAGGTGGACGCAAGTGTCGCTTGAGAGAACAGCAACAGACGTTGTGCGAGAAGGTCACGGCTTTTCATTTGTGATGCGCGTCAGTGGTTCTCAGCAGACTGTCCGCGTCGTCGTTTTCGAAGATGCGCTTGACGGTGTCGACGCCACGTCAAACGATGACGATCTGCTCGCGCAATTTGAGGCTGACCGCGAAGCGCTGGAGGCGATTGCCTGCGAAAAATACGCACATGGACAAGTGGCGTCGAACGGCATGATTACGATTACCGTGGCTGATGTGACCGGCTTCATGGGGTAACGGCGGGTCGCGTTCTGCTATCCGCTACACCCGCCCCGCGGTGGATTTCGCGAACATGCGCGCCCTCGGCATGCGCAGCGTGAACGCGGCGTGCGCCTGATTGTTGCCCGCGATAAATATTCGAGGGAGCGCCAGTGTTTCCTCGCTAAAAGTCTAACGTAAGCGCGCATGTTGCAACGAAGTCCGGGGCGTCGCGGCTCTCGCATAAGCTCCATAGCTTCGGAGCGATCTCTTCAGGACGAAATCTTTTTACAGCTTCGCGGGCTTTCAAGCCCATCGCCTGGCGTAGCTCAGGATCGCATGCGAGCTGCGAGACGCGTTCCGCCAAACTAGCGACATTCTTCGCGACGACATAGCCATTCACACCATGGTCAATCAGATCACTAACACCATAAACATCGGTTGATACGCACGGGATTCCCGCGGCCATCGCTTCAAGCACCACGTTTGGCATGCCCTCGTGATCAGAAGTGAGCAGAAAAATGTCAGCGGCGCACATTGGTTCTCTGGCGTCAAGCAATTTGCCAGTTAAGAGAATGTGGTCTTGAAGGCCAAGCGCCTGCGTATAGCTGCGTAGCTTCTCCATCAACTCGTCGCTATCGCGACCATTGTTACTGCCACCGATGATGAGGGCTTTCAATTGAGTTTTAGCGATGACGTCAATGAAACGAAAATAGTTTTTCTGGGGTGCGATTCGGCCTACGCCTGCGACCAATAGCTGGTCGTCTGCAAGGTTAAGTCGCGCGCGCCATTCCTCCCGCCAACGGCTAATTTGTTCGTGGCTCGCCAATTCAACAGCGTTTGGAGCGTATACAAATGTCTTTTTCGTTGTTGTGCGAGAAAGCTCAGCCAGTGTCTCGCGCGAGTTGCACACGACCGTCGACACGCCAGCAAGGCTCATTCTCGACCACAACCACCGAAATCGGGACGGGAGATCCGCGAACGCAGCATTGCGAAATGAACCGATCCGGCGCGCCCCAAGACCGATCAGAGCAAGGCCGAATGGGTTTGTGTATGACGACCAGGAAAAGAAGCACTTCGCGCCGAGGGCGATATAAGCGCGGCGAAACTGGAGAAGCTTTGCGAGGCGACTGCCTTTCAGCAGCACGATCGGTATGCCCAGGTCGGATATAAGGCTCTCCCATTCACCGAGTTCACCCGACACAAAAAGTGTCGGGGCAAAGCGAGAACGATCGCAATTGGCGAGAAAGAAATAGAGTTGCCGTTCACTCCCTCCCCCAGCAACAAGTTGTCCGATGATTAACGCAATAGGCTGAGGCCCACGTTTATTTTTCATTGGGAGTTACCCGGGTACAACAATTACGCAGTCATACGTCAGCCCTAAGCTTCTCCTCGAAGAGCCTAGTCTTGAGTGCTGCTCGATGGCCTGTCGTATGAACCAAGCAAAGCTTATAGGCGTTATATTTCAGGGATATTTCAGGATCATTTCATGCTGAAAGTTGGTTAACCGTGTAGTGACCCGCCGATGAAAAACTCCTCCAGATTCGATTGCGGTCCTACCTTTTGCAGGGCGGACGAGATGAAGTGAAACACTCGTGAAACAGGCGGCCCCTCAAGAAGCTGCGGGCGGCGCTGATACGCCAAAATTGCCCTGCTGCTACCAATGTGACCCTCGACCCTCGCGACCGTGTCGAGCGACGTAATCAGTGAAAATCGCCCGCCACGAATGAGCTTGCCCGATCAAACAGGGGCGCCGCCGTTGTTCAACGAGGGCGACCCTTGAAGCGGGAGCGGAGCCACGAGCGACTTACCAGCTTCGCGCAAAAAGAAGGGGCAATGGGTCAGGAGGTCGACACTCAATAGAATACGGGTCCCCAACCGTTCATCGGCAATTCGATTGTTGTTAAAGCCCTCCGCCGCGCCACAAAGGAGATCGAAACATTTAGAATCAGGCTCCGCAGGGCATGATCTTTCGGCGCAAGCATCCAGCGCGCATCTTCAGCAATTGGCCCCACTCGGCCGGAGGCTCACAAAGCGAATGGCGTGGCGCTATCCGGACCTCTTTGCAGACACCAAAGAAAGATCAGCGTCGCGGTAGCTCCGAGCGCGGAGCGTATGGCATGCAAATGCCCCCATTGCACGAGCATGGCGCGAGACTGTGCGCCGGCCTCGTCTAGGGGAATCGCGTTTAGCCCGTGATTGGTGGGCATGATGCCTATAAGCGTATAGGGCCAGTTGGCGAAAAATATCGCTGCGCCAAGAAGCCAACGCCAATCACGAAGGACGAAAGACGCCGCCACAGCCAAGAGTGTTCCAACAATCACGAGCGAAGCCTGCATCGCGTATCCACGAGCGTAACTCGGTTTCCACTGTTCCAGCAGCGCCCGGTCATCCAAACGGAGACGCGCTGGATGCTCAGCTATGTTGATGTAGATGGCTGCGCCGGTGAACGTCGCGGCGACGATAAGCGTCAAGTGACCGAGCAACACGTTCCGCCTCCCAGTCTAATTCAAATGCGATTTCGCCTTTATCCTCGGCGAATTCGCGCAAGAATTTTGCTACGATTTTAGCGCGAGGCAAACGCGATTGATTTTAGGATCACTTGTTGAACGAAATTTCATGCCTGACAAGCGGCCATTTTTAGGACGTGCAGACAACCGAATTCCACGCCCAAACTTTGCAAGTGCTAAACAGGGGCGAGGGCTTGCGTGAACCCTGTCCATAGAACGCGGGCGAGGCGCCTTTCCATCGAGAGACTCGGTAAGGTCAGCGCCTCGCAATCCAATCATTCCGCGGGGTGAAGCCCGGGTTCGCGGTCATGAGTTAAGGCCCAGCGTAGAGCGGCCATGAGACCCACGAACCCGAGGGCATAGAGGATATAGTCGATCTGATTCCAGAACGTCGACAACCCAATTGTCACCGCCTTCTCGCCCGTAAACGCATGCCCCGTCTTGTCTAGAACTGTTACGACGACCTTATATCCACCAGCGGCAGGGACGTCGCGCTCAACGGTTAGGATGCCGTTAGTAGTTATCCTTGGCTCGACGGCGAAGACACTACGGCCCTGCTCATCGACCAGTTTCAGGCCAAGCGGCAGATCGCGCGCAGTGGAGTCTACGGGCGTTAACCCAAAGACTGTCGGACCAGTTTTGAAGATGTCGTCACATGCTTCCTGTTCCTCACCGTAGCGCTGATATGCGCTGAAATGCACCGCATAGGGACCTGCCTGAACCGTGCAGAAGTCCTTTTCCAACGCGACCCCGTCATGCGCCCACGCACTGGGCGCAAAAAGCATGGCTGTCACTGCCATGAAGATGGTTTTCATGTTGCACTCTCATCGTCTCAGACACCCATTCCCGAGCGTCAACGACACCTGGATGTCGAAACGGATATCGTTATCGTCACGTTCATTCGCAAGGACCCTGTTTGTCGCAGAGAAATGCCCTTGAATTAGCTTTTGGTGACGACATGCACTGCATCGAGACCGACGCCCGTCTTCATTTGAGCTTTTCCTTCTGTGCTCACAGCGCGCCACCCAGAACCAGGCTCATCCCTGCGATGCAGGCGCCGGCCAATGTCGGGAGCATGCCAATCCGGAATCTGAAGATCGCGACCGCCGCCGCGGCGGAGAGCGCGAAACTCCAGAGGTCGATGCTGGCGAGGACGGGCCAGGCGAAGGACAGTCCGTAGCCGCTGACGGCGACGGAGTCACGAAAGATGGCGTGAATGGCGAACCAGATCGCCAGGTTCAGGATGACGCCGACGACCGCCGCGGCGATCGCCGCCATCGCTCCGGACAGCGCCCTGTTGGCGCGGACCTTCTCGACGTACGGGCCGCCGAGGAAGATCCAGAGGAAGCATGGGGCGAACGTCACCCATGTCGCGAGGAGGCCGCCGAGCGCGCCCGCCAGCAGCGGCGGTATGCCGCCCGGCGAGCGGAACGCCGCCATGAAGCCCACGAACTGCAAGACCATGATCAGCGGGCCGGGCGTGGTCTCTGCCATCCCTAGCCCGTCCAGCATCTCGGCGGGAGTCAACCAGTGATGTGTTTCAACCGCCTGCTGGGCGACATAGGCGAGCACCGCATAGGCGCCTCCGAAAGTGACGACAGCCATCTCGCTGAAGAACACGGCGATGTGCGAGAAGACGTTATCCGGGCCGGCGACGCGCAATATGACGGCGACGGGGACAAGCCAGGCCGCCAGCCAAATGAGGCTCGTATGCACCGCGCGCCGGACCGAAGGGAGCGCGTGGGGCGGCGCGTCGTTTCCGAGTAGGCTCTCTCCGTCTTGGCGTTCCGCGCCGTGTCCGACCGCTTCGAAAGCCGGATTCCCACGCGCTGCGCCGACATAGCCGATGGCCCCCGCCGCCAGGATGATCGCAGGGAACGGCGCGGCAAAGAAGAAGATGGCGACGAAAGACGCGGCGGCCAGAAGCCGCATCTCCAGTGACTTCAGTCCGCGCCTGCTGATTCGGACGACAGCCTCGATGACGATGGCGAGGACGGCGGCCTTCAGGCCAAAGAACAATCCGCCGACAATTCCGACCTTGCCCCAGAGCGCGTAGACGACGCTCAGAGCCATGATCGAAATCGCGCCGGGGAGGATGAACAGCCCGCCGGCAACAAGTCCGCCGACCGTGCGATGCATCAGCCATCCGATATAGGTGGCGACCTGCTGCGCCTCGGGTCCTGGCAGTAACATGCAGTAGTTGACGGCGTGCAAAAAGCGGCTTTCCGGAATCCATTTCTGCTCGTCGACGATGATCCTGTGCATCATCGCGATCTGCCCGGCGGGGCCGCCGAAGCTCAGTATGGCGACCCGCGCCCAGACGCGCGCCGCTTCCCCCAGAGATACGCCATGGTCGCGAGACTTCGCTTGAATGTGCAGCTTCACGACGCTTTCGCTGTCCTTGTTACAGGCCAGTTATGAGGCTCGTCCGTGGCGTCTCGACACCAGGGATAGAAGGCGTCGTAAAGTGCGACCATTGCTTCGAGCTGCTCCGTTTCTGGGGACGGCAACTGGTCCCCGCCAGCGCCGACCAGAATTACACTGAGAACGCGATCCGGCTTGTCTTGCGAGGCGGCGCGAACAACGCGATTTCCGTAGGTTTTCCCGGCCAGGTGGACTTTCTTTAACCCAAGCGCATCGGCGACCCGCCACAAATCATTGGCGTAGTCGTGGAGAGTAAGTCCGTCGATCGGTCCGGTGCTGGCTCCCAACGAGCGATAATTATACGTGATTACTCGTATGCCGTTTGCGGCGATGCCTTTTGCGAGTTCGCTAAGCTGCGCCGCAGGCCGGCCGTTTCCTGCCGCCATGATAAGCGTCTCGGGGCCTTTGCCGAACTCAAAAACCTCGATCTCGATCCCGTCTGACTTAACGATCCTCCTGGCATCTTTGTGGGTAGCGTGAAGTGGCATTACCGAGAGGATCGAAAAGGAAAACACCCCCGCGAATAAATAGACGGCTTTTCCGAAATTCATGAGCTGCTCGTCCTCTCGTGCCGCTTCAAGACGCAGTGCGCCCGCGCCTCCGTGCCAATTTGACCACAAAAGCTGCGCATGGGCAGCTTTTTTACATGACTTACTCTCGCGCTCGCGCCGGTCGAACGGCAGCGCCCAGAGTATGGCTTTTCGGCATGGATGAAAGGCGCCCGTCGATGGGCCGCTTTGGGCCGGGAGCGGAAGCTGATCGGATTCAATGTGTTAATCAAACAATGGCGTGGACGCTCGCAAGGTTCCGGGCTTCTCATCTTGTCGCTCGGCATTGCGACAGTGCTAGGGTGGCTGTACGCGGTTAGGCATACCCTTGGAGCACTCATGAAATCCTTGAAACTTGCCACAGCGGTTGCATGCCTCGCTTTGACGTTGGTTGGCTCCGCGCGTGGCGCGGCGAGCGAGATCACCCCTGCGGAAGCTCGGAAAATCGCAAGAGAAGCTTACATCTACGCCTTTAGTCCAGTTTATGCCTATCGCTATTTGCAGGACGAGGTCTTCAACGAAAAATCAACAAGCTACATCGGCGCATTCAATAAGGTGCGCAATTATCAGCGACTAAACACGCCCGAAGATACGATGATAACGCCCAACGTCGACGCGCCGTACACCCGGATTTGGTTGGATCTGCGCGCGGAGCCTATTGTCGTCACGTTGCCGAAGATCACGCCCAAAAACAGATATTATGTCATGCAGGCGATCAGCCTGGATCACTACAACATCGACTTCACGGGCACGCGTACGATTGGCCAGGATGGCGGCCCGATCGTCTATGTGGGGCCGCGCCATTCTGGGCCGATTCCGAAAGGTGTTGGGAGGGTAGTCCAATCACCAACCGATTTCGTCTACCTGCAAGGGCGAATTCTCGTTTTCAACCCAGCTGATATGAAGAATGTCGTGGCATTGCAAAACGGCATCACGTTAAAGACATTGAGCGAGACTTTGGGAAAGCCGAAACCAAAGGAGGTTGAAAATTTCGAAGTGAAACCATGGACTGCTGATGACCAAGCGCTGCGGTCCGTGAAGACCTTGGACTATCTCGCCTATGTGCTGCAATTTATCTCGCTTCATGCACCGGAAGAGCAACGATTGCGCGAAAGGTTTGCAAAAATCGGAATTGTCCCGGGGAAGCCATTTTCGATGGATGGTCAGTCGCCCGACGTGAGAAGCGCGATCGAGACCGGCGTGGCGGAAGGCATTGAGGACGTCAAGAATGCGATAAACGGCGCGACGTCCAGCGCAGGTCTTTTGGGCTCCAAGGAGGAATTGCGCGACAATTATCTCAATCGCGCGGCGGGCGTGGGCGCGGGCATTTTCGGCAATTCTCCCGCCGAAGCAATTTATGTTGGCGCGACCATGACTAACGCCAAGGCGGGCGAGAAATACGTGCTGACGTTTCCCGCAAATCAATTACCGCCCGTCGAGAAGGAAGGGTTCTGGTCGATAACCATGTACAACATTCCTCAGCGACTGCTTATTCACAACCCTATCGAACGCTATGCGCTCGGCAACCGCTCGCCGGGATTGAAACGAAGCCGCGACGGTAGCTTGTCGATTTACATGCAACCGCAGTCTCCCGGAAACGACAGGGAAGGCAATTGGCTGCCGACGCCGCCCGAAGGACCGTTTTTCTATGTCGTCCGTCTTTATTTACCCAAGAAGTCAGCTCAAGACGGAACTTGGAAAGACCCAAAGCCCGTTCTGGCAGAATAACTTCGACGCCGAAGCGTTCGTTGGTTTGATCTCATCCCCTTAGCCCGCCAGCCCAAAAATGATGCGCTGAAGTGTTGCCGATCTCGGCGCACCTGCAAGGATTTGCACATGAAGATCCGAAACCTCCTCTCCGCGTTCATGTCGCCCGCGATATTCTGGGACCCGCCTCAAGAACGGTCGCGCCGGACAATCAACCGGGCCGCCGCATTCACTCTGACTCTGACGATGGGCTTCCTATTGACGGCAGGAAGCCACGCCGCGGGGTCGGAGATCCGGCGCGACATTCTCCCGCCGCCAGCGCCGGAGTTCAAAGGCAAGATCGGAACGACCTACAAGGACTCGGTCCCCGATTTTGGCCCGGCCCTCCCGCTTGCGGCGCCGGCTGGCGCGCCGAACGTCCTCGTCATCGTGCTCGACGATGTGGGCTTTGGTCAGCTTTCCTCGTACGGCGGGCCCCATACACACGCCGAACATCGACCGGCTGGCGACGGAAGGGCTGCGATACAATAATTTCCACACCACCGCGCTCTGCTCGCCCTCTCGCGGCGCCTTGTTGACCGGGCGAAACCATCACGAGATCGGGCTTGCGGCTATCACAGAAGCGGCGACGGGCTATCCGGGCAGCAATGGAACCATCCCGAAGAGCGCCGCGACGATCGCCGAAGTCCTGAAGCAGAACGGCTACAACACGATCGCGCTCGGAAAGTGGCATCTTGCGCCCTATACCGCCTACACGTCTGCGGGTCCTTTCGATCATTGGCCGCTCGGCATGGGCTTCGAGAGATATTACGGCTTCCTGGGCGGCGAGACCGACCAGTGGGCGCCGCTGCTCGTGCAGGACAATCATTTCATCGATACGCCCAAGCGCCCGGGCTATCACCTCTCCGAGGATCTCGTCGATCACGCCATCTCGGAGATTCGTGACCAGCAGCAGGCGAATACGGGTCGCCCGTTCTTCATGTACCTGGCGCTCGCCGCCGCCCACGCCCCGCTGCACGCGCCCAAATCTTTCATCGACAAATACAAGGGCCAGTTCGATCAGGGCTGGGACAAGGTCCGCGAGGAGACGTTCGAGCGCCAGAAGAAAACGGGCATTATTCCCGCGAATGCCCTGCTTCCGCCGAGAAATCCAGGCGTCGAAGCGTGGACCGATCTCAACGATACGCAACGCAAGGTCTATACGCGATTGGAGGAAGTCTTCGCCGGCTTCCTCGATCATGCCGACAGTCAGCTTGGACGGCTGACGGCGGCGCTCGACGAGATGCACATACGCGACAACACGCTCATCATGGTGGTGTCCGATAATGGCGCTTCGCAGGAGGGTCTGAAAAACGGAACCGCCAACACTGATCGCTTTCGAAACTATTATCCGGACACCGTCGAGGAAATGAGCAAGCTTCTGGACAAGCTCGGCGGCCCCCAGACCGACCCCCATTATCCGATGGGTTGGGCGATGGCCGGGAATTCGCCCTTGAAGCGCTGGAAGCAGGACACCCATGCGGGCGGCAACACCGATCCCTTCATCGTGTCCTGGCCCGCGCGGATCAAGGACGCGGGGGCGTTGCGCAACCAGTATCATCACATTGTCGATATTATTCCGACGCTGCTTGACGTGATCGGCGTACCATCGCCGGCCTCGGTCAACGGCGTGGCGCAAATGCCCCTGTCGGGCGTGTCGATGGCCTACACCTTCGACGATGCGAAGGCTGCGACCCGCAAGACCTCGCAGTACTACGAGATGCTTGGCAGTCGCGCGATCTGGTCGAACGGCTGGACAGCCGTGACCTGGCACGAGAAGGGAAAGGACTGGGACGCCGATAAATGGGAGCTCTACAACACCGACGAGGACTTCGCGCAGGCGAACGATCTCGCTGAAAAGCGGCCGGAAAAGCTGAAGGAGCTGCAGGCGCTCTGGTTCGAGGAAGCGAGGAAAAATAGCGTTTTTCCGCTTGATGACCGGCGCTATGAACGCGTCGCCGATCCGTCGCGCCCGGTCGCTGCGCAACCGCGCAGCCAGTATGTCTACTATTCGGGAACGTCGATCCTCCATCCCTTGGCTGCGCCACAAATTCTCGGCGTCGAACACAAGATCGCTGCAAATGTGGAGATCACGAAGCCGCGTGAAGAAGGCGTGCTGGCCAGTAGCGGCGGAGAGTTCGGTGGGTGGAGCCTTTATCTCAAGGGCGGCAAGCTCTTCTATACACACAACTACCTCAAGCTGCATGAATATACGGTTGCGTCAACGACGCCGGTTCCTGTCGGGAAACACCAATTAAGCGTGCAATTCACTCCAACCGGAGCGTCCAAACAGCCGGCCTATTTCACCGGAGACATTGTCCTCTCGATCGACGGAAAGCCGGTCGGCCAACTCAAGGACATCAAAGTGGCAGGTCAATATAGTGCGGTGACCGGCTACGGATTGCAGATTGGTCGAAACACGGCAACGCCGGTCAGCCATTCCTATGAGGTCCCTTTTGCCTTCACCGGCAAGCTGGAGAATGTCACGATCGATATGCCGCCGACCAAGAAGACGATGAATGCGCCTTCTCAGGACCGAAAGACGCAATGGGATTGAAGACGGGAGAACGTTTCGGTTCCGACTTTTTTCTCGGAATTTTTTGCGTTTCTCGAATTGAAGGGCTCCGCTTCGGGTCAATTGCGGTGCTTTGTGCGTTTATAGGGAATCCAAGGATGTCGATTGGCGCGACGATTCAAAAGCGGTCTATAAGGGCGCCTGTCTCGCTCACGATGAAGTTCAAGGTGCTCATGCGAAATCCAGTCCACCTAGCTTTGCCGCGCATCCTTGCAGTCGTCCTGTCCGTCGCGGGCCTCTTGCGCATATCGGAGGCGAATGCAGAGGAAAGCCCGCGCTTCGACTGGCGTGAGCAGAACGCCTACGCACAAGGGGTTCAAGCATACATATACGCTTTTCCATGGTCGTACATGGCGGAAGCACGTTGGACACGAAGTGAACCCGTTGACCATCAGGCAAATCGGTTCGATCATGTGCGGAAGCTGGAGGATGCAAGCCATCTGACGGGCGGTGCGCCGAACAACGACACCCTGTATTCGCGTGCATGGGTTTATCTCAAGGACGAGCCCGTCATTCTGACCGTGCCGGAAATCTCTGACCGATATCATTCAGTCGAGCTTGCTGACTTTATGGATGATAATTTTGCCTATGTCGGGACACGGGCGACGGGAGACAGTGCGGGGAGCTATGGGATCGTCGGTCCCGGCTGGAAGGGGAAATTACCTGCTGGTGTGACGGCGCTGCCGCCTTCATCGACGCCGTGGGCCTTCGTCTTGGTGCGCACCTATGTGAAGGGCGTCTCCGACTTACCAGCGGCTTACGCCATCCAAGACAAATACAAGCTCACGCCGCTTTCCCAATGGGGCAAAGCGAAAGAGATCTGCTCCTAAAGGAGCGCAAATATGGGAACCCTTGAACCGCGACAGCGATCCTCTCAATGAATGGCGGACGATCAATCGCGCCATGCTGGAAATACCGCCTGATCCGCGCGACGCGGACATGTTTAAAGCATTTGCTCGCATTGGTGTTGGGCCAGGGCTCGATGTTGACGCCCAGAACACGAGCGCAAAGCGGGGTCTGGAGCGGGCCGCAGTCGATGGACGGAAGATCATTGTCGGAGCATTTGCTGCCGGATATGGACAGAAGGAGGTCAACGGCTGGAACTATCCGCCGCGAGCGACAGGGCGACTGACGCCGACTCGCGACTGGTTGATGCGTGCCGTCCAGCTCGCCGCAGGTTTCGTCGTCAATGATCCCGATTGAGGCCACTTATCTGAACGTTTCAGTCGACGGTGATGATAAGCCTCTTGAATGGCAAAAATCGCTATGTTATCCATTTCGCCAAAGGCGGCGAGCCGAAGGTCAAGGCATTTTGGTCTGTGACGATGTATAATTTGAGATACAATCTCGTCGCCAATCCGATCAATCGTTACTCCATAGGCGACCGGAGCGGGATGAGGCCTGACGTCGATGGAGGCCTGACCATCTACGTGCAAAAGGACTTGCCGGGCGCGGAAAAGGAAAGCAACTGGCTGCCTGCTCCCGATGAACAGTTTTTTCTTGTCCTTCGCACCTACTTGCCCGCTAACGATATTGTGAACCAGACTTGGCAGCCGCCGAAAATCTCTGTCGTGCGCGAATAAGCGCCCGTCAGTTTATCGCAATGGCGACGTCTGCTTTTGGTCACGAACGGCTTAATGCTCGCCGCTTTGCGCCACATGCAGACGCAAACAGCGCGCAAGAGGAGAGGCCTGGACGTTATGTGAGGTTGAGATGAGCCTTAGCTTCATCGGAGCTTGCCAATTTGGCGGGGGTCGTAATCCTTGCGACGAAGTTCCCGCACTGGGTCATTGCCGGGCAAAACGGGACCGCCAACGCCGCCAAGCGGTTACTCGTCTCCCTCGGTCTTTCGTAAGTTCTTGTCGTTCGCCAGCACGGCATTGGTCAAATCGTCGAAGACTGGCGTGAAGCAGGATGGGCCGTGCGGCATGGCGGCGATAATCGCACGCATCTCCTCTGTTCGTCTCGACGCGGGCGCGCGATTCCACTCACGGTCGATGGTGACGGTGCGCAGATAGTTGGAAAGCGCGTAATCGCCGCGGATGTCAGGTTTCAGCATCAAATCGCCGCGCTTCTGTTCATCCGGAGTCGCCGCGAAGATCGTCTTCCCCTCCTTGATCGTTTCGGTCACTTTCAATTGGCTGAGCGTCTCCGGATCGACCGCGGTGGGATCTTTCGAGAGAATGACGAAATCGGCGAGCTTGCCCCTTTCTATTGAGCCCTTCGAGCCCTCCTCGAAATGCTGATAGGCAGGCCATATTGTCATGGCCTTCAAAGCCGTGACGACATCCACGCGCTGGTCGGGGCCGATGATCGCGCCCGAACGCGAGCGCCGGGTCACGGTCGCCGACAGCACGCGCATCGAATCGGGGAACGCCACGGGTGCGTCGTGATGTGACGAGAACTTCATGCCACGCGCCGTTGCCCAGCCAGTCGGCGAAATATTTGGCGCAAGCTCAGGGCCGACCGTATGGTCGCGGTGCCAGTCCCCCCAATAAAAGGTGTGCATCGGGAAAAGCGAAGGGAACACGTTCAGGCGCTTGTAGGAGTCGAGCTGATCCTCTCGCAGGAACTGGCCATGGACAAGAACGGGACGGCGATCCTGTTTGGGGTATTTCTGGGTTGCGGCGTCGATCGCCGCAATTAGCGCATCCGACGCCTTTTCCCCATTTGCATGGGTGATGATCTGAACGCCATTGGCGAAGGCCCAATCGACAGCGTCATTGACCTGCTCGGGAGTGGCGGCAGCGTATCCGGCGTAGCCGGGGGGATAGTCGCCGACGGGCTTGTAGTAGGGTCGGTCGCGCCAGGCCGTGAAACCCTGGGGTGAACCGTCGATGGTGAGCTTCGCGCCGGCGATGCGGAAACGATTGCGATATTTTTCGCTCACATTCGACTTGATGAACGCGCGGTCGACCAGCACATCGGGATAGGATTCAACGTCAATCTTGAAGCCGCCTTCGTCCGCGACTTGCTGCATAATTTTGACCGTGCCAGGGATCGAGCGCCCTTCTTCGGCTGTCGTGTAACCATAGCGCGTCCAGAGATCCGCGCCGGCCCGCGCCAGCGTCTTAGCGCCCTCGACGCCGACCTGG
The DNA here is from genome assembly GCA_963713845.1 of uncultured Alphaproteobacteria bacterium. GTDB lineage: Bacteria > Pseudomonadota > Alphaproteobacteria > Rhizobiales > Beijerinckiaceae > Methylocystis. The sequence goes on from CAVQNJ010000016.1 coordinate 18,732, forward strand.
CTCAGAAGCTTCACGGCGACCGGAAAACTAGCGGTTTCCTCCAAAACGCCGTCCGGCTCCTGCGAACCCGCGCGTCGCCGAATGACGCCGCCGGCGGGGTTGGGCGTATTCGCGGTAACTCCGGCAATTTCCAGCGCTTTGGAGTTCGCCGCGCCGAGGTGTCCGGACTGATGCACAATGTAAATCGGTATTTCGGTGGATATCTTGTCCAGATCGTCCCTCGTCGGGTGACGGTGCTCGGCGAGCGTCGCGTTGTCGTAGCCAAAGCCAATAATCAGGTTGGTCCTTTTCACCGCCTCGGCATTGGCGGCGATCCAATCGCGCAGCGTCTGTTGCAGTGATGCGATGTCGGTCACCTTGCCGTCCGGCGGAGCCAGCAAATTCGCCGAAAGCGCCTGAACGCCACCCAGGAATACGTGGCCGTGCGCGTCGAAGAAGCCGGGAAGCAAGGCGCGGCCGCCCAGGTCGATCATCTGCGTCTTCGCGCCCTTCAGCTTCATGACCTCGTGGAGTGAACCGACAGCGGCAATGCGCCCGCCCCGTTCGGCGACGGCTTCTGCACGCATCGCTGCGTCATTCATTGTGAGGATCGGGCCGCCCGACCAGATGCGGTCCGCCGGGATCCTCGCCCTTTTCGCCGCCAGCCCGGTGGGTGCGAGCACGAGAGAAGCGATTGCGGCAAGCAGAAGTGCTTTTCGATTGTCCATTCTTACGGCCTGTCTACTCTGTGACGGTTTGACTGCATGGAGAATTGCGCACCCTTGAACCTAAGCATCGCTCCATATCAAGCAACCATCAAGGCCCTTGAGAGGCACACTAGATCGGATGGTGTGGGCTTCAATGTCGCCTACCGCGAAGGCGTTGATCGTGGGCCGGCGCAATCTTCGGAGGCTGCCACGTCTGGTTCACGATTTCTTCCCCCGGGAGGTAAGCGCGAAGAAAAAAGAAAAAGGGCCTATCGGGCGCGGGCAGCCAGTTGCTTTCCTTTTCCACGCCCGGTGAAGTTTTTTTGCACATAGATTGTCAGGCCGCCGTCCGCGTCGGGCTTCATCCCGCTGCGGTCGCCGACGGAGTAGCGGTTGATCGGATTGGCGACGAGATTGTGTTTCGAATTATACATCGTCAAGGACCAAAATGCTTTGACCTTGGGCTCGCCGCCTTTATCGAAGTGAATGACATAGCGGTTCTTACCCGTAAGAGGCTTTCCGTCGCCATCGGCAGAGACGTTGAGATACGTCGCCTCAATCGGGTCGTTGGTTTTAAATCCTACGGCCGGTTGGAACGCGCGCAAGAGCCAGTCGCGCGCGCCCGTCATCCGTCCCGTTTGAGGAGGCGGGTAGTTCCAGCCGTTGACGTTGGTTTGCCCGTAGCCAGCCGCGAAGGCGTCGTAAATGATCTTTCGCCCGTCCGCAGCAGCTCGTGCCAGCCCCCGTTTGGTGCTGGGGTCCAGGGCGTCAATATCAAGTCCAGGCCCGACGCCGATGCGCGCAAATGACTGAAGCATATCCGCGTCGCGGGGGTCGGGCGGAACTTCGAGCATTGCGCGATTGATCGTCCGCCACTCATTGAGAGGGTCGGCTGCCCGATTCAAGGGTTGCCATATCTCGCCACTCTTGGGAGCGCTCGCGTCCGGTTTTCCCCATTGCGAGAGGGGGGTCAGCTTATACTTGTCCTGGATTGCGTGAGCAGCATCCAGATCGGCCGCGTCCTTGACGTAGGTTCGAACCTGAAGAAAAGCCCATGGCGTCGACGAGGGGGGTAGCGCCGTGACCCCCGCTGGCAGTGTCCCTTTCCAGTTCCGGTCGACAATCGCGTAGTTTCCAGCCCCGTCTCCCGTCGCGCGCGTGCCGACATAGGCGAAATTATCATCCATGAAATCGGTCAATTCGACCGAATGGTATCGATCGGAAATCGCGGGCACGGTGAGGATCACCGGCTCCTCCTTCAGATACAGCCAGGAGCGGGAATAAATGGTGTCGTTATTGGGCGAGCCGCCGTCCACGTGGCTCGCGTCTTTCAGCTTCCGAAAATGGAAAAGCTGGTTCGCCTGATGCCCGACATCGGCGCTTCGGGACCATCGTTGCTCGGTCATATACGACCACGGAAAAGTGTAGATGTAGGCTTGGACTCCCAGCGCGTAGGCGTTCAGTTCGCGCCAGTCTGGTTTGTGGTCCTTCGCACTGGCGCTGAGCGCTCCGCCAGCGATCACTCCCGCGACTATTGCCGGGATGATTTTCCACGCCCGATTGCCCACTTCCCGAACCGCTTTGGCTGTTCGGTCGACTTCCCGGCCAAATCTTGGCATGCTTGCAGGGAAATCGCGAGGTTTGAGGTCATGCGGCAGCTTGACAGGTCGGAGCGCTGGGAGGCAATCGAATGTGTGTCGTGTGCAATCCGGCCTTTGCGGAAGCGCTCCGCAAGCTGACATTCCCGTCGCGCCGCCAGATCCTCGAAATCCGCAGCCGCGACCACGGCCGGCGCTTTCATCTGTGAGGCAACCGGCTCCACTCCAGCGTTGGGTCAGGCGGAATCCTTCCAGGATCTGGCCAGCCGGTTCGACCGAAAAAGGGCGCCGCGCGTCACCATTTATCGCGCGAAGGAAATTGTTACCCTCGATCCGAATAGGCCTTCCGCCACCGCAGTCGCCGTCCTCGGCGAGCGCGTCCTCGCGGTCGGCTCCGTCGATGAGTTGACGTCGGCGGTCGGCGATAAGCCCTATGTGGTCGATGAGAGCTTCGTCGAGAAAGTCATCACGCCCGGCCTGATCGCTCAGCACGATCATCCGCTGCTGACCGGCCTGACGATGGTGTCGGAAATCATCGCGATTGAAGATTGGGTTCTGCCCTCGGGCGTCGTGCCAGCGGCGAAGAGCCCTGACGAATATCGTCGAAGGCTGTCCCACGCTAGTGCGAAGCTCAAGAATCGCGGTGAATTGCTGGTGACGTGGGGCTACCACCCCTTGTTCCATGGCCCTCTGATGCGCGCCGATCTCGATCGGATCAGCAGAACGCGGCCCATCATCGTCTGGCACCGATCCGCCCACGAGTTCATCGTCAACAGCAAGGCGCTCAAAACTTATGGAATCGACGCAGCCTTTATCGCGACACTGTCGGACGCCGCCCAAAAGCAATCCAATCTCGAAGAGGGTCACTTCTGGGAAGGCGGGATGTTCGGCGTCATCCCCAAGCTGCTTCCGGCCATCGCTACGCCCGATCGGCTCCGGCGCGGCCTCGAATTCGTCGTGCGCTATTATCACGCCAATGGCGTGACCTTCGGCTGCGAGCCCGGCGGCCTGTTTTCGAAACAGCTTCAGGACGCGCAGAACGCTATTCTGTCCCGGCCCGAGAGCCCCTTCCGCTTCTATTTCATTCCGGATGGGAAATCGATCAACGCGGCTTTCCCCGACGCTACGATTCGCGAGACGGAGAAGGTGCTGGGCTGGGGCGAAGGCATGACGGCCATGATGCCCGGCGCGATCAAGCTTTTTGCAGACGGCGCCATCTATTCGCTCGCCATGCAGGTTCGTGAACCGTATCTCGGCGGGGGCCATGGCGAATGGATCATGGATCCGGAGTTCTTCGCGCGCGCCTTCAAGGTCTATTGGGACGCCGGCTACCAGATCCATGTCCACGTAAACGGCGACGCCGGCCTGGACATGGTCCTCGACAATGTCGAGAACAACATGCGTCGTCATCCGCGTGACGACCATCGCACGGTCGCCATTCACCTCGCGGTTTCGCGAAAGGATCAGGTCGAACGCATGAAGCGACTTGGCGTCATCGTCAGCGGCAATCCTTATTACGTGCGCGCCCTGGCCGACGCCTATGCGAAGGAAGGCTTGGGGCCGGAGCGGGCCGACAATATGGTGCGTCTCGGCGACATCGAACGGGCGGGAATCTCCTTTTCGCTTCATTCCGACATGCCGATGGCGCCCGGTCAGCCTTTGTTCCTGATGCATTGCGCGGTGAATCGCACGACCGTTTCGGGGCGCGTCGCGGGACCGGACCAGCGCGCCAGCCGACTCGGCGCGCTCAAGGGCGTCACGCTCGACGCCGCCTATTCATTGCGCATGGAAAACGACATGGGCAGCATCGTCCCTGGCAAGCTCGCCAATTTCAGTATCCTCGACGACAACCCGCTGACGGTCGATGCAGCGAAAATAAAGGACATCCGCGTCTGGGGCACCGTTCAAGAAGGACGCGTTCTGCCGGTCACGTAGTTTGATACCGGGATTGTTCAGCACTCCTCGGACACACGCGTCGTCGTAAATGTGAGCAGCGACTGCAATCCGTCGGCGGCAACTGCTTTCTTACTGCCAGATACTCCACATCATGGCGGAGAAGCCGTCAGGCGTCGCGTTGTCGTCTTTGCCGCTCTCATCGTCGATCCCTTCGTCCCGATAACTCAAGTGAGGCGTTCAATGGCGAGGAACATCTAAATAGCCATTCTTGATTGGGGCCGCGCGAGCCGCAACTCTTTCATGCGCGCATAGGCGGAAAGCTGAGGAATTTGAAGCGCAAATGGTTCGCTAAGGAATGAACGACGCACGTCCGACCGCGGCCGCCCCGTTTTACCCATCCATCGTTGGATAATCCGTATAACCCTTCGCACCCGGCGTATAAAAGGTCGAGGGGTCGGGTGGGTTCAGCGGGAAGCCGGCTCTTATCCGCGCCGGCAAGTCGGGATTGGAGAGAAAATTCGCACCAAAAGCGACGGCGTCGAGCTTGCCGGCGCGGATTGCTTCGTTGGCTTCCGACGCGTCGTAGCCCATATTGCCGACCAAAACACCTTTGTATGCGGCGCGAATGGGCGTCATGACGTCGCCTGTCTGCTGGCCGAAAAAGTCGCCCCGCATGACATGGAGATAGGCGAGCCCAAAATCGTTCAACCGGCCAGCAAGCCATGTGCTTAGGCCAATGGGGTCGCTGTCGATCATGCTGTTGTAGCTGTTCAGAGGCGATATGCGCAGCCCCACACGCTCGGCGCCCCAAACGCCTATCGCCGCCTGCAGCACTTCCAAGAGGAGCCGCGCCCGGTTCTCGACGCCGCCGCCATATGGGCCGGTTCGCTTGTTGGCGCCGTCGCGCAGAAACTCATCAAGCAAATAGCCATTGGCGCCGTGGATCTCCACGGCGTCGAAACCGGCCGCCTTGGCATTGCGCGCAGCGTTTTGAAAACCAGCGACGATGGCCGGAATTTCCTCGTCTTTCAGTTCTCTTGGCGTCACATAGGGCTTCTTGCCTTCCGGGGTGTGCACTTCGTCGCCGGTGATCGGGATCGCGCTTGGGGCAACGGGAGTAGCGCCATTGTTGAGCAGTGGATGGCAGGCGCGCCCGCCATGCCAAATTTGCAGAGCAATCAGACCGCCCTTTGCATGTACGGCGTCGGTCACCCGCCGCCAGCCGTCAACTTGCGCGTTCGAATATATGCCGGGCTCCATCCAGAAGGCGGAATTGCACGCCATCGCCATTGTGGCTTCGGCGACGATCAGCCCGGCGCTGGCGCGCTGAGAGTAATACGCGGCCATGAGCTGGCCGGGAACATGCTCTTCTTCCGCGCGGCAACGGGTGAGCGGCGCCATCAGAAAGCGGTTGGGTAACGTAAGCGCGCCGAGTCGGAGCGGCGAGAACAAAGCGTCAAAGTTCATTGCGCGTGGCCTCTGTGTCGATCTTTGAGATTTGAACCGGCATTTTCGCTGAGAATTCTTTATGTTCTCGATGTCAGTTTGAGGTCAAGATCACGTTTTTCCCTTTTTGCCTCAATCCGGCGCGCCGGCCGGGGCGCGATGCTGGCGCCAGCCAAGGCTGACTCTTCGATCGAGTTCAACCCGAACCTGCTCTGGACCGTTGCGAACTGCTGGCAACTTTTGCAGGATTTCGCGACGCCGGCGTTGCGCCAAGACGCGCCTGCACGGCATAAGGGATGTTGCGCCGCCCCTGGGTTCAACCTAGGATTTCCGGCTTCGGCGCGGCCGGAGGCGGAGGATTGGAGAACGGCATGTTTCATAAACGGGAACGTTGCAAAATCAGGATATCCTTCGCCTTCCTTGCGTTCGTTCAAATATTGCCGGCGCTCGCAGCCGGGAAGTTGGACCGCAGCGTCCTCCCCGTCCGTGAGCCGAAGCCGCCGCTCTATAAGGAATTGGATGCGCGTGACGCGAAGGCGCCGCCGCGCTTCGAGGTCAAGGCTCCAGAGGGGCGCCGAATGTTCTCATCGTCCTCATCGACGACATGGGCTTCGGTCAATCGAGCGCCTTCGGCGGACCGATTCACATGCCGACCGTCGAGTCGCTTGCCGACCAAGGTCTGCGCTTCAACCAGTTCCATACGACGGCGCTGTGCTCGCCGACCCGCACCGCGCTTCTTTCCGGCCGCAATCACCACATGAACAATATGGGCGGCATTACGGAGGTCGCGACAGCCTTCCCCGGCAATACGGGCCAGCGGCCCAACAGCGTCGCGAGCATTGCGGAGATGCTGCGCCTCAATGGCTACAGCACGGCGCATTTCGGCAAGAATCACGAGACGGCGGCGTGGGAGATCAGCGTTTCCGGTCCGACCGACCGTTGGCCGACGCGTCAGGGCTTCGACAAATTCTACGGCTTCATGGGCGGCGAGGCGAACCAGTGGTCGCCGCTCGTCTATGACGGCACGACACAGATCGAGCTCCCCCACGACCCGAATTACCACTTCATGACAGATATGACGAACCAGGCCGTCAAGTGGGTAAAAGCGCAAAAGGCGCTCACGCCCGACCGACCTTTCTTCGTCTATTTCGCGCCGGGCGCCACCCACGCTCCGCACCATGTGCCGAAAGAATGGATCGAGAAATATCGTGGCAAATTCGATCAGGGCTGGGACAAGCTGCGTGAGGAGACGCTCGCGCGCCAGAAGGCGCTCGGCGTCGTCCCCGCAAACGCGCCGCTGGCTCCCAAGCCACCCTACATAAAAGATTGGGACAAACTCTCCGCGGACGAAAAGAAGGTGTTCGCGCGGCAGATGGAGGTCTTCGCGGCCTTTGGCGAATATGCGGATACCGAAATCGGACGTCTCGTCGATGCGATTCGCGACATGGGCCAGCTCGACAATACGCTCGTCTTCTACATCATCGGCGATAACGGGGCGAGCGCTGAGGGAAGCATGAATGGGCTGTTCAACGAGAACTCCTATTTCAACGGCGTCGAGGAAAAGCTCGCCGACGTGATCCAACACATGGACGAGTTTGGCGGCCCCGGCGCCTACAACCATTACGCCGCCGGCTGGGCGGTGGCGGGCGACACGCCCTTCACATGGACGAAACAGGTGGCGTCGAGCTATGGCGGCACGCGCAATCCGCTCGTCGTCTATTGGCCCAAGCGCATTGCCGGCCATGGGGAGGTGCGCGGGCAATGGCATCACGTCATTGACGTCGCGCCGACGATCCTTGACGCCGCCGGCCTGCCGGAGCCGAAGGTCGTCAACGGCACGCCGCAGACGCCAATTCAGGGCGTCAGCATGCTCTACGCTGTCGACGACGCCAAAGGCGCCGACCGCCACAAGGAGCAATATTTCGAAATTGCCGGCAATCGGGCGATCTACCGCGACGGCTGGCTCGCCGGAACGGTCCATCGAGCGCCATGGATGCAGCGTCCCGACCACGCCTTGAAGGACGACGTGTGGGAGCTCTACGACACCCGGCACGATTTTTCGCTCGTCAATAATCTCGCCAGCAGCGATCCGAAGAAGCTGAAGGAGATGCAGGCGCTGTTCATGTCCGTCGCGTCGCAGAATCACGTTCTGCCGATCGACGACCGCGCCGCCGAGCGCATGAACCCGGCGATCGCCGGGCGTCCCGACCTCATGGCGGGCCGACGGTCGCTGACCGTCTATCCAGGCATGCCGAGCATGTCCGAAAACGCGTTCATCAACATAAAGAACCAGTCCCACAGCATCACGGCCGAGGTCGAGACGCCGAGCGGCGCGGTTGAGGGGGTCATCCTCGCGCAGGGTGGGCGCTTCGGCGGCTGGGCCTTCTACGTGAAGGACGGCAAGCCCGCATATACCTATAATTGGCTGGGCCTGAAGGACTATACCGTGGCGGCGACGGAGAAGCTGCCGCAGGGCAAGGCGACGGTGCGCTTTGAATTCGCATATGACGGCGGCGGCGCCGGCAAGGGTGGGATGGCGACGATTCGCGTCGACGGCAAGAAGGTCGCAGAGGGACGGATCGAACAAACACAGTGCTGCGTGTTCTCGCTCGACGAAGGCGCCGAGGTCGGGCGCAAGGAGGGCACGCCTCTCACGCCCGATTTCCAGACGCCCTTCGCCTTCACAGGCATTCTGGAGAAGGTAACGATCGCGTTGAGCGACAAGGCCGAGGATGAGCGCGTCAAAGCCGAACCGGCGCGGGAAGAAAACAGAAAAAAGCGGTCTCTGGCAGATTAAGCCCGACGCAAAGCGGGAAACCTCGAAAGGGCTTGCTGACGATGCGTGAGATGGTCGGCCTCGTGAGAGCAAGCTTGCGACGGATCGTCTTCCATCATCCGCATTGGCTTTGGCTCTTCGTTAACGCCAGCGACGCGCTCAAGGAGTCCCTCCCGACGCCACCGATTGTTGCTCGCGCTGCGGCCGTCCGGACAAAATTTTCATTGTTCTGCCCGACGCGATTTGAGTGATCGCGAGCGCCGGAGCGCCCTCGATCAGCGCGCGAAAATGGGTGGCCTTTTCGATTGGCGTTACGTAAAGCGCGGCTCCAAAACCCAACGCTCCGGCGAGAAAGGCAGTGAGCAAGAAAGATATAACTCCCGCTCCCCTGTTACGGTTCGTCGCAGGATGCGAGGACTCGTCTTTTCCGACAGGGCGAACGTCGAGACAATTTCTCTCAAGCCTGTCTCGCATATCGAGCATCACAATCTCGGCCTTCTGGAATTCGTTCCTCGGTTCGTCGAACCGAGGATGTTTGCGCGTCGTCTGCTCATCGTCTGTCCTAGCGGTTTTGATGAGAGTCGCGCCGTCGAGGCGTGTATCTTCTAGGCGTGGCGCATCATTCATTGGCGAGATATTGGCCGCCTCAGCCGCTTCCCTTCTGCGCTGCGCCTCCTCACGTCGCTCCAAAGTGGCTATTCGTTGTTCCAGGGTGGAAAATCTTTTTTGCAAGGCGGCGATAGTCCAGTCACCGTGAAGCGTTTCGCTGCTGCGCGGTTTTTCATTTTGCGAGGAGACGATCGGCGCCTCACTTTGCTCTTTCCTGCGGCGCTCTTCTTCTCCTTGCGAGAACGCCTCAAGAGTCCAGTCGCTGAGAAGAATCTCGTTCATGCGTCACTCCCGCTTTCCGGCTTTTCCATATGCTCGACAGATCACGCTTCATGAAACCGCAAACGCGGTTCCCGTCGGCGCGATACAAGAAGATGATTGCGAGGTTTCCCTTAGCGGTCCGTTTTCGCGCGTCATGACGTGATCGAATCGACGAATACGGTCGCCGCAACCTCGCCGTTCAATGGCCCTCTTTAGACTTTTGCTCATCCGTGCTTTGCGGGACAACCTCTTCTGCTAAAGCAATGCGTAAAAGCAGTTCCTCCATCGCCGCAGGCAATGGTTCGGTGGTCATCGCGTCAAATGAGCGACGCAAGGCTTTCCCGAGCTCCCGATGGATCATAAACACGTCGCGCGCCTCGTCCGAAACGACGAGCTTGCCTTTGGTGGGGCGCATCCGATCACCTTCGCAGGGTGCTACCGCATGTCGAGACTGAACAATTTTAGTTAAATTTTCTCTAATGAAACGAAGGGCGTGCGCCCGCCTGAAGAGCGCTAAACGGTCATCGGCGCCTTGACCGGACGCTTTCCGCGCGCGACGCGCGTCGCGATCCAGACGACGTGCCGCGCCCCGCCTCTTTTGCCGTTGGCGCGCACCTTGATCTCCTCGACCTCGAACCCGGCCCGATGGAGTCGTGTTGCGAAGCTGCGCTGCGGGCCGGACGACCAGACGGCCAGGACGCCTCCGGGACTCAAGGCGTCATGGGCCGCCGTCAATCCCGCCATGTGGTAGAGGCCGTCGTTGGCTTCGCGCGTAAGCCCTTCAGGACCATTGTCGACATCGAGCAGGATTGCGTCATAGGACCCGCGCGTCGAGCCGATGATCTGGCCCACATCCGCTTCACGGATTGAGACGCGCGGATCTGTCAGGCTCGTCCCGTGTAATTCCGCCATTGGCCCGCGCGCCCACGCGACCACCGCGGGGACGAGTTCCGCGACGACGATGCGCGCCTTTAAATCAACGACTGCGAGCACTGCGCGCAACGTAAAACCCATCCCAAGGCCGCCGATAAGAATGCGCGGCTCCGGGCGGGAATGAATTCTATCGCATGAGAGCGTGGCAAGCGCCTCTTCGGATCCACTGAGGCGACTGTTCATCAATTCATTCGGGCCCAGCATTATCGAGAACTCGGCGCCCCGACGCATGAGCCGAAGCGTCCCCTCGCCGCCAGGTATATGCGCCGTGTCGATCAGGGACCAGGGAACCACGCGCGCCTCTTCGGTTCGTCGGCCATCAACGCCCGCGTGTCGCGGCCCAATAATAAGCTTAGACTGTTGGCTGGCGTTTCAACAACTCGAGCCCGTCGCGCCGAGCGCTTATCGACGTTCTGACAATGAGCGCTTCCGCTTTTCTCGGGCAATCGCCAGATCGAGCGCTTGAAGGAAGCGGGACCGGTTCGCCGAGGAGAATGGCGGCGGGCCGCCGGTCGTCTCGCCGCTCAAGCGTATGTGCTCCATGAGAGAGCGTTGCGCAAGGGCGAGGCCAATCGAATCCTCCGTGAAGGCGCGCCCATAGGGCCCGATCGCATGCGCCTCTTTGGCCAGGATGCGCGCAGCCAGGGGAATATCGCCCGTCACGACAATATCGCCGGCCGCGACGTGTTCCACGATCCAGTCATCGGCGACATCCGCGCCAGCGTCGACGATTATCCTCGTGATCAGCGGCGATGTTGGAACTTGCATGAAGCTGTTGGAAATCACGAAGGTCTCTAGCCCATAGCGGATGGCGACCTTGTAAGTCTCATCCTTCACTGGGCAGGCGTCGGCGTCGATGTAAATCCTGATGGTCATGGAAAACAGGATAACACAGGGACGGCGATTTTCGGTTCTGCCGGTCACGATCATCGCCCCCGGAATCGTGACCGGACTCTTGCAGGAACAGTTCGCCGAGCGCCGCTCGCAATCGTCATAATGCCGAACGTCTTTGCGGCCTCGCCTTACGCGCCGACCGCCCTCTTGCAATTCCCGCTGGCGCCATCCATATACCATCTGGCTGGATGGTCTTACGAGGCGAACAGGGCTGGAGAAATGCATCGACTGCGCGAGAAAGCGGGTGAGAGCGAGAAAATCACGATCAACGTCGGCTACGTTGACCTCGGTCATATCGATTTGTTGGTGCATGAGGGGTTCTACTCCAATCGCACAGACTTCATCCGGACGGCGATCCGCAACCATCTCGCCTCTCACGCGGACGCGGTTAAGCAATCGATTGTAAGACACACCCTTGAGCTCGGCTTGCGACGCTACAGCCGAGAAGAGTTGGAAGCGGTGAAGGCTGCGGGCGGCAAATTGCACATCCAGGTCGTCGGACTTGCGGCAATCGCTGACGATGTCTCGCCTGAGCTCGCGCGTTCAACCATCGAATCGATCACTGTTCTTGGGGCTCTTCACGCAAGCAAAGCCGTCAAGGCGGCGCTTTCTGATCGCATCGGGTAATCGACCGGGCGCGAATGTTACCTGGAGGATGCAGGAATGAAAACGGTTTTCAGCGACGCCATGCGTCACGCGACGAAGCTTGCCCGTGCGCAAAACGTCGTTGAGGCGACGCAGGTGATTCAGCGCGCCCTATCGGAACGAGAGCACCACGGTCGACACGCGACTGAATGTCCTCAATTGATCGCGCCGCCAATTGATGATGCCGAAATGTCGCAAGGCGTCAAATCCGTCACGGATTATCCGCGACTTGCGCAAACGCGCTCGGGAGAAGCCACGACCGAACGAGGCCTCGCCTCGCGGATGAAAGGACCGCTGGGAGAAGTCTTGAAATTATTGCGTCTGACTGACGTCGCCGGAGCGCATCAGCGTCCCGCGTCGTTCGTAAAATCGCGCAAAACGCACGGCGCGCCGATTCCGGCCGGCGCGGCATATCTCACCCGAACCTTCTCATGCGCGGCCGGTCCGAGAGATTACAAAGTTTACGTCCCAAGCCAATCGGGTGCGCATGCGCGCCCTTTGATTGTGATGCTGCACGGTTGCACGCAGGATCCCGATGACTTCGCGGCGGGGACGGGAATGAAATCAGCTCGCGGAGGAACACGGCTTCATCGTCGCCTATCCGAGACAGCCACCGAACGCCAATCAGGCCGCATGCTGGAACTGGTTCGCCGAAGCGGGTCAGACGCGCGAGGCTGGTGAGCCAAGCATCATCGCAGGATCACGCGCACGGTAATTGCGGAGTTCAATATCGACGCCAAGCGCGTCTATGTCGCCGGTCTTTCAGCCGGCGGCGCCATGGCGGCAAACATGAGCGCCACCTATCCTGAACTTTATGCCGCGATAGGCGTTCACTCCGGCCTCGCTCACGGCGCCGCCACTGACATGGTTTCGGCATTTGCCGCGATGCGGGGCGGGCCGGCCCCAACGGCGCCAGCACGGAAGAAGATCGTCACGAAGACGACGGCCGCGGCGTTCGCACGATTGTTTTTCACGGGAGCTGCGATCAAACAGTTCATCCGTCGAACTCCGACGTGATTTTCGCCAACGCTTGCGCCGGCGTCGCCCGACCTTTCGAGGAGACGCAGGATGGCGGCGCCATCGGCGGCCGCGCCTACGCGCGTCGTGTCATTATCAACGCAAATGGCGTTCCCCACGCAGAACATTGGACCATCGAAGGGCTGGGACACGCCTGGTCCGGAGGCCGCCCTGAGGGCTCATACACAGATCAACATGGGCCCGACGCGTCACGCGAAATGCTGCGGTTCTTTGCGGCAGAGACAATCCTCAACGCTCCGTAGAAACGAACGATCGTGATCGATCAGCTTCGCCCTGCCCTTATGATCGCGTGTGGAGCTGCGCGCGCGACGTTTTTTTAGTCGCCGCGACGCGAAGGCGAGAGGAACGCGGTCAGACGTGTTTGACACACAAGGCGTGCTCATTTGCGGGCGCTTGCCAATCCCCAAGGATATTCGAGAGTGGACGTGTCATAACCAAGCGCCACGGGCCCGCGCGACAAGCGAGTCGAGCTGCTTTCGCGTGGGGCCTCTTGCGCGAATAGATGAAAAGATTGTCGAGCGTCGGGCTGGTCTCGATGAACCAGCTATAGTCCGGCGCCGTGGTCGACAATATTATATTCGACCGAAAGAAGCGGATTATATTGGACGCGTAGCCGTGAATTGACGCCGGGATCGAGAATTTCGGCCACGCCGTTGAGCACCGTTTCGGGACCCGAAGGGCCGCCATTGCGGCAGGCGTCGCGAACCAGAACCTCATTTGGTCTGGCGCCGCGAGAATAGCTCGTCGTTCCAGCCACGCAGCCTTCCGTTATCCACATCGGCCGGCGCGCGACCTCCAGCCAGGGCCCTTGTAAAAGCGCGCCGGGTCGATGGGTTTGGCTGCGCTATCCTGCGCCGCGGCCCCATCGGCCGCGCCAAGCGACAGCTCCAATCAGCAATGCCGAAAAGCGCCGCCAGATCGATCAGACGTTTCATGGTTCTGCTCCGATAGCGAAGTTGACCGAGGCGGTCGCGCTAACGCGAAACACGGGTCCAGTTGATCGATTTGCACACGATGCCCGCGAGAACGCAGCCACGCGTCTGCATCGATTGCGATCCGACATTGATCTCCAGATTGTAATTGAGCTTGCGCTGTGGGTCATATGCTGTTCCCGACATGGACGAGCCGTCGCCCGACACTTTCATGATCAGGCGGTCCCCGATATGTTCGCCGCCAGACTCGTCGCGTATCCAGGTGTTGATGGCGCAGAGCGCGTTCGCCGCAGGGCGCGATGCGCACGCGCGCATTGCCATCGCCCCGCTGCCCAGGATCCGAGAACGTCCATCTGTGGACGCGCTTGCGGCCGTCGTCGTCGATGCGACGGTCGCCGCGCAAAAGGCGCGCAATCGGATCGCTTTCAAGAAAGGATTGCGCATCATGCGGCCCTCCATGATCAGCGAGCATGAGTGAGCTTGTAGAGACCGACGTCGATCGCGCCCGCGCGGAAGCCGCCCTCGCAATAGCAAAGGTAGTAGTCCCAAAGCTCTCGGAAGGACGAGTCGAAGCCCAGCGCTTCGATCTGGCTCCAATTCTCAAGAAAGCGGCGACGCCACTCGACGAGGGTGCGCGCATAGCCGTCGCCGAAAGTCTCGACGGTTTCCAGGCGAAGTCCAGCGCGTTGCGCTTCTTCCTCAAGCGCGCGCGGACAGGGCAGCGCGCCGCCGGGGAAGATGTAGCGTTGAATGAAATCCGGTGTGGCCGAATATTTTTCGAAGCGGCGATCTTCGATGGTGATCGCTTGCAAGATCGACGTGGCCGCCCTCGGCAAGACGGTCGCGCAGCGTCGCAAAATAGATCGGCCAATATTCTCGTCCGACCGCTTCTATCATCTCGATTGAAACGATGCGATCGTACCGACCGCTGATGTCGCGGTAATCCTCGAGCCGGAGATCGACTTGCGACTGACAGCCGTGCGACTCGACGACATCGCGCGCATGGGCGAGCTGTTCTCTTGAAAGCGTCAGTCCAGTGATCCGCCCGGCGCCGCCACGCGCCATGGCCACGGCGAGACCGCCCCAGCCGCAGCCGATTTCGAGCACGCTCTCGCCATTTCTCGCGTCGAGGAGTTCGAGAACGCGATCGACCTTTTTCTGCTGCGCCTGCTTGCAGCGTTTCGTCGCCAGAACGATAAAGGCCCGAGGAATAGAACATCTGCGGATCGAGCCACAGGCGATAGAAATGCGTTGCCGAGGTCGTAATGCGCCGAAATGTTGCGGCGGCTTCCCGCGCGCGAATTGGCGCGTAGACGATGCGCCAGCCAGTTGGCGAAACGCGCGGGCGCGAAGCCCTCGACGGCCCGCATGAAACTATCGCCATTGACGGCTGCGATTTCGATAAGCGACGCAAGATCCGGACTGCTCCATTCGCCCCGGATGAACGCTTCGGCAAAGGCCACGTCTCCCGAGAACAACAGTCGGCGCAAGCGCGGACATGTCGTGAATGAAAAGTGTCGCCTCCGGCCCCGCTTGCCGGCCCCGGCAATCGACGCGCGCTCCGTTCGGGAGTACGAAAATCAGCCGTCCCTTCTCCATCGCCGCGAGAACTCTTCGCAGGACGAGCGCCGCGAGCCCTGACCGCCGCTGGAGAGCATCTTCGCAAACGGGAAGGCCAGGCGCGTCGGGTAGACATCAGATCTGACATGAGACGCTGTCCTTTTCGTTGTCGGTTTGCGACGACGACGGTGACTGGCCTAGTCGGGCGGCGGCGGACGCACATGAAGGCGGACGCCCTTCAGCCAAATCAGCAGCGCTTCGAAATGAATTCCGGCGACGACTTTCAGCGTCAGCAGCGGGTGGGTGACGAAGACGCGCAGCAGCTCCGTGTCGTTGAGCGGACGTCGACGAAGGCTTTGCGCGGCGTTGAGCACGGTCGCCGTCCGCGTCGGCGACGGAGATGGAGAGTGTGAAGTTCTCGTCGGGCGCCTGAATGCGAAAAGCGTAGGTCATATCCATCGCCATGAAGGGCGAGACATAGAATTCCTTCGGACAGGCGTGGCGCATGACGCCACGTCTCGGCGCGTGAGACCGGGAAAGAGATAGCAGTGGCGCTGCCCGAAAGTGTTGTTCACCTCATAGAGGATCGCCCGCAGCGCGCCATCGGCGTGGTGGCAGAAGAAAATGCTCAGCGGATTGAAGCCGTGTCCGAGAATGCGCGGCATGGTCAGCAGGCGTGATCGCGCCGCCGTCCGGCTCCATCCCGGCGTCCTCGCAGAATGAGGTCGATTTCGCCACGCAGATCGTCCGTCGCGCCGGAGAGGTGATCTTTCGGTCGAAAGCCGAACAGATTGAAGCCGCCGATGGAGAAGAAACGAAGCTTGCGCGACGAGTTGCGGCAGTTCGTCGATATCGAGCAGGAAAGAGAATACGCGGTAGCGGAGGCGATGCGCCTTCGGCCGCAGCCTTCGATGCGCAACCGATACCTACATAAAGCGCGGATCGTGGCTCCATCGTCTCGCCCCTATGTTTGCAGCGCCGGGGAGAGGTGGATGCGGCCGGATTCATTCTCGACCTTCCAGGGTCGCCGATCGCCGCCGAGTTGTTCGGCGACCGCAAGTCCCGCCTGAAGCCCGTCTTCATGAAATCCCGCGCCGAAATAGGCGCCGCAGAACCACGTGCGGCGCTCTGCCCTGCAGCGACCAGAGTTCACGCTGCGCATCTGATCGCCTCGAGATCGAAGATCGGATGTTCGTATACAAAGCGCCGATGAATCGAGCTCTTCCCGCGGGGGAACCGCCGGATTCAGCGTCACGAAGAGCGGCGTCTCTTCCGGGACGCCCTGCAGGCGGTTCATCCAATAGGTGACGGAAAGCGGCGCCTCGGCGTCGGACGCAAGATAGTTCCAGCTCGACCACACCGAGCGAAGCTTCGGCATCAGCGAGGCGTCGCCATGCAGAATGGTTTCGTTGTGTCCATAGGGAAAGCAGGAGAGGATGCGCGTTTCTCGTCGTCGCTCGGATCGGCGAGCATGGCGAGCGCCTGATCGGCATGCGCCGCGATGACGACATGATCGAAACGTTGTGCGCCGCCGGCCCATTCGACGATCACGCCATCAGCGTCACGCGTCACGCGCCGAACGCCGGCGTTCAACAGAAGGCGATCCGCGAAAGGCGACGAGGAGCTTTTTCACATATTCGCGGCTGCCGCCAACGACCGTGCGCCAGACGGGTCGGCCCGTGATCTTGAGCAAGCCCATGGTTCTCGCAAAACCGGGTGAAGGCCTGCGCCGGATAGTCGGCGACCTGTCGCGCGGGGATGGACCAGATCGCCGCCGTCATCGGATAGAGATGATCTTCGCGGAACGCAGCGCCATAGGCATTGGTCGTCGAGATAGCTGCCGAGCGCGGCGCCTTCCATTTGCGACAGGTGACGCGGCGCCTCGGCATAGAAGCGCCTTATGTCGAGCAGCATCGACCAGAAGCGACGGCTGAAGATATTTTTCTTCTGGGCGAAGAGGGTGGAGAGGTCGTTGCCCGCATATTCGAGCGCGCCGTCTCGTCAAGCGACACGGCGAAAGTCATCTCCGGAGGCTTGGTGTCAACCTGGAGATGATCGAAGAGCGCCGTTAAATTCGGATAGGCGGGCTCGTTATAGACGATGAAGCCCGTATCGACAGCGATGGGGCCGCCGGGCGCCCGGACGTCGACCGTATTGCTGTGGCCGCCCGCATAGGCTCCCTGTTCGAAAACCGTAACATCATGCGATCGGGAAAGCAGCCACGCCGCCGAGAGACCGGAGACGCCGGTTCCCAGCACGGCGATATTCAGGCGCGATTTCAGTTTGTTAGGCTCCATGCGCCGCCTTAGGGAGACGTGCTTCGCACGATCGGCCGCCGGCATGGCCCGGCAACTATTTGCGGGAATATACGCTTGGACTTTGCAAATGGATCACTTCTGCGTCATTTGGCCCGAGGTGTGATCCAAATTTGCTGGCCGCCCGTAGAAGGGAGCATGATCGAATGTCGCCGCCGCGCGTGTGCTCGAGCCCTCTTGCCTCTCTCGGGCGGTGCGCGAGGTTGCGCCGGTGAACGCGCGGTCGCCGTCCGCAGTTCTGTCGCCGACGGACGCGAATGCGCTCATCGCCAAAATCGCGCGCGAGCGCGATCGCCAGGCGTTCGCGGTCCTGTTCGCTTATTTTTTCCCGCGAGTGAAAGCCTATCTCCTGAAGCGCGGGCGCGTCCGCGACAGTTGCCGAAGAGCTGGCGCAGGAGACCATGCTGCGCGTCTGGCGCAGGGCTTCCACCTTCGATCCCGGACGCCGGGGCCGCCTCGACCTGGATTTTCGTCATCGCCCGCAATCTGCGAATCGACCGTGCTTCGTGGGCAGCGGCTCGTCAACGTTGACGTCGATCCCAGTGACGACCCGATGCGCCGCCGACGGGCGAAACGGTCGTCATCATGAATGAGCGCATGGAAAGAGTGCGGCAGGCGCTCGACGCCCTTTCTCAGGAGCAGGCGCGAATTGTGCGGCTATTTCTATTTCGACGAGCAGCCGCATTCGGAAATCGCCCGTGCGCTCGGCATCCCTCTTGGCACTGTGAAATCACGCGTGCGGCTCGCGGTGGCGCGCCTGCGCGCGCAATTGGAGGATCTAGGATGACGGTGAGCCTCCCGCATTCCGTCGACGATTTTCTGTTGCGCCATGCGGCGGGCGCTCTCGATGCGGGCTTCTCCTTGCTCGTCGAGACGCATCTCGAATTGTCGCCATCCGCGCGTGAGGTTCACGCAGAGTTCGAAGCGCTGGGAGGCGCTCTGCTCGAGGAGATCGCGCCGGTCAACGTCGACGCTTCGGCGCTGAACAAGGCGCTTTTTGCGATCGACGGGCTGGGCGCGCCCGTTCACCGGGAAGCGAAAGCGGCTTGCGCGAGCATCCCGCCATGCCGGAAGGTTTCACACTCCCCATCGCTCTCGCGCAACAGGAGATCGGGCCCTGGCGATGGATTGGTCCGGGCGTTCGCTCCGCACATGTCACGCTTCCCTCGTCCTCGGCGTCTCGCGCCTTTCTGCTCGAAATCGCGCCAGGCGTTCGCGTGCCGAAACACGGCCATGACGGCGACGAGGCTACCTGCGTGCTGCGTGGCAGCTTTCGCGATGGCGATGCGCGTTATTGCGAAGGCGACATGTCGCATGTCGACGACGGAGGTCGAGCACGCCATAATGGTCGATTCAAAGATGTTCCTTGTCTCTGTCTGATCGCGATGGAAGGTCGCACGCGCCCGCACAGCTGGTTCGGACGCCTCTACCAAAAGCTCAGAGACATATGAGCC
The DNA here is from genome assembly GCA_963713845.1 of uncultured Alphaproteobacteria bacterium. Taxonomy (GTDB): domain Bacteria; phylum Pseudomonadota; class Alphaproteobacteria; order Rhizobiales; family Beijerinckiaceae; genus Methylocystis. The sequence continues at coordinate 37,775 of CAVQNJ010000016.1, forward strand.
TTGGCCTCCTTCTCTTCTCCACGGCGGCCGGGCTGGCGTGCGTCATGTCTTTCGCCTGGCTTCTACAGCGCCGAACCGGGCAGTCGGGCTGGATAGACGCGACATGGTCCTTCGCGATCGGCGTCGCCGGCGTTGCACTGGCGCTCGCGCCGCTGGGGGAAGCGCCGCCGGGCGCTCGGCAATATCTGGTCGCGGCCTTCGCGCTCGTCGGCGCCGTTCGGCTTGGCGTCCATATCGTCGGCCGCAGCCTCAACGCCGGCGAGGACCCGCGTTACCACGATCTGGCCGTCGAATGGGGCGCGGATTTTCCGCGCCGGCTTTTCTGGTTCTTGCAGATCCAGGCGGCCTGCGCCTTTCTCCTGTCGCTTGCCGTCTTCCTCGCAGCGAGAAATCCGGTCCCCTTCCCCGCGATAACCGATGTCGTCGGCGCGCTTATTTTGATCGTCGCCATTCTCGGCGAAGCCTGGTCGGATGCGACGCTGGCGCGATTTCCGCGCGACTCGCGGCCCGGGCATAAGCGTCTGCACGAACGGCCCCTGGGCCTGTTCGAGACATCCCAATTATTTCTTTCAGTGGTTAAGCTGGGTCGGCTTCGCCGTCATCGCCATCGACACGTCGGGACAATGGCCCCAGGGTTGGCTCGCGCTTGCTCGCGCCCGCCTTCATTTATTGGCTTCTCGTCGCATGTCTCCGGCGTGCCGCCGCTCGAAAAGCACATGCTGGCCTCGCGCGGCGAAGCCTTTCGCGCCTATCAATCGCAGGTCAATGCATTTTTCCCCGGTCCGCGTCGGCGCGCATGAACTCACATCGGAGGATGACAGGATGTCTTTGATCGCATCCGCCATCAGCGTCGTGGAACGCGCGCCCATCCCGGACTCCATTCTGCGCATGGGAGTTCGATTTGCTCGTGGGCCGCACGCGCCAACGCCTCAACGCCACCCCGGACGACGACGGAAGAGGCTTTCGCGCGGGAGATGGCGCATTATCCGATCGCAATTCATACGCTGGAAGCCAACGCGCAGCACTACGAAGTGCCTGCGCATTTTTTCGAACTGACGCTCGGGCCGCGCCGCAAATATTCCTGCTGCTACTATGGCGCGCCCAAGACGACGCTCGCGCAGGCAGAGCTGCACGCTCTCGAAGAGACCGTCGCGCATGCTGCGCTCGCCGACGGCCAGAAAATTCTGGAACTCGGATGCGGTTGGGGCTCGCTCTCGCTATTACATCGCGCAGAAATATCCAGAGGCGCGCATCACCGCCGTCTCCAATTCGAAGAGCCAGCGCGGACATATCGAGGCGCAGGCTCGACGCGCTCGGCCTCGACAATCTTGCCAGTCGTGACGGAGGACATGAATGATTTTATGCGACAGCCGAGCGGTTCGATCGTATCGTTTCAGTCGAGATGTTCGAACATATGTCGAATTGGCGCGGCCTGTTGACCAAGGCTGCGGGAATGGATCGCGCCGGATGGCCGGCTTTTCATTCATATCTTCACCCATCGCGATCAGCCTTATCGCTTCGACCACGCGGACACGTCCGACTGGATCGCCCGCCATTTCTTCACGGGCGGCATCATGCCGAGCCATGGTCTCATCCATACCTTCGGGGATCTTTTCGAGGTGGAGGAGGAGTGGCGCTGGAGCGGGCTTCACTATCGACGCACCGCCCTCGACTGGCTCGCGAATTTCGATGCAAACGCGAGGAGATCGAGGCCGTGTTGCGCGAGACCTATGGCGTGGACGCCGTCCTCTGGCGTAAGCGCTGGCGCCTGTTTTTCCTTGCGACGGAGGGCCTCTTCGGCGACAAGAACGGGGAGGAATGGGGCGTTAGCCATTACCGCTTGCGTGCGTCATCCAATGGCTGAAGGTCGCGTTTTGTGGCGGCGGCTGGCCCATTACGCGGCGCGGAAGACCCGCTGACAGGCGCGTCAAACCGGCTCGCGCTCGTGCTCGCCTCCAACCAGCCGTTTTATCCATTCTATGTCTGGTGGCTTCGGGCGAATATAGCTGGCGTCTCGCGCTCACCTTCATCTCGACGCCGTTCTTCCTGGCGACGCCATTGGTCGTCAAGCGATGCCCCGATGTCGGCAGGCTCTATTTTCCGGCGGTCGGTGCAATCAATACGTTTTTCTGCGTTTTCATTTTCGGCGAGGCGTCGGGCGTCGAGCTTTTTCTCGCGCCTTGTCTCGTCATCGCCGCTCTTCTCCTGTCGCGCCTCGGAGCGACGGGCGCTCGGCGCTTTTTTCGTTGCATTGCTCGGCGCATATCTGCTGCTTCACGGCGTTACGGTACGCCGCTGCTTTCGATGGGGCCCGACCAATATGACGCCCTTCTGTCGTTAAACAGTTACAGCGCAGCTACGTTGACTGTCATCGCATCGTGGATGTTGTCATCCGCATGGTCGGACTGGGAAACGCAGGTTAGTTTGTCACGCCGCTGAATTTCTTCGCGGCGGCAAGGCTCACAACAGCCGACACGGCCGTCAAAAAGGCACCCCACGATCATATCAAGCGTCGTCACCAAGAAGGGCCAGTGGCGCAGCGTGGCCTGATTTGTCAGATCATAGGTTCCGTAGGCGACGAGCCCCAGAAGCGCGCCATTGAGAAACGCCCTACGCCATCCACCGCTTGTGAGCGCGGGAAGCGCTGCGAAATAGACGATACCAAAAAGATAAAGGAGATAGAACGCTACGTGCTGGCGCCAAACGAAAGTTCTCGGCAAGCAGGTCGCCGAGCTGGGGTTGATAGAGACGCCCGGCCATTATCGACAGCCAGATCGCGTCGAGCGCGAGCATTCCAGCCATCGCGCCGGCGTACGCCGCCAGGAAGGTTCTCATCGGCGTCCATAAATCGTGTTGCAAGAGCTTTTACGAACGTCGCGCCTTTCTGGATCACGACCAATAGATGAACGGATACGATTTTTAGGAGGCCTCTCAATTCCCGGCCGCCATCGCAATAGCTGCGAGGGTGCAGTTTGCGGTTTAAGCTCCTCAGCGCCGTGTGGGCGACACGTGAGGTCTGGGCGCAGCCGTTGCACTGAGGCCGCGTCTCGACTATTGCTCGTCGCCCGCGTCAAGCCTGTGCTCGATGCTCCTCAAAGCGCAGTGAACTCGACGCTCAACAACGTGCCTTCACTCTGCTTGACCTCCAATGGGCCGCCGAGCTGCCGCGCAAACCCCTCCATTATCCCGATTCCAAAGGAACGGGTTTGCGCATCGATCACCATAGCCATTTTGGGCCCATCGTCCCTGACCACAAGGCGGAGGTGACCGGTTGTGTCCTTTGACAAGGAGACATCGAAGCGAGCGCCAAGTCCTCTCGAAAAGACATGCTTGGCTGCGTTGAGCGCAGCTTCATTGACGAGAAAAACAACGGCGGTCATCTGGTCGATCGAGAGGTCCGCTTCGTCGCTGACATCCACCCGATACGTAACCGGAAGATCACGAAACGCAATTTTGAGCAACTCGCGCAAGAGTGGGGAAAGCCCGTAAATGAAGGCGTTCCCATCATGGAGACGTCGGTGCAATTGCGACAAGGCTCCAATACGTTGCTCAGCCTCGTTGAGGGTTTGCGCCGCCACAACCGGGTTACGCAGATTGCGCTGAGCATGGCGTAGCAGAGTCACGACAAGTTGCAGATTATTGGCGACACGATGCTGAAATTCAGTAGAGAGCGTTTCTTGCGCCGCCTTTGAGATCTCGAGGCGCCTGATCGTCTCACGCAGAGCGGCGACCAGCCATAAGATGAAGGCGCCAACCAGCAAAAAACCAACAAGCGCGCCAATGGTCGTGGCGTCCTTTATCGCAAACGAATGGGTCGGTTCGAAAAAGAAATACCAACCTGCGAGTAGGGAAAGGGCAAGGACGAGAAATCCTTGCCGCCAACCGCATATGAGCGTTGTGGCTGAAATCGCGGGATAAAACGTTAGAAACTTTATTTCATTCAAAAATGGATCAAAAAGGATGCGCAAAGCGAAGCTCGCGGCGAAGAACAGCAGGGCAAGTCCCCACGGCAGGAAGCCTCGGGACTTCATTGGAATCTTATGGAGTCGATGAAGCCAAGGCATAGGCCCCGCCTGCTTTCCGCCGATCGAAAAACCAAGCCACAGATACTAATCGTGGCTGGTGGCGCTTGGTTCCGTATCGTGCAGGCTGACGACCGCTCCTCATCCAAGAACTGCGGAACGCGTGAAACACCAGGACGGCGCCTTCACGGATCGAGCTTGCGCCAGAGTTGCGCGAAGGGCTCCGCCTTGTGCGGTTGCAATGCGGCGCGGCAGTCGCCTTGGTGAGTGGAGCAGAATCTTGATGAACATCACCCTTTGAGCGCCGGCGCGTCATGGCGTCGTCGCAGTCGTCTCAATGCCTCTTGACTGCGCTCGCGGATGCTCCAGTTGAACTGCCGCAAAGCTGGTTTGATTTTAGGGAGCACGCCTATGAAGACGCACGTTGTACTCGCTCTGATTGGTCTCGCCCTCGCCAGCGGGACGACACCCTCCCAAGCGCAAGGATGTTGCATCGAAACGCCCAAGGCATGTTACCCGATCCTCCGCATTCCGATTGACGAATATGTTTCCAACCCGGCCGCGTTTTATCCACCTGATCGTCCGGTCCCTTATTCCGTCTGGTATTATTCTCTCTACGAACCGTTTTGCGCCGGTAAGCCCGAGTCTCACTGCATCTGGGCGTGCGGTCCGGTGGCGCCGCGACATATCTCCGTGAGGGCCAGCTTTTAGCGGGTGCGGTGGCAAAGCCGAAATTAGGCCACCCGGCGCGGCGCCCGCTCCCGCCGGTTACATCGGGAAAGGCTCGACCGGCGTCGCGAGTCCAGCAAGTCCCGAGTCCAGCAAGTCCAAGGAGAATCGATATGCCGACCATCGCCGCCAAGGACGGGACGCAGATCTATTACAAGGATTGGGGCACGGGGCAGCCGATTGTTTTCAGCCATGGCTGGCCCCTCTCGGCGGACGATTGGGATACGCAGATGCTGTTCTTTCTCGGCAAAGGGTTCCGCGTCATTGCCCACGACCGGCGCGGGCACGGGCGATCTGCTCAAACCGGCGACGGCCACGACATGGATCACTATGCGGACGACCTCGCCGCGTTAACCGCGCATCTTGACCTCAAGAATGCGGTGCATGTCGGCCATTCGACCGGAGGCGGCGAAGTCGTGCGTTACCTTGCGCGTCACGGCGAAAGCCGGGTTTCAAAAGCGGCGCTTATCAGTGCGGTGCCTCCCGTGATGGTGAGGTCGGAGAAAAACCCGGCGGGCCTGCCGAAGGAGGTCTTCGATGGATTCCAGGCGCAACTGGCCTCCAATCGTGCTCAGTTTTATTACGATGTGCCGGCGGGACCTTTTTATGGTTACAACCGGCCGGGCGCAAAACCGGCGCAAGGCGTGATCTGGAATTGGTGGCGCCAAGGAATGATGGGTAGCGCGAAGGCCCATTACGACGGTGTCGTCGCTTTTTCTCAAACAGACTTCACAGAGGACTTGAAGGCGATCGCCGCGCCAGTCCTGGTGATGCACGGAGATGACGATCAGATCGTTCCTTATGCCGCATCTGCTCCGCTATCGGCAAAATTGCTGAGGAATGGCGCGTTGAGGACTTACAAGGGCTTTCCGCATGGCATGCCCACAACGGAGGCCGCGACGATCAACGCCGACTTGCTGGAATTTATTCAAAACTAATCTCGCCGGCAGCGCGGAACTTAATTGAATTCAGCTTTGCCATCGATTGCCTTCGCAGGAGGTTGAAAGAGCGAACCATGCCGAGGTTTTATTCCTTGAGGCAGGGCGGGATTGCTTACAATTGAAGAATCGTTGAAAAGTCGAAGGCTTCATTGGGCGGATTTTCTCCGATACGGATTTTAGTATCGCTCGTGAAGCGGTAAGGCGGAACCGGCAAATTGTAGGGCGCGGGAACGTTGCGGAACACGCGCCCGGCGAGATCGTATTTGGAACCGTGGCATGCACAGAAATAGCCGCCCAACCAGTTTTCCGGGAGATCGGCGGAACTGGGCAAAGGCGCAAATTGCGGAATGCAACCCAAATGGGTGCACACGCCGACAAAAACGCCGATTTCGGGCATTAGCGACCGGTGCCAGTTTTTTGCGTAGGAAGGCTGTTGAAGATACTCGGAGTTTGGGTCGGCGAGCTGATTCGTCAATTGAGGACTTTGCAGAGCCGCCAAATTTTCAACTGTCCGAAAGACGACGAAAACGGGCCTCCTTCGCCAAAGCACGATGACTTGCCCGCCTGGCTCCACCTCACTGAGGTCAAGGTCAACCGGGCCACCCGCGGCGATGGACGCAGCATCCGGATTCATCTGGTCGATCAATGGCCATGCGGAGGCGCCCGCCGCCACTGCGCCCGCTGCAGCCGTTGCGATATAGAGGAAATCACGTCGAGCCGGGTGAGGGTTTGTGATCTCTGCTGGAGACGCATGCCGTTCGGTCACAATCGGCCTCCCTCGCGAACAGGCGCCGTACCCCTGTGCTCCAAGATCAACAGACGAATCTCATAATATCGTACGAGGTGGGAACTCACGAGCCGCCGCACTCACTTTTGCGATCAACGGCAAGAAGACCGCGGATCTGTTGTAACAGCTCGCTTTCGCGATACGGCTTTTGCAGAAATGGCGCCTCGTCGAGCGGGGGCGGAAGCGAACGCTGTGACGCCCACCCCGAGAGCACGAAGAAGGGCGTGTTTCTGCGCCGAAGCGCGACTGCGATCTTAACCGAGGTCGAGCCGCTCAAATTTGCGTCGAGAATCGCCCCGTTTGGACGCTCTTCGGCGATCAGCGCGAGAGCCTCATCGACCGAGCCGGCAACTCCCGCGACAGCGCAGCCGGCTTCATCCTCGATTGCATAAACGAGCTCCAGTGCAATTGTCGGTTCATCTTCCACCACGAGAATGCGAAAATCCGATTTTGCCGCGGCGCCGTCCAGCAGTTTTGCGACTCGCGCAGCGATCTCAGCCTCTCGGAACGGCTTCGCCAGTTGCGGCAATCCAGCCAATTCGGCGTCGGTCAGATTTGCAAAGCCTGTAATAAGCAAAAACGGGATAGAGGGGCGCGTCGCGCGAAGCGCCTCGGCAAGTTCGACGCCGCTCATTCCTGGCATTTTATAATCCGCAACCACAATATCGACCTTGTGCTGCTTTCCTGCGATTTTGAGCGCTTCCGCCGCAGAATCTGCCTGTATTACCGTATATCCCGCGTCGGCAAGCATATCGGCTGTCGCTTCACGAACGATTACCTCATCGTCGACGAGAAGAACCTTTGCCGCGGTCGTCGCTCTTTCGCCCACGGGCTCGCTCACCGTTATCGGCGCAGCCTGCTCATCGGAGACCGGCAACCACAATGACGCGCAGGTGCCAACTCCCACGCAGCTCGACAGGCTGAATGCGCCGCCCGATTGCGCCGCGAGCCCATCGACCATCGAAAGCCCCAAACCCGTTCCCCGCCCCAGAGCCTTGGTTGTATAGAATGGCTCGATAGCGCGCTTTAAAGTCACGGCGTCCATGCCGCAGCCCGTGTCGCTTACGCATATTCGTATATATGCCCCCGATCTTAGGGTCGGTGGCCGCAGGTCTTCTTCGCATGCTTGTTGTATGTCGATCGTGAGCGAACCGCTTTGACCCATCGCGTCGCGCGCGTTGACGCAAAGATTGAGAATTGCGAGCTCCAACTGATTGGGGTCCACTTTCGCCGACGGCAAATGCGCCGGCGCAATGACATTCAAAGAGAACCCAACGCCAAGACTTCGCTGGATCAAATCCCGCATGCCTTCGAGAAGGCCGCCAACGTCGACAGGTCGCGCTTCAAGATTTTGGCGCCGTGCGAAAGCGAGCAACCGCTGTATAAGCGTGCGCGAACGCTCGGCCGCCTGCAACGCGCTGCTGATACGCTGTGTCGTTCGCTCATCGCCATCCGACTTCCGCCGCAGATAATCGAGAGCGCCCATAATCGGGGTGAGTAGATTGTTGAAGTCATGCGCGACGCCGCCGGTCAACTGTCCAATTGTCTCCAATTTTGCAACCTGATGAAGTTGGGCCAGCGCCGCTTCCCGTTCGGCAACGGCCGTGGCGACACGTTGCCTCAGCTCCTCCTCAGCCCGGTCGCGCAACCCCGCGTCTTCGAAGACCGTCACAGCTCCGATGAGCACACCATTTGCGTCACGAATCGGCGCGGCGTCTATGTCGAGGACAATGCGCCCTCCCTCACCTTTATCCGGGCGAAGGCAAACCATGCGCTCTCCCTCGATTATTTCACCGAGAACCGCGCGCTGCGTGGGATATTCATGCGGCGCATACGGACGGCCGTCGGCGTGAACGGCTCCATGAATGACGTCTCGAGAATCGGACAACCCCGAATTTGCGCCAATCAATTCGATGGCGCGTTCGTTGAGCGTAAGAATCTGTCCGTCCGCATTAGCGATCGAAAAGCCGATCGGCGCCTTTGCCAAGACGCACGCCAGGAACTCCCGCTCCAACGACAGCGCGCGATTGGCTTTCCGAATTTCCTCGGCGGCCTGGCGACGAATGCGCGCCATCGCGATCGTGCCCGAAACACGGGCGAGGAGTTCTCGCGCCGAGAACGGCTTCACCAGGTAATCATCGGCGCCCTTCGTCAGTCCTTCGACCTGCGCTTCCTCACCTGCACGCGCCGACAACATGATAACGGGAAGGTCCGCGAGCGTCTCATCGTTGCGAATGGTCGAGAGCAGGGCAAAGCCGTCCAGTCGCGGCATCATTACATCGGTAAGGAGCAAATCTGGCCGGCGTGCGCGCGCCGCATCCAAAGCCGCGGAGCCATCCGCGACTGCCTGCACCGAATAGCCGCTCAATTCAAGAAGTCGACGCACATAATCGCGCAGATCTGCGTTATCGTCTGCAAGCAGGACATGCGCTTCATGACGCGCCGCCGGTTGCGCCGTTTTGCGCTCGACATCAAAGATGACCTCCTCGCGCGAAGCGTCGGGGAGCCAGCGCAACGCCTCTTCAACATACGCGTCGGCGGTTATCGGGGCGATCGCCCCCATCGCTCCCGTCTCCTTGACTTTATCTGCGGGCAAATGTGCGGAGCCGAGCGGTAGTTGCACGCGGAACACCGTGCCGCAGCCCTCTTCGCTCTCGACGGCAATCTGGCCGCCATGAATGCGCACGAGCTCCTGCACGAGCGCCAGGCCGATGCCTGAGCCTTCGAACGAACGGCCGCACGACCCCTCCACTCTGTGAAAGCGCTCGAACAGGCGAGGCAACTCCGACTTTGGTATTCCAATCCCTGTATCAGCGACTTCGAGAATGATCGTTCCGGCGTTGCGATGCAGCCTGACCGCGAGGCCTCCTGTCAGCGTAAACTTGAACGCGTTGGAGAGAAGGTTAAGGACAATTTTTTCCCACATCTCGCGGTCGACGTAGGCGCTCTCGGCCAAGGTTTCGCAATCCACTTCAAGGGACAGCCCCGCGCGCTCACAAGCCGACCGAAAGGTCGATGCAAGTTCGCTCGTCAGGCCGCCAATGTCGACGGGCTCGTAGTTTGCCTCGGTACGACCCGCCTCGATCCGTGAAAAGTCCAGAAGCGCATTGACGAGGCGAAGAAGCCGGGAGCCATTTCGATGCGCCACTTTTATGCGCTCGGCTTGTGCAATCGGAACGTTCGTCAAATCGGCAAGCGCATCTTCCAGCGGCCCGAGCATAAGCGTCAGCGGCGTGCGAAATTCATGAGAGACGTTTGAGAAGAAGGCGGTCTTGGCGCGATCTATCTCAGCCAATGCTTCAGCTCGGGAGCGTTCACGCTCATACTCGTCCGCCCGGGCGATGGCGGCGGCAATCTGCCCGGTCAGCAGCTCGATGAATCCGTGATAGCTCTGATCCAGAATTCTGTGCGGATTTATGCCGACAACCATGAATCCAAGAGGCGCCAGTCCGTCGCCGCCTGCGATCGGGATGACAAGGGCACGTTCAGGGATCGTCCCATAAGGGGCCGCCTCTTGGTCGGAGTCTTTCGCGATCTCAACGACGCTGTAAAAAACGTCGCCACGCGAGGGTAAACTCTCGCGGCTCCCCAGCCAATAATGTGCATCCGTCAAGGGGCTCGATTTTCGCAATCCGTGGAACGTCGCCAACTTCGGCGCGGCGGACGCGTCGTCACAAAGATAGGCGAGCAAGAAAGGAAGATCGGGAGAGTCTTCCAAGATACAGGACTCGAACGCCGCCATAACGGCCGCTCGCGTTGACGCCCCCGCCAGTCGCCCCCCCAGATCTCGTAATTTTGCAAGTTGACGCTCGGCGAAAACGCGTTGCGTGACTTCGTTGACGACGCACAGCATTCCCGCCGTCTGGGCACGATCGTCCGTCAGCGGCGAATACGAAAACGTATGGTAGGTTTCCTCGCAAAAGCCGTTACGTTCGAGATAGAGGCGAAGCTGTTCATCCCAGGTTGCTTCGCCAGTGCGAAGCACATGCTCGATTCGAGGGCCGATGTCGTTCCAGATTTCGGCCCAGATGCGGTCGGATCGCGCGCCCAGGACCCAATCGCGCTTCAATCCGGTCGTGGGCAGATAAGCGTCGTTGCAAAGAAATCGAAGCTCGGGTCCCCATGCCATCCACATCGCGAACCGCGACGTGAGCATGATATGGACAGCGGTCTTCAGGCTTTGTGGCCAAGCCTCCGGAACGCCGAGCGGGGTCTTGGACCAGTCGAACGCGCGCATCCGCGCGCCCATGACGCCGCCTCCGGACATGAAGTTGAGAACGCAGGACTGCATAGAGGCGGACATGCGCTCGGGTGACCAGGGGGAAATTGGAAACTGCTGCGGCGCATTTGACATCGGACACCAGCGGTTTCAGCCGCGACCGAGCATTTTAATTAGGTTACCCGGGTGATCGTTCCAGTGGCCGCGTCATCGCCTCCAGCTTAGGCGCGTCAGTGCGGGTCACCCGGCCCGCAAAAACTGCGAGGTCGAGAAATGGAGTTTGCGGCCTAAGCGGGACGCTAGAATTGCGCGTCGCGGTCACGGTTGTTCAAATTCCTCGTCGGTCAAGTAGTCTTCCGATTCGTCTCAACAGCGCATTTTCGGCGGGGAAACAGTTTATTGTAATGCTCTTCGAACCCAGCGTTGCCGCATTCTCCAGAGAACCGCATGACAGAACACACGCATGACACAACGCCCAACAAGCTGGGATCGCTGGCGCTGGGCGCTTTAGGCGTCGTCTACGGCGATATTGGAACAAGCCCTCTTTACACCATCAAGACGGCCGTCGACTGGGCCGGGGGCGTGATCTCTCCGGAAGAGGCGCTCGGCATTCTCTCCCTAATCATCTGGACGCTCATCATCATCACGTCGGTTAAATATGTCGCGGTCATCATGCGGGCCGATAATGATGGGGAGGGCGGCATTCTCGCGCTCATGTCCCTTCTTGGCGCCAAGCACGGGCGACACCCCTTTGTCATCGCCATGGGCATGCTCGGGGCCGCTCTCCTTTTCGGCGACGGTGCGATCACGCCGGCGATTTCGGTCCTGAGCGCGCTGGAAGGCCTCAAGTCCCCGGCGCCGTCGATCGCGCCTTATGTGGTCCCGCTCTCCGTTGCGGTGCTCGTCGCACTTTTTAGTTTTCAGTCGCAAGGCACGGCGCGCATATCGAAGCTCTTCGGGCCGATCATGACGGCATGGTTTCTTGTCATCGGCGCGCTGGGGCTGGAGAGCGTCGTGAAACATCCGAGCGTCCTTTGGGCGCTGAACCCCCTTGTCGGCCTCGCCTATCTTACTGAACATGGCGCCGCTGGATTTCTTGTTTTAGGCGCCGTGTTCCTCTGCGCGACAGGCGCTGAGGCGCTTTATGCGGATATGGGGCATTTCGGCCGCCAACCGATCCGTCTCGCGTGGTATGGCCTGGTCCTGCCGGCGCTGCTGCTCAATTACGCCGGCCAAACCGCCCTCCTCGTCGATGAACCTGCTTCGGCCAACGCCAATCCTTTTTTTGACCTTTGCCCGCCCGCGCTGCAACTCCCACTGGTGGCGCTGGCGACAGTCGCGACGGTGATCGCGAGCCAGTCCATTATCACAGGCGCCTTTTCGATGACCCGACAAGCTATTCAGCTCGGGCTCCTGCCGAGAATCCATATCTCGCAGACGTCTGAGGAAAACTACGGGCAAATCTACGTTGGCTTCGTGAATTGGGCATTGATGGGGCTGACGCTGATCCTGGCGGTGGCCTTTCAATCGTCGGACCGCCTCGCTGCGGCCTTTGGCATTGCGGTCTCCATGACGATGTTGTTGACGAGCATCCTTATGTTTATTGCAATGCGTAACGTGTGGAGATGGAGCCTTGGGCTGAGCCTCGCGATGGCCGGTCTTTTTGTCATTGTTGACGGGTCCTTTGTCGCGGCAAATCTCGTGAAATTTTTCGAAGGCGGCTGGATTCCCCTCGTCGTTGCGTCCGTGCTCTTCTTTCTGATGACATGTTGGAACGAAGGCTATACGGCCATGCGTCGGGCGCTCGAATGTGGTATTTTTCCTGTCGACGAATTTACCGCGAAATACCGCGACAAGCTGCGTGTGCCGGGAACGGCCGTCTATCTCGCCGGCCGCAATGACGTCGTGCCCGTGTCGCTTCTGCAAAATCTCAAACACAACAAGGTCCTGCATGAACGCATCGTCCTCCTTCACGTTATGACTGAACACATCCCTCGGGTCGAGCCGGCGCTTCGAGTTCGACGACGCCGAACTGGCCAAAGACTTTCATGCGTTGACCGTTCGCTATGGTTTCATGGAACAGCCGAACATCCCGCGCGCGCTGCTTCTTAAATCGCTTAAATGCCCGTTCAGCTTCAATATGGCGGAGACCTCATTTTTCATCGGCCGACCTTTGATCGTCGTTGTGGGACCGTCGAAATGGCGACGTCTCAAGACGCGCATCTTTAAATACATGCACCGGAATGCATTGCCGGCGACCGAATTTTTCCAAATACCCGCGAGCCGCGTCGTCGAGCTTGGCGGAGAGGTCGAAATTTGACTGGTTCGAAACAACAACTCGGCGCCGCGAGGTCGTCGGTCAACCAGTCCCTTGAGCAACGCCGATTATTGGTCCGCGCAGCAAAACCTCACGCAAGGAATCGCACATTGCCGGTGGCGAGCTCATAAACCGCGCCGACGAGCGTAACATTTCCTTTTTGTATGGCGCGCTGGGATTCTGGCAGGGCGAGGAGTTGCTGCATCGACCAACGGACATTGGCCTCAACCGCCGCATGCAGCAGCGGCTGACGCTCTTGTTCGAGATCGAGATGGGTAAGGCCCGGCCTGATCAATTGAAGCAGCGCTTCGATATGGGCAAGCTCACGGGTTTTGTTCAACATGTCGTCCACCGCGGCGGTGACCGCGCCGCAGCCCTCATGCCCCATGACGACGACCAAGGGCGTATGGAGGTGAGCCACGGCGTATTGCATCGTCCCAATGACGTCCTCGGCAATGATGTTGCCGGCCAGACGGATGATGAAGAGCTCGCCAAGACCGACGTCAAAGACCAGCTCAGGGGCGCCCTGAGTCGCTACACCCCAAAATCGTTGCGAAAGGCTTCTGTCCCTCGACAAGCATCGTGCGCCAGGAGGCGTTTTCATGGGTATGCTTTGCGCGCCCTTCCGTGAACCGGCGGTTGCCGGCCTTCAGCCGCGCCAATGCGCTTTGGGCGTCGGCAGGAGGGGGCTCGGGGCCGTCAACGCCCGCGCGCGCAGCGGCGGCCTCGGCGGTTGAAACGCCCAAACAGGCGGTGACGTTCAGCCACTGCCGTCGGGTCATACAGCATCCCTTCATGGCCATTGCTCGCAACAGGTGAAAAGCATTTTTGAGTAAGTCCCTAGCCCACAAACATGATCGCAATTCGCGCTTCCGACAAGGCCGAGCCGCGCGCAACGAACGCCGCCGCATGCTATTCGCCTGCGCCGTCCCCAGAATTTGCGAGACCCAGGGCGACAAATATTTACTATACGGCGGATGAACGCCCGCGACACCCCGCGTTCAGGTGCGACAGTGCAACCTCGCGAATGCTGCTCATTTTGGGATATTGGAGGAGGATATGAACACGAAGTTTTGCAGAACTCTTCGCAATCCTCGCATTGGCGATCGCTGCGACATCATCCTTGGCGGCCGGCGGACGGGGCGCGCGACCCGGTTATGGGGCGAGCGCCTATGCGCCCGGCCAGGGGCCGACCGGCGCGTCCGCATGGAACGGCGGGAGCTGGAGCGGCTACGCCAATGCGCGGTTCGTTGGGGGCGGCGGGCGCCGCTTGGGCTACGGCGGCCGTCCGGTCAACGCGATGGTCGTCCCTGCCCCAACGCCTCAGCCAAGGGTTTATGTCACAGCACCTCGCCCTCAGAGCGCCGGATTCTATGGCGGCGGCGGCGTCTTCTACAGCGACAATGGTTACCGCTCGGCTGCGCCCGTTCCTTACGGCGCGCCGTCTCAGCATGTGATTTATCTGCCTGACAGCGAGCCTTCCGGCGCCAAATAGGCTGGGTCGCCTCGGCCGGTCGTTGGAGTGGAAGAGGAAGAACCGCGACCCACGCGAAATCGACGCGCGAGCGCCTCAAGCCTCCAGAAATGGATAGTCGACATAGCCTTCCGCTCCGCCGCCGTAGAAGGTCGCGGGGTCGGGCGCGTTGAGCGGCGCATGCCGCCGGAAGCGCTCGGGAAGATCGGGATTGGCGATGAATAATTTGCCGAACGCGACCGCATCGGCGTCCTTCGCGGCGAGGACGGCTTCGCCGGAGGCCTGCGTGAAATTCTCGTTGACGATATAGGGCCTTCCGAAAGCCTTCTTCAGATAGGGACCGATCCAATCGCCACCCTGACGCTCGCGGGCGCAGATAAAGGCGATCTCTCTCTTGCCCAGTTCGCGCGCGACATAGCTAAATGTCGCCATCGGATCGGAATCCCCCACCGAATGCGCGTCCCCGCGTGGCGCAAGGTGCATCCCGACGCGCCCTGAACCCCAGACATCAATGACGGCGTCTGTGACGTCGAGCATCAAACGCGCCCGGTTTTCGATCGAGCCGCCATAATGGTCGGTTCGCTTGTTGGCGCCGTCCTGAAGAAACTGGTCCAGGAGATAGCCATTCGCGCCATGGATTTCCACGCCATCGAATCCCGCTTTCCTGGCGTTCTCCGCGCCGCGGCGGAAGGCCTCGACGATTCCGGGAATTTCATCGGCGTCCAAAGCCCGCGGAGTCGGATAGGGCTGCTTAGGTCGCAAAAGACTTACATGTCCCTCGACAGGGATGGCGCTTGGCCCGACGGGCAGAACGCCGTCGAGATAGGAGGGGTGAGAGACGCGCCCCACATGCCATAATTGCAACAGGATACGCCCGCCTGCTTGATGGACGGCGTCGGTGATCCGCTTCCAGCCCTCGATTTGCGCGGGGGACCAGATCCCAGGCGTGTCGGGATAGCCCACGCCGCTCGGCGTCACGCACGTGGCTTCCGAAATGATCAATCCCGCCGACGCCCGCTGAACATAATAGTCTCGCATCAGCGCGTTGGGCGTGCGCGCGTCGCGCGCCCGGCAACGGGTGAGCGGCGCCATCACGATACGATTAGGCAATTCGAGATCGCCGAGACGCAAAGGCTCAAATAAAACGGACATTTGCGAACCGCATCCTTTTGGCGAAGAAGACGTCGAACCTTGTGGCACAGGGAAATGCGACGTTCAACGCGCAAATGAATGACCCTCTGATCCAGAGCGAGGGCCGCCCGACGCCACGGCTTGCGTTCACGCCATATCACGTTCGGCGCGCATTTGCCGGAACACGGGGCCTCGCACACGCGTTCGAGAGATTTATCGTTGGTCCCGGACAAGCGGAATGTTCACGAAAATCCTCGCACCCATCGATCTGGCCGAAACACAGATGACCCTGCACGCCGTCGGCTACGTCGAAGCGCTGGCCAACGCCTGCGACTCGGACATCAGGCTCATCAGCGTGCAATCACTCGTGCCGGTGGCGATGCTGGACTATGTCCCGCTAGATTTTGATCGAAACATTCGGCTGGGCCTCGAGCGCGAACTTACCTTAATCGCCGCAGGCATCAATCGTCCGGTGGATCGAGTGACGACCAATCTGCTTTTCGGTCCGGTCTATCAAACGATCCTTGGCGAGGCGGAAGCGTGCGGCAGCGATTTGATCGTCCTGAGTTCGCACAGGCCTATCAGGAGCCGATTTTTCATCGGATCGAACGCGGAGGCGATCGTCAAACACGCAAACTGCTCCGTTCTCGTGTTGCGTTAGCGCGGCCCCGAGACCGAGGCGGCGCCGAAGGCGAAAGCGCGCAGACGGGTGACATTGGTGTAATCGCCCTCGAGCGCCATTGTCCCGACAAATACGAGAACCGCCAGAGGCGGAACCAGAATGGCGCTAACGAGCGCAAGACGCTCCCACGCCATGTGCATGAAGACCGCGACAATCAGGCCGGCCTTTGCGAGCATGAAGAAGACGATCAGACTCCATCTGACGCTGCCCTGGAGATTGAAGTAATCGACGAGATAGGAGCAAGCGCTCAGAATAAACAGCAAGCCCCACACGACGAGGTAAAGTGCGACCCCATGCTGCTGATGATCATGTGCATTGCTCGCCTTCAAAGGAGCGCTTGGCGTTTTCGTCGGCGCATTCTGAAGCTCCGCCAATTCGGTTCGATCGGAACACATTGCATCGTCTCCCGCGATTCACCACAGGTAGAAAAAAGCGAAGATAAAAACCCATACCAAGTCGACGAAGTGCCAATACAAACCCATGATCTCGACGATCTCATAGTGGCCTCTCCGCCCGGTGAAAACGCCGCGCCTTCCCCTGTCGTAGTCGCCGCGCCAGACGTTGCGTGCAATGAGAAGGAGAAAGATGACGCCCACGGAAACATGGAATCCGTGAAAGCCCGTTATCATGAAGAACGCGGAGCCGAATTGCTCGGCTCCGAAAGGATTGCTCCAGGGTCGCACGCCTTCATGAATCAGCTTCGTCCATTCGAACGCCTGCATCCCGACGAAAGCCGCGCCGAAAAAAGCCGTTAGCGCCATCAGCAGCGCCGTCAGTCTGCGTTTTTGCGCATAGGCGAACTTCACCGCCATGGCCATCGTGCCCGAGCTGGTGATGAGGTCGAAGGTCATAATGGCGATAAGGATGAGCGGAAGCTTTTTTCCGCCAATCTCCAGCGCGAAAACCTCACTTGGATTTGGCCATTGCGCCGTCGTCGACATGCGCACGGTCATATAGGAAATGAGGAAGCAGCTAAAGATGAAAGTGTCGCTGACAAGGAAGATCCACATCATCGCCTTTCCCCAGGAGGCGCTCTTGAAGGAGCGCTGATCGGAGGACCAGTCGGCGATAGCGCCCTTGACGCCCTTGTCTCGTGGCGATGTCGACGTAGTGGATCGGATCGTCATCTTTTCCCCAAACACTCAAACGAGGAGGCGACGGCAGATCATGCCGAGACTGTCGCCCCCGCCCATCAGCAGGGCAAAGAGAAACAGCCAGACGGCGAGAAGAAAATGCCAGTAGATGGCGCATAAGCCGACGATCGTCTTCAGTGATTGCGTCGCCGTCGTAGACCATGCGCGCGCCATCGCGCGAGAGATCGCGACGAGACCGCCCGCCAGATGAAGACCGTGCGCCCCCGTCATCAGGAAGAAGAAGGCGTTGGCCGGATTCTCGGCGGCGACGTAGCCGCCGGCGATCATCTCCCGCCACGCCCATAATTGGCCGAGCAAGAACAGGACGCTCGCGACGGCCCCCACAGCGAGCGCCTTGCGAAGCGCTTTCAATTGCGTCGACGCCGTGGATTGCGCGACATGCATGGCGACGCTCGCCGCGATGAGGATTATCGTATTGAACCACAAAATCGCGGGAAGGGGCGGCGAACGCCAGTCGGACGATTCCATCCGCATGGCGAAGGCGGCGCTCAAGAGAAAAAAGAGGCAAAGCGCGACGCCAAGGAAAACGACGAGGCCCGTTTCCGAAGCTGGCGGCGGCGCGCGCCCGCGATAGGTCGGAACCTCGCCCTCCTGAAGCCAGGGCGACTCGGCGACGCCCTCTCGCCACAACCATGTTACGGCGATCGCGGCGATCGAAAAGAGAAACAGTCCCATGACGCTCATGTTGCGTGTTCTCCCGGCAGCGGCGGCATGTTTTGCGGGAGGAAATCTTCAGGCGCCCCAGGGACGCTGTAAGCGTAGGCCCAACGATAGACGATCGGCGTCTCCTTCCCCCAGTTTCCATGGCCCGGCGGGGTCTGCGGCGTTTGCCACTCGAGCGACGCCGCGCGCCAGGGATTGCCTCCTGCGATCGCGCCACGTTTGAGACTTCGCATCACGTTATAGAAAAACAGCGCCTGGGAGACGCCGACGAACAGCGCCATCGTCGTCATGAAAACGTTCAGCGCTTGCGTGGAATGCGGCACGAATGCCGCGCTCGACATTTCATAGAAGCGGCGTGGCACGCCAACGAGACCGAGATAATGCATCGGAAAAAAAATGGCGTAGGCGCCAAGGAAGGTGATCCAAAAGTGGATTTTCCCGAGCCGATCATCCATCAACCGTCCCGTTATCTTGGGATACCAGTGATAAATTGCGCCAAAGATGACGAGGATCGGCGCGATGCCCATGACCATATGGAAATGCGCAACGACGAAGAGCGTTCCCGACAGCGGCACGTCGACGATCACATTTCCAAGGTATAGCCCCGTGACGCCGCCGTTCACGAAAGTCACGAGGAAACCCAGGGCGAAAAGCATCGGCGTCGTGAAATGAATGTCCGCGCGCCAAAGGGTCAGCAGCCAATTGTAGACTTTCAATGCGGTCGGCACAGCTATGGCGAGTGTCGTAACCGCGAAGAAGAAGCCGAAGATCGGATCCATGCCGCTGACATACATATGATGGCCCCAGACCACCATGCTCAGCACGCCAATGGCGAGAATCGCCCAGACCATCATGCGATAGCCGAAGATATTCTTGCGAGCATGCACGCTGATCAGATCAGAGACAATTCCAAAAGCCGGTAGCGCGACGATATAGACCTCCGGATGCCCGAAGAACCAGAACAGATGTTGGAAAAGAATGGGGCTGCCGCCGTTGTAGCTTCGGCGCTCGCCCAACTCCACGATCGCCGGAACGAAAAAGCTCGTCCCCAGCGTCCGGTCCAGCAGCAACATGAGGCATGCGACGAACAACCCTGGAAAGGCGAGCAGCGCCATCACGGCCGCCGTGAAGATGCCCCAGACGGTGAGCGGCATGCGCATCAAGGTCATGCCGCGGGTGCGTCCCTGAAGAACGGTAACGACGTAATTGAGCCCGCCCATGGTGAAGCCAACGATGAACAGGATCAGAGATACGAGCATCAGGACGATGCCCCAATCGTGGCCCGGCGTGCCCGAAAGAATGGATTGTGGCGGATACAGCGTCCAGCCTGCCCCGGTCGGGCCGCCGGGAACGAAATAGCTCGCGGCCAGAATGAGCGTAGCGATCAAATAAATCCAGTAGCTCAGCATATTGATAAAGGGAAAAACCATGTCCCGCGCCCCGACCATGAGCGGGATAAGGTAATTTCCAAAGCCGCCAAGAAAGATGGCGGTCAGCATGTAGACGACCATGATCATCCCGTGCATGGTCACCGCCTGGTAGTAGACATTCGCGTCGATGAACGATATTGCGCCGGGAAACGCCAGTTGAAGACGGATAATCCAGGACAAGACAAGCGCGAGAAGACCGATTGCGATCGCCGTGCAGGCATATTGAATTGCGATGACCTTTGCATCTTGGGAGAACACGTAACGCGTGATCCAGCTCTTTGCGTGATAGAGCTCGACGTCTTCCACTTCCGCAGGAGGAACGCCCTCGTCATTTAGCGAGACCTCTGTCATTCATAAAATCTCCTCGCCTCATCGGCGATCAGGTCAATCGGTACGGGCGGCGCGCCGATCGTGGCCATCTCCGCCCCTACGCGTCTGCGCAAAGGTCTGCAGTGCCGCTCGCCATGACTGGTAATCGCTCTCTGCGTCCACGATGAGCGATCCGCGCATCTGCGGATGGCCCACGCCGCAATAGGCGACGCACAATATTTCAAACTCGCCCCTGCGCGTCGGCTTGAACCAGAAACTGGTCGCCATGCCAGGAACCAAATCCATCTTGGCGCGGATCTCAGGCACATAGAAGTCGTGCAACACGTCCACCGACCGCAGTCTAACCTTGACGGGCTTGCCGAGAAGAACGTGAAGCGCGCCAGTTGTAACGATCAGATCGTCGCGACCGCGCGGGTCGGCCGGGTTGACTCCCAGCGAATTGCTTGCATCGATAAATTGAACGTCGCTCGACCCAAGCTGATTGTCCGCGCCGGGAAGGCGGAAGCTCCAGCTCCATTGCGCGCCGACAGCTTCGACCTCCATCGCCTCCTCAGGAGGATTGATGAACTGGCCCCAAACGAGAAGCCCAGGCGCCAGGAGGCAGATGACGGCAAGAGTGGTGAGGCCGCCGAGAAGAAGCTCGAGCTTACGATTTTCCGGCTCATAAGTTGAGCGTCGCCCGGCCTCATGAGGAAAGCGGTAGAGACAATAAGCCATGAACAGGATGACGGCGACAAAGCCGGCGCCGGTCAACCAGAAGGTGAGCGCGATGGCGTCGTCGATGAAGCCCCAGTTCGACGCGATCGGGGTTGCGCGCCACGGACTGACAAAGTGGAAGATCAAGGA
Source organism: uncultured Alphaproteobacteria bacterium (assembly GCA_963713845.1). Lineage (GTDB taxonomy): Bacteria > Pseudomonadota > Alphaproteobacteria > Rhizobiales > Beijerinckiaceae > Methylocystis. The sequence continues at coordinate 58,500 of CAVQNJ010000016.1, forward strand.
CGCCACGACGACGAGCGTCATGAGCAATGCGACCATCGTTCCGGTCCCTTCCAAGTCTCAATCCACGCCTTTTCGAAAATAGGGGGTAGAGGCGCGCTGGCAATGACGCGGGAGGCTGACAAGCTGCCTGTCTGCTTCGCTTGTGCCCCGCTATCGCAGCCCCGATCCTGACTCGGCGTATACGCCATAAACGTTGCGAACGACGTCGTGCGGGCTCAGCGCATAAAGGAAAAATGAGCCAAGAGACACGAGCGCGGCAACCATGATCACGCGCGCGAGCTGTCCTCCCATCCGAGAGCGGATAATGTCACGCCGCGAGACGGAGATCAGCGCGATCAGTCCCACAAAGGCGCTCATAAGAGCGGTCAGGTAGAGCGCCTCGATGGCGACCATCCGTTCAAACTCCCCGAAATTAATCTCGCCCGTCCCAGATGACTCCCTAACCCTGGAGCGACCGGAAAGGTCCCGTGGGGTCGCCGTGACGTGCCCGCCGCGAGGCGATCCGCAGCGTCGCCTTGACTTGCCCACCGCGACGCGCTCCGCCGCGCGCCAAGGCCTGGAGAAGCCCCGCGCTTGTTGCGAATCGCCGCCGCGCCCTGTCAAAAAGCGCTAACCTTGCTTGAAGCGGCGAAATCGGATTGTTTGAAATCCATGACCAAATCAACCAGGCGAGCGCTGTCCGGCCCCGAAGCGGAAAGGCTTCAAAAGGAGCAACTTGCCGCGCTCTTGCGGCACACGCCCGCGGTCATGGCCGCCAATGTCTGCAACGCTCTGGTTTTTGTCGCGGCGAATTGGGGAACGGAGAGTTTCCGGCTCGCGCTCGGTTGGGCGACGGCGGTGTCCCTGATTTCCAGCTATGTTATCGCGCGACGCTGGCGTCGGCGGGGGCAATCCGCATCCGTCGCCGCGGCCCATGGACGGGGCCCATCCAGGGTGATGATCAATGCGCTTGCGCTCGGACTGGCCTGGGCGGCGTTACCACTGCTGTTCTTTGATCGGTCAACGACCGGGGGCAAGCTGCTGATCGCCTGTCTGAGTTCTGGGATGCTCGGAGGCGGCGTCTTCGCGTTGGCGAGCATCCCTCTTTCTGCCATCGCATTTTCAGGCCCCATCGCCGTCGGATCGCTCATCGCCTTGCTCCGTGTGGGCGATCTTGAGCATAATTTGATGGCGATCGTTCTGACCGTCTACTCCGCTGTGCTCTTTTTCGGCGCGTTCAATTACGCCAACGGGCTGAGAGATCTCGTCAAGACGCAAATCGCCGCGGAGGAGAGAGCGAGCGCGAGTTCTGAGAATTTGAACGCCCTCGGCGAGCTCGCCGCCGGCCTCGCGCATGAGATCAGTCAGCCGCTCGCCGCGGCGAGCGCCTATGTGGCCTCGGCTGAACAACTCCTCGCTCTTCCTGCGGAAAATCGCCACGTCGCGCCCGAAAGAGCGCTACGCGACGCGGCGAACCAGCTTGACGTCGCGCGGCAGATTATCGGAAGTCTGCGACATGCGATCATCAGCGGTGAGATTCAATCATCCTTCTTGCGGCTGCACGAATTGATCGAGCGCGTTTGCGAAGCAAATCAGGCGCGGGCGCGACAGGCGCATGTTGTGATCGAGACGAATCTGACGGCGCCCAATGATCTTGTCGTCGGAAACGCCGTGCAATTGAGGCAGGTGTTGAACAATCTCATCAGCAACGCAATAGACGCGACTCCCTCCAACGACGCTGCGGGCAAGGTGACGATTACAACCAGGGCCGAGGGCCGCGCTTTCATTCGCGTCGACGTCACGGATTTGGGCGTCGGCATTTCGCCTGCAATTAAGACGAAATTGTTCGAGCCGTTGATCACGACGAAATCGGGCGGCCTGGGCGTTGGCCTGTCCATCGCGCGCTCTATCGTCGAGAAGCACAAAGGCAGGATCTGGGCGGAGCCCAATCCCGGCGGCGGGTCCGTATTCAGCCTGTTGCTGCCTGTCGAAGACGACACGACGCTCGGTTGACGGTCCGTGCGCGATCCGCGCTGGCGGCGCGAACAGTTGCCGGAACGCCGAAATCACAGCAGCATCTTTTGGGCGAGCCAACAGACGCTCATACGGTCGTGCCAGGGAATGGCGCTGCCGACCCCATGGAACCCGAGATGTCCGCCGCCCGACGTGAAAGCCGTTTCGATCGCGGGCGTTGCAGACCAGTCGACCGCGCGATAGCAGGCCACGGGGATCCATGGATCATCGAGCGCCTGTATAAGGAGCGTGGGGGTGGCGATCGCGCTCAGGAAATTCTTGGCTGAATTAGCGTCGTAATAGTCGGCGGCGTCCCGATACCCGAAGTGCGGCGCGACGAAGGCGTCATCGAATTCGAAGACGCTGCGGGCCGAGGCGACGGCGTCGCGTTCGGCCGTCGTCAAATTGGCGCCGGGAGCCAATGCTTCCCGCTTCATCGCTTGGAGCATGTAATGGTGATAGAAGCCGTTGCGAGGCGCCATCATGCGTTGGCACGTCGCCTCAAGATCGATCGGCGCTGACACCGCGACGGCGGCGCGCACTGGCAGGTTGTGAGCGCCTTCGCCCAGAAACTTCAAAACGAGATTGCCGCCCAGAGAATGTCCGATCAGCACGAAGCCGTTTCTTGCAAGCTCTGCCGGAAGGTGCTGGAGCGCCTGCGCCAGATCTTCCGTCCGACCCGCGTGATATCTCCCGGCTGAGGTCGGACGGGACACGGCTGAGCCTCGCAGATTGAGTCGCACCACCGTCCACGCTTCGCGCACGAGGCGCCGGGCCGCCATCACAATTGGTCGGCTTGCTTCCGTTCCAGTCAGGCCATGCACAAGGACCACCGTCGGACGGGTCGATTGCATGGGGCGATCCAGGCGCGCCGCCAACCGGTCGCCGTCCTTCATTGACAGGAGAAGTCGTTCTCCGCCGGGCAATTCCGCGGGAGCTCGATAGAGCGAGTTGCGCAATGTCTGAAGATCTGCGCCAAACCAGGGCGCGCGTTCCTTGAAAGGGGATATCGCGGACATAAGATGCCCTTCCCTCGCGCGGCCATCGCGTTACAGCCAGTAAAGCGAGGGCGACCGCAAGAGCTCGACAGCGGGCTCTTAATTGCGGCTTGCGATCACGTGAATATCGAGCCCATAGTCCTTCAAGACGCTTTTCAGCTTTTCAGAAACCGTGATGACGCGCGACGCCTGCGCGTTCGCCGCGCATTCGGCCTTCAGGCTGGCGTATTTGCCATAGATCTTCGATGCTTCCTGCGCGCCGAGCGCGGACGTCGCCTGATTGAACAGAAGATTGACCTGAAACGCGCTGTATTGGCGGGTCAACGGGCATCGGATGACGACGCTTTCCGCGAGGACCGGCGACGATACGAGCGCAAACGCAACCGCAAGAACCGACAGTTTCATAGCTGATCCCGGTTTGAGTTACGCTACGACGGCGATTAGAAACTGTTCCGCCTGTGCGCGTCGAATGCGGCATGGGCGATAAGGCTCGTCGTGAGCGGCTTTAAATTTCAGCGTTGCGCGTCGACGGCGCGTTGTCAAGCGCAGCGCTTGAGGCCGAGCGCGTTCAGCCGTCTCATCGAGTCTTCGGCGGCGCATCGTCCCTGAGTTCGTCCGGTGGGGACGGCGCGAGTTCCTGGGATTTCACATCAAAATCCAGCGCTTCGCCGGTGTAATGCTCTTGGACTTCTGCAAAGGGGAGCTGATCCTCCGTGTAAAGCACGGCCTTATGCGTAAAAATCTCGTGAGGAAGCTGCAAAACGCCATCGTTCGCGCGCGGCGCCGCTGGCGCGCGTAGCTCCCAGCCGTCGGGCAAAGGCGACCATTGCAGCGTCATCTCGATGGTTCGCCGAAACGGCCGCAACGCGGCGACGGCTTTTCCAAAAGGCGTTTGCGTCGTCTCGAGGGTCCGATTGATCTCGTCGGCGAGACGCGACGGGACATACCAATTGTCGGCTTCTGAGAGCACATGACGACCGCATGTCAATTGGACGCGACGGTATTTTACGGTCTCGTCGTCGCCAAGGCGCAAACGCCGACGCGTCTCTTCGCTCAGGACTTTTTCCGCGCCCGGAACGCGTCGCGCGACGATTGTCGGCGGATCGGCCATCTTGTGGTCGGCGCACCATTTTTCGAGCGTCGCCGTTGCGCTGCCGCTCGCGAGCAGAGAGGCGTTCAGGGTTTCCATCAACGCCAGGATTTCGACCCGAGAGAGGAATCCGTCCGGCCAGTCTTTCGAACTCTGCCGCGGTTGCCGGAACGAAGGCTAAAGCGGAAGCAACGGAGAATCTGACGATAAAAGTTGCGCGCATGTGCAGCTTGTCGAACTCCATGATCCGAGCGATCGATCAGCCCGATTCGGATCGAGGTTTGCGCCAGTCTATATCGTCATCCAGGCGTTGTACGTCGCGACATGGTGCATGACGCTGAAGGTCTCGACGACATTCATCACCTCCGCCAGAAGCGCAATCACGAGCGCTCCGAAAACCCCCGTGGCTAACATGGCTTTCATGGCCTTGCCTCCTCTCTTCAATCAAAGAGACGTTAACGGCCCGGCCGTTTCGGGCATGTGCGCGCGCGCACATGGCCGCCCAAATTTCAGGCGCATTCGCCAGTCCTCCAACAAACCGGAAGGGCCGACGGGGCGCACGCAGGCGTCGGTGAATTGTTGTCTCTCGCCCGAGAGTTCGCGCAAAGAAATCCAGGCGTGGCGCCCCGTCATGGGGCGTCTCTCAGCGAAGGGGAGAGCCGAGAGTTGCGCCGAACTCGCATTTCTGGACCGCCGCGGCGGCTTGGCGCAGAGCGGGCGGGCCCGCGACGAGCAACATGGCGCCCCCCGCCAGCGACGCAAAAAGCAGCGACATGACGACTGCATTTGAAATTTGTGGACGGATCATACGCCACGTTGACCGAGTCGGCGGCAAGTAGCAATCCGCCACTTTGACGCAGCTTGGCAAAACGGGGACATCCACATGTTCGTCGCAAGGATAATTCGGACGTCGGCAGTTTTGCAAGCGCTTGAAAGCCGAGAGCTTTGTCATAATGGCGCCAAACGAGGATCGTGCAGTGGCTCTTTCCCGTAAGCCGCTTCACACAGACAATAGCGTCATTGTGGCATGAGATAAGCAGGGATTGTCGCATAACGCCGCCGCGCGAAGGAGGATGCCATGGTTCGCGAGACGCATAGGAGCGACGGCGCCGAACGCGCCCAGGACAAAAAGCCCGCGCCGCGCGCCAACTCCGCCGCGACGCATGTCGCGCAGACGGCGATCGTGTCGGCGTTCGGCTTGGCGCGGCATGGGGGCCCGAAAACGGCCCGGCGCGCCGCCCGACCGATTAATCTCGAACGTCGCGCGCATTTCGCGGGCGTCGAAACAGGCTGAGAATGGCGCATTCTGCCGTCTCGATAGGCGATGTCGCCCGACCCGGGGGCCGGGCTACTTCTGATCCAGGCGCCAGGAACCGTCCCATGCCGGTTCGGGCGGCCCGTCCATCTCGTCCATGCGGGCGAGAAAAGCTGAGGACGGGCCGTCCCCCGACGACGCCGCCAGCGCGGCGAGGAAACCCGCGCGCGCGTCTTTCCACCTTCCCTCGCGATAGTCGGCGAGCGCGCTCGAAAAGCGCGTGCGCAACTCGATCTGGGAGGCGGTCAAGGAGCCTTTGAGCCCCATGATCTCATAAATGCGTTCGGGCTTGCCTTGCCCCGCCATCGCGACGAGGTCGATTTCTCGGGATTCGATGGCGTCACCCGCGCCTTTGACGGCGCTTTCCGACGCCAGCGCGCGCACGCCATAATATTTGCACGCGCCTTCCAATCGCGACGCCAGGTTCACCGTGTCGCCGATGACGGTATAATTCATCATCTGCTCCGATCCGATGCTGCCGACGAGAACCTCTCCCGTGGCGACGCCGATGCGCAAATCGAAGGTGATCGGCGAGTCGCGCATTCCCAGCAGCTCAGGAAACGATGCGCGCAGGGCATCGATGCGACTCACCATATCGACGGCGGCGAGACATGCGAGCCGGGTCTGGTCTTCCTGCGCGTTGAAAGGCGGACCCCAATACGCCATGATCGCGTCGCCGATATATTTATCGATGATTCCGTCGTTTGCGCGGATTGGCTCCGACATTGTCGAAAAATAATGATTGAGGACTTTTACAAGACCCTGCGGCGTCATGCGCTCGCTCGTCTTGGTGAAGCCGGCCACGTCGCAAAAAAGAACTGTCATCACGCGACGCTGGCCATCGATGGCGAGGCGCGGCTTGTCGATGAGACCCTGCACGACGCGTGGGTCGACATAATGCCCAAATGTATCGAGGATACGCTCCTTCAGACGCAGTTGTTCGACCATGCGATTGAATGCAGCGGTGAGATGCCCGATTTCGTCGCGTGTCGTGACCGCGACCTCGTGATCGAGCTGGCCCGATTCGACGGCGCGCGTCGCCTCGAGCAATCGGCGTACGGGTCCCGTGACGCCGTCGCTGACGAGAATCGAAAACAGCACTCCCAATACGGCGGCGATCAGCGTCAGGGCGCCTGCGATCCACATGACCTGCCGCTGGGTCGCGACCGTGACGACGCCATCGGCCCTGACGAGGGCAAGCATGTCGGCGCGGACGGAGTCAAAGGTGAGATTAATTTCGTCCCGCAGCGAGTCGATGCGCGCGAGATCTTCGCCGATCGCGCGCGAATCCTTTGTTTCGAGCAAGCGCAGGAGACGCTCGATCTCTTCGTTGAGGTAGCGCCGCATCCCTTGCATGAGATCGTCGAGTCGGCTGTCGAGCCGGACCAGCGCGCTCTGGTTTTCAAACGTGCTGCCGCGCTTGATGAGCTCGCCCAGGAGCGCCCGCCCAGCGGCGACTTCGCTCTCGACCTCGACGCCCTTCGCGATGACGGCTTGCTTCAGTAAATCCGTATTGCCGAGGTCTGGCGGCTGGTCGAAGCTGGCGATCACGAGGCGCCGCAGCGCCAGAGCGCGTTCGAGCGAACGAATATTGGCGCGCGCGAGGTTGCCGTAGGCCGGCATGTAGGTCGACGCAAGCTCCGCAAACTGGTCGCCAACACGACGAACCAGCACGAGCGAGACGATCGACGTCAGCGCCATCAGCACGATGAGCGCCAGGGCGATGCCCATGATTTTTCGTCTGATGGACGCAGAAAACACAAATCGGCTCCCTTCAAGCGTATGAAGAAGAGCTTAACCCGTGCAGGGCGCGATAGAAACGCGTGGCGCCCTCCAAATCAGCCTTGCGGCTTGATCGATCTCTGCGTCAGAGCCCGTGCTTGGGGCGCGCGAACCAATAGAAGAGGCCAATGAGGGTGAAGGCCGCCCCGACCCAGGCGACGACGTCGCCAATCATCTCGTCCTGCATGACGCGGCTGAACATAACCACGAGCAACCCGGCAATCGAAAACCACAACGGACCCTGATTGTTGTCGTCTGACGCCTGCGGGCGCTTGTTCGAGACATTGGCCATGAGAAACCTCCATCGTTGCGCATCGTCAGCGACCTTTTGATACTATGACAGGTTTATCAGGGCGAGAAAGCTGCGTTTCAGCGTACAATTCCGCCGTTTTACAGACGATAATCGCCAAAGTCGCCCGGCCTAGATGTCGAGATTCTGATAGACGGCAATTTCGCGCTCCCGGGCGAGCCGCGCGTCCTCCCCGGCCCTCATTCCGCGCCAAATGTCGAAAATCATCACGAAGGTGGTGGCGAGCCCCGTTGTTTTCCCGAGGAGAAATCCAACGGGAAAAACAATCTTTTCCGGCGGCAGGATGAATTGCGCGCCGAGGAAAATCGAGGCGGCGTTGACGAAATAGGCGGGGCGGTAGAGAGACTTCTCCTTCCAGGCGCTGCGGGCGTAGTGACGCGAATGTTTCTTGACGGCGCGGTTGTAGTCCGGATTGGGAAACAGACCGAAGAAACGCCGCTTTGGCGGCAGCGCATTCGGGCCGGCGATAAGCGCCCTGAACAAGCCGCGCATCTCGAAATGCGCGATCAGCGCAAGGAGAAGATTCGCCGCGAAGAGCGCGAGCTTCAATTGAGGGAGGTAAACGTAGAGCTGGGCTGCCAGATCGACAAAAAGAAGCTGCGTCGCCGCGTTGAGGATAAAGGCGGAGCGATGGAAGGCCGCCCGGTTTATGGCCTGGATTTTCTCGTCGAGGAACGCGGCGCCCGGTTTGGCGCGCACCAGAATGTGGAGCGTCAGCCGCTCCTCCTCGGTCAGCCGCCAGCGTCGCCCCAGTTCGTCAATTGTCTCGCCAGGGGAAGCGCCCTTGGGGATCTTGAACGTGACCGCCGCGACGAACGCCGAAAGACGGGCCAGAAAACCTCGAGCAGTCGCATAATGCGACGTCACCGCGTCCAGAAGTTTCTCCGGTTCAGCCGCCATTTTACCCCTTCCAGCCACCCCGCCGCCGCCACGAACCGCGACGAGCTACCGGAATTTATTCGGCTTCGCCGCTCTTTCGCAAGGGCGCGCGGCGCTGGTCGAGGAATTGCGCCTTTTTCTCAGTGGCCGCCGGTGTCAGCCGCGCGGGCCGCTTCGAACAAAAACCAGGTGCGCTTTTCCGTCTCGTCGAGATATTGCTCGATAAGGCTCGCGGTGGCGACGTCCTCCCAGTCCTCGCAGACGGCATGAGCCTCGCGCATGGCCTTCCCGATCGCCATATTGTCGTTCATCAATTCGACCAGCATCTCATAGGGCGACACGAAGTCCTTTTCATTTTCCGAAAGGGACGTCAGTTCGAGAATTTGTCCCAGAGAGCGCAGGGTCGGCTGACCGAGCTTTCGCGCCCTTTCCGCGAGCGGATCGATCGAATTCGAGGATCTGCGCGCTCTGATCGTCAAGCATCTCGTGAAAATCACGAAAGTTCGGACCGCTGACATGCCAGTGGAAATTTTTCGTCTTGAGATAGAGCACATAGGCGTCGGCGACGAGACTGTTGATGCGCGCGGCCACCGTCGCCGTCGCCTCGGGGGAGAGATCGCTCGGCGTATTGAGCGCGGCCCGCTCTGTGTCTCTGCCCTCGGGAACATTCATCGCCATTTTCGCCTCCATCGACCGGCCGACCATCGCTGGGCGAGCAACGCGCGCGCAGCCGGCGATGTTCCAGCGCCGCGCCCGCGACAGCGTTTAAGCGACCCGCGACGCCTTCCGCTCGAAGAACAGCGCCTGGCTGATCGTCGCCTTGACCGTATCGACCTTGTAGGGCTTGCTGATGAGGAAAGCCGGCTCCGGCCGCTCGCCGGTCAGAAGCCGCTCGGGGAAGGCGGTTATGAATATGACCGGGCAGTCGAAGGTTTCGAGAATCTCGTTGACCGCGTTGAGGCCCGAGCTTCCGTCAGCCAATTGGATGTCGGCCAGAATGAGGCCCGGTTGCCGCGTCTTCGCAAGCTCGACCGCTTCCTTGTGCGTCCGCGCCACCCCGATCACCTCATGGCCGAGATCACGCGCGATGAATTCGATATCCTGCGCGATCAATGCTTCGTCCTCGACGATGAGCACGTCCGTCGCAACGCGCTCGGCGATTTCGCGTCCGGCTTCGGCGATCAGCGCCTCCACCTCGGGCGGCGTGATCGCAAGAATGGCGGCGACGTCCTCGATCGAGAAACCCTCGACCGTCCGCAGTAGAAAGGCTTGCCGTGACCGCGGCGTGAGAAGGCTCACGTTGCGCTCCGCGGCCGAGATCTCGTCATTCGCCCGATCTTCGACATTCACGGGGATGGATGACCAGGACGCCATGAAAAGATGGTAAAGCCCAACCTTGGCTGACAGGTTCGCGGGAAACGCGTCGATATCGGCGATCAGCGCCTCGAGCGTGGCGACAACATAAGCGTCGCCGCCCTTCTGCGACCCGCACAGGGCGCGGGCGAAGCGGCGCAGATAGGGCAAATGTGGAGCAATTTCGCGTGAGATGTTCATGGGGGCACCTGCGTCTTGTGGTCGGCGTCTTACGTGTTTTTAAGTGTTACGTTTTGCGGCGGTGTAAATCCATGGCCGCCATCTGGAACGATTATGCTTCAAGGGGGTTGCCTAATCAGGCGCCTGAAGCGAAGGCGCTGAGCTAGGACCCACCCGGCCAGAGGAGAGGGCTCGAGGCGAGATATGACGCAGGGTAAAGAACATGAGAAGAAACGGATCCTGTCGCCCGGAAACGTGGATGCGCGGCTCGACGAAACCAAGACCGACGCGGCCGACCTGCCGTTTCTCGACCCCCACATCCAGGAGCAACTAGGTCGCGTGTTCCGCTCATTCTGCGACGACCTCATCCACCAGCCGATACCTGACAAATTCGTCGTGCTGCTCGCCCAGCTCGAAGCCAAACAGCGCGAGAGGAAATGACAAACGCGGTGTTCGGAGAACAAATGGTCGCGCAGAATCCCATATTTGCGCGCATTCGCCATTTCTCTGTCAGGCTCATATAGCGTAGCGGACGATCTCGTCCAGGATACGCTCGTGAAGGCCTGGTCGCATGCCGGACAGTTTCGAACCCGGCACGAATTTCCGCGCATGGCTGGTCACGATCCTGCGGAACACTTATTTTTCGCAGTATCGCAAGCGCTCGCGTGAGGTGCAGGACAGCGATAACGCCCTTGCGGAGCAAATCCCCGTCAAGGGGGGACAGGAGATCCAGCGTCACCATGCGGGACGTTCAAAAAGCGCTGGACAAGCTGGCGCCCGAACATCGCGAAATCCTGCTCATGATCGGCATAACGGAACTTTCCTACGAGGAGGCGGCGCAGGTCTGCAACATCGCCGTCGGCACGGTGAAGAGCCGATTGAACCGGGCCCGGGCGAAACTTGCCGAACACCTCGGGCTCACGGGCGTTCACGAGATCGATTACGATCCGACGCTGACGGGGCTCGCGGCGAGAAAGAGCTCCAAGGCGTTCTGAGGCGGTGCGAGAAAAAGCTGCGGCGACGCGGGAACTCTGTAAAGGCTTCGCTCGTTGGGATTTAGCTTATGAAGGTCGTCGCCGGTCTCCTGAGACAGCGGAAAGCGCCGGACGCCGGCCGGGAATACTGGCTCGCGGAGCAACCTGGTGGTTCTGGAAGGCCTGTGGCGCATCCTGCTCTCACCCATCGTCGGCATGGCCGAGGACGGCGCCGGCGCTGCGGTTGCAGGCGGCTCGGCAATCCCGGAGAACAGCCTCGCCTTTGCGATAGCGGCGGTCGCGGCGCTCGCGATTGCCTTCGCAGTCCAGCGGCTCGTCGCGGACCGCAGAAAATTCGCCTCGGCCACTCACATGCTTGCGCAGCTCGCGCATCGCCTCAAGGCCGGAGAGCCGCCGGATTGGACGCCGACGGGTGTGGCGGATGTCGACGCGATAGCGCGAACTCTGGAAGAATTCGATCAACGGCTGCGACGCAAAAGAAGTCTGTTGACTCGTCTGAATGCGGAGTTGATCCGAGGCGGGATTGGCGGCGCGAACGGCTTCCCCAATCAATTGCGCGCCATCATCGACGCGCTTCCTGTCGGCGTCCTCGCTCGCCGAGGCGCCGAGCGGGCGCATTCTCGAGGGTAATTCGGCGCTTGAGGACAATTCGGCGCGGACCGGTCATCTATTCTGACGGCGTCGAGCGCTTACGATACTGGATCGCTGTGCACGAGAACGGCAGCGCCGTGCTGCGCTGACGAATATCCGCTTGCCCGGGCGCTCGCTGGCGAAGAACGGCCAGTAATGGAATGCCGACAGCAACGCGGCGACGGGACCTGGGGCTGGATCAACATCGTCGGCTCGCCGATTATGCAACGAAGAAGGGCGAGATCATCGCGGCGATCGTCGCGGTCACCGACATAGACGAGATCAAGACCGCCGAGGAACAGCGGCGGCGTGATGAACATGGAGCTGCATCACAGGGTGAATAATTCGCTCGCGATGATTCAGGGCATCGCCAATATCACCGCCCGCACCGCGACCGATTTCGCGCGGCTTCCGCAACAGCTTTTCTGACCGCATCCAGTGCCTCAGCCGCCTCTCGACGCTTCTGGTCAAAAGTCCTGGGCGCAGACTCCGATGAACGAAGTGGTCAAGACGGCGCTCGCGGCGACGCCCCAAGTTTTCGCGGCCGACATCTCCGCTTTCGGGCGAGGAGATCGAGCTACGCTCCGAGGTGGCGCTGGCGCTGGGCATGGCGCTGCACGAATTGCTTTCTAACGCCCAGCAACACGGCGCGCTGTCGACCGAGGAAGGGGACGATCACCGTCGCCTGGCGCATTACCGATAGCGAGAGGCGGCATTTGCGAATTGATTGGCAGGAGAGCGGCGGGCCTCCGGTCAAAACGCCGGAGCGCCCGGGCGTGGGCCACTATCTCATGAAGTCCGTTTTGAGCCCGTCAATTCTACGGCGACTGGATATTTCCTTCGACGCCGACGGCGTGCGCGCCGTCATCACCGCGGAGATCTGAGCCTCGCGTCGATCAAGGCGCGCGTTGCTCTTCCACGCCGGCCTTTTGCGGCGTCACGCGCAGGGCGGTGATGCGATTGCTGATTTTGCGCATGACCTCGAAACGAAAGCCATGATACGTGAAGATCTGTCCGGCTTCCGGAATCGCCCCGGCTTCATGAATGACGAGTCCAGCGATCGTGGTCGCCTCCTCGTCGGGCAGGTTCCACGCCATGACCCGGTTGAGATCGCGAACCGGCACCGCGCCATCGACAAGCACGGAACCGTCGAGGTCGGGCCGCACACCCTGCACCGCGAGATCATGCTCATCCCGAATATCGCCGACGATCTCCTCGAGAATGTCCTCGAGCGTCACGAGACCCATCACCTCGCCATATTCATCCACGACCAGCGCAAAATGCGTCTTGCGTTTCAAGAACGCCTCAAGCTGATCTTCGAGGGTTGTGGCCTCCGGAACGAACCAGGGCGCATACATTACGTCGTCAATGTCGATCTTCGAGGCGTCGCCGCCCGTTGCATCGAGCGCGCGCAGCAGATCCTTGGAATGCAGCACGCCGACGAAATTATCGGGCCGCTCGCGCCACAGCGGCATGCGCGTGAAGGGTGACGACAGCACTTCGCGCACGATCTGCACCGGGGGCAGATCGGCGTCGATCGTGCGCATCTTCGTGCGGTGGATCATCACGTCGGCGACATGAAGCACTTGCAGATCGAGCACGCCGCCAAACATGTCGCGCGCGGCGCGCTCGACGTTGCCTTCCTCGTGCAAAATGTCGACCGCGCCCTTGAGCTCTTCATAGGGGGAGATCATCGTGCGTCCGTAGGTGAGCTCGACGCCAACGAGCCGCAAGACCGAGCGCACGATCCATTCCACAGCCGCCAGCACCGGACCGAATATCGAGACGAAAGGCGTTATGAACCGCGCCACCCGCAGCGCCATCTCGTCGGGGTGGTTGATCGCGAGCGTCTTGGGCAGAACCTCGGCGAAGACGAGCAGCAGAACCGTCATGAGGATCGTCGCGTAGACCGCGCCGTTGTCGCCGGCGATGATGGTCAAAACGCTCGTCGTAAATGCGGAGCCTCCGATATTGACCAGCGTGCTCCCGAGCAGCAATGCGGCAATCATGCGGTTGCGCTGCCTCAGCAGGCGGTTCACGGCGCCCGCGCGCTTGTCGCCTTCCTTCTCGAGCGTATGCATGCGGGCGTGCGAAGCCGCGGTGAGCGCCGTCTCGGAGCCGGAGAAAAACGCCGAGAGGAGGACGCACAGGAAGACGATCAGCGACATCTGTCAAGATGTCGAAATGCGCGCCGCCGGTTTCGAGACCATGCATGTCCGTTACGCTCGCGTCAGTTCGTCTTTAAGAAAGCCCAGCACTTCGTTCGGCTCGATGGATTTTGCGATGAAGGCCTCGCCCACGCCGCGCATGAGGATGAACGTCAACGCGCCGCCCTCGACCTTTTTATCCTGATACATGGCCTCAAGGATCGATTGCGCGTCGCACGACCAGCCGGCGATCTCCCGGATGCTCGTGGGAAGCCCGACGCTCGCAAGGTGGCGCGCGACGCGTTCGGCGTCCTGCGGCGCGCACAGACCGAGGCGGGCCGAGAAACGCGCCGCGCAGGCCATGCCGATCGCGACGCCCTCGCCGTGGACGAGCCGCGCGCTGTCATATTGCGTCAGCAGCTCGAAAGCGTGCCCGAATGTGTGGCCGAGGTTGAGCAGCGCGCGGTCGCCCTGCTCGGTTTCATCACGCGCCACGATCGTCGCCTTTGTTTCGCAGCTCACAGCCACGGCGCAGATTTGTTCAGCCCGGCTATGGAACACGGCTTCGGCGTCGGCCTCGAGCCATTCGAAGAAGCGCTTGTCGCCGATGAGGCCGTATTTGACGACCTCGGCGTAACCGGCGCGAAACTCTCGCGCCGAAAGGGTGCGCAGCACATCGACGTCGGCGATGACCAGCGAGGGCTGGTGAAATGCGCCGATGAGATTTTTTCCGAACGCGGTGTTGATCCCGGTCTTGCCGCCCACTGATGAATCGACCTGCGAAAGCAGCGTCGTCGGAATCTGCACGAAGCGCGAGCCGCGCCGCAGACTCGCGGCGACAAACCCGGCAAGGTCGCCGACAACGCCGCCGCCAAATGCGACGATGAGGTCTCGCCGTTCGATCTTTGCCGCAAGCGCCGCGTCGCAGACGCGTCCGAAGCTGGACAAGGATTTCGACGCCTCGCCGGGAGCCACGGTGATCGTCGTGTGCCGGAGGCCCGCTCTGGTCAGGCTTGTCTGCAAGGCAGGTAGATGAAGGCGCGCGACATTCTCGTCCGTCACGATGGCGCAGGACGCGCCCGGCGCGATTTTGGCGATCTCGCTGCCCGCCGATTCAAGGAGATTAGCGCCGATGAGAATGTCGTATGAGCGGCCGCCGAGAGCGACATGGATGGTTTCGCGATGAGCGGCGCCCTGCTCGCTCTGCGCGCGCTCGAGGTGCAGATGAGTCATGGCCTTCGTGAAGTCCTTTTGCTGCGCGGCGCGGCGCGTTGCGTTGATGTGCGGCAATTTCGCCCGCAGCGCGTCGAGCGTCGCCTCCACCATGACGTCCTGCGGTTCGTCATTGGATTCGACCCGGATGTCGGCGCATTCGTAAATCGGTCGTCGCGCCTCGAGCAGCTGCCGGAGCGTTTCTTCGGGGTCGTCCGTGTGGAGCAGCGGCCTGTCGTTCTTGCGCCGCACCCGTTTCAACAGCGTCTTGAGGTCGGCGTCGAGCCAGATCGACACGCCGCGCTCAGTGACCCGCTCACGGGTGCGCGGGTCAACGAACGCGCCGCCGCCGGTCGCCAACACGATCTCGCCGCTGTTCAAAAGGCGCATGATCACGCGGCGTTCGCCGTCGCGAAAATAGCGCTCGCCATATTTGGCGAAAATCTCCGGTATCGTCATGCCGGCGGCGGCGGCGACGATTTCAGCGTCGGCGTCGACGAAAGGCAGGCCGAGCCGGGCAGCGAGGCGTTGACCGATCGCGCTCTTGCCCGAGCCCATCATGCCGACGAACACAATGGCGCGTCCCCCGAGCCCGGCGCGGATGCCGGCGATGCGCTCATCGCCGCCGGGCGCCGGCCCCGCGCCAAGGGTTTGCAGTCGAGTCATGGCGTCAATCTATACCGAGGTCGAATCGAATTCAGCCCCCACCGGCGACGTGCGCCAGATAGGCTGCCATAAAGGCGGGCAAGCGCGGATCCTCATACGCGCGCGGCGGCAAAAGATGGACGTCGCTCAGCTCTGGCTCGGCTATTTGCGCGAGATAGACCCGCACCCGCGCCCTCAGGGCCTTTGCCGGCTCTGGCCAATCGATGCGCTTGATGCAAGCGATGCGCTGGCCATCGAAAACGATCGTCCAAACCGGCGCGGCGACTCCCAGATTGGCGGAGAGACCTGTCTCCTCATGGAGCTCGCGAGAAAGGCTTCCCTGCAAATCAACGCGATCGCCGCCAACGACGTCCGCAAGATCCGGCGTTCCGGCGGGAAAATAGCGTTGCCCCGCGGCCGAATGGCTCGGGCCCATCTCTCCCAGCAGATAGGCGCCGTCGCTGGAACGCACGGCCGGCATCGCGAAACAATTGAAGACGCTCGTGTCCGGCCAGCCGAAATCCCGCCAGCCGAGAAAACGGGAGAAGCGCGTCTCGAAGGCCTCGAGCCGCAAAACCCGCGCGTCATCCTGCCGCGTGATCTGCGCGCGGCGCGCGAGAAGCACCGGCCCGTCGAAAAGCGCCGGATTGCGCGCAAGGCTTTCGGCCCAATGTCGGTCGATCTCGTCCCGACGCGCCTCGGCGAAGGCCCAATCATGCGCCACCAGGCGGCAATCCAGCCGATCGACCTCGGCAATGTCGCGTTTCGCGCTCACCTGAACAATCTTCCCTCCCCGACGGGCGCGACCTGTCCCCCGATCGCGACGCGGGTCAGGGCCTGTTCGCTCAACATCGAGTCGCAGGGTGATGCGCGATGGGCGACCCATCGCATACCCCTGCTCGATGAACAATTCATGCGCGCCGTCGTCGGGGCGCTCGAACGCCAGCGCAACGGCGGCGAAAGCGGCGGCGGCGGAGCCCGTCGCGGGGTCCTCGTCGAAGCCCAGCCCATGGGCCAGCATCCGCGCATGGATCGCGCTCGCGGGATCGATCGTCTCCCGCGTGTAAAGGTAAACGCCGTCGACGCGATCCATCAGCGTCTCGAACCCCGGCGCGCGGCGCGCCCGTTCCACCGCCTCGCGCGAGCGAAGCGGCACGAAGAGGAAACGCGGCCCCGCGGCATGCATGGCGGGCGCATGATCGCCAAAACCAATATCGGCAGGCGCGAGACCGAGCGCCGCCGCCAGCGCCGCGGAGTCCGGCGCGTCGCCATGGCGCTCGGGAATGATCGGCAGGGCGACTTCAGCATAGGTGACGCCGCCGCGCCCGCGCAGGACTTCGCAACGAAGGGCGCCCAGCTCCGTCTCGAGGACGACGACCACGCCGCTTCTCCCGAAGAATCTCGGCCGCGCGCGTTTCGGCGAGATGGGCGGCGGCGCCGATCGTCGGGTGGCCGGCGAAAGGCAGCTCGCGCCGAGGCGTAAAGATCCGGGCCCTGGCGCTGTGAACCGGATTACGCGGCTCGAGCAGAAACACCGTCTCGCTCAGATTGAACTCGCGCGCGATCGCCTGCAACTCTTCGGTCTCGAGCCCGTCCGCCGCTTCGACGATCGCGAGCGGATTGCCGCCGAAGCGTTGATCGGTGAAAACGTCGAGCCGACGGTAATGCAGGCTGCGCGTCACGACGCTTTTTCAGCCCTGCATCTGAAGGAGGGCGATGCTATCGCGGAATTCGACCATCTCGATGATGTTCCCGTCTGTGAAGCGCATGAAATCGGCAAGCTCCACGATGCCGCGGCGGCCTGTTCCGCGATGCCTCCATTCGACGCGGCGGCGCACCGCGGCCCTGCCGCCGTCGATGACCATATCGGGCGTCGCGCGCCCAAACTGCTCGAAGTCGACGGCGATGGCTTGGAAGATGTTGACGAGCGCGTCGACGCCGCGGTGGCGCCCCGCATAAAAAATCGTGGCGCGGTCGCCGACGAATTCGCAGATGACATCCTTCGCGCAATAACGGCGAAAAAGCGCGGCGTCGGGTCCCGCAGGCGAGAAATTGCCAAGCTCCAGCAGGCGCGCCGCGATTTCCTCGCGACGTCAATCCCGGACCGGGAGGATCGAGCAACTCCTCGAAGCTGCGCGGAAGCATGTCGGCCCCATGGTTAACGCCGTGATGGTCAATAAACTCGGTCATTTGGGCGACGCGGTCGTTCCGCCAGCGAAGAAAATGCGCCATGTCCATGCGATAGATGCGGCCGGTCGCACGATGGCGCCACTGGCTCGTCCAGCGCAGCGCCGTGCGGTCGCCATCCACCAGCGCGTCCTGGATCTCAGCGTCCAGGGGCTCGTAGTCGATATCCGTCCGCCGGAGATTTTCTCGCAGGGCGTCTTGGCCGCGCCATTGACCGGGCGGGAAAAGCCCTGTCTTCGAACAATTATAGTTGAGTTCGACGTCCTCGACGAAATACTTGAGCATCGCGTTGGCGTCGCCTGCCATGCGCAGCCGCACGAGATCATGCATCCGGCGATATTTGTCCAGTTCAGCCGTCCGATGCGGACGTCCGCCCAATCCGTGCATTGTGGCCCTGCCCCAGGCGCTCCCCCGCTGCCCCGCATTCCGTTAAGACCGTGGCCAAGATCCGCGGCCGCGCGCGGACATCCCAGCGGAACATTATTCCCCCGCCAGGCGGCCGCTGTCGACAAACTTATCCAACGCTTTGAAAAATGCTTAATTTCGAACTGCGGCCGCCGCGATCCGGCCGACGAAAGCTTGGCGGCCAAAGGCGCGCAACAGAGGATTGCGCGCCCGCATGCGCCGCGACAGCGTCGCCAGCTCAGTTGCGCTCTTTGTCGACGAGCTTGTTTTTGCCGATCCAGGGCATCATCGCGCGAAGGCGCGCGCCGACGTCCTCGATCGGATGGGCGGCGTTCCGCGCCCGCGTCGCCTTGAAGGAGGTCTGGCTAACCTTGTTTTCGAGCATCCAGTCGCGCGTGAATTTGCCCGACTGAATATCGTCGAGCACGCGCTTCATCTCAGCCTTGGTCTCGGGCGTGATGATGCGCGGTCCGGTGACATATTCGCCATATTCCGCCGTGTTCGAGACGGAATAGTTCATATTGGCGATACCGCCTTCGTAGATGAGATCGACGATCAGCTTCACTTCGTGCAGGCACTCGAAATAGGCCATTTCGGGCGCATAGCCCGCCTCGACCAGCGTCTCGAAGCCGTTGCGGATCAGCTCGACGAGACCGCCGCAGAGCACGACCTGTTCGCCGAAGAGATCGGTCTCGCATTCCTCGCGGAAGGTTGTCTCGATGATGCCGGCCTTGCCGCCGCCAATCGCGGACGCATAAGAGAGCGCAATGTCCTTTGCGTTGCCTGAGGCGTCCTGATGCACCGCGACGAGGCAGGGAACGCCGCCGCCTTTGAGATATTCGCCGCGCACCGTATGGCCCGGGCCCTTGGGCGCGACCATCAGCACGTCGAGATCCTTGCGCGGCTCGATGAGATTGAAGTGGATATTGAGGCCATGGGCGAAGAACAGCGCCGCGCCCTGCTTGAGATTGGGCGCGAGTTCGTTCGCGTAGATCTCGCCCTGCAATTCGTCCGGCGTGAGCATCATGACGACGTCGGCCCATTTCGCGGCCTCGGCGACGCTCATAACCTTCAGGCCCGCGCCCTCGGCCTTGGCGGCGGAGCTCGAGCCCGCGCGCAGACCGACCGCGACATCCGGAACGCCGCTCTCCTTGAGATTGAGCGCATGGGCGAAGCCCTGGCTGCCATAGCCGATGATGGCGACCTTCTTGCCCTTGATCAGATTGATGTCGGCGTCCCGATCATAGTAAACGCGCATTTCCTGTCGTTCCCTTGATGATCCGTGTTCGATCGGCTTGTCTTTTCGGCGGATGACGGCGCCGCTCCGGCGTGACGTCGTGAATTTCGCGGGCTTCTTCTACGCGGGGCAGCCGCCACGGTCAAAGGCGCCGCCCGGCGCGGCCCGCGCGGCACGAGGCTCAGATCGGGTCGGGACCCCGCGAGATGGCGGCGACGCCGGTGCGCGAGACCTCGACGAGGCCGATGGGCCGCATGAGATCGACGAATTCGTCGATCTTGTCCGGCTGTCCGGTCAATTCGAAAATGAAGCTTTCGGTCGTCGCGTCGACAACCCGCGCGCGGAAGGCTTCGGCAAGCTGGAGCGCGTCGTTGCGGTTGTCGCCGCGTGCCGCGCACCTTCACCATCGCAAGCTCGCGCTCGAGCGAGCGCTTCGCGATGGTGAGGTCGGTGACCTGGTGCACCGGCACGAGCCGTTCGAGCTGATGATGGATCTGCTCGATCGTCTCCGGCGCGCCCGAGGTGACGATGGTGATGCGCGAGCAGATGCTCGGCATGCGCCACTTCGGCACGGTGAGGCTCTCGATATTGTAGCCGCGGCCCGAGAACAGGCCGACGACCCGCGCCAGCACGCCCGGCTCGTTGTCGACGAGCACGGAAAGCGTATGCGTTTCGACTTCGAATTGCGGCGTCGCCGCGGAATAGGGTGACGGCGGGAGGCTGGAGCGTTCATGTCTGGTCCTTCGCGCGATCATGCGGCGGTCGACGTGAGGCGGGCTCGACGTCTCAGACGAGCATCTTGCCCTTCTCGTCGATGATGGCGCCGATGTCGACGCCCGCGTCGTCGGCGAGATCGGCGAGCAGCATGTCGTTGTGCGCCTTGCCCGAGGGGATCATCGGAAAGCAGTTCTCGGCCTTGTCGACGACGCAGTCGAAGATGCACGGCCCGTCGATGGTCGATCATCTCCTTGATCGCGGCGTCGAGGCCTTGGGGTCGGACGCAGCGGATGCCCTTGCGCCCCGAACGCTTCGGCGAGCTTCACGAAATCCGGCAGCGCCTCGGAGTAGCTGTGCGAATAGCGCCCGCCATGCAGCAGCTCCTGCCACTGGCGCACCATGCCCATATATTCGTTGTTGAGAATGAAGATCTTGACCGGCAGGCGGAATTGCATCGCCGTCGACATCTCCTGGATGTTCATCAGGATCGAGGCCTCGCCCGCGATGTCGACGACGAGCGCGTTCGGATGCGCGAGCTGCGCGCCGATCGCCGCCGGCAGGCCATAGCCCATCGTTCCAAGCCCGCCCGAGGTCATCCAGCGATTGGGCTCGTCAAAATGGAAATGCTGCGCGGCCCACATCTGATGCTGGCCGACTTCCGTCGTCATATAGACGTCGTGGTCGCGCGTAAGCGCATAGAGCCGTTGAACCGCATATTGCGGCTTTATCGTCGTCTGCGGACGCGCGATAGGCGAGCGATTTTTTCGCGCGCCATTCGTTGATCTGCGCCCACCAATGATCGAGCGGCTGCTTGTCCGCGTGCATTGCTTCCGCGCGCCAGAGTCGCACCAGGGCCTCGAGCACATGTGCCGCAGTCGCCCACAATGCCGAGATCGACCTTGACGTTCTTGTTGATCGACGAGCGGTCGATGTCGATATGGATCTTCTTCGAGCCGGGCGAGAAGGCGTCCAGGCGCCCGGTGATGCGATCGTCGAAACGCGCGCCGACCGCGATCATGAGATCGCAATCATGCATGGCGTTGTTGGCTTCATAGGTGCCATGCATGCCGAGCATGCCGAGCCAGTTCCGGCCTGAGCCTGGATAGGCGCCAAGTCCCATCAGCGTCGAGGTGATCGGGAAGCCGGTGAGGCTGACCAGCTCGCGCAGCACGGTCGACGCCGCGGGGCCGGAATTGATCACGCCGCCGCCCGTATAGAAGATCGGCCGCTTTGCGGCCGCCATCATTCGCACGGCCGCGCGGATCGAATCGAGATCGGCGTCGAGTTTGGGCTGATAGGTCTTGTGCGGCGCGCCGCGCGGCGGCGTGTAGACGCCGCGCGCGAATTGCACGTCCTTGGGGATGTCGATGACGACGGGTCCCGGGCGGCCGCGACGCGGCGACATAAAAGGCCTCATGCAAAACGCGCGGCAGATCGGCAATGCTTTTGACAAGGTAATTGTGCTTGGTGCAGTGCCGCGTGATGCCGACGGTGTCGCATTCCTGGAAGGCGTCGGAGCCAATAAGATGCGTGGGAACCTGCCCGGTGATGCAAACCAGCGGGATCGAATCCATGAGTGCGTCGGTGAGGCCCGTCACGGTATTGGTGGCCCCGGGCCCTGAGGTGACGAGCAGCACGCCGACCTTGCCCGACGAGCGCGCATAACCTTCGGCCGCATGCGCCGCGCCCTGCTCATGGCGCACGAGAATGTGCTTGACCTGCTCCTGGTGAAAAAGAACGTCATAGATCGGAAGGACCGCGCCGCCAGGATAACCGAAGAGAATCTCGACGCCCTGATCCTTCAGAGCCTCGACCACCATTTCCGCGCCGGTCATTTCCTGAGACATTGCTTTAATTCCGTTTTTTCAGTCCTTGCGGCGGGCAACAAAAAAGGCCCTCTCGGGGCCTTGGGTCAAGCGCCATCGTCGGAAAGCGGGCCCTAGCCCTCCTCCGTCTCCGGCGCCCCATCTACGACGAGAAGACCGCGCATCGCGCCCCCGTATGTGTCAGACCGGGAGACGTTACGGGAGGCGCGAGAGAGAATCAAGCGGATATGGCGATCCAGTCCTGCCGTGGGTCGGGATGGCGGCCGGTCAGGCCCCTTCGGCCGCCAGAGCCTTGCGCGCCCCTTCGTCCGCGAGCATCATCTCGTGATGCGCCCGCACGGCGGGCAATGCGGCAAGCCCATCGTCGAACATTTTCTGCGCCCAGCGCTCCATGGGGAAAACATAGGCGTCGAGGTAGCTTCGCCTGTCGCCCAGGAAAAAACGACGGCCGGTCAAATGCGCGTCGATGAGCGCAAACTTCTTGTGCGCCAGAGCCTTGGCGGCTTCGCGAATGTCGTCCAAAGCCTCCTTGTCGCGCGCGCGCGTGTAACGGCTTGGGACGAAGAGCGGAAAGAACGCCGGATGGAGATCGCCGGTGATGAAGGCGCTCCACCGGTCGGCCTCGGCTTTGTCCTTCTCGGAACCCTCGACCGCAAGGCCGGCGAGCGGATAACGACGGGCGAGAAAGCCCAGGATCGCCGAGGCCTGGGTCAGGACCCAGCCGCTCCCGTCGTCGAGCGCCGGCACGGCTCCCGCAGGATTGATCTTGAGATAGTCCTTGTCGCCAAATTCGACTTCCTTGGCCGCATAGGGCTCCCCCGCCCATTCGAGCGCGATATGCGCGGCCAGCGAACAGGCGCCGGGATGGTAGTAAAGCGTCAACATGGCGGCGTTCTCCAATCAAAGAGTCGATCATCTGCAGATAGCGCGCGCGGCGCCCTTCCGTCCTTGGCGGCGCGCCGACTTGCCGAAAAGCCGTCAGCGCGGCCCCTGGTCCCGCCCCGTGGCGAGGGCGGCCGCCATGACGCCCTCCACCGCGCCCGCGAGCACGGTCGCTGGATCGGCGGTCCGCGCCGGGTCGAAATGGCCGGAGATGGTCAGCATGGCGACCCCATGGGCGACCGCCCAGATTTGCAGCGCGACATGACGCGCGCCCTGGGCGGAGCCCTGGGCCTGCTGAAGCCAGGCGACGACCGCCCGCCACAGGATTTCCAGCGCATGGTCCGCGGCCCCGCCCGCCCGGGGATCGGCGAGCGTCGCCGCCTGCCCGAACATGGCGGCGTAAAGACCGGTCTCCTCGCGGGCGAACCCAAGATAAGCGGCGCACATGGCGCGCATGGCGCTTTGCGCGTCCGGCCGCCCGTCATTCCAGGCCGCTTCGATGCGCTCGCCGAAGGTCTCGAACCCCTGGCGCGCGATTTCGGCGAGCAGCGCGTCGCGCCCGGCAAAGTGACGGTAGGGCGCGGCCGGGGTCACGCCGGCGCGCCGCGCCGCCTCGGTGAGCGTCAACGCCGTAGGGCCGCCCTCCGCGAGGAGCTCGATCGCCGCGTCGACCAGCGCCTGTTTGAGCGATCCATGATGATAGCGGCGTTTCACATGCATGGGCGATCCGCCTGCGCGCCGGGAATGCGGGCGCGTCCTAGCCGGCGAGCCTCGCGATCAGCGCGTCCGAAACCTCGAAATTGGCGTAGACGTTCTGAACGTCGTCATTATCTTCGAGCGTGTTGATCAGCTTGAGGATCTTTTCACCGGCGTCATCGTCGACCTTGATCGTGTTCTGCGGTCGCCAGACCAACGCAGCCTTGCGCGGTTCGCCGAACTTGTCCTCAAGCGCCCGGGCCACCTCGCGCAGGGACTCGAGCGAGGTGACGATTTCATGCGTCTCGTCGGTCGACGTCACATCGTCGGCGCCAACTTCAATCGCCGCTTCCATGACCGCCTCCTCGGAGGCCGCTTTCCGGTCGAATTCGACAAGGCCAACGCGATCGAACATGAAGGACACGGCGCCAGTCTCCGCGAGCGCGCCGCCCGCCTTTGCGAAATAGGAGCGGACCTCTCCCGCCGTACGGTTTCGGTTGTCTGTCAGCGCCTCGATGATGACGGCGACGCCCCCCGGGGCGTAGCCTTCGTAGCGCACCTCGTCGTAATTTTCAGCTTCGGCGCCGGAAGCTTTCTTGATTGCGCGCTCGATATTGTCCTTTGGCATGTTCTCCGCACGCGCGGCGAGAACGGCGGCGCGCAGGCGGGCGTTCATATTGGGGTCGGGAAGGCCGGCACGGGCGGCGACGGTGATTTCGCGGGCGAGCTTGGAAAAGAGCTTGGAGCGGATCGCGTCCTGCTTGCCCTTCTTATGCATGATGTTTTTAAATTGACTATGCCCCGCCATCGCGTCTCTCGCCTCGATTTCCTTGATCTTTCGCCCAAAGCGGCGTTCCGGCCGTCTATACCCCTGGCTGCTGAGGAAATAAAGAAAGGCGTCGGCGGGAACCCCATGTCGCGGCCAATTGTCTCGCTGAAGCCGCGCGGGCGCGGCCCTTGAAGACGGCGACGGAATTTGCGAATTGTGTAACTCGCAGGCCCGTAAATTTTTTTCCACTTATTGCATGGGCGAAGCTGGGGGCCTATCTGTGCAGCGCGGCGCGTGGTCGCTCGAGTTTAAACGGAGGTCATCTTCATGAGTTGGCTTAAAGCAATCGTTGGCGGCGCCATCGGCGCGGAGGCGCTTACCCTTATCAAGGATTATGTTGAGAAGCAGGGCGGTTTGGACGGGGTCGTCAAGCAATTCGAAAGCGGCGGCTTCAAGAGGCAGGTCGAGTCATGGGTCTCGACGGGCAAGAACCAGGCGATTAGCAGCATTGAGGTCGGCCAGGCCATCGGGATCGAGAAGGTCAAGAAGCTTGCCGAGGCCGCGGGGGTCGACATCAACAAGGCGCGCGATTTGCTCGCGGAATATCTGCCGGTGGCGATCGACAAGGCGACGCCGGAAGGCAAGCTTCCGCCGTCCCAGCCCGACACCAAGAAATCCCTCTATTGATCAGGTAAGCCGGATTTTAGACTGACGTCACAGGAGCCGCCGGAGGGATTCGGCGGCTCTTGCGCGTCTGGCGACCTGAAGGCGGCTACGCCCGCCGGCTTGCCTCGCGGGCGCCGATTCAGTAAGCCCTTGCGCCAAACCATTTTGACAAGGAAGATTGATGACCAAGCGCGCGCTGGTGACAGGCGTCACGGGACAGGACGGCGCCTATCTTTCGCAGTTTCTGCTCGACAAGGGCTATGAGGTGCATGGCGTCGTGCGCCGCTCCTCGCATCGCGGCGTCGAGGACCACCGGCTGCGCTGGCTGGGGATCAGCGGCCGCGTGCATCTGCATGACGCGGACCTCATCGATCTCTCGAGCCTGCTGCGCACGGTCGCCGAGGTGCGTCCCGACGAGATCTATAATCTCGGGGCGCAATCCTATGTCGCGTCCTCCTGGCGCCAGCCGCTGCTGACCGCCAACGTCACCGCCGTCGGCGTGACCAATGTGCTGGAGGCGATGCGCCTGGGGGCGCCGCAGGCGCGCTTTTATCAGGCCTCCTCCTCGGAAATGTATGGGCTGATCCAGGAGCCCCGGCAGAGCGAGACGACGCCCTTCTATCCGCGCAGCCCCTACGCCGTGGCCAAGCTCTACGGCCACTGGATCACGGTCAACTACCGCGAGAGCTTCGGGCTTCACGCCTCCTCGGGGATTCTCTTCAACCACGAGAGCCCGTTGCGCGGCATTGAGTTCGTCACCCGCAAGGTGACGCATGGGGTCTCGCTGATCAAACTGGGCAAGGCGAGCGAGCTGCGTCTTGGCAATATTGACGCCAAGCGCGATTGGGGGCACGCTAAGGACTATGTCCGGGCGATGTGGCTGATGCTTCAGCAGGAGAAACCGGACGACTATGTGGTGGCGACGGGGGTGACGACGACGGTGCGCGACATGTGCCGCATCGCTTTCGACCACGCCGGTCTCGACATCGACAAATATCTGGTGATCGATCCGTCGCTTTACCGGCCGGCGGAGGTCGACGTTCTGCTCGGCGATTCGACCAAGGCGCGCAAGGCGCTCGGCTGGACGCCCGAGATCGATCTCGAAACGATGATCCGGGAAATGGTCGACGCCGATCTGGCGCGGCTGCGGCGCGAGGCTTAACACGCGGAAGGGCGCGGCGATGGCGGCCTATGAGCGCATCTTGCTGACCGGCGGCGGGGGCTTTGTCGGCGTCCATGTCGCCGACGCCCTCAGCAGGGCCTATCCGAGCGCCGCGCGCGTGATTTTACGGCGTCGCGGCGAGGGCGTCGCGCATCCGGCCTTCGACATGCGCGTCGCCGACCTCCTCGACGAGGCCGCGATCGACAGGATCGTCGCCGAGCTCGCGCCCGATCTCGTGGTTCATCTCGCCGGACAGGCGTCCGTCAGCGCGGCGGCGAAGACCGCGGAGCTGACATGGCGGGTGAATTTCCAGGGCGCGTTCGGACTTGGCGCCGCCATCGCCCGCCACGCGCCGACGGCGGTCGTGCTTTTTGCCTCGACGGCCGCGGCCTACGGCGCGAGTTTTAACGACGGCGTCCTGACGGAGGCGGCGCCGCTGCGTCCCATCGACGTCTACAGCCGCTCCAAGGCCGCGGCCGAAGGCGCGCTCGGCGACCTTCTCGCGCCTCGAGGCCGACTTGTGGTCGCGCGCCCCGTCAATCATTCGGGGCCTGGACAGCGCAGTCGCGATTTCGTGCTTGCCTCCTTCGCCGCGCAGATCGCCGCAATCGAGGCGGGCAAGGCGGAGCCGCGTCTCAAGGTCGGCGATCTGTCGAAAGCCCGCGACTTTCTGGACGTGCGCGACGTCGTCGACGCGTATCTGCGGTTGATTGACAGGGCGCGGGAGTTTTCCGAGCCCGTCTCGGTCTTCAACATTGCGTCGGGCGAGGCCCGGCCGGTCGCCGCCTTCCTTGACGATATGCGTGCGCTGGCGCGCGTGCCCTTCGACGTGACGGTGGAGCCGCAGCTTCTGCGCCCCGCCGCGACGGATATCGCGCGCGTCGCGTGCGACGCGACCAAGCTGAGCGACGCGACGGGCTGGCGTCCGCGTCATTCGCATGACGACATGCTGAGCGGCCTCCTCGACGCATGGCGCGCACAAATGCGCGACGCCGCGTGAGCGCCACCTCCCCGGAGGCGGGAGACGCCGAACGCGAACGCAGCCGGCTGCTCGCATTCCAGCTCGATTATCTGCGCGCCGAGCTCCTGCATCTGACGCATGAACGCGATCGCCTGACCTATTCGGTCTCCGGCCACATCTATCGTTTCCTGCGCCCGATCGAGCAGCGGCTGGCCGATGCGGGCGCGGCGCTGGCCGCCCGCTTTCAAACGGGGGCCGAAAAAGAAAACGCAGCTCTCCACGTCCGAACCGGTCGCCGCAATGGAAAGGGCGACCGTTCCCGCGGGCCGCCTGTTGATCGACGTGACAGGCACGATCAAACGCGACGCCGGAACCGGCATTCAGCGCGTCGTCAAAGAGGTTGCGCGCGCCTTCGCTTCCGGCGCCTCCTTCGACCTCCCTGCCCTTGCCGTGCGTTGCGAGGGCGGCCGGCTATATGCCGCCAACGCGTTCCTCGCCTCGCTCGTCGGGGGCGACGCGGCGCCGGACGCTGAAATCGACATCGAGGCAGGCGACCGCTTTCTGACGCTCTCCGACAGTTGGAACGCCTTCGACGCGCTCGCGCCGATCTCCTCCCGCATCCGCGCTGCGGGCGGCGAGATCGTCACCTGCATTTTCGACCTGATCCCGGAATTTCATCCGCATGCGTGCCATGAGGTGACGGTCCCGCGGTATCGGGCCTGGTTGCGCCGGGCGCTCGTCGAGAGCGACGCGTTTCTGGCGATTTCGCGCACGGTGGCCGGAGGAGCTTGCGGACTATGTGCGCGCAAGCGGCCTTCCCCATCGACCGGGGTTGAAGATCGGCTGGTTTCATTGCGGCGCCGATCTGCCGGCGCCCGCGACCGCACATCCCCGGGAAAAAATCGCGGCCGCAGTCGGCCCTGACGCCCCCGCCTTCCTTCTTGTCGGGACGATCGAACCGCGCAAGGGACATCGCGTCGCGCTCGACGCCTTCGAGACGTTATGGGCGACGGGCGCCCCGGCGCGGCTCGTGATCGTCGGCCGCCGGGGTTGGTTCGAGGAAGCAATCGTCGCCGCGATCCTCGGCAGCCCGGAGCTGGGCAAGCGCCTTTTCTGGTTCGACGACGTTGACGACGGCGAACTGTCCTATCTTTACGCGCACGCGCGGGCGTTGATCTTCCCGTCTTTCGCCGAAGGTTTTGGGCTGCCGATCGCGGAAGCCGCGGCGCGCGGGAGACCGGCGATCTGCAGCGACATTCCGGTATTTCATGAAGTTGGGCGCGACGGCGGGATTTATTTCCGCGTCAATGATCCGCGGGCGTTGGCGGCGGCCGTGCGCGACTTCCTCAGCGGCACGCAAGCGGCGGATCCCTCAACGACGCTTAAAGCTTCATGGGAGGAGTCGGCGCGACGCATCTGCGCGGTCATCGCGCGGGAGGACTGGGAGACGCGGCTGGACTGATATTGTGCTGCAACGCAGCAATTCGCACGCTTGTTTCCGCGCAAGACCAAAGCATGTTAGAGGAGCCGCAATCGGTCGCGCGAACCGAAGGCTGTGTACGCCGGACCGCGCGGCTTTTCGCATATTCGCGCGCGCCGGACGGCGTCGTCGCCTCAACGGACAAAAATTCATGGCCCTCAATATACCGCTCGTCAACGATCAGACGCCCAGGACATTCCTGAAAATACTGTTTCTGGAGGCGTCTCAACTCTCGCTTCCCGAATCGCCGCAATTATTGAAGGGCGCGCTCGCCGCCTATGTCGTGTTGCAGGCCGCTGCGCAATATTTCGCACATTCGCTGCCGGTCAGCATTTTTTACGGACTGGCCAGCGCCGGCGTCCTCTCCGCGGCGACGTTCTATCTTCTGCGTTTTCTCGGTCAGGAGCAGAAATTCGTCAAAACGCTGCTCGCGCTTGCCGCCACCGGCGCAATCGCGGCGCTGGCCTATATCGTGTTGCACCTCATCGTCGGCGTCGCGCTGCCGCCGCCGCTTCCCACCGAGCGGCTGGCCCGATTCCTTCTCTTTCCCATTATCGTCTGGCTGGTGTTCATGTACGCCTTCCTGTTGCGGCATGTCTCGCTGCGGCCGATTCCGGCGTTTGTGACGGCGGCGCTTTATGTGTTGGCGATCGAGATCGTGCTTTCCGCCGTGAAGTTCTAGTCTTCGCGCGGCGCAGCAAACCGGGCGCCCGCTTGTCGGGCGCCTTTTTCTTATTCCGGACGCGGCAGTAAATAGGAAACCATGTCGGCGCATTAAGCGCGCATTAAGCATGATCGCTCATTCTTCCTTCATAACCCGCGTCGGCCCCATGCGGCCAGCGGGCATGAGTCAAGGAAGACAGCAATGGTCCGCCCCTCTTTGCGCGTTCGCGCGATGATCGTCTCAACGTTCTTCGCCACATGCCTCGCGCCGGCAACGCAAGCCGCCGACATGCCCTTTCCGGGAGAGCCGCCGGCGCTTCCCGAGGGCCCGGTAGAATGGGGCTCGAACTGGTATCTGCGGGGCGACGTGGGCGCCGCCGAAGTGAGTCCGGCCGACCTCAACGGCGTGAATCTCAACCAGACCTTCCCGAATAATTGGACCGCGGGGCTGGGCGGCGGCTTCAAATTCAACGAGTATTTCCGCGCCGACGTCACGGTGGACTACCAGAGCCTCTACCACAACAGCGCCATTCCGAATAATACGTCATCCGTGCTCGCGCTCGCCAACGCCTATCTCGACCTCGGCACGTTCTGGGGCTTTACGCCCTATATCGGCGCCGGCGTCGGCGCGAATGTGCTCGAACAGCACGTGCCGCTGTGGAATCAGACCTTCACGCGCTTTGCTTACGCCTTCACCGGCGGCGTCGCTTTCGACCTCACCGAGCATTGGAAAATCGATCTGAACTATCGCTACGCCAACCTGGGCTACATCCAGGGCGTCGACCATTTCTTCTGGTACACGTCCAAGAGCCTGACGAGCAATCAACTTCGCCTGGGATTCCGTTATGTGATCGACTGAGCTAGGCGCGCCCGCCATGCGATGGTAAACAAAGCGTCGGCCGCTTCGACACGGGAGCGGCCGATCCTGCATGTCGCGCCCCTCCCGGACCCTTCCATGACCCTTGACGTTCTCGGCATCGGAAACGCTATCGTCGACACAATATCCCGCGCAGAGGACGACCTTCTTGTCGCCGCCCGCCTCATCAAGGGTTCGATGACGCTCGTCGACGCGGAACGCGCGGACGAACTCTATGAAATCATGGGGCCGACGACCGTCGTCTCGGGCGGTTCAGCCGCCAACACAATGGCTGGGGTCGCTAGTCTGGGGGCCAGGGCCGGCTTCGTGGGCAAGGTGAAGGACGACGCGGCCGGCCGCGAATTCGCGCATGACATCCGCGGCGCCGGGGTGGAATTCGACACGCCTTTCGCCAGCGACGGACCGGCGACGGCGCGCTGTCTCATCTTCGTCACGCCGGACGGCCAGCGCACGATGAACACTTTTCTTGGCGCGTGCCAGGCTCTTCAACCGGACGACATCGACGAAGCCGTCGTCGCCCGCGCGAAAGTTCTGTACATGGAAGGCTATTTGTGGGATCCGCCGGGGGCCAAAAAGGCCTTTCTGCGGGCCGCCAGGGCGTCGCGCGACAACGGCCGCAAAGTGGCGCTGACGCTGTCGGACGCTTTTTGCGTCGGGCGCTATCGAGCCGAATTCATCTCGCTCATCCGCGACGGCGTCGTCGATATCCTCTTCGCGAATGAGACGGAATTGCACGCCCTCTACGAGACGTCCGATTTCGACACGGCGCTCGCCGCGCTGAGAGAAGAAAAAAATTTACTCGCACTCGTGACGCGCTCTGAACAGGGTTGCGTCGTCGCCTCGGCAGAGAGCGCAATTTCCGTCCCCGCCTTTCCTGTCGAGGAGGTCGTCGACACAACCGGCGCGGGAGACCTGTTTGCGGCCGGTTTTCTCACCGGCTATACGAACGGCCTGCCCCACGCCAAGAGCGCCGCTCTCGGCGCGCTCGCCGCCGCCGAGATCATCGGCCATGTCGGCGCCCGGCCGCAGAAGGATCTGCTCCAATATGCGCGCGACAACGGGATCCTGACCTAAAAACCAACACACGGAGGAAACACATGCGCAAAATCAGGCACGCGATGGCGGCTGCGCTCTTCTCACTTGCCGCCGGCGCGGCGCTCCCGCCGGACGCCGCCGTGGCCGAGCCGGAGACGACGCTGACCGCAAGCGGCCTTAAATACATCGACACCAAGCCCGGCGCGGGCGCCTCCCCCAAGATCGGGCAGACTGTGTCGGTTCATTACACCGGATGGTTGTATGTGAACGGCGCCAAGGGCAAAAAATTCGACAGTTCGCGCGACCGCGGCGAACCCTTCGAGTTTCCGCTCGGCGCCGGTCAGGTCATCAAGGGCTGGGACGAAGGCGTCGAAACGATGAAGGTCGGCGGCAAGCGAACCCTCATCATCCCGCCGGAGCTTGGGTATGGCGCGCGCGCCATGGGGTCCGCCATTCCGGCCAACTCCTGGCTGATCTTCGATGTTGAATTGCTCGGCGTGAAATAATCCGCCTATCGGCTCAGGGCTGCTCCATCAGCTCTTCAGCCTCGAGCTCGACCAATGTCGGCGGCGCCCTTTTCTTTGCGGGCGCCGGCCGCGCCAGCCAGATGACGCCGGCGAGACACGTGAAGACCAGAGCGCCGAAGTAAAAGGCGTCGTCGAGTCCAAGGAGCAGCGCTTCCTGCCTGACGGCTCGGCCGATCTGCGCCCGCGCCGCCGTGTCGCTCATGCCGAGATCCTGGAATTTCTTTGCGAGTTCGCCGAGGACATCGAGTGAGGGAAAGCGCCGTCCGCCGAGTTGATCGGCGAGGCCGAGCTGATGAAAGGGCGCGCGTCGGATCTGCACGACCGCTTGCCACGTGATGCCGTAGGCGCCGAACGCCGTGCGCATCATCGCCAGCTCCTCCGCGGCGCGAATCAGCTTGGGACCGGCCAGCCGCTGGACCGCGATTGCGGCCGGCGGCGCAAAGAAGGTCGCAAGCAAGAAGCCGAAGAACAGCATCGGCGTCGCGATTTGATCAAAGGAAGCCGGTTTGTCGAACTCTCCCAACCAGCTCAGAGTCACCGCAAATCCGATGAAATTCAACGACGCCAGATAGCGAAGATCCATCGCCTTTACGAAAAAATGCACGACGCAGACGACAGGCGCGGCGACGAGGGCCATCATGAGATAAACGAGGCCCGCGCGTGAGGACGAATATCCGAGCAATGTCTGCAACTGACCGACGAAGACGGACAGCGTGCCCTGGATGACCAGAAAGCCGGCAAGCGAACAAAAGGTCGCGACGGCATAATTGCGATTGGCGAAGAGCCTGACGTCGAGAACGGGATGGCGTTCTCCCAGCTCCCAAATCACGAAGGCCGGCAGAGAGACGATCACGACGACGAGCAGGAAGGCGAGAAAGGGCGACGCAAACCAGTCGAAATCATTTCCCTGATTGAGAATCGTCTGAAGCCCGACGAGCACGACGGCGATGAGGAGAAAGCCAATGAGATCGAAACGCACGAGTCGCCTCGTGAACGCGCGGCCATACAGCAGCGCGCCGACGACGCCGGCAATCGGCAGGCCGAGAAGCGCGTTCGAATAGAACAACATGCGCCAGTCGACATATTCGGCCCAGAACCCGCCCATGAAGACGCCGAGCGTGAATGGGGCCATGCTGAGCAGCCCCCACCAGGCCACCCCGAGCGTCCGCCGGTCCTCAGGAATTTCCGTGAGCGTCAGCGCTTGTCCGAGCGGGAGAATGATTCCGCCGGCAACGCCAAGGAAAAAGCGCGCAATGACGAAAAAAATAATTGTCTCGCTCAAGGCGCAGGCCAGCGACAGCGCCGCATAAGCCACAAAGGCGGCGACATAGACCCGCCAATCGCCGAATCGGGCGGAGAGCCATCGCGCCAGGGGAAGACCCAGGACAATGCCCATCATATGGTCCGTCGTCGCCCAGGTGCCGAAGCTCGGCGTCACGCCCTGAAGCCCGCCCGCGGCATAGGGCGCGAGCACGGTGTAGCCCGGCACGTTCGAGAGCGCGACGACATTGCCCACAGCAAGCGCGGCGCTGAACAGCAGGAAGCGCCAGCCGCGCAGCCGCTCGTTGGCGAAGTCCGTCATGCGGCGGCCTCGGTGCGAATCACAAGGGCGAGCGATCGAACGCGCGATGATCTGGCGGCAGACGTGACCATGGCGGACTCCGAGCGCATCAACGCAAACAGGAGTCATCAGCCCACAAGGGCGGTTCAAGGCGAACTCCATCGCCGACGACGAGTTTAGCCGAGGCGCGCGAGCGCATCAACCGCTCGCGAAGGCGACACGTCAAATCAGCCTTCGCGCCGCTGCGGCGATCTGGCCGTCGCGAGGGCCTTTTCGCCGCGGCGCGGGCGCCGCATCATGCGCAAGCGCGCCTGGCGTCGCAGTTGCATCGACCAGAACGGAGCCATCGCGCTTTCCTGCCGAACGATCGGATCACCAGCGTCCCATGAAACAATCCAATTGGCGGGCCCACCCGGACGAGATCGCGGCCGTCGTCGCCGCGCGCTGCGCCGACCCCTTCGCGCTGCTCGGCCAGCATGAGACGCCGGCGGGCCTCGCCATTCGCGCTTTCGTCCCCGGCGCTGACTCCGTTACGGCGCAAGATCTGGACGGGCGCCCGATCGCCGTTCTCGAATGCGTCGATCGGGCGGGCTTCTTCGAGGGGCTGGCGGCCCCGCGTCCGCGCGCGCCCTACCTGCTGGCGGCGGTTCATGGCGCAACGCAATGGCGCTTCGCCGATCCTTACGCCTTCTCGCCCTTTCTCGGCGAAATGGACGATTATCTTCTCGTCGAAGGCGCGCATCACAAGCTCTATGAGCGGCTCGGCGCGCAACTCGTCGCGCATGAAGGCGTCGCGGGCGTGAATTTCGCCGTTTGGGCGCCCAATGCGCGGCGCGTCTCCGTTGTCGGCGACTTCAACCTCTGGGACGGTCGGCGCGCGCAGATGCGCAAGCGCCTCGACAGCGGAATTTGGGAAATTTTTATCCCCGGAGTCGCCCCCGGCGCGGTCTACAAATATGAGATCGTCGGGCGCCACGGCGATCTGCTGCCCCTGAAGGCGGACCCGGTCGGATTCGAGGCGGAGCTGCGTCCCGCCAACGGCTCCGTCGTCGCGTCGAATGCGCCCTATGAATGGGGCGACGCCAGCCACATGCGCGCACGCACGCAGATCGACCCGAGGCGGGCGCCCATGTCGATCTATGAGGCGCATCTGCCCTCGTGGCGCAAGGCCGATGGCTGGCGATTCCTTACCTATGACGAACTCGCCGATCAACTCGTGCCCTATGTCGCCGATTTGGGCTTCACCCATATCGAGCTCCTGCCGATCAACGAGCATCCGCTCGACGCGTCCTGGGGCTATCAGCCGATCGGTCTCTTCGCGCCGACGCGGCGCCATGGCGATCCCGACGGCTTTCGCCGTTTCGTCGACCGCGCCCATCAGGCGGGACTTTCGGTCATCCTCGATTGGGCGCCGGCGCATTTCCCAACCGATGAACACGGTCTCGCGCATTTCGACGGCGGCCCGCTCTATGAACACGGCGACCCTCGACGCGGATTTCACCCCGACTGGAACACGGCGATCTATGATTACGGCCGTCGCGAGGTGGCCAACTTCCTGATCGCCAACGCGCTCTATTGGCTCGATCGCTTCCACATCGACGGATTGCGCGTCGACGCCGTCGCCTCGATGCTCTACCTCGACTACTCGCGTAAGGCCGGGGAGTGGGCCCCCAATCCCGACGGCTCCAACGACAATCGCGACGCCGTCGGCTTTCTTCAAAAATTCAATGAGCGCGTCTATGGACAATACCCCGGCGTCGTGACGATTGCCGAGGAGTCGACGTCCTGGGGCGGCGTGACGCGGCCGACGAACGCCGGGGGGCTCGGCTTTGGCTTCAAGTGGAACATGGGATGGATGAACGACACATTACGCTACATGTCGTCCGATCCCGTCTATCGCAAATGGCGCCACAACGAGCTGACTTTCGGCCTGCTTTACGCCTTTGCGGAGAATTTCCTGCTGCCGCTTTCGCATGACGAGGTCGTCCACGGAAAGGGCTCCATCCTCGGCAAAATGCCTGGCGACGACTGGCGGCGCTTTGCCGGCGCGCGGGCCTATTACGGATTCATGTGGGGCCATCCCGGCAAGAAGCTTCTCTTCATGGGCCAGGAATTCGGCCAGACGCGCGAATGGGATTTCTCGCACGAACTCGACTGGCCGCTTCTCGCACAGGCGCCGCACCGCGGCCTGCGCGACTTCGTGCGCGACCTCAACAACCTCTATCGCAGCCGCGAAGCGCTCTATGCGCGCGACTGCGAGAGCGAGACCTTCCAGTGGCTCGTCGTCGACGACGCCGATGCGTCCATCTTCGCCTTCGCGCGTTTCGGCGCGGACCGTTCCCGGCCGATCGTCGTCGTCTCCAACTTCACGCCCGTGCCGCGCGACGCCTATGCGCTCGGCATGCCGCGCGCGGGGCGCTGGCGCGAAATCCTCAATTCAGACGCCGCCGCCTATGGCGGATCCGGCCAGGGAAATCTCGGCGCCGTCGCGGCGCTCGCGCAGGATTTCGCGGGCTTCCCCGCCCGCGCCGATATCCACGTCCCGCCGCTCGCCACTTTATTTTTCGAATTCGAAAGCGATGATCTACAATGATGCTCGAATCGAACCACTCGCCCTCTCTCGCCGTCATACAGGGTGTGAGCAATGGCCGCCTATGACAACGCGCCGCTGGCGCGCCATGCCATGGCCTATGTCCTCGCCGGCGGCCGCGGCTCGCGACTGATGGAGCTGACCGACCGGCGCGCCAAGCCAGCGGTCTATTTCGGCGGCAAATCCCGCATCATCGACTTTGCCTTGTCCAACGCGCTCAACTCGGGCATTCGCCGTATTGCCGTGGCGACGCAATACAAGGCGCACAGCCTCATTCGACATCTGCAACGCGGCTGGAGCTTCTTCCGCACCGAGCGCAACGAGAGCTTCGACATTTTGCCGGCGAGCCAGCGCGTCTCGGAAGATCATTGGTATCTCGGCACGGCCGACGCGGTTTATCAGAACATCGACATCGTCGAGAGCTATGATCCCAAATATATCGTCCTTCTCGCCGGCGATCACATCTACAAGATGGATTATGAACACATGCTTCAGCAGCATGTCGAGCAGGGCGCGGATGTGACGATCGGCTGCCTCGAGGTTGCGCGCGGCGAGGCCTCCGGCTTTGGCGTCATGCAGGTCGACGGCGACGATCGCATCATCTCGTTCCTCGAGAAACCGGCGGAGCCGCCCCCCATGCCCGGACGGCCCGATCGCGCACTGGTCAGCATGGGCATCTATGTGTTCGAGGCGTCCTTCCTCTATGACCAGTTGCGGCGCGACGCCGACGATCTTAACTCCGCGCATGACTTCGGCAACGACATCATCCCGTATCTGGTCAAGCACGGGAAAGCCGTCGCGCATCACTTCTCGCGCTCCTGCGTGCGCTCGGCGAGCGAGCAGCACGCCTATTGGCGCGATGTAGGGACGCTCGACGCCTATTGGGCCGCCAATATCGATCTGACTGATTTCGTCCCCCAGCTCGATCTCTACGACCGCAACTGGCCGATCTGGACCTACGCGGAAATCACGCCGCCCGCGAAATTCGTGCACGATCAGGTCGGACGGCGCGGCCAGGCGCTTTCGTCTCTTGTCTCGGGCGGCTGCATCGTCTCGGGGGCGACCTTGCGGCGAACGCTGCTTTTCACGGGCGTGCGGGTAAATTCCTATGCAACGGTCGAAAACGCCGTCATCCTTCCCTATGCCGATATTGGCCGCTCGTCGCGCCTCGCCAATGTCGTCGTCGACCGCGGCGTACAGATTCCGCAAGGTCTTGTCGTCGGCGAAGACCCTGAGCTTGACGCGAAACGTTTCCGCCGCAGCGAGCAGGGCGTCTGCCTCATCACGCAGCCGATGATCGACAGGCTCGCCTTATGACGCCTTTGCGCGTGCTCGCCGTCGCGTCGGAGATGACCCCTTTCGCGAAGACGGGCGGGCTTGCCGACGTTGTCGGCGCGCTGCCGGCGGCGCTCTTGGAGGAAGGCGTCGAAACCCGCACGTTGACGCCCGGCTATCCGGGCGTCCTCGCGACGCTGCGAGAGGGCGAGACGGTCCTCTCTTTCGATGATCTTTTCGGCGGTCCGGCCTTTGTCCGCGCGGCGACGTTTCGTGACGCCCACGGGCGCGACGCGATCATTTATGTGCTTGTCGCGCCGCATCTCTATGCGCGGGAAGGCGGACTCTACGCCGACACGAAGGGCGTCGATTTCCCCGACAACCCCTTTCGCTTCGCCGCCCTCGCCTTTGCCGGCGCGCGGATCGCGCAGGGCGCGATAAGGGGTTTTACGCCCGAGGCGCTCCACGCGCACGACTGGCAGGCGGCGCTTGCGCCCGCCTATCTGCATTACAGCGGCCTGCCGCGCCCGGCGACGCTCGTCACCGTGCACAATATCGCCTTTCAGGGCCAATACCCCAAGGAGCTCCTTGCCGCCTTACGCCTGCCGCCGCACGCTTTCCACGTCGACGGCGTCGAATATTACGGCGCGATCGGCTTTCTGAAGGCCGGCCTGCAACTTTGCGATCGTATCACCACGGTTTCGCCGAGCTATGCGCTCGAGATCGAGACAAGCGAATTCGGCATGGGGCTCGAAGGTCTCCTGCGCGCGCGCGCCGACGTCGTCAGCGGCATTCTCAATGGGGTGGATGAAACGGCGTGGGATCCCGCGACGGATGAACGGATCGACGCGACATACGACCGGCACAATCTGGCGGCGCGCGCAAAGAACAAAAAGGCCCTGCAACGTCGCATGCGCCTCGACGCCGAACCGGAGTGCTTTCTGCTCGGCGTCGTCAGCCGGCTCTCCTGGCAGAAGGGCCATGACATGCTGCTCTCCAACCTGCCCGAGTTCATCGGGCGCGGGGCCCAGCTCGCCTTGATCGGAACCGGCGAGAAAAGTCTCGAAGAGGGTTTCCTCGCCGCGCAGGAGGCCTATCCGGGCCGCGTCGGCGTGACGATCGGCTACAGCGAAGATATGGCGCATCTCATTCAGGCGGGCGCCGACGCCTTTCTCGTACCCTCACGTTTCGAGCCTTGTGGACTGACCCAGCTCTACGCGCTGCGCTACGGCGCGGCGCCAATTGTCTCGCGCGTCGGCGGGCTCAAGGACACGATCATCGACGCCAATGAAATGGCCTTGCAGGCGGGCGTCGCCACCGGCTTCCAATTTTCTCCCCCCGCGGCCGAGGCGCTCGCCGTCGCGCTGCGTCGGGCCCAGTTTTATTTCAAGGACAAGTGGACGTGGCGCAGATTGCAGACGAATGGAATGAAGACAGACGTTTCCTGGCGGTCCCCGGCGCGTCGCTATGCCGCGCTCTATCGCGACGCGATCGCGGCGCGGGGATAGCAGCCAGGGAAGGGGCAGTCTGATGGCGCGCGTCGGCGATGGCGCGCCGACGCCGCTTGGCGTCACATTGGACGCGCGCGGCGCCAACGTCGCCGTCTTTTCGGCCCATGCCGACGAAATACATCTCTGCCTTTTCGACGCGCATGACGCTGAAATCGAGCGGATCAGATTGCCTGCGCGCGGCGGCGACGTCTTTCACGGCCACGTCGAAGGCCTCAAGCCGGGCGCACGCTATGGCCTGCGCGCCTATGGCGCGAATGCGCCAGAGGAAGGCGCCCGCTTCAATGGCGCAAAACTGCTTGTCGATCCTTACGCGCGCGCCCTCGACCGTGCGCTCGCGCTGCATCCGAGCATGTTCTCTCACGGCGAGGCCGAATTTGCCGACAGCGGCGCTCATGTGGCCAAATGCGTCGCGACGCGCCCCGAACCCGCGCTCGACACGCGCCCGCGCCATGCGTTGCGCGATTGCGTCGTCTATGAAGCCCACGTCAAAGGATTCACGGCGCGGCTCCCGGACGCGCCGCAGGCGCTGCGCGGCACCTTCGCCGCCCTCGCGCATGACGGCGCCATCGCGCATCTGCGGAAACTCGGCGTCACGACGCTCGAACTTCTTCCCTGCGCCGCCTGGATCGACGAACGCCATCTGCCGCCATTGGGTCTGACCAATTATTGGGGCTACAATCCGATCGCCATGATGGCTCCCGATCCCCGCCTTGCGCCGGGCGGCTGGCGAGAAGTTCGCGACGCGGTGGCGACGCTTCACGCCGCCGGGATCGAAGTCGTCATTGACGTCGTCTTCAATCATACCGGCGAGGGCGACCAGTTTGGACCCACGCTGTCGCTGCGCGGCCTCGACAATGCGAGCTACTACCGGCTTGCGGAAGACCGCGCCGCTTACCTCAACGATGCGGGTTGCGGCAATATCCTTGCCTTCGATCGCTCGCCTGTCGTGCGACTCGCCATGGACGCGTTGCGCGCCTGGGCGATCTATGGCGGCGTCGACGGCTTCCGCTTCGATCTCGCAACCACCCTTGCCCGCGCCCCTTCGGGTTACGACCCGAACGCGCCCTTCCTCGCCGCGCTGCTTCAGGATCCGCTCCTGAGCACGCTGAAGCTCATCGCCGAACCGTGGGACATTGGCCCTGGCGGCTACCAGCTTGGGCGCTTCCCCGCGCCCTTCGCCGAATGGAATGATCGTTTTCGCGATTGCGCGCGCCGTTTCTGGCGCCGTGATCCCTGCGGGGTCTCGGAGCTCGCCACGCGCCTTGCCGGCTCGCAGGATTTCTTTGCGCGCCGAAGCCCGTCGAGCAGCGTCAACTTCATTACGGCGCATGACGGCTTCACCCTGCGCGATCTCGTCTCTTTCCAAAGGAAGCGCAATGCGGCCAATGGCGAGGAGGATCGCGACGGTACGAACGACAATCTCTCATGGAGCAATGGCGCCGAGGGCGAGAGCGACGACGCGGCCGTTCGCGCCGCGCGGGCGCGTGACCAACGTAATCTGCTTGCGACCCTGCTGCTCTCGCGCGGGACGCCCATGCTCGCAATGGGCGCGGAGCTTGGACACACGCAAGGCGGAAACAACAACGCCTATGCGCAGGACAACGAAACGAGCTGGCTCGATTGGGCGCGCGCCGATGAGTTCTCTGATCGCGGCGACGGCGCGGCTGATCGCGCTGCGCAAGGCGCATCCCGGATTGCGCGCGGATCGTTTTCTCGACGGCGCGCCGCATGACGACGCCCTCGTTCCCGATGTCGCCTGGCTCACCCCGGAAGGCGCGTCGATGCGCGAGCGCGACTGGGCGAACCCCGAGCGGGCGACGCTGATCGCGGCGCTTTATGCGCAAGGCGACCGTGTCCTGGTCATTTTCAATCGCGCAGACGCGTCGGTGCGGGTTGCGCCGCCCGCCCCGCGCGAAGGCTTCGAATGGCGCATGGCTTTCGACGCTTCCGACGATGCGCCGGTCGGCGCCGCGGTCGGGGAGTCGTTCGAGGCGCCGGCGCGCGCCGCGCTACTTCTCGTCGAGGCGAAAAGCGCCGTGTCCCGACCTGCGGCCGCCGCCGACGACGCGCTCCTTGCACGGCTTGCGAGCGCTTGCGGGATCGCGACCCATTGGCGCGATGTCGACGGCGCAAGCCACGAGGTTCCGCGCGGCACGCTCGAGCGGCTCGTCGCAGGTTTCGGGCTCTCGGCGCGGAACCGAAACGCGGCGCTGGAAAGTCTCGCGACCCTCGCAACCTTGCGTGACGGCCGGACCCTGCCGCAACACCATGTCGCGCGCGAAGACCAGGCGAGCTTTGTGCGGTTCGCCGCGCCGAAGGGACGCGCGCCGGCGCGACTGATCCTGATTGATGAGGAGGGACGCGACGCCGTTGTGGCGCCAACGGCGCTCGCGCCGATGTCGTGGATCGGCGCCGACGGACGCAAGAACAACGGTTATCGCGCGCAACTGCCCCCGCTGCCTGCGGGTCGCTATGAACTGCGCGATGCGGAGGCGTCGGACGCCTGCACGCTCCTGGTCGCGCCGCCGCGCTGTCATCTCGACGAGACGCGGCGCGACGTCGGGTTTTCCGCGCAACTCTATGCGCTTCGGCGGGAGGGTGATCAGGGCGTCGGCGATTTCACGACGCTCGCGCGCCTCGCGCGAAAAAGCGCGGAGGTGGGCGCGGCGCTCATTGCGATCAATCCTTTGCATGCGCTTTTTCCGCGGGATCGTTCGCGCGCGAGCCCCTATTATCCCTCGGACCGACGGTTTGTTGATCCTCTCTATATCGACGTCGCCGATCTTCTGGGCGCGAGACAAGACGTGGCCGCGCGCCGACTTGGCGCGCAGGACGCCGTCGATTACGCGGGCGTGCACGCCCTCAAATCGGCGGCGCTCGAACAGGCTTTCGCGCGTTTCGACGCTTTGGCGCGGGAACGTCCGGACGCGGCGCCGATCGCCGACTTCGCCCAATTCATCGCGGAGGGCGGCGACGCGCTGACGCGGTTTGCGCTTTTTGAGGCGATCAGTGAAGCGCGCGGGGGCCAGAACTGGCGCGATTGGCCCGCGCCGCTGCGTGAGGGACGATCCGACGCGCTCGCCGCCGTCGCCCTGGAGCATGGCGAGCGCCTGCGTTTCCATCGCTTTCTGCAGTGGGTGGCCGACCGCCAGTTCGCGCAAGCCGCGCGCGATGCGCAAGACTCTGGCCTCTCCCTCGGTTTTTGCCGCGATCTCGCGGTCGGCGCGGCCCCCGACGGCGCAGAGAGCTGGAGCAAGGCCGACCGCCTCATCGAGGATTTCGCCATTGGGGCGCCCCCCGACCCGTTCAGCCGCGAGGGCCAGAACTGGGGATTGCCGGCCCCGAACCCGCTCGCCGTCGAAAAGGACGCCGGCGCCGATTTCGGCGCGCTCGTGCGCGCCAACATGCGTCACGCCGGCGCATTGCGCATCGATCATGTCATGGGTCTCGCGCGCCTCTTTCTCGTGCCGCATGGCGAGTCGGCGCGATCGGGCGCGTATGTCTCCTATCCGCTCGAGGCGCTGCTTGCGCAACTTGCGCTCGAAAGCCGTCGCGCCGCATGCATCGTCGTGGGCGAGGATCTCGGCACGCTCCCCTGGGGCTTTCGCGAGCAGCTCGACGCGGCAAATGTGCTCAGTTACCGCGTCCTCTGGTTCGAGCGCGCAGATGGGCGCTTCCTGCCCGCGAAGGACTACCCGGTCAAGGCGATGGCCTGCGTTTCGACGCACGACCTTCCCACGCTCGCAGGCTGGTGGCAGGGCGTGGACATTGAGGAAAAGGCGGTCCTTGGGCTCTTGTCCGTCGAAGCCGCTGCCGCCGAAAGGACGGCGCGATGGAATGACAAGGCCGCGCTCCTCGACGCGCTTCGCGCGCGGCGGCTTATTGGCGCAGGACGTGCGGACGCCGATTTCAACGACGGCCTGGCCGAAGCCTTGCACGCTTTTCTCGCCGGCGCGCCTTGCGTCCTTGCAATGGCGCAGCTCGATGATCTCGCTGGCGAAAGCGTCGCCGTCAATCTTCCCGGCACGGACCGGGAGAGACCAAACTGGCGCCGAAAACTAAGGGTGCCCGTCGATGAACTCTTCAATTCGAGCCGGGCGGCCGCCGTTCTCGCAGGGCTCCGCCGCATTCTGGTCTAGATTGCGGCGGCATATTTTGCCGCACCGGCCCTACAGGCAAAGGCGCAGATGAACGTATCGCGTGAGCGTTTTCGAGGAGGAGAGGGACGCAGGATCGCAATCGCTTTGTCGATTGCCGCGGCGTCTTTTTCTGCGCGCGCTCAGGACAAGGGCGGACCGCCTCCCGACGCCGGCGACCTCGCCATCAAGAGGCTCGAGCTGCGCGGCGTCGAGGACACGATCGGCGAGGCTAAAGAGCGCGCGCGCCGTCTCGAGCAGGAGGCCGCGCAGCACGCCGCCATTCGCGAGAACCTCAACAACGTCATGCTCGAGGCGACGCGCAAACTGCAGGACTCCGAGGCCCGGGCCCAGGAGATCGAGGAGCGCCTCGCAAAACTCGCGCAAAGCGAAGCCAGAATCGTCGACTCGCTCAATGGACGGCGGGCGCAAATCGGCGAGATTCTTCTGGTTCTTCAGCGCATGGGACGCCGCCCGCCGCCGGCGCTTCTGGCCCGGCCCCAGGATATTCTCGACGCCTTGCGCGCATCGCTTGCGCTCGGCGACCTCCTGCCGCAGATGCGCTCGGAAGCGCAGGCGCTGCAGTCAGATCTTGCCGAACTCATCCGTCTGCGGGAGGGCGTGCAACATGAAAAAGAGCGCCTGTCGAACGAAAGAACTGCTCTTTCCGAACAGCGGGAGCGGCTCGAGAGGCTGATCGCGGCCCGTCAGGAGGCGATGTCCGCCACGAGATCGGCGCTGACGGCAGAAAGCGAGCGCGCGGAAAAACTCGCGCGTCAGGCGACGAGCCTGAAAGACCTCATCACGCGGATGGAGGCGGAGAGCGACGCCGCGCGCAAGGCGGCCGCGGCGGCGCGCAAGGCCGACGAGGATCGCGCCAAGGCGCAGGCCAAGCTCAGCGACGAGCAGCGCGCCAGAGCGCTCGCCGCCCCTTTCAAAAACCCTGCGCGCCTCGCGCCGGCCGTCTCCTTCGCGGATCTGAAGGGCAGACTGCCCTTTCCCATTTCGGGGCCCGTGCTCAAACGCTATGGCGCGCCGGACGGTTTCGGAGGCAAGGAGAAGGCTTATTTCCTGGGCGCGCGCGAGGGCGGCGTCGTGATCGCTCCCTGCGACGGTTGGGTCGCGTTTTCCGGCCCTTACAGAACTTACGGTCAACTCTTGATCATTAATGCCGGCGACGGCTATTATGTGGTCCTGGCCGGCATGAGTCGCTCAAACGTGAACGTCGGACAATTCGTTCTGGCGGGAGAGCCGGTGGCCAGCATGGGAGACGGCGCCGCACAAACGGCGGCGACCATCGCGATCGGCGCGAAACAGCCCATTTTGTACGTCGAGTTTCGCAAGGACGGAACTTCGATCGAACTCGAGCCCATGGTGGGCAAAGTCAGACAGTCGGAAGGTCGGCGGATAATTCGCAAAACTGCACTATTAGCCACCGGAATCGCGCTCGGCGCCGGATGCGCAACGCTCGGTCAGCAAGCGCGCGCGCTGATTGGCGCGCCGGCGGTCGCCGCGACAGCCGACACCTACAAGTTCCTCAGTCTTTTTGGGGACGTCTTCGACAAGGTGCGCGGCGACTACGTCGAGAAGCCCGACGAGCAGAAGCTCGTCGAGAACGCCATCAACGGCATGCTGACCTCGCTCGATCCGCATTCGAGCTATCTTGACGCCAAGGGCTTCAAGGAAATGCGGACGCAGACCGAGGGCAAGTTCGGCGGGCTCGGCATTGAAGTGACGCAGGAAGACGGCTTCGTGAAGGTCGTGACCCCGATCGACGACACGCCAGCCTCCCGCGCCGGCGTCCTTTCGGGCGATCTGATCGGCGCGATCGACGACGAAAGCGTGCAGGGGATGACCCTCAATCAGGCCGTGGACAAGATGCGCGGCGCGATCAACACGCCCGTCAAGCTGACAATTTTCCGCGGCAAGGACAAAGACAAGGTCGAGGTCAAGCTCGTTCGGGCCGAGATTCACATCAAATCGGTGCGCTCGCG
The DNA here is from genome assembly GCA_963713845.1 of uncultured Alphaproteobacteria bacterium. GTDB lineage: Bacteria > Pseudomonadota > Alphaproteobacteria > Rhizobiales > Beijerinckiaceae > Methylocystis. The sequence goes on from CAVQNJ010000016.1 coordinate 103,185, forward strand.
CAAGCAGGACGACGACATCGCCTATGTCCGCATCTCCCAGTTCAATGAGGAGACGGCGGACGGTCTGCGCAACGCCATGGCGAAGGCGCAGCAGGAGATCCCGGCCGACAAGTTCAAAGGCTATATCATCGATCTGCGCAACAATCCGGGCGGTCTGCTCGACCAGTCGATCCAGGTCGTCAACGCCTTCATCGACAAGGGCGAGATCGTTTCGACGCGCGGCCGCAACGCGGACGAAACCCAGCGTTACAACGCCCGCCCTGGCGATCTCTCCAAGGGCAAACCGGTGGTCGTGCTGATCAACGGCGGATCCGCCTCGGCCTCGGAGATCGTCGCCGGCGCCCTGCAGGATCACAAGCGCGCCACGCTGATCGGGACACGCTCCTTCGGCAAGGGATCGGTGCAAACGATCATCCCGCTCGGCGGCTCGAGCGGCGCCCTGCGCCTGACGACGGCGCGTTACTACACGCCGTCGGGCCGATCGATCCAGGCCAAGGGCATTGATCCCGACATGATCATCCTCCAGGACGTGCCAGACGAGCTGAAGGGCAAAGACGACACGAAGGGCGAAGCCTCGCTCAAGGGCCATCTCAAAAATGGCGAAGAGGAAAAGAGCGGCTCGCAGGCCTATGTCCCGCCGGACGAAAAGAAGGACAAGCAGTTGACCGCCGCCATCGAACTGCTGCACGGAAAATCAAAGGCGCAGATCATGGCCGAACAGACCAAGGAAGTCGCCAAGGACTCGACAAAGGCGCCGACCAAGGCCAATTAAGCCGGGCGGATCGGGCTCGAACAGCGGACGCCGCGAGAGAAAGCGGCGTCCGCTTTCGTTCAGCAGGGTCGATAGATGCCGAATATTCTCGACTACGCCAATCCGACGCGCTTCCTCAAATTTGCGCACATCGTGCTGCCGTGGCTTGGCGGTCTCACGCTCCTGCTCCTGGCGATCGGGCTTTATGGCGCCTTTGCCGCGCCGCCCGATTATCAGCAGGGCGAGACCGTGCGGATAATGTATATCCACGTGCCCTCCGCCTGGCTCGCCATCTTCGCCTATGTCGTGATGACCTCCGCCTCGCTCGGCGTCCTGGTTTGGAAACATCCGCTCGCCGACGCCGCGCAGAAGACGGCCGCCTCTCTTGGCGCCGCCTTCACATTCGTCTGTCTGGTCACCGGTTCGCTCTGGGGCAAGCCGATGTGGGGAGCTTATTGGGTTTGGGACGCGCGCCTCACATCCATGCTGGTGCTTTTCCTCCTCTACCTCGGCCTCATCGCGGTCAGACAGACGATGGACGACACCCCGCGCGGCGCGCGCGTCGCCGCGATCATGACGCTTGTCGGCGCGATCGACATTCCGATCATCAAATATTCAGTCGACTGGTGGCATACGTTGCATCAGCCGGCGTCGGTTTTCCGCATCGGCGGACCGACCATCTCGGGCTCCATGCTGTGGCCGTTGCTGGTGATGGCGCTGGCGGCGACGCTGCTCTTTTTTACGCTGCACATCATGGCGATCCGCAACGAAATCCTGCGTCGACGCCTTGCGCGGCTGACCTTGCGGGCGCTCCACGAGGGCGCTCGGAACGGGGATGGATCGCCCGCCGTCTCACCGCTGGAGGCCGCAAGATGAACGACTATGCGGGCTTCGTGGCGGTTGCCTATGGCGTCGCCTTCTTGACGATCGGCGGCGTGGCGGCCCGCATCCTGCTCGAGCAGCGCCGCCTTCGCGCCGAACTCGAACGGTTCGGGGCGAATGGCCAGCGCGAGGATGAGGGAGGCGCGTCGTGAATTCGCCCACGGCCGCGCCGCGCCGTTCGGCGTTGCGCTTCCTGCCGCTAATTCTTTTCGCGCTCCTCGCCGCGCTCTTTTTCTTTCGCCTGTTCGCCGGGGACGCCTCACGCATTCCTTCGGCGCTTATCGGCAAGCCCGCGCCGACCTTCGACCTTCCCGCGCTCCAGGGCCTCGAGGGTGCGCCAGGCCTCGCCACAGCGGATCTTCGCGAGGGTCACGTCAGCCTCATCAATGTCTTCGCGAGCTGGTGCGCGCCCTGCCGGCAGGAACATCCCGTCCTCATGTCGATCGCGGCGAACGCGCATTTGAAGGCGACGGGCGTCGCGCTCTACGGCCTGTCCTACAAGGACGAAGCGTCGAATGCGCTGGGCTTTCTGAAAGAAGTGGGCAATCCCTTCTCGCGCGTCGGCGTCGATCCGGCCGGCCGCACGGCCATCGACTTCGGCGTCTATGGCGTTCCGGAGACCTTTGTGGTGAAGGGCGATGGAACCATCGCCTATAAGTTCATCGGACCGCTGACGCCATCGGCGCTGGAAACGGACACTTCTGCCCGAAATCGAGAAGGCGCAGAAAAAATAGGATTTCGCCTGGGCGCTCAGACGACCCGGCGCTGTTGCGTTTCCTTTTTAAAGGCGACGCCAATGAGTTTTTGTCGCCGCCAGACAACCCGCGCGACATGCTTGACCTCGCCGACCGCCAGGATGAACTCCTCCGGCAAATCGGCGACATCGCATTCTATCCGCGCCCCTGAATTGGAAATATCGGCGAGGTGGCAGGCAATCGCCGGCGAAAACCCGCCTGGATCGAGCCAAATCTCAACGCGTGTCTTCAGGCGCGCCGCCTCGCGGCGATCTTTGAGGCTCGGTTGTCGATCGGCGGACATGGAGAGGCTCGCGCAAATGGTTGTGTGACGACTTGCGCAAATCATAATTGCGGAGGATTGACGAACCTCACCTTCGCTGACCCTGCGCTGACCTTCGGCGAGCCTTGCCCGGAAAGAGGTCAGCTTCCCGCCTTCAGGAAGAGCCCAACGGTCAGCGCAGAACCGACGAAGACAATGAAAAGACGAAGTATTTTTTCGTCGATGTGTGGAATCAGCCGCGCGCCCGCCACGCCGCCGATCGTCGCGCCCGCCGCCGTGACGAGCGCCTGAGGCCAATGGAGATCCGGCGAGAAAAGGAAAATGGCGACTGCGGAGGCGTTCATCACGCCCGCCAGGACATTTTTTGTGGCGCTGGCGACGCGGACCGCCAGTCCCGCCATCGTCAAGGCGGCGACCATCAGAAAACCGATCCCGCCGCCGAAATAACCACCATAGGTGGCGATGAGGAATTGCATGACTCCGGCGCCGAGCGGACTGAGGCGCCCATGCGGCGCGTCGGCTTTGCGCAGAAAGCTTCCCCAGGCAAAGACCGCCGTCGCAAAAAGGACGAGCCAAGGAACAAGATGCGCAAAAATCCCGCGCGGCGTTGCGAGGAGGATCACGGCGCCGACGCCGCCACCGACGACGCTGATGGCGAAAAGCCATGGCAGGCCGAGCCCCGTTAGCCCGCTCGCCTGACGCCTGCCCGTCCAGCCGGTCGCGACTTGCGCGGGAAAGAGCGCGACGCAGGACGTGATGTTCGCGGCGAGGGCGTCCATGCCGGTGACCATCAGCGTCGGCAGGAGAATGAACGAGCCGCCGCCCGCGAGCGCGTTTTGCGCGCCCGCCCAGATCGCCACCGCAAAAAGCAGAATGAAAGCCATGCGCGCCTATGTCAGGTCGCGTGAGGCTTTTCAAGGGCGCGAGACGCCTTCGGGGTCCTGCTTTGGCGATGCCTGCCGAAATGAGCCCCACCAGCGCGTCGAGTTGACGGTCGAGGGTCTGTGGCGGCGTCTCTCCAACCTTCTCCTCGAGCCCGAGGGCGACGACGCCGTGCACGGCCGAGAATAGGGTGCGGGCGAGGCGTGCGCGCGCCTCGGAATCCTGGTCTGGAAGCAACAGGGCGAGCGGCGCTTCCAGCCGCCCGAAAAGGCGATCCCGCGCCTCGGCGTACCAGTTCGGCACGGGCGCGCCGCCGGAGAGGCGGTGCTCGAAAAGGGCGCGCCAACTCGGCTCGTCGCGCCGCGCGAAATCGAGATAGGCGCGGGCAAGCGCAAGGAGCGCGTTGGGCGGATCGGCCGTCTCCAACGCCACGTCGAGCGCCTCTCCCAGCCGCTCGAGCGTCAAAAGGTTGACCCTGAGAATGAGCTCGTCGAGGTCGTCGAAAGCCGTGTAGATCGCGCCGAGCGCGCATCCCGCCTCGGCCGCGAGGTCGCGCGCCTTAAGCCCTGCCAGCCCGCGGGCGGCGATGGACTGGCGGGCGACGTCGAGGAGGCGCTCACGTAATTTCGAGCGGCGCTGTGCGCCGGCTTCTGTCCTGGTCTCGCTCAAAGGTCCCTTCCCGGCGGCCGCGGCCGCGTGGCGTTTTCCGTTACCCGTCAAACCGCGCAGAGCGCGACGCTGTTCCCAAAATGCACAGGCTCAGCCGCAAATCGCGGAAACGTCGCTCTCGACCACAGAACATCGTTCAAAATATGTCTTGAACTCCGTTCACATCTGCGTTACACGTAATCTGTGAACGCTGTTCAATACGGAGAAGCCCGATGTTCAAGACCGTCGTCACCCTGCTCAGGGGGCAGGCTTTCGAAGCCGAGGAACGCCTCGCCGATCGACATGCCCTCGCGCTGCTCGACCAACAGATGCGGGATGCCGCGCGCGCCATCGACGGCGCGAAGAAGGCGCTCGCCATCGCCGTTGCGCAGGATCGCGCCGAAGCGCAAAAAAGCGCCGCCGCGCGGGAGTCCATCGCGGATCTGGAGGCCCGCGCCGTCGCGGCGTTACAGGCCGGCCGGGAGGAGCTGGCCCAGAAGGCGGCCGAAACAATCGCCGGCCTGGAGGGCGACGCCCAGGCGGCCGAGCGGGCCCGCCAGATATTTTTTGAGGAGATCGCCAAACTCGAGCGCCATGTGCGCAACCAGTCCGCGCGCCTCGCGGAACTTGAAAGGGGCCGCCGCATCGCCCGCGCGGCGCAGGCGGCGCGCCTCGCCCGAAGGGGCCGGCTCGAAGAGGCGCCATGCCATCAGGCGACGCTTTCCGAAGCCGAGGCGACCCTCGCGCGTCTTCGAGAAAAGCAGGTGGAGGCCTGCGCCGCCGAGGCGGCGCTCGACGCGTTCGACGCCGAAGCTTCCACTCAGGATGTAACCGAAACGCTGGCGGAGGCCGGCTTCGGCCCGCCAACAAAGCCGCGCGCGGCGGACGTGTTCGCGCGCCTTACGGAAAAGGCCCGGCAGGCATGAACATCGCATTTGGCCTTTCAAGCAAAAGGAGACAGACATGACCGCGCAACCCGTCAAACACTCTTCCGCCTTCGTCGCATTTTCCTATCTTTCGTTCGGACTGTCTCTTCTGATGCTGGCGGGCGGGGTGTTCCTCATGCCGATCGACCATTGGATGAAGGGCTTCCTGGGTATGGGCGTCGTGATGCTGGTGCAGTCCTGCATCATCCTCACCAAGACGATCCGCGACAATGTCGAAGCCGAGAAGCTTCTCAATCGCATCGAGGACGCCAAAACCGAGCGGCTGCTGATGGACGTTTCGAAAGCCGCCTGAGACGAACCGCTTCCTTTAGTCACAAAAGGCCGGCGTCTTGACTGAACATTAATCAGCTACGGTCAATTCTCGCCGGCCTCGCCTTTTTGGACACATGCAATGTCGCAATCGCTTTTGACAACGCGCCGCTTCGCTCCGCTCTTCTGGCGTCAGTTCTTTGCGGCTTTCAACGACAATTTTCTGAAAAACGCGCTCGTCCTGCTGATCCTCGCGCAGTTGGACGGCGAGAAGGGCGCCTCCCTCGTCACCCTCGCCGGCGCCATCTTCATCGCGCCCTTCTTTCTGCTCTCCGGCGTCGCCGGAGAGATGGCGGATAAATTCGACAAAGCGACCATCGCGCGCCGACTGAGCCTTGCGGAAATCGGCGTCGCCGGTCTGTCGGCGGTGGGCTTTTACATCGCCAGCGTGCCGATCCTTTTTGCCGCGTTGTTCTTCTTCGGGATCACCGGCGCGCTTTTCGGCCCGGTCAAATACGGCATTTTACCCGACCATCTGACCCGCGAAGAATTGCCTGCCGGCAACGCGCTCGTCGAAAGCGCCACTTTCCTCGCCATCCTCGCGGGCACCATCGCCGGCGGTCTCGCGATGCAGGCCCATGCGAACGGACTCGGCGCGGCGGGTTTCGCGATTGCTGTGATGGCCGTCGCCGCGCTGAGCTACGTCGCGGCCTGGTTCATTCCCGCGACGCGCCGCGCGGCTCCCGAATTGGCGATCGACGCAAATCTACTCCGCTCGACCTTCAAATTGCTGCGGGCGCTGCGCGCGGAGCCGATGCTGAGCAAATTGACGACCGTCACGAGTCTCTTCTGGCTCTTCGGCTCCATCGCCATGTCGCTGATGCCCTCGCTCGTCACCGATTCGCTGCATGGCGCGGAAAGCGTCGTCACGCTGCATTTGGCCATCTTCGCCGTCGCCATCGCCGTGGGCTCGGGCCTCGCCGCCTTTCTGCTCAAGGGCCGCATCGTGCTTCTGCCGGCCGCGATCGGCGCCGTGCTCATCGGCTTCGCCGCTGCCGATCTCGGCGTGTCGGAATGGCTGCGCGCGGCAAGCGAGGCGCGCGCGAACCTCGGCGTCGCGGACTATTTCGCGCAGGCGGGCGCGCTGCGGGCGTCGATCGACCTCGCCGTGCTCGCGCTCGCCGGAGGGTTGATGATCGTGCCGGCTTTCGCGGCCATCCAGGCTCAGAGCCGCGTCGAACAGCGCGCGCGGACGGTCGCTGCCGTCAATGTGCATAACGCGGCCTTCATGGCGCTCGGCGGCGTGGGCGTCGCCTTTCTGCAAAGCAAGGGCGCCACCTTGGCCCAGCTTTTCCTCGGCCTGGGGGCGCTCGCCTTCCTGGCCGCAATCTGGATTCGCCGCGCCGTCGTCGCGCGGCCCTTTCTCGACATCCTCTCGATCTTTTTCCGCGCCTTTTACCGGCTCGACGTGAAGGGACTCGAAAATTTCGACAAGGCGGGGCCCAATCCGATCGTCGCGCTCAATCACGTGAGCTTCCTCGACGCGGCGGCCATCCTGTCCGTCCTGCCGAAAGACCCTGTCTTCGCGATCGACGTCGGCATTTCGCAGCGCTGGTGGGTGAAACCCTTCCTGAGGCTCACCCGCGCCATTCCGCTCGATCCCTCGAAGCCTCTGGGCACGCGCACGCTGGTCAACGCGGTCAAGGCCGGCGAAGCGCTCGTGATCTTTCCCGAAGGGCGGCTGACCGTCACCGGCAGCCTGATGAAAGTCTACGACGGCGCGGGCCTGATCGCAGAAAAATCCGGCGCGTTCATCGTGCCGGTGAAGATCGACGGGCCCGAAATCGACCATGTTCTCGCGATTGACGCGCGACCAGGCGCGCCGCCGCTGGTTTCCCAAATTCACGCTCACTGTTCAGGAGCCCGTGCGGCTGAGCATCGACGACGCGCTGAAAGGCAAGGCGCGGCGCATGGCGGCAGGCGAGGCGCTCTATCAGATCATGTCCGATCTCGTTTTCCGCACGACGCCGACGGATACCACGATCTTCGCGGCGGCGGTCGCGGCCGGCGAGAAACACGGTCTCTCGCGCGTCGCGCTCGAAGATCCGCTGAGCGGCAAGCTCACCTATCGCAAGATTCTTATCGGAGCGCGCGTATTGGGCGAGCGAATCGCGAGGATCGGCGCGGTCGGCGAGGCCGTGGGGATCATGCTGCCCAACGCCAATGCGGCGGGCGTGACCTTTCTCGCGGTCGGTTCGGCCGGGCGCGTTCCCGCGATGATCAATTTCACCTCGGGCGCGACCAGCATCCTCTCCGGGTGCGCGGCGGCGGGCGTGAAAACCATTCTCACCTCGCGCGCCTTCATCGAGAAGGGCAAGCTCGACAAGCTCGCCGCCACGCTCGAACAGGAAACGCGCCTCGTCTATCTGGAGGACATGCGCGCGGACGTTTCGCTGTTCGACAAGCTCGTCGCCGCGCGGCAATTCAAAACTCCGGTCGTCGCCCGAAAGAGCGAGGATATGGCGGCGATTCTCTTCACGTCGGGCTCGGAAGGCGCGCCAAAGGGCGTCGCGCTTTCCCACCGCAACATGCTCGCCAACGCCGCCCAGGCGGCCGCGCGCATCGACTTCGGACGCCAGGACAAGGTGTTCAACGTGCTGCCCGTCTTCCACTGCTTCGGGCTGACGATCGGCTTCATGCTTCCCCTGATCTCGGGCGTGCCGGTCTATTTCTACCCGTCGCCGTTGCATTATCGCATCGTGCCGGAGCTGATCTATGGCACGAACGCCACGATCTTCTTTGGCACCGACACCTTCCTCGGCGGCTATGCGCGCAGCGCGCACCCTTATGACTTCCGCTCGATCCGCTATGTCGTCGCCGGCGCCGAGCCGGTGAAGCAATCGACGCGGGACACATGGAGCGAGAAATTCGGAATCCGCATTCTCGAAGGCTACGGCGTCACCGAAACCGCGCCGGTGCTCGCGCTCAATACGCCAATGTTCAATAAATTTGGAACCGTTGGGCGCCTGATGCCAGGCATCGACCACAAGCTCGAACAAATGCCTGGCGTCGATGAGGGCGGACGACTCCTCGTGCGCGGACCCAATGTGATGATGGGCTATCTGAAGAACGATCGACCGGGCGTGCTGCAGCCCCCGGAAGATGGCTGGTACGACACGGGGGACATCGTCACGATCGACACGCAAGGCTTCGTGACCATCAAAGGCCGGGCCAAGCGCTTCGCCAAGATCGGCGGCGAGATGGTGTCGCTTGCGGCGATCGAGCAACTTGCGGCGGAATTCTGGCCCAACGCGCTCTCCGCCGCGGCGACTGAAATCGACCCGCGAAAGGGCGAGCGCATCGTTCTCGTCACGCAACAGAAAGACGCGGCGCGCGCGGACTTTGCAGCCTTCGCGAAATCGAAAGGCGCCTCAGATCTCTCGATCCCCGCGGAGGTCATGGTGGTCGACCAGGTTCCGATCCTCGGCTCCGGCAAACTCGACTTCGGGGCGGTGACGAAACTCGTGCGCGATCGTGGCCGCTATCTCGCCAGCGGGCCGAGAATGCCCAATGGCGTCCTCGGCCGCATCGACGGCAATGCGGTCCTTTGCGGCTAGTTCAGTTCCAATAGGGCCGCAGCTTGCGGAGACGTTTCTCACTTTTTCGCGCATGCGCGACGCCCTGCGCCGCCGCATGGGCGAACCAGCCTCGCACGAAAGCCGAGGCGCGCAGGCTCGGCCCGCCTTCCGAATCGATCTCGTCGAGAAGCGCATTGACCATCTCGATGTCGTTGTAGACCCCCAAACCGTCCTGGATCCTGGCGAGAGCGGCAATGAAGTCCGCCGCCTCCGCCGGTGAGTACAGGCTTGAGAAAAATTCCGCGCCGTAGCGTGCTCGCTTCAGCGCAATGCGCGCCTCGTGACGCCTTTCGGGCGTGAGTTTCGCGAGATCCCTGGATTTCCTGAGCACCCGTTTGCGCAGCCGCGTCAGCGCGGCGCAGCCATACGCGCGCGCGGAGCCCGCCTCTCGCGCCTCAGGACGCGCGTCCCAGTCTCGCGAGGCCGACGCGAGCCGAAGCGCCTTGACGAAGGATTGCGTGTGGTCGCTTTCGATTGCGTCGCGCGCCGACCAGTAGGCGCGGGCGCGCCGCAATTCGAGCGCGTCGAGCAAGGCATAGAAACTGGGATCGTCGGCGCATGGGCCGCCGGGCCCTTGCGTCAGGAGATCATGAAAGACGTCCCAGTTGCGCGCTTCGCCAAGCGTATTGGCGAGTTCTTTGGCGCACAGGCGGGCGTTTTCCAGCGCCGGGCCGGAAAGCGCACGCCCGAACAATCCGATCGCGGCCCGCAGCCGTCGCAGCGCAACGCGCATCTGATGCACGCTCTCGATCAATTCCTGAGCACGAAAAATCGGAAGATTGGCCTCAAAATGGTCCAGCGTCCCTGAGAAGACGCAGACGGCCAAGTCTTCGGTCGAATCGGTCTCGCGAAGTTCGATCGGACGCGCCTTTTGAGCCGTCGGGCGGGCGCTTGCCTCGATCGGCGTCACGACAGAACCGCCAGGTTCCGCCGTCGCCTCATTCTTCGCGGTCCGTTCCATGCGGTCTCCCGACCAGAGCCCGGATTTTGGCCGCCAGTGCGCCGAGGTCAAGGGCGCAACGCTGAGAAAGTGATCGCCGGACTTGATTAAGACGCGCGCTCTTGCTTTATCGCAGCGCAATAATTCCCCAGAAGCGGCAGGAGATCGCAGCGCATGTCAGTCTGGCCCGTCTATGGCAAAATTACCGGTCCGATCGTCCTGATCGGCTTCGGCTCCATCGGGCGCGGCATTCTGCCCCTGATCGAACGGCATTTCGACGTCGACAAGAGCCGCTTCACCGTCATCGACCCGGTGGACACGCATCGCCGCCTGCTCGACGAGCGCGGCGTCGCCTTTCTCAAGGAAAGGCTTACCCCTGAGAATTATCGGGACGTTCTGACGCCGCTGCTGACGAATGGCGACGGACAGGCCTTCGTCGTCAATCTCTCCGTGGATGTTTCCTCGCTCGCGATCATGCAGCTTTCGCGCGAGCTGAAGGCGCTTTATGTCGACACCGTCGTCGAACCCTGGCCCGGCTTTTATTTCGACAAGGCGAAAGGCAATGAGTCGCGCACAAATTACGCCTTGCGCGAGACCATTCTCGAAGAGCGCCGCAGAGAATCCTGGCGGCGCCACGGCGGTTTCCTGCGTGGGCGCCAATCCGGGCATGGTTTCCTGGTTCGTCAAGCAGGCGCTCGTCAATATCGCCGAGGACACGGGCGTTCTTGAGAAGGCGCCGGCAAGCCGCGCCGAATGGGGCGCGCTCGCCAAAAGGCTCGGCGTGAAGGGGATCCATATCGCCGAGCGCGACACGCAGCGCGCGCGCGATCCCAAGCCGCCGAACGTCTTCGTCAATACATGGTCCGTCGAGGGCTTTGTCTCCGAGGGCATGCAACCGGCCGAGCTCGGCTGGGGCACGCATGAAAAGTCGTTGCCCGACATCGGGCGCACCCATACGTCCGGCTGCGGCGCGGCGATTTATCTGCTCTCCCCCGGCGCCAATACGCGCGTGCGCTCCTGGACGCCGACGCCCGGGCCGCAGTATGGCTTCCTCGTCACACACAATGAATCGATTTCGATCGCGGATTATCTCACCGTCCGCGACGGGGCCGGCAAAGCGCTCTATCGCCCCACCTGCCATTACGCCTATCACCCGGCCAATGACGCGGTCCTGAGCCTGCATGAAATTTTCGGCGCGGCCGGAAGGATGCAGCCGAGCTGGAAGATTCTCGACGAGCACGAGATCGTCGACGGGATCGACGAACTGGGAGTTTTGCTCTACGGCCACGCCAAAAACGCCTATTGGTACGGATCGCAGCTCTCGATCGAGGAAACGCGCGAACTTGCCCCCTATCAGAACGCCACCGGCCTTCAGGTCTCTTCCGCCGCGCTCGCCGGCATGGTCTGGGCGCTCGAAAACCCCAACGCGGGCATCGTCGAAGCCGATGAGGTCGACTACAGGCGCTGCCTCGACGTTCAATCGCCCTATCTTGGTCCGGTAAAGGGCTATTACACCGACTGGACCCCGCTCGACGGGCGCCCCGGGCTGTTCCCCGAGGACATCGACGAAAGCGACCCCTGGCAATTCAAGAACTTTCTCGTGCGCTGATCCAGGCGCCAGCCTGACCGCGGCATCCTGTGCCGGCGCGTCGCGCCGAGGCGGGAGTTGCGCGGCGGTTAGATGTTCGATATATGTTCTATATTCGCGTTATGTTCCGGAGGGCGGGTCGAGCCTGACGGCGCATAAAGTCCCCTTGCGCGATCATGGGAGGCCGGTTCGTCGGCCTCCCATCGAAATTTATGTTCTGGAGCCTGGAATGGTTCAATCCGCCTCCCCTTCGAAGGATTGGCCGGAGGCGAGTGGCTCTCTGGTCGACCCCGAGCGACGCCGCGGGCGCGGCGCGCTCTCCCGTCGCAGCGGGCGATTCGAGACGGAGCGCCGCGAAGAGGCGGATGACGGCTGGGGTTCGCTCGGCGCGCTCGAGGCGCTGAAGACCAACATCCATATCGAGAAGCCGCGCTCGATCATCACGAAGAACGATTCTCCCGACATCTCCTTCGACCGGTCGATTAATCCTTATCGCGGGTGCGAACACGGCTGCGTCTATTGTTTCGCGCGTCCGACCCACGCCTATATGGGCTTCTCGCCGGGGCTCGATTTCGAGACGGAAATATTCGTGAAGGAGGGCGCCGCCGCCGTGCTCGAACGGGAATTGTCGGCGCCGAGCTACGTTCCCAGGGTCATCGCGATCGGGACCAATACCGATCCCTATCAGCCCGCCGAGAAGCGGCATCGGATCATGCGCGCGCTGCTCGACGTTCTCGCGCGCGCGCGCCATCCGGTCGCGATCGTCACCAAATCAACGCTGATTTTGCGCGATCTCGACATCATCGCGCCGATGGCGCGGGACGGGCTCGCGAAAGTGGCCTTTTCCGTCACGACTCTCGATCCGCGTCTCGCACGCCTCATGGAGCCGCGGGCCGCATCGCCCGAACGCCGGCTCGACGCGATGGAAAAGCTGAGCGCCGCCGGCGTTCCCGTCGCAGTGATGGCGGCGCCGATCATTCCGGCGGTCAACGATGACGAGATCGAGGCGATCCTTGCGCGCGCCCATGGCGCCGGCGCGCGTGACGCCGGCTATATTATGTTGCGGCTGCCGTTCGAACTGCGCGAGCTCTTCAGCGAGTGGCTGGTCGCCAATTTTCCGCACAGGGCGCGCCATGCGCTCTCGCTGATTCGGTCAGCCCGGGGCGGCAAGACCTATGACGCGACCTTCGGCAAGCGCATGACGGGCGACGGGCCTTACGCCTGGATGATCGGTCGCCGCTTTGAGCTCGCCGCCAGGCGGCTGGGTTTCACCGCCGCCACGACGAAACTGCGCACCGATCTGTTCACCCCGCCCAGACGCGGCCCCCAGCAACTCGCCCTCTTCTGACTGGCGGCGGCCCATCGCGTCTTTTCGATTGCCATTGTCGTTGCAAGGCGCTTTTCTTCGGGAATGTCGCCGACATCGACCCTTTCCCGCCCCCTCCCCGCGCAAGCTTTATGAGCGCAGGGCCGGATTTTCGTCTCGAAGCGCGCCTCCAGCGCCAGGGCGTGTGGCCTGTTGCCGGAGTCGATGAAGTGGGACGCGGTCCGCTCGCCGGCCCGGTTGTCGCCGCCGCCGTGATTTTGAATCCCAAGCGACTGCCGCGCGACATAGACGATTCGAAAGCGCTTGGCGTCGACGCGCGCAACGCGGCGTTCGAGAGAATCATGTCGCGCGCCCTCGCGGTGAGCGTCGCTTTCGTCACGCCCGCTGAGATCGACGCGATGAACATCCGTCAAGCAACGCTCGCCGCAATGACCCGCGCCGTCGCCGGACTGTCGCACAGGCCCGCATATGCGCTCGTCGACGGCGCCGATCCTCCAAGGCTTTGCTGCCCGTGTCGCACCATCGTCAAAGGCGACGCCGCTGCTTTATCAATCGCGGCGGCCTCGATCGTCGCAAAAATCTCGCGCGACGCGATGATGCGCCAACTCGCCGCGCTTTATCCCGATTACGGCTTCGAGACCAATGTCGGCTATGGGGCCAAACGTCATCTCGAGGCTTTGCGAAAGATCGGGCCAAGCCCCATACACCGCCTCAGTTTTTCCCCCTGCGCGGGCGCGGTTAGAGACGACTAAGCTATTTTCCCTTAAGGATATCGTCCGAAAAAGGGACGCCCGTAAGGGTGGCCTCTAAACGCCCGCCTTTACCTCATTCGGGCACCTTCATACGCGTTGGTAGCGTATGCGGTGTTGAGTGAATGAGTAGTGCGCGCGTCGGGGCGGCCCGCCTCAAATCCCGGATTAAGGTCACGCGTACCGGGACTTCCACCGCAGGGCCGTTCCGCGCGCCGCCGGCGCGCAACGTCATACTGCAAGGCGAATGCGTCGCGCTCATGCGCACGCTTCCCAAAGAAAGCGTCGATCTCGTCTTCGCCGATCCGCCCTATAATCTCCAGCTCGCCAACAAGCTCACGCGACCCGACCAAAGCCTCGTCGACGCCGTCGACGACGATTGGGATAAATTCGCGGATTTCTCAAGTTACGACGCCTTTACGCGCGACTGGCTGTCGGCCGCGCGCGAGGTGATGAAGCCAAGCGCGACAATTTTCGTCATCGGCTCCTATCATAATATTTTCCGCGTCGGCGCGATCATGCAGGATCTCGGCTTCTGGATCCTCAATGACATCGTGTGGCGCAAGAACAATCCGATGCCGAATTTCCGCGGCCGACGATTCACCAATGCGCATGAGACGATGATTTGGGCGGCGCGCGATTCGTCGATGAAGAATTACACCTTCAATTACGGAGCCTTGAAGGCCGGCAATGAGGATTGCCAGATGCGCTCGGACTGGCTTCTGCCGATTTGCAACGGCGCCGAACGACTCAAAGACGCTCAGGGACGCAAGACCCATCCCACCCAAAAGCCGGAGACCCTGCTCGCGCGCGTCATCCTCTGCGCGTCCAACGCCGGCGATCTCGTGCTCGATCCGTTTTTTGGAACCGGCACGACAGGCGCGGTGGCCAAGCGCCTGCATCGCGATTTTGTCGGACTCGAGCGCGAAACCTCCTATGCGCGCGCGGCTGCGGAACGCATTGCAAAGATAGAACCGCTTCCGCAGGAAGCGATCGCGACGGCGCCGACGAAGCGCGCCGAGCCGCGCGTCGCATTCTCGAATCTTGTCGAGGCGGGCCTCATCGCACCCGGCGCGACGCTTACCGACGCGAAGAAGCGCGCGAGCGCCATCGTGCGCGCCGACGGCGCCTTGTCGCTTTCCGGATTTGTCGGTTCGATTCACAAGACCGGCGCGCTGGCGCAAGGACTGCCCGCCTGCAACGGATGGACCTTCTGGCACTTCGAAAGCGAAGGCCGGTTGGCGCCGATCGACGAATTGCGCACGCGGGCGCGCGAGCGTATGCGCGTCGCCGCCGAATGAAGGCGCTTTGGCCGCGCCGCGTGGTTCAGTTAAGTCGGTCGCTCTCTTAAGACAGTAACCCCGAATAGAAGCCGACCAGCAGCACGATGCCGATGAAACCGCGATAGACGACGAAGGGCCATGCCGAGAAACGCTCGAGTATGCGCAGCAAACTCCAGATCGCGACAAAGGCCGAAAGCGACGCGATCACGAGACCGAGCGTCAGCACCGACCAGCCATGCAGATCGAGATGCGCCTTGTGGAGCTCCCACAGCTCTTTGAGGCCGGCGAGCGCGATCGCCGGCAGTCCCAGAAGGAAGGAAAAGCGCGCGGCTTCCTCCCGCTTCAAGTCGAGGAACAGCGCCGCCGTCAGCGTCGATCCCGAACGGGAGACGCCGGGTATGAGCGCGCCGACCTGCGCGAAGCCGACGATCAGGGCGTCCTTGAGCGTGATGTGATCGAACGTGCGCTTGTGGTTGCAATAGAGTTCGGCGATGGCGAGCAGCGCCGCCATCACGATGCACGAAACGCCGATGACCGGGAGCGAACGCAGGGGCGAACCGCAGGCGTTGAGCGTATGCGAGAGCAGCAGGCCGGCGATTCCGATCGGAATGGTCGCGAGCGCGATCCACACCACAAAACGGAAATTCCAGTTGCTGAAATCGCGGCGCTTGACGGCGTCGATCGATCCGAGCGCGATGGCGCGGATGTCGCTCCAGAAATAGCTCACAACGGCAGCGAGCGCCGCGAGCTGCATGGCGGCGGAGAATGCGGAGCCGGGATCGCGCCACCCCAGGAGCGCCGGCACAATGCGCATATGGGCGGTCGACGAGATCGGAAGGAGCTCGGTCAGCCCTTGAACGACGCCAAGCGCCGCCACTTTCAGATAGCCGAGATCGACGAAACCCGTATCGAGACCATTGGTGCAAGCCGTCGCCATATTTTCTCCGGCCTAAAGGGCGCAGGCGCATGCATGCGCGTCACGGATTTTTAACATGCACACATATAGTTAATGGAGAGAAAACATGGCGCGAGCGCGACGGCGGCGCGCCCGCCCGCGCGCGAAATTCTATCGAAAGAGCGCGAGCGCTTTCAGGACTGTGATCGACACGCCCCACACGAGAGGCCCCCCGACGGCGATCCAGGCGAGGACGAGCGCGGGCGACACGCCGTTCCCGAATCGTCCATTGCCGACCGCGACGGCGTCATTGCCGGGTTCGCGCGCATCTTCGACGAAATCCTCGAAATCTGCGTGCGGCTCCTTGTCCCGCTGCTTGACGGCGGCGACGCTGGTTTTCTTGGCGGCGGCGACTTCGGCGTCGGTCATGTAATATTTCGCGGCGACCGGGCGCACGAGGAGATTGCACGCAAGACCCGCCAGCAGCAGGCCCGCGAGCACATACATCGTCTGATTATACGCCGCCTCGCGCGGCACGCCGATGGAGAGCTGATATTCGCGGATGTAATTCACCAGCACCGGGCCGAGCACGCCCGCCGTCGACCAGGCGGTGAGCAGACGCCCGTAAATCGCGCCGACATAATGCGTGCCAAAAATATCCGCGAGATAGGCCGGGATGGTCGAGAAGCCGCCGCCATACATGGTGATGATGACCGCGAAGAGCGTGACGAACAGGAACACCACGCCGCCCTTCGCCGCGAAGGGCACGGCGGCGTAGAGCAGAAAGCCCAGCACGAAGAAGATCGCATAGGCGACCTTGCGGCCCAGGAAATCCGAGGCTGAGGCCCATCCGATTCTGCCGCCGATGTTGCAAAGGCTCAGAAGGCCCGTGAAACCGGCGGCGATTCCGGCGATCGACTTCTTCTGGTCGGGCGTGAGACTGTCGTAGCCGATGTCGACGCCGATGAGCCGGCCGCCGAACACTTCCTGAAGCATGGGCGACGCCATGCCGAGCACGCCGATACCCGCCGAGACGTTGAGGCAGAGCACGCCCCAGAGCAGCCAGAATTGCGGGGTCTTCCAGGCCACGTCGAGATGGACGTGGCGATGCGTCACCATGGCGTTGGCGGCCGGCTCCGGCGGGGTCCATCCCTTGGGCGCCCATCCGTCCGGCGGCACGCGATAGCCCAGGGCCCCCGACACCATGAACAGGAAATAGATGGCCGAAAGGGCGACGAAGGTCTGCCACACGCCGGGCGAGTCGGGCGTTGCGAAATAGCCCATCAGCCGATCGGCGAGGGGCGCGCCAATCATCGCGCCGCCGCCAAAACCCATGATGGCGAGGCCCGTCGCCAGGCCGCGCCGGTCCGGAAACCATTTGATGAGCGTCGAGACGGGAGAAATATAGCCAAGACCAAGGCCAATCCCGCCGATGACGCCGGAGCCGAGCCAGAGCAGCCAGATCTGATGCACATAGACGCCCAGCGCCGAGATCAGCAGGCCCCCGCACCAGCAAAAGGCCGCGGCGAGCCCCGCCTTGCGCGGCCCGGCGGTCTCCAGCCAGTGGCCGAAGATCGCGGCCGAGGAGCCGAGCAACACGAAGAACAGCGTGAAGGTCCAGCCGAGCCAGCTTATTTTCCAGTCGCAGCCGGTGGCGACGATCGTGGCGAAAAAGCCGAAGTCGGCCGGGCATTCCCTCGGCTGCGCGCCGCCGACAATTCGCGACAGCGGCAGCCAGAAAACCGAAAAGCCATAGGCCATCCCGATGCACAGATGGATCGCGAGCGCTGCGGGCGGAACAAGCCAGCGATTGAAGCGTGGCGACGCGACGGATCGTTCGCGGCTGAAGAAGCCTGGTTGCGGCGAAACGGCGACGTCCATCTTCTCACCACCTCCCGGCGCGCCGAAACCGGACGCCTGGGCTCAATCGGACACAGGAATGTTCGTGGCGTAATCCATATCTCGCAAATGCGAGTTGAGCAACGAACCGCTGCCGTGGGCGCCCTTCAGGCGGCGGCGTTCTCGATGATATGCGCGAGGTCCGTCATGATGAGGTTGAGGTCATAATTCTTCGGGGTATAGACCGCCGCGACGCCCGCTTCGAGCAGCAGCTTCTCATCGGCCGGCGGGATGATGCCCCCGACGACGAGCGGCGCCGAAATATTCTCTTCCTTCATCAGGCGGATCACCTCATGCGCGAGGGTGACGTGCGAGCCCGACAAAATGGAGAGGCCGATGCAATGCACGCCTTCCTTCTTGGCGGTCTCCACGATCTCGGCCGGAGTCGAGCGGATGCCGGCGTAGATGACGTCGAAGCCCGCGTCGCGGGCGCGCACGGCGATCTGCTCGGCGCCGTTGGAATGGCCGTCGAGACCCGGCTTGCCGACGAGGAATTTGGCCCGCTTGCCGAGTTTCTGGGAAACGCGCTCCACTTCGCCGCGCACTTTGTCGAGTTGGCCGCCGACCTGGCGCGCCGTCGAGGATACGCCCGTCGGCGCACGATATTCACCGAAGACGCCGCGCAGGATCGCGCCCCACTCGCCCGTGGTGACGCCGGCTTTCGCGGCGGCGATGGACGGCTCGACCAGATTGCGGCCTTCCCTGGCGGCGCGAGAGAGCTCCTCGATCGCCGCCTGCGCGGCCCGGGCGTCGCGGTTCTCGCGCCAGGCCGTCAGCCGAGCGATCTGATCGGCCTCGACATGCTCGGGCACGACCATGATCTGATTGTCGCCGGCGGTGAGCGGCGAGGGCTCGCCGCTCGTGAACTTGTTCACGCCGACGACCACCTGCTCGCCCGCCTCGATGGCCTCGAGGCGCGCCGTATTCGATTCGACGAGCCGCGATTTCATATAGCCAATCTCGACCGCCGCCGCCGCGCCGCCCAGCGCGTCGATCTTCTTCAATTCGGCCGTCGCCTCTTCCTTGAGCGCGGCGACCTTTTTCGCGATTTCGGGCGAACCGTCGAAAATGTCGCCATATTCGAGGAGGTCGGTCTCATAGGCCATGATCTGCTGCATGCGCAGTGACCATTGCTGATCGAAGGGGCGCGGCAGGCCGAGCGCCTCGTTCCAGGCCGGAAGCTGCACGGCGCGCGCGCGGGCGTTTTTGGAGAGAACGACGGCGAGCATCTCGATGAGAATGCGGGTGACGTTGTTCTCGGGCTGCTGCTCGGTGAGGCCGAGCGAATTGACCTGGACGCCATAACGGAAACGCCGGAGCTTTTCGTCCGTCACGCCGTAACGCTCGCGCGTGATCTCTTCCCACAGCTCGGCGAACGCCCGCATCTTGCACAATTCGGTGACGAAGCGCATGCCAGCGTTGACGAAGAACGAGATCCGCCCGACCACCTGACCAAAGTCCGCGTCGGAGATTTCGCCGGACTTCTTGACGTTGTCGAGGACGGCGACGGCCGTCGCCAGCGCATAGGCCAGTTCCTGCGCGGGCGTCGCGCCCGCTTCCTGAAGATGATAGGAGCACACGTTCATCGGATTGAACTTCGGGCATTCTTTCGTCGTGAACAGGATCAGGTCCTGCGTCAGGCGCAGCGACGGCTTCGGCGGAAAAACATACGACCCGCGCGAGAGATATTCCTTGATGATGTCGTTTTGCGTCGTGCCCTGCAGCTTGCTGCGCGCCACGCCCTGCGCCTCGGCGGCGGCGATATAGAGCGCCATCAGCCAGACGGCGGTGGCGTTGATCGTCATCGACGTGTTCATATCGCCGAGCGGAATGCCGTCGAAGAGGGTGCGCATGTCGCCCAGATGCGAGACGGGCACGCCGACCTTGCCGACCTCGCCGCGCGAGAGGATATGGTCGCTGTCATAGCCGGTCTGCGTCGGCAGATCGAAGGCGATGGACAGACCGGTCTGGCCCTTGGCGAGGTTGGAGCGGTAGAGACGGTTCGAGGCCTCGGCGGTCGAATGGCCGGCGTAGGTGCGAAACATCCAGGGCTTGTCGCGGCGCGGGGCAGACAGATCGTTCATTTTTGTCCTCCTCGGTGCTGCGATAGCACAGACCGATGTTTTGACAAGTGAGCGCCGTCCCGCAAGGCGCGACGCCTCAACGTGTTGCCCCGCGCAAAGCCCGCGCCGAACCGCGGCGAAAACGCGCGGCCCGGGTCGTCGTCGGCGCCCGCCACATGCGCGAGGCCGCGAGGCGGCGACGGCCGCGCTCGCTTCGCGCCGCGCGCCGCCATAGGTAAAACCTGCCGATCCATCGGAATTTTCGCTCTATGCCGAAGGGCGCGCTAGAGATTATAAGCTCGGCCGGATTTTATCACGCCGATAGCAGGGGCGGAGGGAGCTTTACCTTGAGTGAGAAGAAGGACCTTTACGAAATAGGCGAAATTCCGCCGCTCGGCCATGTTCCCGAGAACATGTATGCCTGGGCCATCCGCAAGGAGCGCCACGGGCCGCCGGAATCGGCGATGCAGCTCGAAGTCGTCCCGACCTGGACGCTCGACAGCCACGACGTCCTCGTTCTCGTAATGGCCGCCGGCGTCAACTACAATGGCGTGTGGGCCTCCCTCGGCGAGCCGATCTCTCCCCTCGACGGCCATAAAAATCCCTATCACATCGCGGGCTCCGACGCCTCGGGCGTCGTCTGGGCGGTGGGCTCGAAGGTCAAGCGCTGGAAGGTCGGCGACGAAGTCATCATTCACTGCAATCAGGATGACGGGGACGACGAGGAATGCAACGGCGGCGACCCGATGTTCTCGCCCTCCCAGCGCATCTGGGGCTATGAGACGCCCGACGGCTCCTTCGCGCAATTCTGTCGCGCGCAGGACCGCCAGCTCATGGAGCGGCCGAAGCATTTGAGCTGGGAGGAATCGGCCTGCTACACGCTCACGCTCGCCACGGCCTATCGCATGCTGTTCGGCCATGAGCCGCACCAGCTTGAAGCCTCGGCCACAATGTGCTGGTCTGGGGCGCCTCCGGCGGTCTCGGCGTTTTCGCCGTGCAGCTTTGCGCGGCCTCGGGCGCCAACGCCATCGGCGTCATTTCCGACGAAGTCGAAGCGCGATTATGTCCTTTCGCTCGGCGCCAAGGGCGTGATCAACCGCAAGGACTTCAAGTGCTGGGGCCAGCTGCCAAAGGTCAATTCGCCGGAATTCCATGAATGGACCAAGGAGGCCCGCAAGTTCGGCAAGGCGATCTGGGACATCACCGGCAAGAAGGATGTCGACATCGTCTTCGAACATCCGGGCGAGGCGACGTTCCCGGTCTCCTGCCTCGTCGTAAAGCGCGGCGGCATGGTTGTCTTCTGCGCCGGCACCACGGGCTTCAATCTCACCTTCGACGCGCGCTATGTGTGGATGCGCCAGAAGCGCATCCAGGGCTCGCATTTCGCGCATCTGAAACAGGCGGCGGCCGCGAACCAGTTCGTCATCGACCGGCGCGTCGACCCGTGCATGTCGGAAGTCTTCGCATGGGACCAGATCCCGCTCGCGCACACCAAGATGTGGAAGAACCAGCACGCCCCCGGCAACATGGCGGTGCTTGGTTAATGCGCCCGAGCCCGGCCTGCATGCGGTCGAGGATGTGCGTCGAGGCCTATGCGAAGAAGAAGTTAGGCCGCGCGCGCTTTTTTGTGACGCTTCGGGGCGCGCCGGATCGACCGGCGCGCCCCCTGCTTTTTTCGACCATGAAACCGCGGCGGCCGACTGCGGGCTGCGCGCGCGCCGCGATGTTGCGGCGCAGGGGCGGGCGGTTGCGTCCATGGCGAAATGGCGGCATGAAAGACGAAAGACACGCTTTTATCGGCCCCTCTCGGGCCTAAATTCCGGGTAGGCACAAAATGACCGCAGCCGTTGCGTTGAAACTCGAACCCGCCAGCTGGCTTTCCGACGCCAGCGAGGCGCGCGCCGCCGTCGAGGCGCTGTATGGC
Organism: uncultured Alphaproteobacteria bacterium; assembly: GCA_963713845.1. Taxonomy (GTDB): domain Bacteria; phylum Pseudomonadota; class Alphaproteobacteria; order Rhizobiales; family Beijerinckiaceae; genus Methylocystis. Next base: position 124,867 of record CAVQNJ010000016.1, read on the forward strand.
GAGGCGCTCGCGAGCGTCCGCGCCCGCGTCACCAAGGACGGCAAGCTCTCCAACGATCTCATCGAGGCCGACCAGCACGCCGCCCATGGCCTCGCCTGGTTCGCAACCTATGTGCAGGGCTGCGCGAGCTCATCGATTACGCCGAGCGCCTCTCGGCGGAAGGCGCTTATGGCGAGACCGAGGCGCTGCTCAACCAGATCGGCTTCGCCGAATTGCTCGCGCAGATCTATCGGCGGCGTTCCGATGAGTCAGGGCGAGACGGTCGCGTCTGTCCGATTTCGGCCTTTCCGCGCAGCGGTGGCGGCGCGACGCTCGGCCTGCCGTCGACCGCCTGATCCTGTCTGGCAACACGCCGCAAACCGCGCCCGCCTCGCCGAGCTTATCGACCATCAGCGGCGGCGGAGACCGTCGGCGCCTCGGGCCTCGACGAGACGCTGGAAGCGATCCGCAGCGAAATGCGAAAATTCGCTGGCGACCATGTCACGCCTTTCGCTCAGGAGTGGCACGCCAAGAACGAATATATTCCGCTCGAGGTGATCTCCGGCCTCGCCGAGCTCGGCGTCTTCGGCCTCACCATTCCCGAGGAATATGGCGGCTCGGGCATGGGCAAGATCGCCATGTGCGTCGTCTCCGAGGAATTGTCGCGCGCCTACATCGGCGTCGGCTCGCTCGGCACCCGCTCCGAAATCGCCGCCGAGCTGATTCTCGTCGGCGGCACGCAGGAACAGAAAGACAAATATCTGCCCAGGATCGCAAGCGGCGAAATCCTGCCCACCGCCGTCTTCACGGAGCCCAACAACGGGTCGGATCTTGCGGGCCTGCGCACCCGCGCCGATGCGCGAGGGCGACGTCTACAAGGTGACCGGCAACAAGACCTGGATCACCCATCCGGTGCGCGCCGACATCATGACGCTGCTCATCCGCACCAATCCCGAATGAGAAGGGTTACAAGGGTCTCTCCATGTTCATCGCCGAGAAGCCGCGCGGCACGGACGAAAACCCCTTCCCGGCGAAAGGCATGACCGGCGGCGAAATCGAGGTTCTGGGCTATCGCGGCATGAAGGAGTTCGAGATCGGCTTCGACAATTTCGACGTGCCGGCCGCGAACCTCCTCGGCGGCGAAGAGGGCAAGGGCTTCAAGCAGCTCATGGAAACGTTCAAATCGGCGCGCATCCAGACCGCCGCGCGCGCGCTCGGCGTCGCGCAAGCGCGCTGGACCTCGGGCTGCGATATGCGAAAGAGCGCATCCAGTTCGGCAAGCCGCTCTTCGCCTTCCCCGCGTCTTCGGCAAGATCGTCGTCCATGGCGGTTGAAATCCACGTCGCCCGGCAAATCACCTATTTCGCCGCGCGCGAGAAGGACGAGGGCAAGCGCTGCGATCTCGAGGCCGGCATGTCCAAGCTGCTCGGCGCGCGCGTCGCCTGGGCGGCGGCGGACAACGCCCTGCAAATCCACGGCGGCAATGGTTTCGCGCTCGAATATCCGGTCTCCCGCGTCCTGTGCGACGCGCGCATTCTGAATATTTTCGAGGGCGCCGCCGAAATTCAGGCCCAGGTGATCGCGCGCCGCCTGCTCGAAGGCTAACCAACGGCTTTAGCCTGCGAATTCGGAACCGACGGGGCCTTTTCAGGCCCCGTTTTGGTGAAAAAACGAATGTTGTCGGCCAGTTTTTGCGCAGCATGCTTATTATTTTTGCGCTGCGGCAATATGGCGCGGTCCATTGTTATGCTTTGGGATAGTTTTTGATCTCAGCATCAAATTTACTCGGGTGAAAGCTTCCTCACGCAGAATGTGTTGCAGCGCACAACGGACGCGGCGGACATGCGCGAGGAAAGGCCGATCCACAGATGGGCGCGCGCCATTGTGGAAAGCCAAGGAGGTCAAAATGTTGGAATCGATCAGGCAATATTTCCAGGACTGGTCGGACGCCTGCGAATACGCCAATGAATGCGCTCCCGATCTGCACTTTCTCGGCAATGGCGAGCCGTTTACGGCGCTTCTGACCATCGCTGCCGTCTGTGGTCTCGTCTATGCGATCAACGAAACGCGAATTAAGCAGCGCGAGGCTGCGCGCCTGAGCGCCGCGCCCGCTCACGCTGGCGACGCGCCCGCGGGGACGCCAGCCCGAAAGCCCGCGCCGCAGGAAAAGCTCGCCGCCTGATGTGTTGAAGCCCCTGCCGCCCCTGCGCTCATTTGGCGCGACGCGGCCCCGCTTGCCCCTCGCGCGCGCAGCCGCCACATCCAGTGGCGAAGCTAAGACAGCGAGGGATGAAATGAGCGCGATCGCAGTTCACAACGGCGCCTGGGTTCTGATCGGCGATGGACGACGGGCCCTGTTTTTTTCCAATCACGGCGACGCCCAGATTCTCGATCTTCGCGTTCTTGAAACGCGGATCGACGACAATCCGGCGACGCATGATCAGGGTTCAAGCGCGCCGGGGCGCGCCTTCGCATCCGCCGGCGTCCATGCGCGAAGCGCGCTCGAGAGCACCGACTGGCACGTTCTCGAGGAAACGCGCTTCGCCCGCGCCATGGCCGAGCGGATCAACGACGCCGCCGAGAGCGGCGAACTGAGGGAAATCGTCATCGTGGCGCCGCCAAAAACCTTGGGTGAAATCCGCAAGGATCTCTCCGCCAAGGCGCAAAGCAAGGTTGCGGGCGAACTTCACAAGGATCTCACCAAGCACCCGCTCCACGACATCGAAAAGGCGCTGGCGCTCAAGCCCGCCGCCTAATCGTCTTTGCGGGCGAGAAGGTCGGGCCGTCTCGCCCGGGTGAGCTTCACCGCCTCCTCGCGCCGCCAGCGCGCGATCTTCGCATGGTCGCCGCCGAGCAGGACCGGCGGAATCTCGCGACCTTCGAACTCGCGCGGGCGCGTGAACTGGGGATATTCAAGGAGCCCGCCCTCGAAGCTCTCCTCCGCACCTGAAAGCTCTTCGCCCATCACGCCGGGCAACAGCCGCACGCAAGCGTCCATCAGGGCGAGCGCCGCAATCTCGCCGCCCGAGAGGATGTAATCGCCGATCGAGACCTCCTCGAGGCCGCGCGCCGCCACGATGCGCTCGTCGACGCCCTCGAAACGCGCGCAAAGAATGATGGCGCCCGGCCCCTGCGCGAGCTCGCGCACGCGCCTTTGCGTCAGCGGCGCGCCACGCGGGGACATGAGCAGGCGAGGACGCGGATCCTCCGCCGACGCCGCCGCGTCGATCGCGGCCGCGAGGACGTCGGCGCGCATCACCATGCCGGGGCCGCCGCCCGCCGGCGTATCGTCGACCGCGCGGTGACGCCCCAGACCATGCGCGCGAATTTGCCGCGCCTCCAGCGTCCAGACCCCGCGCGCCAGCGCGTCGCCCGCGAGAGAGAGCGAGAGCGGGCCGGGAAACATCTCC